>JAKQEQ010000056.1 GCA_029556545.1 Candidatus Hydrogenedentota bacterium
AAGGCGAGGGCGAGGGCGAGGAACCGCTTCCAGGGCAAACGCGCGTGTTCGCGAATATGGCGTTCGTTTGGATTCCGCCCGGCGAGTTCATGATGGGGTCCGCCATGTCGCCCGAGGATGTGTACGCGACCTACGGCGGCGACAGCCCGCTGATATTCGAGAACGAGCACCCGCGCCACCGCGTGGTCATCACGCGGGGGTTCTGGCTCGGCCGGTACGAGGTGACGCAGGCCGAATGGACGCGCCACATGCCGGACAATCCGTCGACGCATCGCGGCGACGACCTGCCCGTCGAAAGTATCTCATGGGACGATTGCCAGAGCTTCATCGCCGCGCTGAACGCCTTGGGCGAGGGCGCGTTCCGGCTTCCGACGGAAGCCGAGTGGGAGTACGCCTGCCGGGCCGGCGCGGAGACCGAGTTCTTCTTCGGGGACGACGCGGCGCTCCTGGATGACTATGGGTGGCACGTCTTCAGCAGCGGAATGCCGTTTCCACCGACAACGCAGCCGGTCGGCCGCAAACTGCCTAGTCCCTGGAATCTATATGATATTCATGGCAATGTATGGGAGTTCTGTCAGGACCGGTATGGGGCGGACTACTATGCGGCGAGTCCCGAGATCGATCCCCAAGGCCCGGAAGCGGGGTCGTTGCGGGCGCTGCGCGGCGGCACGATGATGCGCACCGCCGTGCGCTGCCGCGCCGCGTTCCGGTCCAGGAATGCGCCGTCGTTCGTTACGGCGGACCAGGGCGTTCGAATCTGCCGCGAGGCGGATTGAGACCTCGGCTACTTCCGCTGGGCAATGGCTTTCGCCGCGATCCGGTCCATCAGTCCGGGAGCCAGGAATGCCAGCCAGTGCCCCATCTTGCCGCGCCGCGAGGTAAGCAGCAGCCGCTTGCGGCGGCGCATCGCCTCGATGATGAGCCGGGCGCACGCATCCGCCGTCATGATCTGGTCTTCCTGCATGGGGCTCTTGCCGAGTGCGCCGCCGGCGCCGTTGAACGCGCGGCGGTGCATCTCGGAGAGCACGAAATCTGGGGCCGCCATCGTGACCGATACGCCCGCCGCCGCGAGTTCGATGCGTAACGAGTTGAAGAACCCGAACATGGCGTGTTTGCTGGCGCTGTATCCGGTGCGCGTGGGCACGCCCGCGAGCCCCGCGACGCTGGACACGGCGACGATACGGCCGCGCGACTGTTTCAGATGCGGCAGGGCGTAATAGGTGCAATAGACGCAACTGAGATAGTTCAGACGCATCAACTGCTCGAAGATGGACAAGTCGGTTACGTCTTCGAGGGTGGTCCACATGGTGCGGCCCGCGTTGTTTACCAGCGCGTCGATGCGGCCGAATCGCGCGACCGTCTGGTCGATCAGCGCCTTGCAGGCGTCCTGCGAGGTAACGTCGGTCGGTGCGACCAACGCCTCCGCGCCGTGCGCTTCACACTCAGCCTTCAAGGATTCGAGCCGAACGACGTTGCGCGCGGCGAGCGCTAGTTTCGGTTTCTCCGGCGCGAGGCCGAGGCATATGGCACGGCCGATGCCCTCCGATGCGCCGGTGACGACGATGACTTGGTCGCGAAAAGTCTCCATGCGCCCTCCCTTATGCTACGTGTGGCAAGAGCATCCCGCGCATGATATGTCACGGGCGGGACGCCCGTGCCACGAGGTCAGATTACATCATAGACCAGCACCTTCGCCCAGTAGTTCGAGAACTGCTTGAGGAAGGCCTTGTGCAGCGGATGCGCCTGGTAGCGGTCGTGCGCATCGAGTTCTTCGAGCACGACGACAAGGCCGAACGTGTATGATGCGTCCACGACGGGCCGCGGCGGCGTGGCGGCGGGCACGCCGACGTACAGGTCGACGACGCCCGGGATATCGCGCAGCGATTCGAGTCCCGCGCGGAACGCTTCGTATTCCGTCGCGTCGATGTCCTCTTTCAGCCAGAAGTATACGCTGTGTACAAGCATGCCGCCGCGCCTTTCAGGTTGTGGCCGCGTAACTCAGTCTGGAACCTCGACCTGGAGCAAATCGCCCTCGACAATGACCCGGTAACGGCGAACACCATCCCACGGGGCCTTCGGCGCCGCCGCCAGGTCGAAGGCCCAGCCGTGCCACGGGCAGGTCACCGTTGTGCCCTCGACAAATCCCTCATGCAGCGATCCACCCGCGTGCGGACACGTGTCGTCGCAGGCGTAGAACGCGCCGCCGATGTTGAAGACCGCGATCGGCGCGTTGCCGTGCGACACGCAGCGGGCCATGCCCGGCGGCAGCTCGCTCGCTTTCCCCGCCTTAATCAGCGCCATCAGGACACTCCGAACGCGCGTTTGCAGGCGCCTGCATGGCAATCATCCACAGGCGGCCGTTCACTGCGTGAAGTAGTCGGGCGCATTGCCGGCTTTCCACTTGATGTTGCAGCCGATACTCGCGCGCTGCACCACCGGCGGCTCCTCTCCGGCGAGCAGGGCGCGAAGGGCGACGCGCAGGTCATTGCCCGTGACGGGTACGCCGTTACCGGGGCGGCTGTCGTCCAACTGGCCGCGATAGAAGAGCCGAAGGTCCGCGTCGAAGAGATAGAAATCGGGCGTGCAGGCCGCGCGGTATGCCTTCGCGACGGCCTGGGTTTCGTCGTAGAGATACGGGAACGTATAGCCGGCGTCTTGCGCTTCCTGCTTCATCTTAGCGGGGCTGTCGTCGGGGTAGTTCGCCACGTCGTTCGGCATGACGGCCACGACGCCGACACCCTCCCGCTGAAAGTCGTGCCCCAGGCGCGCAAGCTCCGCGCGCACGTGCTTGACGAACGGGCAATGATTGCAGATGAACATGACGAGCAGCCCTTTCTTGCCGCGGAAATCGGCCAAGGATACCGTGCCGCCGTCGACGTTGGGCAGGCTGAAGTCGGGCGCCTGCGTGCCCAGCGGAAGCATTGTCGAGTTTACAGCGACCATGATTCAGTTCTCCCTTGCTTGCGGCCTCGCCCAAGAAAACAAACACGAGGCACTATAGAAAGGATTTCTGCGTGTTGCAAGTCGGGAAGGCGCGCCTGCAATGCCGCTCAGAAAGTGTCTCGCCGCGTGGCGGCGTCGCTACGCTGCTTGTCGCGTGCGGCGAGACGAGCGCGGGTCATTCGCTCCCGCAGCCCGCCCTGGGCCAGAAACTCCTTTTCGAGCCGCTTGAGGCTGCGCGCCGGTCGTGCGTCACGAACCGGCGTCAGTCCCGCGGACGAAGGGTTTCACTTGCGCCTTGCCCAGTGTGCCGCGATAGGCCTCGACGCGCTGGAGCCAAGTGGTCCCCAGACTGAGGGAGCGCGCGCCGCGCGGGCTTTGCGTCGGGGCGACGCTCAAGTTGCTCCGCACGTCGGCGGGCAGTGTGCGATAGCTGAGCGGCGGCGCTTCGGCTTTGGCGTAACTCGCGCCGCGGATGGCCGGGACCTCGCGTCCGGTCGGGTGCCGCAAGACACGGGTGGACTTGATCAGGTCCATGGGGTCGGTCCCGTATTCGTACAGGTAAACGGGGCCGTAAACGCCGGTGCCGATCTCGCGGTTGTTCGCGTCCACGACGATCAGGTCCGTTCCATACCGATAATCGAGCATCGCGTCCAGCCAGTCGAAGGGCAGGCCGGTTTCGTAGTCATACGCGCCGAAGATACGTCCCTCCGAGAAGCCGTCGTTGTAGCCGTCGCTGAAGCCGCCGTCCAGCCACTCGATGTGTTCGTCGCCCGCGATGTACTGCGGCCAATCAATGGCGAAAGCGGCGTCGTAGCCTTCGCTGAACCCGATGGTGAAGGCGTAGTCGTAATCGACGAAGTAGCCGTCGTTATAGGCGTACCATACTCCGTCCCAGAAGCCCGCCTCGTATGAGCCGTCGTCGTAATAGGGGATATCCGAGCCCTGGTAGTAGATGGGGCCGCCGTCGACGGTGTAGTAGCCGTCGTCGAAACCGGTCCAGTACCAGTCATCCTGGAGAAAGCCCTCGTCAAAACCAGCGTCATATTCGGGATTCGCGATTTCGTCAATCGGGCAGCCGGCGAGCATCGCGGCCACGGCAACCATGCCGGGAAAGGCTAACGCCCGCGTGTTGGAGGAGAGTTTCCGCATCATAGTGCTTGTACCTTTGTTCTCTGACACTAATTCACTATTCCAATTGCACGCCATTATCGGCCCCGCCCGCCGGGGGCAGACCGGGTTGGGGCGCTCGAACCACGGGACGGCGCAGGGCTGCTCGGCGCGGTGTACGTGCGCGACGGCGCAGGGGCGCTCGGGGCCGTGTAGCTGCGCGATGGCGCGGAACTACGCGGGACCGTATATGTGCGCGACGGCACAGGGGCGCTCGGGGCCGTGTATGTGCGCGATGGCGCAGGGCTGCTGGGCGCGGATCGCGTAACCGGCGCACTGGGCGTCGGCGCGGCCGTGCGCGGGCTCGGGGCCGACCGAGTGGGCGCCGTGCGCACGGAGGTGCTGTCCGAGCGCGAAGGACCCGGAACCGTCCGCGTCACGGATGGCCCGGACGGGGTCGGCGTGGTCCTGATGGTCGGGCCGGTGGACCGCGACGGTCCCGAAGGGGCGGTCCGACCCGTGGAAGAAGCCGCCGGGGGCTCCGTGCGAATTGACGGGCCCTTACGCTCGCCCGGTGTCCGCGGCGACACGGCGTCGGGCCGGGTCACCGAGGGCGCGGTGCGTTCCGGAGGCGACGCCGACGGCGCGCCTGGCGCGCCCGAACGGTCCGTGCGCGTGCGCCCGCGCGCGGCTTCGTTATCGACGTCGCTGCGCGCATTACGCACGGCGGCCGGCGCGCCGTCGCGGCCAACGTCACCGCGCAGGAAGGCGTCGCGGCTGGGGCGTTCGATTTGGTTGATGGTGCGCACGTTCGCGCTGCGCCCGCCGGTGGCCGAGGCGGTGCGGACGCTACGCGGCGCGGCGGGGTCCACCGTGGAGAAGCGTTCGCGTCCGGCGCTGGCTTCGAGGACTCGCACACGATCAGTGGCGGCGCGCCCCGAAGGGCCATAGACTTCCGGTCCGCGGATGCTGCGCGGGGGATTGTAGTCGCGCACGGTGAGCCGGTTGTCCTGATAGGGGATGCGGTGGCGGTCGGGGTAACGGCTGCCGCCGTAGATGTTCCATATGGTCACGTTGTTGGCGTAAATGGTGGGGATGTTACTCCCATACAGCGGGCGAATGTAGCTCGGGCCCCAGTAGACGTAGTCAACGGGCGCGAAGCTGCATGCATAGAAGTTCCATCGCAGGCCGCCGAGAGAGAAATACGACGCATTGCCCCAGAACACGGGCCTGTTGTAGAAGTCGATGGGCGTCCAGACGAAGTAGGGTCCATAGCGCGCGGTGGCGACCCAGGCCGGCGCCCAGATGGGGTCGTAACTCCAGCACCAGCCGTAGGTCGGGAAGTAGTTCCAGCGTCCGTAGTGCGACGTGATGTAGGAGAAGCCGTAGTGGCCGACCCAGACGTGGCCGTATGTCGGGACGTAGCTCCAATGGCCGTAGCGATACGGCACGTAGTCCACGACAACGGTGGGACGCCAGTAGTGGCGATTCTCGACGTACACCCACTCGCCGGACGAGGCGAGTTCCGCCGCGCCCAGTGTGGTCGGCGTCACCGTGACGGTGCTGGGGACGCGACTGATGCCATTGACGAGGATTTCACAGCGCTCCCGGTTCCATGTATCGAAGGCGTCCTCGACCGCCCGGTCGAAGGCGACGGGGAGCGAGGGGAGCATACCGGGGTCGACGTACACACGCTGGGCGTCGACCACGGTAACGGGCTGGTCCCCGTTTGCACGGACAGTGGCGCGGCCCCAGCGCACCGACACCACCGTCGCGCCGTTTGCCGCGACGTCCACGCGGGAGTTCGTGTTCTTGTCCACCTGGACCGTGCCGGCCGGCGTGGTCACAACGAACTCGCCGGTGGCGCGGTTAAGCCGATGAACATAGACCGACCCGACCCAGACACGCACGGTCGCGCTCGGGGGCAAGGCGGTGATTTCCGCCTTGCTGCCGTCGGCCATGCGGAGGTACGAGCCGCCGGCGAACTCGACCTCGGCAGTGCCCCGCTGGTCCACCCAGAGGGTGTCCCCGCCGAAGACCAACGTATTCGTCGGCGCATTGGCCCAGTCCGCGTCCTCGCGTCCCTGGACCATCGTGCTGCCGGCGTCAAAACTCACGCGCGCGTGCAACGCCTCCTGCGCGGAGACTGTCGGCGCCATAAGCAGGCTTGCGCCAAGGAGTAGCGCCAATCCTGGTAGTGTGCGACTGTTCTTCATGGTTCATTCTCCTCTGTGCGCCTTCAGGCGCTTCGTCATACCAGACGAAGCGGGCGCGCCGCCATTCAATAGTGGCCTGGCGTTTGCGCGAGGCTGGGTGCAGGAGAAGGGCCGCAATCGGCCGCCGCCAACGTGGCGGGCGGGAGGCAAGACCGTCTCCCCTGCCCCGATCCAGGCGCTGTGCACCGCGTCGGTCTACGAGGCGATCTAAGCGGCTGTTGGCGCAGCGGGGCGTGTCGGTTTTGTCTTTCCTGTCAGGCACATCGTTTGATCTATTGTGTTTCTCGCCAGCCTTCATTCTTGTTACACTACGGTTGCGAATCGGTCGGGACACTTTCGCGGCGAGTCGCACAAACACACGATAATATACGCTAATGAACGCAAACATACATAAAAGTCTGCATATCATCATTTCCCGATCACCGATCTTGGCGTGGAGCCTGGCCGCCGTCGTGGTTGCGTTGCATATCATCAGCACGCAGGCGCCGTCACAGAAGATACTCTGGCTGGGCGGAATATGCGGGGCGATCTTCCTGCTGACCGTGGGGGTACCGCTGGCTTCGTGGGGGCTTCGGGATGCGTGGCGTCGCTGGCACTCCGAAGCGTCGTTGTTTGCGGTTCCTCTATTCATTGTCCTGCTTTGCAGTCTTTCGGCGCGGTTGGGGCCGCCGCTGGCCGTCGCCGCGGCGACGGCGGCGGCGATGCACGTCACACAGCGTCGCATATACGGCCCGTTCAGGAGGCTGGAGACGGACGAGGCGGGCGCGCCTGCTCACGACGCAGAAGCAGCCGGCCGAGACGATACGGATGCGAGCGCGTGCGTCGGCACAGAAGAAGGGGGGGCGATTTCGAGCGAGCAGGCGGCGCGCGCGGTGGGTTGGGCCGGGCTCTGCTGTGCCGTCTTGGCGCTGGTTCTGTGGTTGCTTGTGCCCGCCCTGTCCGAGTTCTGGCGGTCCTGGGGCGGACCTTGGGCGGCGTTCCGGTTGATGGACGATGCGCCGGCCTGGACGCGCGGGGTGTATGCCGCCCTCGCGGCGCTGTCGGTATTAAGTCCCTTCGCGGTGCGTACGGGTTTTCGCGCGGTGATGGCGCAAGCGTGCGAGACGGGTCGCGCGTGGGGCATGCTGTTCCGGGACGCTTCGGCGACGCGGACGCTGGGCGGAGTGACGCTCGCGGTCTTCGATAAGACCGGCACGCTGACCGAAGGGCGGCCATCGGTGCGCGAGGTTGCTTGCACGCGCGGCGTGACGGATCGGGGAATCCTGGCATGGGCCGCGGCGGTCGAGGCCCATGCGGCCCATGCGCTGGCGCGGGCCGTTATCGAGAGGTGTCAACGCGACGGTATCTCCATCGAAGCGGCGGAAGATTACGAACCGGTTCCGGGGTTGGGCGGGGCCGCGCGGAAGGGCGAGGCAACGGTGCTGGTGGGGCGACCCCGCCTGCTTCGGGAACGCGGCGTGGACTTGTCGGAGATGGAAGACGTCATCGCCGGACACCAGTCTCGGGGGGAGACCGTCGTCGTGGTGGCGGTAAACGGACGTTTGGTGGGCGCGCTGGCGATGCACGACGCCTTGCGGCGTGATTCGGTCCGCGCGACGAAACTGCTGCGGGCTCTCGGCGTGCGCGCCGCGCTCATCAGCGGCGACAACAAGGCGACGGCGACCGTGCTCGCGGAGCAGGCCGGGATCGAGCAAGTGGTCGCGGACGTGTTGCCCGGGGACCGCGCCTACGCGCTGGACCAGTTGCGGAGCGAGACCATCGGCAAGACGCTGTTTGTGAGCGCCTCTCCGGAAGACCGGGGCTTGTTGGCGCACGCGGACGCGGGGGCGGCGCTGTGCCCGGGGAAGGAATGCGGACCGCCGGAAGCGTCCGTCACCTTGACGGGGGGAGCATTGATTGGCGTTCCGTATGCGGTGCTGCTTGCCCGCGAGGCGCTGTCGAAAGCCATGATCAACGCGGTCTGGATCGTCGCGTACCATATCGTGGCGCTGGCGCTCGCGGTACTGGGTTTCATCCATCCGGCGGTCGGCGTTGGGATCTCGACGCTTGCGTGGGCGATAACGCATTGGAACGCGCGGCGCTTGGGGCGCTTCGATCCCGAGGCGTTCGGGCGGGAGATACTCGAGCGCGCGGCCCGGCGCGGCTTCACGGACGGATGGACGGGGGCTTGCCGCTGAATCGAAGTTGATCCACCGGTGCTGCCGGTGAGAATTCATTAGGCCCTGCCGTCCCCGCGCAGTAATTCGTGCTCGTAGTCGTGCTCGTGCTCGTAATCGGGAGTCCGATTCGTTGTCGTGCTCTGGCTCGTTCACTTGCACGAGCGGAAGACTCGATTACGATTACGAGCACGAGCACGAGCACGCAATCGGTTCTTTGGCCCCTTGATGGGGCCTTCCTCATACCACGCGTTCTACGGGTGGTTACTGATCCCGGATTGTCGTCCGCCGCGGGCGCGATGCATTCCATTCCGGGGTTCGGTATACTTCGGCCACGTTTCACGATTGTGGAAGGGAGCAAGCCGCCATGAAAGGAATAGAGAGCCGGATTATGTCTATTGTAGTAGCCGGGCTGATCGTGGGAAGCGGGTGCGCCACGGGTACGAGGCCGGAGCGCGCGGCGGGCGCGGTCGAGATCATCGCGCACCGCGGGGCGAGCGCGTACGCGCCGGAGAACACGCTGGCGGCGTTTCGACTCGCCATCGAAATGAACGCCGATTGGTTCGAACTGGATTGCACGCTGACGAAGGACGACGAGGCGATCGTAATCCATGACGACGAGATCGAGCGCACGACGGGCGTGAAGGCGAGGGTTGAAGATTTGACGCTCGCGGAGTTGAAGGCGCTCGAGGCGGGGGCGTGGTTCGACCCGCAATTCGCGGGCGAACCGATTCCGACCCTGGCGGAGGCGCTCGAGTTGGCGCGCGGCCGCATCGGCGTCTACGTCGAGATCAAGAACAGCGCGGACGACACGGCGCTCATCGCACAGGTGCTGCGGACGGCGGCGGGTCACGAGACGATGACGCTCGACTTGCAGATGACGCTGATGGGGCTGGTCGCGAAGAGCGGCACGCGCAACCTGGCGTTGACGCGGCAGGTCATCCGCGAGATACGCGCGCAGGGCATGCAGTCCCAGGTGACAATTCAGTCGTTCTCGCCGGTGATCTGCCTGATTGCGG
The DNA here is from genome assembly GCA_029556545.1 of Candidatus Hydrogenedentota bacterium. Taxonomy (GTDB): domain Bacteria; phylum Hydrogenedentota; class Hydrogenedentia; order Hydrogenedentales; family JAGMZX01; genus JAGMZX01. The sequence goes on from JAKQEQ010000056.1 coordinate 9,442, forward strand.
TGTCGGAGGCGCCCGAACTGCGAACCGAACTGCTCACCATCGACGAGGAAGAGGATCCCGACCGGTGGCCGCGGTCCGTGTGGTTCAGTCGGTTGATTGGCGCGAAGGGCGTGAATGCGAGGCACGACTCGTGGACGCCGGAGCGGATCGCCGACTTTCACGCGCACGGGCAGACGGCCGCGGTGTGGACCGTGGACGAACCGGCGGACGTCAAGCGTTTCGCTTCCTGGGGCGTGGACAAGATCATCACGAACAAGCCGGACGTGTGCCGCGCGGCGCTGCCGCAGGCAAGATAGGAAACGGGTCCAAGATCATGAACACCTCGACGTTTTGCGCGTTGTTTGACCGGTTTTTTCCGCCACAGGAGCGGGACGCGCCGACGCCGGGTTTCGAGCAGGCGTTCGTTCGCAGTTTCTTTGACCCGTGCTTCCTCGTGCAGGGGATGACGTCGGTCAAGAACCAGCACGTCATGCGGTTGGCGTTCTCGTGTTTGCCGGAGAGCGAGTGTTATTTCGAGATTGGCACGTTGCAGGGGAAGATATTGGTGAGCGTGCTTGTGAACAATCCGCCGCGCAAGGCCTACGCCTGCGACAATTTCTGCGAGTTCACGGACAGCGCGGAGCGGTCGGCGCAGGTGTTGCGGAACAACCTGCGCATGTTCGGCGTCGAGGACCGCGTCACGTTCTACAACGCGGACTTCCGCGGGATCATGGACCGGGAACACGTGCCGGAGCCGGTGGGGCTGTATCTCTACGACGCCATGCACACGGCTGAGATGCAGTATGACGGGATCAGACTGGCGGAGCCGCTGCTCGCGGACGAGGCGCTGGTGGTCGTGGATGACTGGAACTGGGGCGAGGCCGTCGAAGGGACGAACAGGGCCATCGCGGAGTCCCGGCACGAGTGGACGCTGCTCTACGAGTTGCGCAATGACGGCGAGAGCAATCTGGCGAAGTGGTGGAACGGGTTGGGGATTTTTCGATTCCGTCGGCGCGGGTGAGGTGCGCGATCGGCCGTGAGCTGGCCGGGTCCGGTGTATAATGCGTGAGCGGTCGGCAGGTCGGCGAAGGCCGGGGAGTAGACTGGATGCCTGCGGAACAGAAGGAGATCGAGCGCTTCCTCGAAGTGGGCGCGGTCGTCATGTTGCATACGGAGCCCGGCCGCAAGGACGGGCCGCGCTTCAAGTCGGTGCTGCGCGGTTGGCGCAAGCCGGCGCATTTGTTGCTCGACCGCCCGAAGACGGAGTCGGGCCTGTTCGCGGCGATGCAGGAGGGCAGTTCCTGCGTTGTGCGTTTTCTGCACGAGGGGCGCGCGTGTGCCTTCGACGCGATCATCATCGATTGGGACGCGCGGCGCAACAGCCCGTATCTGCGGATAACGTGGCCGACGGAAGTGCAGTATGTCCTCTTTCGCAAACATGAACGGGTGAAGTTACAGGCGCCGTGCAAGGTGGCGTTTTCGGGCGGCCGGGAGATCGAGGGGGAAATTCGCGACGTCAGCGCGGGCGGCTGCGGCGTGGAGTGCGCGGAGGCGCCGGCCGAGGTCCCGGAGAAAGCGCGGCTGACGTTCGCGCTGCCGGACGGGGTGACCGTTGAGAACGTGGGCACAGTGGTGCGCAGTGTGCGCCGCGGGGCGGACGGCGTGTTTCTCGGGCTCGAATTCGAGCCAAATCAGGAGCGGGCGCAGAACGATATTCTCTTCTTTGTCACGTCTCGGCTTGAACGGGTTTCCGGGCACGAGAAGCCGGGCGCGTGGGTGCTCGTGATTGATGAAAACGCGGATTTCGCGTCGCGGCTGCGTCGGTGTTTCGAACGGCGCAACACCGACGTGATCGTGTCCGCGAATACGCTAGATGGGCTTCTTCATCTGCGCGGCGCATTGCCGCGGGCGTTACTGATCAGCGGGGCGATGCGCGACTTGTCCGCTGTGGATACCTGCCGCCTGGTCCGCGGATCGAAGGGTCTCGAGACGCTTAACGTCTATATCTACGGGGGCGAGGCAGGCCAGGTCGAGGCCGCGGCCCGTGAGGCGGGCGCGCGGAAGTATTTCGCGCCGAAGCCGTCGCTTGCGCCGGAGATGGCGTTGGAGGTGGGCCAGGAAATCGAGAGGACGCCGGGCTGAGGGGGAGAGGGGAGGAATCGGATCGGTCGGATCGGACGGATCTTTTCCCTTGGGGAGAGGGGATCGACGAGGAGGATGGCAGGGGAAGCGCTTACGCGGTGGGGGCGTGGCGGCGGTGGGCGATGCGGACGCGCCAGAGGAGCACGAGCATGAGTGCGACGAAGGCGATGCTGAGGGCAAGCCCCATCAGGTTCGTGTTTTGGATAGCGGCCTGGCGTTGCACGTCTTCCGGCAAGGAGGGGTCGATCTTCATGAGCCAGCCGATTACTTCCTCTTGAACGACCGGCCCGATGCTCGCGATGCCGTTCACGATGCCCGCGAGGGCCACGCCGTTGCGCTCGCCGGCGACGGTGACGGAGGCCGCGCCGCAGAGGATGGTGTCGGGGCCGTACATCATGAATCCGACGAGTCCGAAACTCACGGCCAGCGCGACCGGGTTGGCGCCGAGCTGTGTCACCACGTAATACCCTGCGACCATGCCCAATCCCATCGTAAAGCAGAGCGCGGCCCAGTTGCCGCGGAAGACGCGGTCGAGCGCCCACCCGGCCAGGATGGCGCCGGCGAGTCCGGCGAAATCGAAGATTTGCGAGTAGTAGGCGGCGCTGTCCACGTTCATGCCCTGGAGGTCGAGGAAGGTGGGAAGCCATGAGTCCAGCGCGTAACGCAGGAACTTGATGAAGAAGTAGCTCAACCCCATGAGCGGCACCACGGGATTGAGCAGGAGCCGCATATACTCGCGAAAGGTGATTTGTTCCTCGTTCGAGGCGCGGACCGCGCGGAGTTCGTCCGAGGCGTCGTCGATGATGGGGGCCAGTCCCACGTCTTCGGGCTTGTCGCGTTGCCAGGCATAGACGAGCCACCAGATCGCGAAGGCGATGAGGGTCGTGCCGAAGAAGGCGTAACGCCAACCTAGATTGGCGAGCAGGAAGCCGCCCGCGGACTTCACCATGATGTTGCCGACGAGGTAGCTGGTGGACCAGACGCCCATGATCGAGCCGCGTTCCTTCGGTCGCAGCCACTGGGCGACGCCGCCGACGACGCCGGGCCATCCGGTGGCCTGAAGGAGGCCCATGAAGACCATAAAGGCCATGAAGGTCCAGTAGGAGTCGGTAAACCCGAAGATGAGGTTGATGACGATGGTGCCGCCGAAACCGCCGAGGATCAGCGCGCGGGGGCCGTACTTGCGGCCGAGGAAGCTGTTCATGAACTGGCCGACCATGTAGGCGACGAGGTAGGCGGTCCAGATGTGGGCGATCCTGTCCAGACCGACGGCGAATTCGGCGGCGAGCGTCGTCTTGCAGATCGTGAAGACCTTGCGGGTGAGGTAATACCCGGCGTAGGCCAAGTAGGTCGAGATTAGGATGCGCCAGCGCCACACGCGGTGATCGCGCGACAACCCGGAGGGATGCATCGTGCCCTTGGATTCCGTGGTCATGCGCTCCTTCCGCTCCCCGTTTTCCGTTGTTCATGCGGCGCGCGCCGGTTTCGCGGCGACGCCGCCCGAGCATAGCATTGTCGGCGGCGTGAGATCCCGTCAGGGGCGGGTCAGGCGAACCAGCGGCGGGTCCTCAGGCAGAATCGCACGAGCATGAGCATGACGGGCACCTCGATGAGCACGCCGACCACGGTGGCCAGGGCCGCGCCGCTCGAGAGCCCAAAGAGCATGACGGCCGTCGCGATGGCCACCTCGAAATGGTTGGAGGCGCCGATCATGGCGGCGGGCGCGGCGTCCTCGTAACGGAGTCGCAAGAGACGGGCCGCGGTATAGGCCAACGCGAAGATGAAGCAGGTCTGGAGGAAGAGGGGGACGGCAATCCAGAGGATGGTCAGGGGATTTCCGAGGATGACCTCGCCCTTGAAGGAGAATAGCAGCACGAGCGTAATGAGCAGGGCGATGATGGTGATGGGGGTCAGGATGTGCAGGAATCGCTCCCTGAACCAGGTCTCGCCCCTTGCCGCGATGATCCACTTGCGGGACAGATACCCGGCGACGAGGGGCAGCGCCACGTAAACGGCGATGGACAGCGCGAGCGCCTGCCACGGCACAGGCAGCCGCCCGACGCCGAGCAGGAATCCGCCGAGCACGCCGTAGAGCAGCAGCATGGTCAAGGAGTTAATGGCGACCATGACGAGGGTGAGGCCGTCGTTGCCGCGGGCGAGATAGCCCCAGACGAGCACCATGGCGGTGCACGGCGCAATTCCGAGGAGGATGCATCCCGCGAGGTAGCTGCGCCAGAGCGGTACTTCGAGCATCTTCACGCCCTCGTGCAGCACAACCGTGCCCGCGCCGTAGGCCGCGCCGACGGGGAGGTCGAGTCCGAAGGGCATCTTCACGAGGTCCGTGGCGTCCGCGCCAATGAAACCCCGAAACAGCACGCCGAGAAAGAGGAGCGCGATGGCGTACATGGTGAACGGCTTGATCGCCCAGTTGACGAAGAGCGTCAGCAGGACGGGCTTGCCGCTCTTGCCCGCGGCGATGACGCTCGCAAAGTCGATCTTGACCATGATGGGGTACATCATGAAGAAGAGGCAGACGGCGATGGGGATGGACACCACCGGCGCGTTGTTCACGCGGATCGCGAGGCTGTCGAGGTAGGCGGCCACGCCGGGCGCGATCTTGCCGAGCACAATGCCGCCCACGATGCAGAGTCCGACCCACAAGGTCAGGTACCGCTCGAAGATGCTCATCGACGCTTTCGACGAAGGCGCACAGGTCGCGTCGTTCACGGTTGCCATGTTTACCGCTCCATTTGCAGTCCGTTAAGGGTCATGTGTCATGTTCTCTGGATTCCCGCGAATGCGGGGAATCCAGTACAACTCCTCTTCACCGCGCGATTACCGCGTATCCGGCTTGCGCGCATCCACTTCGAGGCTCACGACGTAGTCCGAGGGCTTCGCGCCGGCGGGCAGCGCTTCGAGCATCCGCCGATAGAGCGGGTCGTTGACGTTTGTCATCGCGTCCACGTATCCGGGCTTCTTCGCGAGTCGAATGTCCGTCAGTCCCGCGGCGTGGGCCATGCGCTCGGTGTCCTCGACGAGCGCCGCGCCGGCCACGCAGCCCACCAGCGCCTCGACCATGGCCGCCACGGCGTCGGGAATCGGTTGGAGAAGCGCGAGGTCCGAGACGGCGACGCGCCCGCCGGGTTTGAGGACGCGGGCGATCTCGCGCCAGACTTGGGGCTTGTCCGGGGACAGGTTGATGACGCAGTTCGATATGACCACATCCACCGAGTTGTCGGGGACGGGCAGGTGTTCGATTTCGCCGAGGCGGAACTCGACGTTGTCCCAGCCGGTGCGTTCGCGATAGGCGGCGGCGTTCTTTCTGGCCTTGCCTACCATTTCCGGCGTCATGTCCACGCCAATCACGCGGCCGTCTGGTCCAACCTTCTTGCCTGCAATGAACACGTCGAAGCCGCCGCCGCTGCCGAGGTCGAGCACGACCTCGCCGGGCCGCAGCGAGGCGAGCGCGACGGGGTTCCCGCACGACAGGCCCATGTTCGCGCCGTCAGGCAAACTCGCCAATTCTTCCGTGTCGTAGCCTATGGATTGCGCGAGCTGCGTCGCGTTGTCGCCGCCGCCGCAACAGGACTTCGCCGGGCCGCAGCACGAACCGCCGGATTCGGCAATCGCGGCGTAACCCTGACGCACCTTCTCTCGAACTGTTTCCTTATCGCTCATGATGGTGCTCCTCTCGTAAAAGATTCCGGCAGTTGTTCCACAAACACCCTGATTTCGTCGCGCACGCGGCGGTAATGGCGCAGCGCCTGTTCTTCCGTCTTGGCGTCGCGGGCGAGGCGGGGCGGGTCGTCGAACGGCGCGTGGACCACCTTCGCCGAGCCCGGAAAACGGGGACACGACTCGTGCGCGTCGGCGCACACGGTCACAACGTAATCGAAGGGGACTTCCTTCAACTCGTCCACATGCTTCGAGCGGTGGCCCGATATATCCACGCCGACCTCTGCCATGACGCGAACGGCGATCGGGTTCAGTCCGTGGGTCTCGATGCCGGCGGAGTGGGCCTCGATGACGTCGCGCTTGAGGGCGCGCGCCCAGCCTTCGGCCATCTGGCTCCGGCACGAATTGCCCGTGCAGAGGAAAAGTACCTTCACTTTGCGTTCTTCGTCTTGCATCGGCTCGGTGTTCTCCCTGCGGCGCAACCGGGCTTGGACCGCCGCGCGGCCGCACTCGGCGGCGTACCGCATAATTCCGCGCGGCCTTGGCAACAATCCTCCTGCAGGTACTCGACCAGTGTCCGAAACCCGGCGAAATCCACGGAGTACCACAAGGACCGCCCGTACCGCCGCCGCTCGAGCAGTCCGGCGTCGTGCAAATGCGACAGGTGAAACGACAACGTCGCGGGGGGCGCGCCGAGCGTTTCGGCGATGGCGCCGGCGGGCATGCCGTCGGGCCCTGCGCGCACGAGGAGTCGGAACACGGCGAGTCGGGTTTCCTGCGCGAGTGCGGCGAGTGCGCGTATGGCGTCTTGTATTTCCATGTTTCCAATATTATCAAAATATACGGCGCTTGTCAAGCCTCGGCCCGGCGCCGCGTCCGACGGTCAGCCGAGCACATGGGTCAGGGTCAGGTAGACGCCCACGAGGATGAACACAACGCCCGTGGCGCGACGGGCCCAGTAGCCGAAGGCGTTGAGGCGGTTGAACCAGAGGCCGACCGAGCGCGCGCCGAAGGCGATGAGGAGTCCGAAGAGCAACACGGGCAGGGCGGTGCCCGCGCCGTACAGCGCCGGCAGCAAGAGCGGGGACTGTTGCTCGACGGCGATGGGGAGCAGGCTGCCGAAGTACAACGCGGCGGAAATGGGGCAGAAGGAGAGGGCGAACACGAACCCGAGCAGGGCGGCCCCGGCGACGCCGAGGGACGCGGCGCGTCGCTGCCATGCCGCGCCGGTGCGCGCGCCGAAACTTGGGAGCGTGAGCAATTCGAGCAGGAACATGCCCGCGATCACGAGGATCGGCCCGAGGGCCATGCCGAGATACTTCTGGAGGAAGTGGCTGACCTGCGGCGCGGAAAGCAGGCTGGTCACCAGCACCGCGGCGAGGAGCACGTAGGCGGCGGCGCGGCCCAAGGTATAGGCGAGGCCCGAGGCCACTACGCGCGCGGGCGTATCGAGCAGGCGCGCGATGAACGAGACGGCGGCGATGTTGGTCGCGAGGGGGCACGGGCTGATCGATGTGAGGATGCCGAGCCACAGGGCGGCCGCGACGGCTGCAAGCGCGCTCATGGCTTACCCTTCCCCGATGAACCGTTGGATTTCCGTTGTGAGGTAATCGCGGAGTTTCTCGGGCTCATGGGCCAGTTTCCAGACGTCCTCGAGGTTCTTCCATCGCAGGATCTTGCCGTCCTGTTCTTCGGCGATTATCACACCGCTGAACAGTAGTTCGAAGTCGCGGACGAAGTGCTCGTGGCGCGGTTCATCCACGTTGCACGGGGCCCACGTCAGCGCGCCTTGACCGAGTTCCGGCGCGAAGCGATCGCGCAGGACCGCCTCCGTATGCGACTCGATGCCGAGGCAGGTCGAGCAACGCTGGGTTCGGTGAAAGTAATACACGTGGCGGACAGGCGAGGCATGCGCCGTCGCGTCCGCCAGAGCGTCTTCCGCCTGCGACGCATTTGCAGCGATCGCGTCAGGACGTTCCCGCGCCGTCTCGTCGGTCGATCGCGCGTCGCGCGCGACCATGTACCCGACGCTGCCCACGACAAATGCCAATAACACGACAGTAACCACGGCTTTCAATTGCATACCTCGTCTCCTCGTCCAGTTGTCGCGCTTTCGCGCGCAATGCACTCTTCAAGCATTCCCAAGGCTATAGACCTTCGAGCAGCGCCTTCATTTCATCGAGCGACGGACCGCACGGGCGTCGACATGTATTACACCTTCTCACCTTCGAGCAGCGCCTTCATTTCATCGAGCGACGGCACGCGCCCGGCGACCTTGACCTCGCCGTCGACGACGATCGCGGGCGTGGTCATGACGCCGAAATCGAGTATCTTCTCGATGTCGGTCACCTTCTCGAGCTCGCACGGGACGCCCAAGGCCTCGATGGCGGCCTCCGCGGTCTCCGCCAGTTTCCGGCACTTCATGCATCCCGTTCCCAGGACGTGTACCTTCCTCATCAGTTCATCCTTTCATTCAGGCGCTTCCGGGCCATATGCCCAGGGTTCAGAAAACGGTTCCGTAGACGATACCAGCGATTGTCGCCATGACCACCACGAGCAAGACGAATACGACGGTCTTCCGCGTGCCGAGTACGCCGCGGATAACGAGCATGTTCGGCAGGCTCAAGGCCGGGCCCGCCAGCAGCAGCGCCAGCGCGGGGCCTTTCCCCATGCCGCTGCCGATCAGGCCTTGCAGGATGGGGACTTCGGTGAGGGTCGCGAAGTACATGAACGCGCCCACTACGGACGCGAAGAGGTTCGCCCGGACGCTGTTGCCGCCCACGAGCCCGGCAATCCATTCCGAGGGGATGAGCCCCTCTTCGCCCGGACGGCCCAGGAGCAGCCCCGCGGCGAGCACGCCGAGAAGGAGCAGGGGCAGAATCTGTTTGGCGAAGGTCCAGGTGGACGCAAACCAGGCCTGCATTCCTTCGCCGTTGGTGTTGGTGATGTACGCGAGGCCGAGCACGCCTACGAGAAACGGAACCATGGGCGCGTGCGGGACCAGCAGCGCCGCGGCGACCGTGGCCGCGGCGGTGGCCGCGACCTTCCACCAGCGCACGCCGAACCACGCCACAAGCATGGCGCCGAGGCCCAGCGCAGCTATCCCGGTAAGCGCCCATTTCGACGCATACAAGACGTACCAGAAGCCTTCGGTCCCATCCGGCTTGCCCCAATTCGCGAAGACGAGGATTGCCACCATCGACGCGAAGTAGAGGGCGTTCTTCCACAATGGGCGGTCCACCTCGACCTCGGGCAGTATTGCCGCGGCCTTGGCCTTCTCGAGTTCTTCGTTGCGGAAAATCAGGTGCATCAGCAAGCCGATGACGATGCTGAACAGGATGGCGCCCACGGCGCGCGCAATGCCCAGTTGCAGCCCGAGCACGCGCGCGGTAAGGATGATGGCCAGCACGTTGATGGCGGGACCCGAATACAGGAAGGTTGTGGCGGGGCCGAGGCCCGCGCCCATGCGGTAGATGCCCATGAATAGGGGCAGCACCGTGCAGGAGCACACCGCCAGAATGGTTCCCGAGACGGACGCCACACCGTAGGCGAGCGCCTTCGGCGCGTTGGCCCCGAGGTATTTCATCACGGACGCCTGGCTGACGAACACGGCGATCGCGCCCGCGATGAAGAAGGCCGGGATGAGGCAGAGCACGACGTGTTCGCGGGCGTACCATTTGACCAGGTGCAGCGCCTCCATGACGGCGTCGTCGAAGCGTGCCCAGCCGACGGGGAGGTAGAAGCAGACGAGAAACGCCGCGGCGATGGCCGCGAGGGGCCTCCATTCCTTGTTCCATTCCATCGGGGCACTCCGTGTCTATTTGGCGCAATTACCAAGGAAGCGCCAGTAAAACGCTCGCTCCTGATCACCGGGTCCACCTGCGGCCGCGTTACGCCTTCCCCACAGCCGCAAGGTGCGCCTGGGCGTTCGATTCGAGGACGCCCTCGACGCAACCGAAGAGGTTGAGCACGCACGGCACCTTCAGGTGGTAGAAAACCTGGAGGCCGCGCTTTTCGTCATCGACCACGCCCGCCGCCTTGAGCACCGCCAGATGCCGGGATACGGTGGACATGTCGAGGCCGAGCAGCTCCGTCAATTCGCAGACGCAGCGTTCGCCCTTGCCGAGTTCCTCTACCATGTAGAGGCGCGCGGGATGTCCGAGGGCCTTGAAGACCCTGGCGCGGGCGTCGCATCGGGCTTGTGCGTTTGGATTCATGGGGTGCGTATCCTTTGCTATTTGGTATTTTAGCCAAATAGCTGCCCGGTGTCAAGTCGCGGCGTAATCGCCCCCCCACGGGAGCGGGGGCATCCTGCCCCGGGAAAATATGACGCGGGACGCGCCAGCCGTGCGCGCGTCCTCTTACCGATCCGACCGATCGGACAAATCGGACAGATCGGACCGGGCGGACAGATTGGCCCCCTCTTCCCGAGGGATAGGGCCAGGATGCTTCTTGCCGCACTGAAGCCGGCCGCGCTTCGTCGCCGCGCACCACGCTGATTACGCGAAGCGTTCCTTGAACTGTGTTCTTCCGGACGCCTCCGCCCAAGGTCCGCGTGTGCTATAATAATGGCCCGAACGGCGCGAGTCGTTACAACAACCTGAACGGAGGGAGGTCGCATCATGCCCTACACCATCGAAAAAGTCGACGTATTCAGCGGCGGCATTGACGACAAGCCCGGCGCGCTTGCGGCGGTGCTGACGCCCCTGGCGGAGGCGAAGGTCTGCCTGCAATTTCTGCTGGCCCGGCGCGACGCGCCCGGACGCGGCATCGTTTTCGCCGCGCCGGTGAAGGGCGCCGCCGCCGTGCGCGCGGCCCGAAGCGCGGGGCTCACGAAGGACGCCAAGATCGCCGCGCTGCGCGTCGAAGGACCGGACAAGACCGGCGTCGGCGCGTGCATGGCGCAAGCACTGGCGGGCGCGGGGATCAATCTTCGCGGCATCTCGGCCATGGCTCAGGGCAGGAAGATGGTCGCCTGCATCGCCTTTGACAGCGCCGGGGACGCGGCGAAAGCGCGCGCCATCCTGAAGAAAGCCCTCGGGTAAGCACGGATTCGGGATAGCGATATCAAACGTTGCGGGCGGTTGGCGGCTTGCCCGTCGAGGTTGTGGGTGGTTTCTTGTTCTTGACCCATACTTGACACACGGACGGCGGCCGATGAAGCCGCGGCGCGCTACTCCCCCACTGCTTTCATCGCCGCAGTCAACGCGCGTATGCCCTGGGCAATATCGCCAAGCCGGTTCTCGCCCGCTTCGCGTTCGAAGATGAAGCCGCCGTCGAAGTCCGCCTCGGCCAGGATTCGGACAAAGGCGATCCAGTCCACTTCGCCCGTGCCGACAACGACTTCCTCGCCCCACTGGCCTTTGACGGTCGTTCGCCGGGCGTCCTTGACGTGAACTTGGCGGACGTGCGGCACGAGCAGCCGCAGCGCTTCGATGGGATTGTCCATATCGTAGAGGATCATGTTGGCGGGGTCGAAGTTCACCGCGACGCTCTCGACGCCGCGCTTCTTCATTTCTCCGAGGAATGCGAGCAGCGATTGCGCGGTCTCCTGCCCGGTTTCGAGCAGCAGGGTGACGCCGTTGTCCCCAAACACCTTGGCGAGCGCCACGACGCGGAGGCAAAGCTTCTCGTACTGGGGGGTCTCCGGGTCATGGGGCAGGAAGCCGGCGTGCGCATTGACATAGCTCAAGCCCATCGCTTTGGCTGTCGCGGCAGTGGCCATCGCCAACCGGAGATTCTCCTCCCAGTGTTCATCGCGCACGACACCGCCCGTCCTGCGGATGGTCTCGGGCGTGGTGTAGTCCTCCCCCACCGTCGAATACATGCCGGACACGATGCGAATGCCCGCCTCGGCCAGAATCTCCCGGACACCGTCCCAGGCGCCCGGATCATCGCGGTGCGGCGTAAGGCCCAATTGCACCTTATCGAGGCCGAGCGCGGTTACCTTCTCCGCCAGGTCCCGCGGCCCGGCGGCTTGAAGCGACCAACTGCAAACCCCGATTTGTCCCACCGATTGCGTTCTCATTGAAACCTACCTCCCGTCTACCGCGACGATGTCCATGGATTGGCAAATTCGACTCGCTTGTGTCCTGGCTGGTTCCTCGTGACCGGGAAACCGCCTCTATTGTCCCGAGGACGTCAGTTTACCCCACTTATCGTCTGCGCACAAGGACTCTTCCGCCACGGCTTCGCCAAGTTTTTCGCAGATTGGGCGTGCTTAGGCGGCCACTTCGGCAAAGAGGGTAAGTTGGACGCTACTCGTGGCGCGTATGCGGGGGATGGGAAGGAACCCCGGGCAACGACTTTGCGAGGCCAGTCATGGGACACGACACTGGAATTCCTTCTCTTGTAACAGCGGCCCAGTATTACAAGCGCTTACCGTAGAAGGCTTCTGAGACAGCGATCAAGAAACGCAGGCTGCTCTTGCGACACGCTCTTACAGAATGGAGTTTGCCAAGCGGGCAATGCTTTGACATGTCCTTTTTGCCGCAGGCCGTTTGGCCCATTCCTCGACCGTCAGGATGCTGCTATGGGCAAAGTAGCGTTCCTGGATTTGTCTCAAGGCGTTCAGCACGTCCGCGTCGTACACGAGCAGGTTGACCTCGCTGTTGAGCGCGAAAGACCGTATGTCTACGTTGCTGGACCCGATGAGCGCCACGGCGTTGTCAATACTCACGTGTTTGGCGTGGAGAAACCGCGGGCGGTAAAGGTGAATCCGGACGCCTATAGTAAGCAACTGGTCGTAGTACGACCGCTGCGCGAAGGATACGAATACCTGGTCGGCTTTTTCAGAGACCACCAAGTGCACCTCGACTCCGCGTAATACGGAGGTCTCGATGGCCTGCAAGAGTGGTTCGTCCGGCACGAAATACGGCGTGGCAATGACGACGCGCTGCTGCGCCCCGTGGATGAGCGCCACCAAGACCATCTGAGCGTTTGTGCGTCCATAGCCCGGCCCGCTCGGCAGTACCTGGGCTAGCGAATGTCCTGCGGCACCCTGCGGTTCGAGGAGTTTGTCATCTTGAATGATCGTATCGGACTCGTAGGACCAATCCGCCAGGAAAACAACCTGTAACTGTGAGACCACGGGGCCGCGCGCCCGCACGACCACATCCTCGTAAGAAATCCCCGGCTTGTATTCCGCGTTCACGATGTTCTGAGACCCCACGTAGCCTATTTCCCCGTCGATGACGGCAATCTTACGGTGATTGCGCAGGTCAAACCGGACGGTTTTGCTGCGCAGGCTACCGACGGGCATCATTCCCAGTACGTCCACCCCGGAGGCGCGCAGTCTCGGGGCAAGGGTCTTCAGCGCGCCGCGGGAGCCCAAGGAATCCATAAGAACACGGCAACGGACCCCGCGCTGAGCGGCGCGGATCAACGCCCCCTCGACTGCCTGTCCGGAGTCATCATCTGCAAGAATGTAATATTGCAGGTGAACACTATGCCGGGCGCCATCAATGTCTCGTAGCAGTCGGTCCATGGACGCGTCGTATTCGTCCAGAAGCTCGATGGCGTTTCCCGCCTCCACCCCGAGATCTCCGAGCGTCTGCACCAAGTGCGCCATATAACGAAGGTCGGGATAGCGTTTTGGCAGTTGCTTGAGGCCCCGCCGCCATTGGGCCTGCACCTGCCGGATGCGTTGCGCGGCTTTGATGTGAATGCGCGAGCGTTGCCGGGGGAGGTATATCCGGCCGAAGATCAGATAGAGCATCAACCCGATCCAAGGCAAGAAGAAGACCAGCAGCAGCCATGTGCGCGCAGCCTCGGGGCTTCTCCGCCTTGGCACATAGATGAGCATGATAACGCAGATGATCCACTTGCTCGCCAAGAGAATCGATTCAACCCAGAGAATCACGTTGACTTCCATCCAACTTATCATGTTCTTCAATCCTCTTGACTGTTCACAACCGCGCGCACCCCGCGGTTCCGACGCATATTACCCGAACATTGGCAGTAGTCGCATGCGTTGACGCTGGCTCCAGTCGTCGTCTTCACAGATACTCAGGCTAGCGTCGATCTCACAAGGAGCTATCGCTGCGGTGCAGACGGTCACGTCATCAATCCGCTGCGTTCCCGTGATTGCCAGGCTGTTGTAAAGACGGCCGGCCGATACTGTATGGCCGTTAACAGGACCTAATCCTGCTGTTGAATGCCGTGACAGCGCGCCAAATGTAACACCCACGACGCATAGCGACACCGGAGACTCTTTCTATGCTGATGTTTGGAGTATTATAGCTGGCCATATTGCTCTGGTTGCGTAATCCGGGCGATCTTGCTCGATGATTCGGAGGGAATCCAGAGACGGCGGCATGGGCTGCAAGCAATGCTCAATAACATGTATCTGTCATAGTGGTTCTGAAGTTCTTTAAATCAAGGAGAGAACAGCGACGGCGGAGCGGTTGAAGAACCGGCGATCAGATCACTCAATAACGTCTACGGCGCGGCGGAGCTCTTGATGATGAAACCGCCCGACTTGTCATCACGTTCCAGTTTGAGGATTCCATGCGCTTCCGCCTCTTCGAGTAGCTGGCTGAAAGAGCGGAAGCCGTAGTGGGCCTCACTAAAACCTGGGTTGCGGCGCTTCAGGGCCTGCTTGACCATGGAACCCCATATCCGCTCTTCCTCGCCGCGTTCCTCCAAGAGCGCCTCGTAGGTCTCCGTGATCAACTCCCATGCCTTTTGTTTCTTGTCATCGACCGGATGGGCGCCTTTGCCCTTCGGCGCCCGTGGCGAGGCATGGTTTTTCTTTACGGCGCCAAGCTTTGTGCGGGGTTTCTGAGGGCGGATGAGGTCGTCGTAGCAGATGAACTCGTCGCAGTTCGCGATCAGTAAATCAGACGTCGAATTCTTTACGCCAACGCCGATGACGGTCTTATTGTTTTCCCTGAGCTTGCTGACGAGGGGGGAGAAATCCGAATCGCCGCTGATGATGACAAAGGTATCTACGTGTTCCTTCGTGTAGCATAGGTCGAGCGCATCCACAACCATACGGATATCAGCGGAGTTCTTGCCGGACTGCCGCACGTGAGGGATTTCGATTAGCTCGAAGGACGCTTCGTGCATCGCCGCCTTGAATTCCGCGTAGCGGGCCCAGTCGCAATACGCCTTCTTCACGACAATATTGCCCTTGAGCAGGAGGCGCTCAAGCACTTTGGCGATGTCGAACCGGGCATAGGCTGCGTCTCGGACGCCCAGCGCGATGTTTTCGAAGTCGCAGAAAAGAGCCATATTTCTGGTTTCGGCCGTCCGTGACATGGGTACAACTCCTCCGACTTACAAGCATTCTGCGTAAATGGCCTGTCACAAGTCATTGTGGCCTAAATCAGACGATGCGTCAACTATCTGGATTCGATCCGTGACTGTCCGTCAGATAGATCAAATTACTAATCCGGACATAATTTATGTAGTAATTTCTTGTGCGTTCTGCTATACTCGGGGCTATGAGAACAGACACGCGCACACTTTCCCCAAACACGCAAGAATCGATTCGACGCAAAGCCGTGGTGGCGGTGAATGCGGGCATGTCCCAGACCAAGGCGGCCGAGATCTTCGGTGTCGCGCAGAAGACGATCTGGATGTGGTTGAAGGCGTTTCGCGCTGGCGGGCGGGATGCGCTGAAATCGCGTAAACGCGGACCGAAGAGCGAGCGCGGCATGTTGAAGGGCTGGCAAGCCGCGACCATTTGCGGCATCATCCGCGACCGGCATCCGGAGCAGCTGAAGCTGCCGTTCGTGTTGTGGACGGCGGGCGCGGTGCGGCAATTGATTCAGCGCAAGTTCAAGGTGCGCGTTTCGGAACGGACGGTTCGGCGCTATCTGGCCCGATGGGGCTTTACCCCTCAGAAACCGGTGCGGCGCGCCTACGAACAGAATGATGCGGCGGTACAACGCTGGCTCAACGAGGAATATCCGGCTATCCGCGTGGCGGCGAAGAAGGAGCGAGCCTTGATTTACTGGGCCGACGAGATGGGCGTGCGTTCGGATCATCAAGCAGGCCGCTCGTACGCCCCCAAGGGCAAAACGCCGGTGATTCCTGGCACGGGCCAACGATTCGGCTGTAATGTCGTGTCGGCCCTGACGAACCGGGGCGATCTGAGCTTCATGGTCTATCAGAGGGGTTTTACCGCCGCGGTGTTCCTGCGCTTTCTTAAGCGGTTGGTCCAACAGGCCCTCCGCAAGGTATTTGTCATTGTGGACCGCCATCCAGTTCACCGCAGCAGAGCCGTGAAGAGGTGGGTGGCGCGGCATGGCCAGCGGATTCGGCTGTTTTTCCTTCCGGGATATAGCCCGGAATTGAATCCGGACGAGATGGTAAACCAGGACGTGAAAGCCAATGCGGTGGGCCGCAAGCGTGCACGCAACCGACCTCAGCTGATGCGCAATGTGCGCCGTTACCTCAGCCGGCGACGAGCGCAGCCCGATGCCGTAAAACGGTACTTTCATGAACCTTCCGTCCGGTACGCAGCCGAATGAAACCTAGTCTGCACCTTTACATAAACTGTGGCCGACGTAGTAACTTCAAGACAAATTGGTGCAGGTCCGATTTCAACCGTGTGCAAGCACGGTCCATCATGGTATAATTTCCTGTGAGTACATCACAAGCTACGCATCCAGTCAAAGGCGGTCAAGAGGATTCACTCCGGGAAGAGCGATCTTTCTACCACCGGGCGCTTGAGTCCCGGGCGTACGATTCCATGACCGATGAAGCATGGGCAGTCCTGTGCGAACACGTGGCCACGGAAGCCCGCGAACTCGTGGAACGAGATGACACGGTGGCGCGTCTCGCGTTGTAGAAACAACGGACAGAGGGAAAAGGAGCTGGGCTATGGGAGACAAAGGCAAGAAGGATAAGGAAAAGGGACGCAAGCAGAAAGTAATCAAGGAGGGACAAAAGACTAAGGATAAGCTGGAAAAGCAACACCCAAGAGCCCCGCAAGAAGGCGTCGTAAGGTTTCCGTCTCGCTCGTATACAGCCATATCGAGTTGCCGCTCATTTGAGGCAGTCAGTCGGCATTGAGCATGGTACAGTTGGTTAGATCTGGAGGGCTAGTCTGTACGTACTCATTCGCTCGTTTTGCTTCCGGGTGGAGCTATACGTCCCGAGAGGTAGATGAAGTCTCCGACCAGGACAAAGCAGCAACAAGCGCTGGAGCCACAGCGAATCAAGCGCGCAAGACCATTCGGCAAATCGAATAGGCGGCGTTAAGTAAGTTCGTCCCGGCAGAGACTGTTCAGATTGTCCTTGAAGGACGACGCGGGAAACATCGATACCAGTGTTGCGCCGAGGCGCGCCGGAGAAGAACACATGGCAGCACCGAAATGTCTGGCAATTCTGAGACAGGGCATAGAGTCTTGGAATGCCTGGCGTAAGGAAAATCCGAGTATTCGACCGGACCTCCACGGGGCGCTGCTAATGGGGACTCAGCTCGCCGGCGTGTACCTTCACGAGGCGAATCTCGCCGAGGCGAACCTTGCCAGGGCAAACCTCGCCAGAGCGAAGCTTGCCAATGCGCTGCTTGCCGGCGCACACCTGCCGGAGGCAGACCTCACCTACGCACACCTCACCAAGGCGGACCTCCGTGAGGCGGACCTTCACGGGGGGAATCTTACTGAGGCGAACCTGACTTGGGCGGACTTCCGCGGGGCGGACCTTTCCAAAACAAACCTGACGAAAGCAAACCTCCGCCGCGCGGACCTCCGCAAGGCAAATCTCCAGGGTGCGATACTTGTCGCGGCAGACCTCCGCGGGGCAGACCTCACAGCGGCAAACCTGCAGGGGGCAATCCTAGCCAGGGCGGACCTCCGCAGGACGGACCTGGTCGAGGCGAACCTGGCCGATGCGAATTTGGACAGGGCGAACCTCACCAAGGCGGACCTTACCAAGGCAAACCTCCAGGGGGCGCATCTCGCCGAGGCAGACCTCACTCAGGCAAACCTGACCGAGGCAAACCTCCGGGGGGCGCATCTGACCCGCACGAACCTCACTCAGGCGAACCTCGACGGCGCAGAACTCCAAGGGGCGGACCTGAGCAGCGCGATCATCGTCGCGGCGAAGCTTGACCGAACGCTCCGCATGAACAAGAAAAGAAATCAATGTTTTAGATATAAATAGAGTGTATGTGTGAGTAGCGGTCGAGAAGTCCGCGGATGGCAGTCCATGGGTGAGAGGCATGAGGGGTCCATTGTGCCGGTGTGGCTGCACCAGAACATCATTCAGAGGGTCGAGAAGTCCTCTCTCTTGACTGCTGGTCGAGACTGACACCCTGCAAGTCTTTCGACTGGCGGCCCATGGGTCACCGGGACAGATGCGCGCCTCCCTTGTCCCCGATCGCCACCTCGATGCCAACATGACGCCACTTCGGCACGGGGATCGGGGGTCGGGGGTTGCGCCAGACGTCCGCCGCCAAGACACGCAAGCGCACCGTGAGTACGGCTTCAGCCCGCTAGAAACGACGCGGGGACATCAGGGGGGCACTCTACCCTTGGCGCATCGAAGGGCGAGCGCATCGGATGGCCGCCAAGGGTATCGCGGCGGCGGCTATTTGCGGACATTGGCGGCCCGGGCAGGCAATATGGCGATGCCGCCCGAAGCGTCTTGGCCGCGCTGCTCCGTCCATTTTCCGCGCGATGCGCCGGACTGCTTGCCCCGCAAGGCCGACGACGGTCCGGGGGCTATGGAAGCCGCACAATCGCCGCCGACCACCCTTCCGCGATGCGCACCTCACTGTAGCGTTTGCCGTCCCGTTCCATCTGTGGAACCACGAAATCGGGCCTTTCCCGTCCCGTATCGTCGAAGACGTGCGCTTCATGCCGCGACGCGTCGTTCCAACCGAAACTGCCGCTCTTCTTCGTGATGATCTGTTCGCGCCCAATGATGTATCCCTCGTGCAATTCGACGGGCGTGATAGGGAACATGTATTGCGTCAGGTGCGGGTGGGTCGGGGTGACCGTCATGTCGTTGTACCAATGGTAGACGCAGCCGTAATCGAGCGCGGCCAGCATCACGGCGTAGGCGTCCGTCTCGCTTTGTTCCGTGAGATGGTCACCGAGGGCGATGGGAGAATACAGGTGTGCCTGCGCGCAGTGGGTAATGCTGCCCGTCTCGACGAAGCAGGGGTAATGCAGCGCGGCCATGGCGCGCGTGAAGGGGACGCCGTTTCCGATGAGCGGCCCGCGTTTCAGGATGCGTCGCGCCAGCGCCACGCGCCACGACTCTGACAACAGCGTTACGGACGACTTGAGGCGGTTGAGGGTGAAACGGACCGGGTCTATATCGCCTGAACAGCCGTCCCACGGTTCGCCGTAGTGATACCCCCACCGGCTGTACTCGTGTTCGTCCCAATACACGCCATTCGCGCCGATTTCATCGAAGATGATGTCGATATTCTTGGCAATCGCCCGGCCATAGCTGTTTGTCTCCGTTGGAATGAAGATTCGGTAGTAGGATTCGCCGTAATCGGCTTGCGTGCCGTCGGATCGGAGCAATCGCGCGTCGGCATAGCGTTCCGGCGCCTCGTCCAGCACGTCAATGAAGCAATGGAAGTAGACGAGACACTGGATGCCCGAAACAAGGCCGCGCCAGCGCTGGAAGGAGGCCGTGTAGTTGTCATGCGTTACTTCCTGGAACGAAGTGCCGTGCGTATAGTGGCCTTTGTAGCGCGGGTAATCGATGGATGCGCACGCGTATCGCACACTCTTGAAACGCAGGAAATCCGCTATCTGCCGGTCGGACCATGCGTCGGTGAGCGGGCCGGCGCGCAGGAAGGCAAAGCCGCCGTCGATCGTGAAGTTGGCGTCCGTGAGCCGCCGCGCCGCGTTCAAGAAGACCCAGTAATCCGGCGCATCGGCGGGAACAACGGCCCACTCCGCCGTGTACGACGCGCCCGGGCGCAGCACAAGGTTGTTGTTCGCGATACCGGCCTTGCCCTCCACCGCGAAATTGGCAATGTGCACGCGGAACACGTCGTCAAGCGGCAGCAGCCCTATTCCTCCTTGATCCGTCGCGGCAAACGTCGTCGGGTTCGATGGGTCGGCGCGCGACCCGCTGTTGCCTCCCTGTTCAAGTCCGGACAGCCACAACCTTCGCAGCCGGTCACCGAGCACGACGTGATGCCGGTGGATGATCGGCAGGTTCGCGTCGGTCTTGTTGGTCCAGGTATCTCGGATGACGACGGCCTCCGGGCCGCCTTCCGTTCGGCGCAGTTCGAGGGTGCGATCATGATCGAAGTATGAACACCCGCTATGCACCCACGCGCCGTCGGGCGTCGAGAACCGGCTCTCGATGCGAAACGTCTCGTCGTTCACGAGGACTTCGAGGACGGCGTCCGGCGATTCTTTGACCTCGAATGCGACGGCGTGCGTGCGCGGCGCAATGATCGGCAGTTCTCCCGAGGGCGCCTTGGCCTTCTCCTTCGCGGCGGGCGGCCGCACGCGGAACAGCAACTGTCCGTTCGCGGCGATGAGCGTGTTCTTCACGGACGCCGGGGCCGCGTGTTCGACGACGAGCGCATTTTCGCCCGGCCGCACCAATGCGGTGACATCCCACGCAAATGTACACGCCTTGACGCCGTCTAACAGGCCGTAATGCGGGTCGGCGTCCACGCTGGTGAAATCGGGCGCGTAGAAGATGTTGAACACGTTGCCGCCGCACGTCGAATACACGTCGCCCCCGCGCGCCTTCACGCGCGCCGGCTTGTTGGCAAGCATCGCGGCCATAACCGGCGCATCGTTCAGCGTCAGCCGCAACGCGCCGGCAAATCCCGCGGGGCGATCAAAATCGAGCCGCGCTTCCATGGACAGGATCGCCTGTTTCCCTTCCGGAACCCGCGCCACCGCGAATGTGCGGGATTGTTTGCCCCCTTGTTCCACCTGCAACGCGTCGAAGACACGCAACGGGGGATCAGCGGCGGGCGCGGCGCCGTCCGCTTTGGCCAGCACCGCTGGACGCAACCGCGCGCGCGTGAGCGCCCATTTCGCGGACGATGTCGTCATGAGCGATTCCTGCCGCGGTTCCGCGCAATCGGTGTCCGAAATGCCCACTTCAATACGAAGCGTGATGCCAATCTCCGGATCGATCACGCCAAGAACGCACCACGGAATCGCCGCTTCCAAGGCATAGCCCGATGCCGTCCGCCTGGCCGCCACCGCAATATCCGCAACGGGCGCGCCCGACGGGCGATAGATGTAGACCTCTGGCGGACAATCCACGAGCGGGTCGCCGGCGGTCCCGAAATTACCGGGACTGAGCGCAATCTGAAACTGGCCCGTGCCGAACGCGTCGCGCGCGGGTTCCAGGTCCGGTTGCGCGTCGATGTAGAGTTCCACGTGATCGCCTTGCCAGATACCGTCGCCGCGCTGCGTCTGGCGCACGTTGTCGTCCGTCACGTCCACCGCAACAAACAGCGATTCCGTGCGCCAGGCCAAGCGGACGTTACCGCTCAGGTCTTCGGGCGCGCGCCAACTGCTCGCGCCCCACACCACGTGCTGCGGCTGGTCGCGCATGATGACATTCGGGACGACCGCCCATTCGTCGAGCACGCCGTCCACCGCGATAGGCGGGTCCGGACGAAGCGGTATCGCGATGATGTCAGGCGTCTGTCCGACAGTCGCAAGACACAAGCAAACAAATGCTGGAATCATCACACATCCACCTCCCGCCTTCCGGTCAGGTTCACGAATGGTTCCTGACCACCATGGCCACGTTTTCCGGGCGCCGCGGCAACCGTTCACACGAGAATACCACGACCGGCGCGTTCCTGGAAGGCGTCTGGAGACTTTTTTCATGCCCGAGCGCGGGACTACGCGGCATTGCGCTTTCACGCGGTCTGCGATAAAGTAGGACGCGAAGCAAGGAGTTTAGTGTTGCTTTGCACATGCAGGCCGGGGAGAACCGCAGTGAGAACATTCGCGTTGGCGCTGTTCCTGGTTGCGTTGTTCGGGGTACGGGGGGCCGAGGGGGCCGCCGTTGAAGCGGACATGGCGGCCACGGTCGGACAGGCGGGGCCCGCCGCGCCCGCCTTCGACGTGGCGCAAGTATTGCTCTGCGGCGATCTCGCGCCCGTCCCGAGTATGGCTGTCTGTGGGTTCTCGTTGATCGCGGGTGAATCGGGGCCGCAGGTGGCCTCGCTGGGCCGCGACGCATTTGCTGCGTGCATTCGGGAAGGGGAAAGGGTTGATATCGAGGTCCCGCTGACGGGCTTCATGTCCGGGGCGAGGCTGCAGGCGGCGGTTAGCGTCCTGAAAGGGGGCACTGCGCAGGCCGGGCTTTCGCTGGATGCTGCGCCGGCGCTTCGACAGATCGCCTCGGGGGAAACGGTTATTCTGGAAGCGCGCGCGGACGCAACTGCGACGGAAGGGCGGATCCGTATCGTGGTCGTGGGAGGCCCGGGTGAATCGGTGGTGCGCTGGCGCCAAGTCCGGCTTATTCAGGGACAAGACGCCCGGCCGGTTCCGGTGCTGCCCGCGCCGCCGGAGGACGAAGTGTTTCCGCCGCCGGTCTTGCCTGACTTGCGCCCCGGAATGGAGGGCGTGCTGATCGAATGGGATTGGCGCATGCGGGACGGCATCAGCACGGAACGGGAGCCGACGCCTTACGCGCGGGCCATTGAACGCACGTTGCGGCAGGGCAACGCGCTTATCGCGAGCCTGATCGCGGACCATGTCGCGCTGGATGACGCACTGCCGCCATGGCGCGCGCTGGAAGAAGAGTTCGCCGGTCTCTCCGCCGCGGCGCCGCCCAACGACGACCCACGCTGGGAAGCGGTGTGGGTGAAGACCCACGAATTGCGCCGGTCGATCATGTTCTTGAACCCGATCGCGCGGACCGGCCCGCTGGTTTTCGCGAAACACGCGCATTCCGTTTTCAGCCACCAATTGACGCAGTACTACGGGCGCCTTGCGCGCCCGGGCGGCGGGATTTTCGTGCTTGAGAAGCCGGGCGAATCCATGATGTGCCGCCCGCTGACGTCCGGGCAGCTTCCCGAGGGCAGTTACATGCAGCCTGAAACGACCCACGACGGCGACCGCATTCTGTTTGCCTTCTGCGATGCGCCCTCCGTGCCGACTTGGGACGATATAGAAGCCTATCGAGGCCGATACTACCATTTGTACGAAGTACGCCGGGACGGTTCGGGGCTGCGGCAGTTGACGGACGGACCGTACGACGACTTCTCCCCGCGTGAACTGCCGGACGGGAAGATCGTCTTCATCTCGACGCGGCGCGGCGGTTTTCATCGGTGCGGGCGCGGTCCATGCGATGTGTATACGCTCGCGCTGGCCGAGGCGGACGGAACGAACCCGCGCACGATTTCGTACCATGAGACCCAGGAGTGGGATCCGGCAGTGCTTGCCGACGGGCGGATCATCTACACGCGATGGGATTATGTGGACCGGAATGCGGTGCACTATCAGCAACTCTGGACGGCAAGGCCGGACGGTTCCGCGCCCGCCGCCTATTACGGTAACAACACGTTCAATCCCGTGGGCGTGTGGGAAGCGCGGCAAGTGCCGGGTTCGCCCTTGATTATGGCCACGGCGGCGGCGCATCACGCGATGACGGCGGGATCGATCATCCTGGTGGACAGGTCCAGGGGCGTGGACGGCCAGGAGCCGCTGCGGCGCTTGACGCCGGATGCGCCATTCCCGGAGAGCGAGACCATCGTCGCGCCCGCCAATTGGCACGCGCCGGGCAGCCCGAAGGAGTATGCGACGCCGGAAGAGGCGCGGCGATGGCCCGGTCACTGCTACCGGTCGCCGTATCCCCTGTCGGAGACGGTTTTCCTGGCGGCCTACAGTTTCGATCCGCTGCTCGGCGAGCCGGTGGCGAACAAGGCGAACATGTTCGGCCTGTACATGGCGGACGCCTTCGGCAATCGCGAGCTCGTGTACCGCGATCTCGATATTTCGAGCCTGTGGCCGGCGCCGCTGCGGCCGCGTCCGAGGCCGGGGGTCCTGCCGCCGATCCGCGACGATCAGCTTGCCGCCGAGGGGCTGGTCTACATGCAGGACGTTTACGCCGGCAACTATGACCTGCCCGAGGGATCGGTGAAGCGCTTGCGCATCGTGCAGGTGCTGCCGAAGACCACATGGCACGCGAACGACCCGACGGTCGGTCTGGCGAATGCCTCGCCCGGAAAGCAGGTATTGGGCACGGTGCCCGTGGAGGCGGACGGTTCCGCGTGCTTCTATGCGCCCGCGCACATCCCGATCAGCTTCCAGGCCTTGGACGAACTGGGCCGCGCCGTGCAGACCATGCGGAGCCTGACCTATCTCCAGCCGGGGGAGCGGGTGTCGTGTGTGGGGTGTCACGAGCCGCGCCTGAGCGCGGCGCCCTCCTCGCGCGCCGCGCTGGCCGCGCGACGCCCGCCTTCGCGGATCGCGCCGGGACCCGACGGATCAAACCCGCTGAGCTATCCGCTGCTGGTGCAACCGGTACTCGACCGACACTGCGTGCGCTGTCACGGCGGCGAGACGCCATCGGGTCCCGGAGGGCAGCCGGTGGTGCTGACCGGCGACCCGGAAGGACGCTACACGAGGTCCTACAACGCACTCGCGCCGCGCGTGCCGTTCTCCTCTTGGGGCGAACTTGCCGCGAACGGCGAACCGGAGACGCAGCCAGGCCGATTCGGCGCGCGCGCGAGCCGTCTGATGGACATGTTGATCGAAGGTCATCACGAGGTCCGTATGAACGCGGAGGAGATGGATCGCCTTGTCACGTGGATGGACGCGAATGCGCTGTTCTACGGCACGTTCGATCCGGCGGATCAGGCGCGCCAGCTTCTCGGCGAGCGAATCGCCGGCCCGGCGCTCAACTGATGATCAAGACGGACCATAAGATATCTGTTTCCAAATGTCAGGAGGTCAGCGGATGAAATCGACGCGACGCGCCTTCATGAGAACCGGCGCGCTATCGGTCTGCGCGATCTCGGCTCGTGCCGCCGCGCAGGGGCAGGCGGACCTCCCCGCGGAGATGCCGCCGCTCGATTACGGCCTTTCGTTCATCTGCCACAGCGCGGCATTCAATTCCGTGCGATTCTGGGTAGAGAGCCGGACCCGGTTCATCGACGACCGCGACGGGACCTGGATCGACTTTCACCAATGCGGCGCCTGCAAGAGCGAAAACACGTTTGCGGAGCGCGATCTGTTCATGGCGGACAATTACGATTTCCTGCCCGTTTTCGGCGGAGGCGACGTGCTCGTCTTCCGCCGTCCGGCGCGCATCAGCGATTGGTACCGCACCGTCAAGAAAACCG
The DNA here is from genome assembly GCA_029556545.1 of Candidatus Hydrogenedentota bacterium. GTDB lineage: Bacteria > Hydrogenedentota > Hydrogenedentia > Hydrogenedentales > JAGMZX01 > JAGMZX01. Next base: position 34,493 of record JAKQEQ010000056.1, read on the forward strand.
CCGAGCTCTGGGGATATCCGACGCTGAAATTACAAGAAGGCGCGCGTTGCGAGGAGCTAGCGACATGGGACAATATCGCGCGCGCGACCGCCGACGCAATCCCGATCGTATGTCTGCGGCGGTCGAGAAGTGCGCGGGTGGCGGTCCAAAAGTGAAGCACCCGCTGGATTCATTATGTAGGTGTTGATGCGGGTTGTCAAGGGGTTCTTGGGGGCTCTCTTCCCCTCTCTCCCTCCCCCTAGGGGGAGGCGGGTTTTTCTGGAGTTTCTTTTTATTCTCTTTTCTTGCGTTTCTTGGCGCTTTTGAGCCGGTAACTCTCTCCATTGGCTTCGATGATGTGGACCCGATGGGTAAGCCGGTCGAGCAACGCACCTGTGAGTCGTTCGTTCCCGAGTATCTCGGTCCAGTTTTCGAAGGGCAGGTTCGTAGTGAGGATGACGCTCTGTCGTTCGTAGGCGCGGCTGAGCGCTTCGAAGAGGAGTTCGGCGCCGGTCTTGGAAAAGGGAACATAGCCGAATTCGTCGAGGATGAGGAGGTGGCATCGCGCCAAGCGTTTGAAGAGCCGTTCGAGTTGGCGGTTGTCGCGGGCTTCGAGGAGCTGGGTGACAAGCGCGGTGACGGTATGGAAGCGGACATGTTTACCCTGGGCGCAGGCAGCATGGCCCAGCGCGGTGGCGAGGTGGGTCTTGCCCGTGCCGGGATTGCCCATGAACAGGATGTTCTCGCGCTCCTCGAGGTATTCGCCGCGCATGAGCTGCGTAATGAGCGGCCGGTTGATGGAGGGCTGGGCGGAGAAATCGAAGGTGTCCAGCGTCTTGAGGATGGGAAAGCCCGCGGCGCGGATGCGGCGTTCGGCGGCTCGTTGCTCGCGTTCGAGGCATTCGCGCTCACACAACCGGGCGAGGAACTCGATGGCGGCGTGGCCGTCTTTGGCGCAGATAGCGGCGACGGCCTTGTACTCCCGTTTGATGGTCGGCAGTTTCAGAAGCTTGAGGTAATGATCGAGCAGCACCGTGGGGCGTTCGGGGTCCATCAGTTGAGCCCTCCGAGCAGGGCGGCATAGGCGCTCACGTCGGGGGAGTGCACAGAGATGCCTTGGAGGTGTTCGTGGCCGTCGAGCAGGAACGTCGGCGCTACCGGTCCTTCGTCCGGATGAAATGGGTGGATATCCGGGAGCGGGGCCATGGTCTGACGCCAGTTGTCACGGTCACCCTCGCCGCACACCTTTACCGTCACCGTGACCTCGCAGGTATCCGTCAGACCTGCGGCGTCTGTCGCAGTAAGCGTGACCGCGCTATCCGTCGAGATCATCGTGCCGCCTGGCGGGGTCTGAGTGATGACCGGTACGCCACAGTTCTCCGTGGCCACTACCTGACCCGTCAGATCGGGCAACGCCGCCTCGCAGTTCCCGTCCAGGCTCAACGGACTCTGATACAATTGGCCGCCTCGGTTAATGTGCCGTTACCCCTCCCAGGGGCCCGATATTGGCCCGGGGTCTTACGCGACGCGTAAGTGACGCATGGTACTGTCAGGGGAGTCGGCCAAGACGAGGCAAGCCGCGGGGGGACAAGGGGGTATAATGAGGCCGTGTCGGGAACCTCTGTCATGATATCGGCCGCGGAGTCGGGCATATGGGCGTGTATCTTGTATGTACGGCGGGAAACAGCCAGGGCAGAATCTGGCGATTTGGGCAGGGCTGGGCGACCCTGGGCCGGGCCGATGACTGTGAAGTAGTCTTGGACGACAATCTGGTGTCGCGGCAACATTGCCGGTTCCATGCCGATGCGAACGAGGTCACGTTCGAGGATCTGAAGGGGCTTAATCCGGTGCTTGTGAACGGATTACCGGTGACGCGCGCGGTCTTGCGGCCCGGGGATCAGATCGCCATTGGATCCAGTCAACTCCTAGTTGCCGGGGATGCAGCCATGCCGGGGTCCGCAGGCGGCGGCATGTCTTCGCGGCCGACCGTTTCGTGGAACGACGCAGCGCCCATATGGATGCACTCCGATACGGCGAGAGACCAGATTTCAAAGCGGCCGGGTACGATCCAGGACTTGGTGTTTCTTTACGATACCGTTCGCGTGCTGGACACCCTCCGCGGCCTTGATGAGGTTCTGCTCGAACTGAAAGAGCGGTTGTATGAACGGTTCCATCCGACGCGCCTTTGGATAGCGCGTGTGGCGGGAAGAGAGGTCGACCTTGCCGGCATGGATGAGCAGAATAAGGCCGCGTTCCCTCATACGATGGCGCGCGACGCCGTGCAGCGCGGGCATGGGCTACTCGTGCCGGAGGTGTTGTCCGGGGACGGCCCGAGGTCCTGTAGATTCACCCTTGCGGCGCCGGTGTCGGGTGGCGGCGCGACCACCGGCATCATCGTAATGCAGACAGAGACGCCTGAAGGGGCGTATGACGAGGAAGACCTGCGGTTGCTGGTGCTGCTGAGCCAACTGCTGGGCCCAATCCTGTATTCCGTGGAGGCGTTTGAGCAACTGCGGCGGGATAACGAGTGTCTGCGTCTGGGACCGGAATATCCGCTTGAACTGATAGGGCAAAGCCGGGCCATGGGTCACATCCGGCGGTTGGCGCATCAGGCTGCGACATCGGACCTTCACATAGTCGTCACCGGGGAAACCGGCACCGGGAAGGAACTGGTCGCTCGGCTTATCCATCAACAGGGGCCGAATCGAACGCAACCCTTTATCGTTGTCAACTGCGCCGCAATTCCGAAGGACCTGTTCGAGAGCGAGTTTTTCGGCTATGAAAAGGGCGCGTTCACTGGGGCCGCGCAGCGTGCGGAGGGGATGCTTGCCCAGGCCAACGGCGGCAGCCTCTTTCTGGATGAAGTAGGAGACCTCTCGATCGAGAATCAAGCGCGCATACTGCGGGCCATCGAACTGGGAACGTTCCGGCGTATAGGCGGCAAGCATGAAGAGAAAGTCCGGGTGCGCGTGATCGCGGCGACGAACAAGGATCTCGCGGCAGCCATCGCGCAAGGCCAATTCAGAAAGGATTTGTATCATCGGCTCAGCGGGTTTGAAATCCACATTCCGCCGTTGCGGGAACGTCCCAGCGACATACCGGTCCTTGCGGAATACTTTCTGCAAGCGGCGCGGCACAAGTCGAAGCGCCCCTTGAGAGGTTTCTCCCCGCAAGCCATCGAGCTGCTCAAAGAGCGGCTCTGGCCGGGCAATGTGCGCGAACTGCGGACCTGCATTCTGCGCGCCGTATCCGTCACCGGTAGCGAAGAGATTCAACCCAGGGATATCCAAAGCGGGATGGCGGTCGCTATGTCGGAAGACGGTCAACCGATGATTAGTCTGGCCGACATGGAGAAACAATACATTACAACCGCTCTGCGCATGTGCGGCGGAAGCATTCGCGAAGCCGCCAAGCTTCTGCAGATTGGGCGAAGCACCCTCTACGTCAAGATCGCCGAGTACGACATCAAATAGCACCTCCGCGGAAGTCCAGACCCTGGACTTCGCCCGCCTTCTCCCCGTCCAGAATATGGACGCCTGATGCACCGCGAGAAGCCGCCGGGATCACTCCCGCAGACCGCTGAGCCGCGCAAGGACACGTAAAGATAGCGTTAAATGCCGTGGCGGCGCTTCCCGCCGCCCGTCGGCACGATTCCTGCTTTTAGTAACCGTTGTCGGGGGCCTTAATCAGAGGCAGTGGACATCTCCGGTGAGGACAACATGGGGAGTGTGGAGCGGACGACCATGAGCGGCATGCAGAGTGCGGATAGTAACTCATTGAATGCCAAGAAGAAGGCCCATATCGAGCGGGCGCTGACAATGGCGCACTCCGACCTTCAACGGGCGGCGGAACTGCTCCAGATATCCCCGCCGCGACTCCGGTACTGGATCAGGAAGCTCCAGATCGACATCTGCATTCAGAGTCCAGATTCTGGACGCCCGGGACATAGAACCCCAAGTGAGAAGGGGTGACTTGGCGGAATTACGACCAACGTGATGGAACTGTGGAGGCAATAGCAATGAGAGTAGGTCTTCGACGGTCGGGTTTGAGAGGTGTTCTTGCAGTGCTTGTGATCCTGAGCGCAAGGACCACTCAGGCAACCGTATACTACGTCGATTCGGCCCAGCGGAACGACACCGGAGACGAATTGACATGGGGAATGGCAAAAGAGACGATCCAGGCAAGTATCAACGCCGGGGCTGGAACTGGCGAGGTCTGGGTTACCGCTGGCACTTATGGGGAGACACTTTCTCTAAGGGGCAACTGCCCCGACTTTGGCGGGTTTACGGGGACCGACACGTTGCTCGGGGAGCGAAATCGGACCTCCAATAAGACCGTGGTCGATGCGTCCACCGCCTTACCCCGCTATCACGTGGTGACAATTGCCGGAACCACAAATTCGCGGCTAGAGGGCTTCAGGATTACGGGGGCCCTTGGGGTACGCGGTACGGAATCCTATGCTATGGGTGCCTATGAGCTAGACTTGCCGACGCCGCCGGAGGTTTTGTCGTTTGGCAATCCGTGGTTTGTAGATACTGCTGGGGCTTACGGGGTCTTTCCAACGAGTGTCCCCGGATATCTTGATCTACAGGGGCTCGTCAATTTTGGCGCCGATGATAGTCTGTGTGCTATCGCATACAATTCATATGATGGTCTCAACTTGGGTCCGTGGGCACCGCTAAACACGTTCACCATTGGCGCACAAAAAGGGATCCTGTGGCGTCCCGTTATGAATGACGAAGGCGTCGAAGGCGCGGCTGGTGTGTCCGTGCCCGACAGGCCCATCCTTGCGCCACCTCCGCAAGGCGCCAATAAGAGAAACGGCAGTTTTAACGTATGGTGGATTGGCGATCCGGACCTTGTGCGAGGAATGGAGCTCAGGAGCGGGATGGCCACCTATCCCTACGACGCCCCGGCTCGTTGGCTTACGGGGGAGAGGGACGCATCTGTAAGCACGTCTATTTGTGTTCCCTATTTCGAAGACAGCACACCGGCTGCCGCAAGCCTTCCGCCATTGGTATCCGGCACCACCAGCCTCATATACGTTAGGAATCACGGTGGCGACTTGCTTTGCAGTATCAGTTACCGTGATCTGGACGGGAACGATACAACGGGGACGCCAGACACGTTTGTAATCCCCGCCAATAACGTTGTTGCCTTTCGTCCCTGCATGGACGATCCATCTACTGTGCCGGGAGGCCAGGAGACTCCCCTGGGGCAGGCGGTTCCTGACATGGTCGGTCCCCGCAAACGGGGCAGCGTGATTATCCGTTGCGAGGACGGCCCGTACCTAAGCGGTGAACTGCTCATGAGCGCAAACAACACGTTGGGCATGTGCCAGGAGACTCTTCCAACCGCCGAGGGATCAAGTTCGCTGGTGGTTCCCTACTTCCGAGATGACGCAGCTGCCGGGGGCACATGGTATCCAAGCGCGGGCGTGACAGCTATCGTTTCGATCCACAATCTCGCCAGCAATCCCGTCACCTTTAATATCACTTATCGAAACGTCAACGGAGTCGATCACACGCCTGTGCCATCCAACTACACGCTTGCGGCGAACGCGACCGTTCTGTGGCGTCCGCACGCCGCCGATCCTGGGGTGGAAGGAGCCGCCGGTTCTGAGGTACCCGACATGACAGGGCCGGATGCGGAAGGCAGTATTTTGATCCAGTCTGCCGGGGGGCAGCTTGCGGGATTCTTGTTTCTTTCGGACGCGAAGGATAGCGCCCTTCAGACGCTTCAGCCGGCAGTGGGCCTTGGCCTGCTTGCCGCGCCGGTTTTCTGGGATGATGCAGCCGCTGATGGGAGGCTCCACCCGGGCTCGGGTGTGAAGACCGCCGTCCAACTGACGAATCTCTCCGACGCTCCAGTAACGTTGACCGTCACCTATAACGATCCGGACGCAACCGATCGGACCCCGACCTGGAAACACTTCACCATGAAACCGTACGAGGCGATCTCGTGGCGTCCCTCAACACGGGATTTGTCATTCGAAGGACGTGGTGTTTTCATGCCGAAGATGACATTCGGAACGTTCCGTTCCGGAAGCGTGTTCATTTCAGCCTCTTCGCCCAATCTCGTGGGTTCGATCATGACCACTTCGGACGAAGGGATTGCGCTCGCGGCACTGGTGTCTAACAGCTCGGTCTACGTCACGCCGCCCGATACGGACAACGACGGCATCCCGAATAGTATCGAGGGCACTGGCGATGTGGACGGCGACACGACTGCAAATTACCTGGATCCGGATAGCGACGGCGACGGTCTGTCAGACGCTATAGAGGGGGCCACCGACGTTGACGGCGATGGAATCCCGAATTTTCTGGACTCCGATTCCGACGGGGATGGCGTTTCCGACGCGGCGGAACGAATTGCCGGCACGGACCCGTACGGCGGCCCGCCGCTGCAAATTACCTCCCACCCCGGAAGCATTATCCGGACCGGTGGCCAAACGGCTTCCTTCAGTGTTACAGCGACTGGCGGTTTTCCGCCACTGGGATATCAGTGGCAAAAGGACGCCGTCGATATCCCCGGTGCTTTGGACTCCACATACGCAATACCGGCAGTCTCCTGCGGTGACGCCGGCCAGTATCGGTGTATTGCCAGCACGTATGGGGCTTCAATTCCGTCTGATGAAGCGACTCTAACGTTAACGGGGCCTACGGGCACCATTGTCATCAATGGAGACGCCGAATACGCCAATTCGAGTTTCGTAAGCCTGACTCTGTCGGCAGAGAGTTGCGCGGGTTCAAGTGTGGCCGACGTGCAGTTCAGTAACGATAACGTAACGTGGAGCGCATGGGAACCGTATAGCGTCAACATGACGTGGACGCTGGCAGCTGGTGACGGCATGAAGACCGTGTATGCCCAGTACCGCGACGCCGTAGGTACGGTATCGTCAGGTGATATATCGGACAGCATCACGCTGGATAGCACGCCGCCGAATCCGCCAAACGTAACCGGGCCGACGCCGACAAACAACACAACGCCCACCTGGTCCTGGACTTCGGGGGGCGGCGGCAGCGGGGCGTATCTCCATCAACTTGATAATGACTCGGAGAGTGGCACATTTCTGACCAAGTGGGGAAGTTATGGACACGCTGACGGACTGTTTGATTCGCCTGTCGACGTGGCAGCGGACAGGACGGGCAATGTGTATGTTGCCGATGTCGGTAACCACCGCGTCCAAAAGTTTTCAGCGGCTGGGGCCTATTTGGCCCAGTGGGGCACTCAGGGGAACGGCGACGGTCAATTCACTTTCCCATTAGGCGTGGCGGTGGACCGATCGGGCAACGTCTACGTCACCGAGCTGGGCGATCGTGTCCAGAAGTTCACCTCCATTGGGATGTATTTGACGCAGTGGGGAGGTTCTGGAAGCGGCGAGGGGCAGTTTTCCTATCCCAACGGCGTGGCCGTGGACCAGTCGGATAACGTATATGTGACTGACTGTTACAACCACCGCATCCAGAAGTTTTCATCGTCCGGGACCTATATCGCCCAGTATGGAAGTGAGGGGAGCGGCGAGGGGCAGTTTTCCTATCCCAACGGCGTGGCGGTCGATAAGGAAGGGAATGTCTATGTAGCCGACAGCGGCAACCACCGTGTCCAGAAGTTTTCATCGTCCGGAACCTACCTGGCCCATTGGGGAGGAAATGGGAACGGCGACGGCCAATTCAATTTACCCTGTGGCATATCGGTCGATCAGAATGGCATGGTGTATGTCGCAGACACAGAAAACTGGCGTATTCAAGTCTTCACCTCAACCGGTACATATTTTGCCAAGTGGGGAAGTTGGGGGGACGATGACGGTCAGTTCCAGTATCCAACAGGCATATCGACTGATGGGATGGGCAACGTCTATGTGGCTGACAACGCGGTCTGCCTCATTAAGAAGTTCAGCGGAGGCGGCGCTTGGACAACTGCCACGAACTTCACGCCCGGGGTGCCCCTTCCCGAGGGGCCGCACCGACTCTATGTACGGGAGTGTGACGATTTAGGCAACTGGTCCGCGAACGGCTTCTTCGACATTGTCGTGGATGCAACATTGCCGGTCTATACGAACGTTGTCGCCGACCCGGCGGAGGCGAGCGAAGGCGACGTGGTGATCCTCACGTTTGATGTGTCGGAGCCGTTGATTGGCGCACCCGAGGTGACGGTGAACGGGAATCCGGCGGTCCACAGTTCCGGCAAGGCCGGCTATTGCTACCTCTATAGCGTGCTTGGCGTAGCGGACGACCCGCCGGGCCCGGCGTACATCGAGATCAGCGGCGCGGACCTGGCCGGCAACCTCGGGGCGGCGGGTAATTCCAGCGCCTTGACCATTGTCGAAGGAGACACGCAGACGGTTCCGGCGGCCGGACGCGGCGCGCTCATTTTGCTGGTCCTCGGCTTCCTACTGGCCGGGATGTGGACCGTGACGATGCGGAGACCGGCTTGGGCCAAATCGAAACGGTGAGGAAGGAAGCCGCTTGCTATTCGGAAAGCGATATCAGGCCGGGGCAGCCTGGACGGCCCGCCCCGGCACAGGACATAGGCAATACCTGGAACGACTTCAGGGACTGTAAGCAGTACGAGGAACTCGTCATGAGGAAGATCAGGAATAGCGGTATAAGAAAGTCATGGCGCGGGCTTTCCGTCACTTTGCGGAGCCGGATCGCTATCGCAGGGTGGTTCGCCGTGATTGCTGTTTTGGCATTGGCGCCGCGGGCTTGGGCCGTGGGGACCTATGAATTCGTTCGGCAATGGCCGGCGGATCAGTGGGCCTTCATCTACCCGACGGGCGTGGCCACGGACAGTTCAGGTCACGTATATGTGGCTGATTACAGCAGCCACTGTGTCCGGAAGTTCGCTGCGACTGGGGAGTACCTCCGCACGCTGGGGCGGAACGGGACCGCGGACGGGGAGTTCAGCGGGCCTTTCGGCATAGCCGTGGACGGTTCGGACAACGTCTACGTAGCGGACACGGAGAATCATCGGATTCAGAAGTTTGACGGCAACGGTGCCTGGCTTTTCACGTTCGGGGGCTACGGTAATGGCGACGGGGAATTCTATCGTCCTACTGGCGTGACGGTGGACGTTTCGGGCAATGTTTACGTGGCCGATTCGGCGAACCACCGGATACAGAAGTTCGATTCGAACGGCGTGTTTCTGGGTAAATGGGGCGACTTCGGACCGGGGGATGGACAATTCAGCACCCCGGGCGGCGTAGCGACTGACGCCGCGGGAAACGTCTACGTTGCCGACGTGGACAACAACCGCATCCAGAAGTTCAGCGCCGGCGGCATAGTTCAGCCCCCCGCATACACGATGGGCTGCGGCGGTGTTGCGTTCAGCAGGCCCCACGCCTTGGCGGTGGACGGGCCGGGCAACCTGTATGTGTCCGATTACGAGAACGGCCGTATCCACAAACTGAATTCGGGCGGAACATGTCAGTTCGAATGGGCCACGAGCGGACCGCCTCTTGGCGTGGATCTGGACGCATCGGGCAACCTCTATGTGGCCGAATCCAGCAGAGCTGTCGTAGAGGTGTTTGCGCCGGACAACACCACCCCCGTTGCTACTTGGCCCCCTTTCGGCGCGGGGCAATTCAACTGGCCGTATGGCGTCGCGGTGACTGCCGGGGGAACAATGTACGTGGCCGACTCCCGCAACAACCGCATCCAGAAGTTCGATGCTGACGGCGCGTTTGTTATGGAATGGGGGAGTTCCGGCGGCGGCAACGATCAATTTCTGTTGCCCGTCGGACTCGCCCTTGACAAAGACGGCAATGTCTATGTGACCGATCGCGACAACCAGCGTATCCAGAAGTTCAGTCCCGCGGGGACGTACTTGCGAACATTTGGGGGGGCCGGTCAACTTACCCTGCCGAATGATGTGGCGGTGAATGCTTCCGGTTATGTCTACGTGGCCGACTACGGCGGCAACAGCGTGGCAGTATTTGATCCGGACGGAACGTATTCAGGCGCGTTGACCGGCGGGCTGGGAATCGTTGCGCCCACCGGCGTAGCGGTCGACGGCGACGGTAACGTCTACGTGTCGGGTTCAGCGTCGTCCCTAGACTACTGTATACAGAAATTCGATTGGAACGGTGAATTTGTGATGTCCTGGGGAAGTTCCGGCACGGGTGAGGGACAGTTCACGCAGCCTGTCGGTGTTGTTGTGGACGGTTTTGGCAATGTGTATGTGGCGGAATGGGGCAACGCGCGTGTGCAGAAATTCGACCCTGACGGCCGGTTCATGACCTCGTGGGGATCCTGGGGCGGCGGGCCCGGCCAGTTCCAGGAGCCAACAATGGCGGCGGTGGACGGATTATGCAATGTCTATGTGGCGGACCCGGATAATCACCGCATTCAGAAGTTTACGTCCACCGATACGGACGACGACGGCATATCCAACGTTGATGAAGGTTTCGACGATCCTGATGAAGACGGCATCCCCAACTATTTGGACCGGGACTCCGACAATGACGGGGTGTCCGACGAAGAAGAACATGCGTTGAACACGGACCCCTATGACCCCGCTCATCCGGACACACTACCCCTGCACGCCTGGCCGCTTCTGCTGATGATGCTGTTTGTCATGCTGGCCGGCGCAGGGCGGTGCAAGTGTTGGACATTACGCGGCCGCCACTGATCTATTCTGTCCAAGCAGGATGCTTGGAGCGGGGCGCGGAAGCGAAGGTATGAAACAAGTGGTCTTGAGGTCATGACATGACCGGTAGAAAGGAAGAAGCGATGCGAACGGAGATAACAGAAACGGCAAGGGTCTTTCTGCTTGTGGCGTTGCTTTTGACGGGACTCGTCGGCGGGCGGGCCTTCGCGGGCACGACATACGCTTTGGGGCCCGAAACGGAACTGCTCGATGCGGCATTTTATGCCGGCCAGCCCGAGGACGGATCGAATATCGCGGGCCGAATGGCATATATGGGTGGCACGTCGCATGACGGGAAGACTGTCGCGTTTATCGCGGTGAATCGCGCGACTGGGTATATGGCGTTCTTTTTGGTGACTCTCGGCGATCCGTCCAGTTGGCGGCGGCTTACAGCAGATTATCCGCTTCAAGGGGGAGCACCGATCCGTTGGACGCAGGACGATTCCCACTTTATGGTGCACGACCTGCTCGTTTCGGCGACTACCGGCGCGTTTGTCCAGATGCGGCCGTTCGGCATCATGCCGCGCTATTCGAGCATGACCCACCTGCCGGATAACAACTGGATGGCCGCGGGTCAAGTCTACTACGGCTGGAACATCGTTCTGTTTCCCCTGTTGCCGAATGGCCAAACCGATACTTCGCGCGATTACGTGGTAGTCACCGATTGGCGCGCCACGGCGCCGGGTGCCGGCACCTGGCCCTCCATTTCGCCCGACGGCGACACCATCACCTTTGTCGACTCCGCGACAAGCGACACACCGGGGGTGCCCGACACGGCCGACGTTTACGTGCTCCGCAACGTGCGCCAGATCCTGGCTGCGCCCAAGAAGCCAGGAACAAAGATCAGCTCGCTCGCACCAACCAGTCTCGATGACCCCAATGTCATCGCCATTCGAGCCTCGGAGTCGCCAAATCCCGCCACTGCTCCCGATTTCTCATGGGACGGCAGCCTCGTCTTCTACAGCGAAGATTTCAACAACCAATTCCGATTCAATGATTTCCTCTACACGCTCACTCTGTCGGATTTCGACATTCTGATCTCGAATGCGGATGGTTCCGGGGAGGACGTACGCCTTGCCAGGCCCGGAAACCAGTTTCTGATGATTCCGACTCCAGGGGGCACACGTATTGTGTATTCCCGCGACGTGGGCTCCGCCTTGCACCTGTTTGCCACCACGCTCGTAATCAGCAACAGCGTCAGCGGCGATCCGGTCGGCGACCCCGCCGAGAATGACATCCTTACGTTGGAGCCGCAGCAGGCGTCCGACGCCAGCAATACCTCGCTTGCCGTTCCCGCCGATACTTTGGTCAATTTCCCGCCGGGAGCGCCCCAGGAGATTGCGGTCAGCACGCCGATCGAACCCGCCGTCACCCCCGAACTGCCGCCGGACGTGGACGCGATTCCAACCTTGCGGGAATTTGGGCCTCCGGGAACGACCTTTGACAAACCCGTGGTGGTCACCATCTCTTATACGGATGCCGAGGTCGCCGGTATGAACGAGGCCGAACTTCGGGTCTTCGCGTATAACAGCGTCTCCGGCCTGTTCGATATCGAAATCACCACCATCGTCGCCCGCGACCTGGTCAACAACACGATCTCGTATACGCTGGACCATTTCTCCCTGTACGGCATCGGGGGGGACTTCTATATGGACCTGGATATGGACGGCATTCCGGACAATGAGGATCCGGACGACGACAATGACGGTATTATCGATACGGAAGACTCGCGGCCCTTTGACACCGACAATGACGGGCTGGATAACCCCGTGGATCCGGATGACGACAATGATGGAATCTCGGACTGGGGGGAGAGCGACGTGTACCATACCGATCCCTTGCGTCCGGATACCGATGGGGACGGGGTCGATGACGGCGTCGAGGTGCGAGAGGGCTATGACCCGCTGGATTCGGAAGACACCCCGGTACTGCCGGCGGCCGGCATCCTTGGCCTTTTCATGATCACCCTGGGCTGTGGGCTTGCCGGTCTGTTGAAAATGCGCGGACGCAGTGGTTCAAGATCCGGGTCCGAACGGCGATAGGCGGTTCGAGGACGCCGGCAAACAATACATCCGGCCTGTCGCAGGCCGGGCGGAACACGTGCTATGATGCGGGCGCGAGATTTGCGTTAGTCCGAGACGCAAACGTAGAGTGGTACGCGTGCCGCTTCAGCCGAATATGCAACTGGGCAAGTATCGCCTCCTGCGCCAGCTTGGCCGCGGAGGGATGGGGGTTGTGTACCTCGCGCAGGACGAGACGCTGGGCCGGCAAGTGGCGCTGAAACTCCTGGATCGGCCTTTGGCCGGGGGAAGAGATTTCGTCGGCCGTTTTCGCGAAGAAGCGCGGTTAATCGCGCACCTTAATCATCCCAACATTGTGCAAATTCATGCGCTGGAGCAATTCGGCGAAGACACCGCCATTGTCATGAGCTATATCGAAGGGGGATCGCTCGCGGACATAATGGCCGCCGGCAAGATCGGAGCGGCGCGGGCAGTAGCATGGATTCACGACATATCGTTGGCGCTGGCCGCGTGCCATGTGGAAGGAATAGTCCATCGAGATGTGAAACCGGGCAACATTCTGCTGGCGAAAGACGGCCGGGCGTTGCTGTCGGACTTCGGCCTTGCAAAACTGCTGTCGGATCTCTATTCCGAGTCTTTTCGAGGAAGCCGATCAAGCGGATTCTTCGTAGGCACGCCGCAGTATTCTCCTCCCGAGGCGTGGGAAGGATGTGCCCTTAGCCCGGCTTGCGACGTGTATTCGCTCGGCATGGTTTTGTATGAAATGTTGACGGGGCGGTTGCCCTATGACGCCGAGTCGCCGCTGGCGTTGATGAAGCAGATGATCGAGCGCCCCATTCCCCCGCTGCTCGACGTGGCGCCGGGAATCTCGCCCGAGTTGAGCCGGCTTGTTGCGGCCATGTCGGAGAGGAATCCTGCGGAGCGCAGCCAGGACGCAGGCGAGGTGCTGGAGCAGTTGCGTCTACTTCCCGAATTCGGCACGGCGACGGGGTCCTATGCGCCGCCGAACCCGTCCAGGCGATTGGCCAGACTCCCATTCCGCAGCGCGAAGACGCGGCGCAGACAATGGGGGCCCGCCTTGGTGATCGTGCTGTTATGTGCGCTCCTGGCGGGACTTGTCGTCCTTAACTTACGTAAGCGACCGGTTGCGGAGTCGGAATCTCGGGCTGTATCAACGGCGGCCGAGCCCTTTCTGCAAGGGCAACCCAAGATTTGCGATACTATTGATCTTCATGCCCGGCAGGTCTGGCAGGGGCACTGGCTGATGGTGCCGGTTGCCGCCCAGGATCTTCAGGGAACCCAATCCCCGTCCTGGGATGTCTTAGCTTCGCAGGGGACACATATTTGGCAACTCCGAGCCGATTTTCTGGACGCACAGAATGTGACTTTCACTGGATACTGGGGCGAATACTCCGATCCTTCCGCGCGCACTTTCCGCCATGGCACCGTATCAGGCAGCGGCCGATACGTATCAGCCGATCAGGAGATGGCTGTGTCGCTCCTCTTCCGCAGTGAGTTGGACGGTTCCCAGCAGGAGCGTTCCTTCTTGGTGAAGCCCGCCAACCGCGTTGAACCCGAGGCCGCTCTAATTGGACGTCTCGAGCGGAATGCGTATTTTCAGCCGCTCTTCTACAACGAGCTTATCCCACGCCGACTGGCCTGGGCTCAAGTGGTGGAATCGACGTTCCTGCGCAGGGCCTCTGCTTTCGCACGCATACCGCGACTCCCCGATACGGCCACTCAACCTGTGATTGACGGCGCGATCACCCGTGATGATTGGCCCGCGATGCCGGTGGACCGGTTCGACGAGGCGGGTATTGTGACGGCCCCTGCCGGCGGGACGGGAAACACGCTGCGGTTCTGCTGCAACAAGGAGTTTCTTTATGTGGGTATTGAAATCCGGCAGCCGTTGCAGGAGCCTGTGGTCACCCTGGCCATACTGAGCCGATTCAATATCCCGATCTCTGCGTCGCCAAGTTGGTCAGCCATCATTGAAAATGGGCGCATACAAGCACAGCAGGCGATGGCGGCGGGAACGCTCGCGCAATGGACCTGCGAGTGGGAAGAAGCTCATACGAAGCATGAGGACGGGTGGCAGTTCGAGATCAGGGTGCCCTTTGAAAACATCAACCTGAAGACAGCGCCAGGCCCTGAAACACGATGGCGATGCAATGTAAGTGTCAGGGAGCGAAGCTCACAGTCGGAGGAACCGCCGTGCTATTGGGGCACCCGGGACCATGCCAACACCGCCCAAGGTGTAATCCTATGTTTTGGCGGGTAGCGTCAAGCACGGGCCGTATTGGTGTACAAGATAGCGGAATGGGTCGGCTACGCGTGCAAGTGTGCATTTGCCTGTTAGTTGCGGGGGTAGCCGTGACGGTGTCGTCTCAGGAAATGCCTGCGCGGGATGTGTCCGCACCCTCTTCTGAGCCAAGAGAGCTCAAAGTGGTCGGAGATGTCCTCTTTTTCAGCGCCAACGACGGGATTCATGGCCGGGAATTATGGCGGTGGCGGCGAGATCCCCAGATGGGTGTGACGGGGCGCGTCGAACTTGTGGACGACCTATACGTGGGTACGCAAGGATCAGAGCCACGATTCTTGTTCGTGTATGGGAACTGGCTGTATTTCGTCGCCGCCATTTCCGAGGGTAAAGACGTTCTATGGATATGCGGGTCTCATGAGGGGACGCCGCGCCCCGTAAAGACGGCGGCCGGCGGTTACGCGACCATGCATGTCCTTTGCGGCGCGGGTTCGAGGTGGGTCTACTTCTTTGGTCCCGACGACAGCGGAGATGCGTCCATCTTCCGGACGGAACTGGGGTCATCAATAGCCGAACGTATCGGCTTGGACGACATCCGTCCAGAGCCGCATCAATTAGCGGCCACAACCATAGATAATATTCTCTATTTTTATAGCCACACTGGATATATCTGCTGTCTGGACGGTTCCGGTCGCGTCACTCGAATCGCGGCACTGGAGTCCAAGTTCATACCCGGCCTGCCGGGGCTTCCGGGGGGCATGTTCTTGTGGGGAGTTACCTCCGACCACGGGTGGGAGCCTTATATCACGGGCGGGACCACGGAGACGACCCGTTTGCTTCGGGATATCAAGCCAGGGCCGGCAACGTCTGTGCAGCACTTGGGTGCGACGGTTTTTGAACACGCCGCCTATTTTGCCGCCGACGACGGCGCACATGGAATCGAACTTTGGAAGACTGACGGAACCTCCGATGGCACCGTGATGATCAAGGATGTTTGTTCCGGAAGTTCGTCGAGTGATCCGCGATACTTCACGGCTGCGGGAGGGTGCCTCTTTTTTGTTGCCGATGACGGGCGGCACGGACCAGAACTGTGGACGACTGGTGGATCGCATGAAAACACTCATCTTGTACAAGACTCGATTGCAGGCCCCCAAGGTTCCGGGCCATGGTCGCTTACGGAGTTCAAAGAACGCGTATGGTTTTGCGCAAAGTCGCCGCTCAGTGGCGAAGAAATACTTTGTTCCGATGGTACGGAGGAGGGGACAAGGGTTGCTTTAGACCTTGTACCGGGACCGGGTGATTCCAGCCCGCATAATCTCACTCCATTTGTAGATGTGATGCTATTTACTTGCGATGACGGGATTCATGGGGAAGAGTTGTGGGTCAGCGACGGCACCATGGAACAGACACGTCTGGTGCTGGATATCTGGCCGCCGTCAGCGAATCCCGGCTCAACTCCGCGTCACCTGACCGCCTTTGGCGGCAGACTTTTCTTCACGGCGAATGATGCCGAGCACGGAGAAGAATTGTGGTCAAGCGACGGCACTGAAAGCGGCACTGCACTTGTCGCCGACTTGGCGGCGGGAACAAATTCATCGTTGCCCGTGGGGCTGACACCTTCGGCGACCGGCTTGTACTTTGCCGCGGACCACGGACTGTGGATCATCAGGGATGCGGAGTCTCCCAAGCCGGAAAGAATTGTCGGCGGCGAGACGGCCCAAGACTTCGAGCACTTGACTGTTCTTGGAAGTCGGCTTTTCTTCACGGCAAAGGAAGCTTCACACGGACGGGAACTCTGGGCGCTGGACAGTACGCGGCGGGATGCCCATGTCGTCAAGGACATATCGTCTGGACCTGACGACACCCACTTCATCAACGTTTTCACCCTCTGGGACGCCCTTTGGCTTTATGTGCAGGATTCAGAGAATCAGGCTGCATTATGGGTAACAGATGGTACTGAATCGGGCACGGAGCGCCTCTTGAGCATCGCCATACCCTGCCAGGACTGGGATATAGACCATGTGGAGGCCATTGCGCTTCAGATCGAGAACACGACCACGCGAGAATTGACCGAAAAGGAATTGCTTGTTCCCTTAGTCTGTCCCATCCCCGGTGCACCCGAGTCGACTCGGCCGGTGTCAATCGACGGTTGGACGTATTTTGTCTGTCGCACCACCAACTATGGCGCCGAACTCTGTCGCACTGACGGAACCTTGGACGGCACGCGGCTCGTCTGCGACTTATTTCCAGGCGTCTCCAGTTCAAGCCCCAGTCATCTATGTGCCCTGGAAGACCGCATCTGTTTCATTGCCGAGCATCCACGTGAAGGACGCGTAGTCTGCGACACGGACGGAACCCCGGATGAAACGCGTCCGATGTTGGCCCGTGTGGGCGACGTGCCGGTAATTGCCGTCCGCGCGGCCGCGCTCATTTCAAGTGGCCGCTGCCTGTATGTTGTGGCCACGGATCTCCCCAACGACGCCAGTCAATCGTATTCGCTTTACGCGCTCAGAGCCGAGAAAGGGCACGCGGCTTCTATTAACGGTCTATACACACCGATGGCGGCGTCGAATCAGTTTAGACAGATTACCCCGTTGGCGGATCGCGTCTACCTCACATTTGATGATGGAATTCATGGCGAGGAATTGTGGACCGCAGTGGATATCCCGGAATTGGCCGTCAATCCGGTGCCTCAGCTTGTCAAGGACATTCTGGTACCTGCCCAAGGTGGACCTCGCGAATCGGGCCCGTGAAGCGGCGCATGGGCCCTTTTCGGGCACAAAAAAAGAGGACTTACGTCGCCGTAAGTCCTTTGATACCAATTGGTATGCGGATTCCGGCGAAAGCGATCAGCCAATCCGGGGGAAGACGACCACGTGTTCCGCAGGAAGGTGATCAGTCAATCCGGAGGAAGGCGATCACGCGTTCCGTGACATCGCATTCGTTGGTTTGAGCCGGAGCGAAGCGACGCGGGTGTTTCAACTTTAGTCGGCTTTTGTGTTTGAGTTCAAGCTGTTCTTTTTCTTTCGCATGGATTCTCCCTTGAGTTCGAACTTGTGGGCGTTATGCAAGAGTCTGTCCAGAATGGCGTCGGCCAGGGTGGGGTCGCCGATGCGTTCGTGCCAGCGGTTGAGTGGCGGTTGTGCGGCGATGAGGGTGGAGCGCCGCCCGTAGCGGTCCTCGGTGATTTCGAGGAGGAATAGCATGCCGAGAAATCCGGCGTCAGGGCCATCAGCACGCCGTCGAACGACTGCGGCGCAAAGGGAAGCGCTTCGGCACTGGCTTCGTGCGTCACAATGCCACGCGCCGCCGCCATGTATAGTGAAAGCAGACCACTGACACGTTCGGAGGCACGACGCCCGTCAATGGCGTCCTTTTCCCCCTGGCGCGATATGGGATTTGCCGTTATTGCTCCGCTCAGAGCGTCGGGTCAGAAATGACTATCGGAATGTCGCGCGTCATCAGTTGAATTTCCAGCCAGGGTAGGGTTCCTTCTTCGTCCGAAGTGATTCGACACTCGAATTCGCCCGTGGGTATAAGGAAGCCGTCAGCAATCACGGGCAAATTTCCCATGTGATTCCAATTGGAATCGTAGACCGTGGCTGTCGGCCCGCCTTCCCAGGTGAGGTATTGCCCGCTGGCTACCGCGCCTTGGACTTCCAGTTTTGCATCTCCAGCGTGCATTACGGGATTGTGCAGCTCCGTGGGAATCTCCTGCAGGGCGGTCAAACCTTCGACAGCGCCCCGCACATTGCTGCGCGGCGGAATATAGCCAAAGCCCAGCTTGAGAAATTGGACGCGTTCGTAGTGGCTCCGTTTGCTGCCCATCCGCCAGCCCCAAGCGCCGTCTGCCCAAGCGGCCTGTGCATTCGGAATCTCAATGTAGCGGCGGTCCATGAAGGTAAGCGGCACAACGTAGTCACCGCCGGGGATCTGGAAAACGAGGACCGCGCCGCTGCCGTCGCCGGTGACCCACATGCCGACGCCCCGGCGCGCCGTCATGTTGATCGTGCGGCTCCACTCCGGCAGGTTGTCCTCGTTCACCAAGGGGTGGTCGAAGGGATTGCCGGCCTCGAGCGTAAGTGTCGTGTCTTTGCCCTCGATGCGGGTGTCGCCCGGATTGCGCATCTCGCCCGGCGCGGGTTGGAGGAGCACGTTGCCGGCCGCCCCTTTCGTGCCGGCGCGCGACGACGCCATTCTGGCGTAATCGAAGGCGCTGTCGGCGCCCCGTTCGTCGGTGCCGCCTCCCACGTGCGCCGTCTCGGTCCGGTCACTGGAATCAAAGCCCCAAAGCACCCGAAGTATCACCCGGGGAGCCTGCGCGACAAAGGGGTTGACGAGCTGGAGCGACTCACCCGGCTTCACGAATTGCCGGGGAGAAATGGCGCCGTGTTCCTGGCCGTCCTGCCAGCGCACGTCTTCACTGCCCGGGCGCGTGAGCACCTGGGTGGGGTGAATCTCCCATTGCGCGACACCCCGGGTAAGCACGTGCACCAAGGCGGACTGTTCGTGGTGGCCCGCCTGACCCAGCAGGTCTTCCTCATGGAACATGGTTTTGCGCATCTGTTCGCGCTGTTCCGGAGAGATAATCTGGTTGACGCGCTTCCAGTTGCTTGCCGTCTCCAGTATCTGGCCGGTCTGGCCGTGCCCCCGTAGCGTGTCGATATTGATCCCGAAGAGCGGTTCCGGCTTTAGAATGTTGTACATCGTGAAGCCGTGGGCGCATGTCTGGCTCATGCCCCAGTGCACATCGAGCACATGGCTGGCCGGACGGAAAGGCTGATCCAGCAAGATCGGGACATTCCCCTTATGACGGCCGCGTCCTGCGTTTCTAGTAGCGTTCAGCCGGTACTCCATATGAGCGGGCGGCGCATTGCCGCCACTGCTGCCGGCCGTCACGGGGTGATCAAGATGACTGTAAACCAGAGAGGCGAATTTGAAAGCGCCCCAACTGCGGCCATTGTAGGCGTGCAATTCCAGGCCGTCGTATTCCACGTTGGCGATGCCGCACCGGTTCAGCATCTCCGCGTAATTGCGGGCCATCTCTTCCAGCAGGGACGAGTCGTTCTCGGGGAGGAGCTGCTGACCATAGGCGGAAATGAGGCCGCGCACGGCTTCGCCCGTCTCATGGGCGGCCCGGCGCGTCGCCCCCGCGCCGCGCTGGCAGTCCATCAGTCGCCACACGTCCTGGTCCGTGTCTTCGAAGGCCCCTACCCGGATGAGTTCGTCGCCGACGACCATGAATTCGTAATCGTATTCCCGGTGCAGCGCCGGCGGGTAAGTATAGCGGCGCCCAAAATCCCCGGCCGGCAACCGGAAGGGCGCGGACACGCCAGGCTCGGGACGGAACTGGATCGTGCGGTCGGCTGGACCAACGTCTGCGGCCAGCGTTCCCCGTCCCCAGCTTGCGAGCCGCGGATCAGGCGCGTTTCCCACATACTTCGGGTCTCGTAAACCGATGCCGCCGCTGACCCAGTGTAATTTCAGGTGCATGTCCCGCGCGCGGAGATGCTCCGAAAAGGCGCGCAGGTCTTCCTCGCCGCGCGGAAACACGGCCGTATTGATGCCCCAGTTCAACTGCCGGGATGTCCAAAACGGCTCCAGGTCTCCCCCGCGCCAGGTGTCGGTGAAAAGGTAAACTTCACGCACGCCGGCTTTCTCGGCATACGGTACGGCGGCATACAACTCCTCGGGCGTGCGCGCCGATATGTAGAAACGGCTCTGGTCATTGTACTCAGCCAGCCATTGATCCACCCACGCACGTGCCGCCGCCAAGTCCCAGTTCCCTTCCACCCGCGGATGGGGCAGACCCTCGTTCACCCATATTCGCAGGATTGTCTCGTCCTCATCCGCCTCATCCTTTGGCTGATAGAGGGCAAAGCCGCCTTTGGGATTCTCCGGATCGCGGTTCCAGAGATGCCGCCAATCTACCTTCACCTCGTTGCCGCCCCGAGCCTCGGTCATGTAATCCAATTCGAAAGCACGCACGGGCTGGGTCAGTTTCATCTCGAAATGCATCGAGTATTCAGGTGAAGCGGGTATCCCTTCGAGTCGTTCCACACGAAACGCGAGGTAGGATTCGCTCTGATGCATCGTCATGGTCACCCGCGGCAATCCGTCGCCACACGATGCCACCAGTGTTCCGTTTTCAATGCGCACATGGTCAAAGCGCAACGGGACGTTGTCCCGGGACATAAGATAAAAGCCAAGACCGGGGTCGCTTGTTAGCAACAATTCCTGACCCTCCATGTGAGTTTTGAAGGATGCAGGATGTCCGTCTGAAGAGAACTGAAAAATGAACCGTGAGGTATCCAGCGGTGTTGTCGCCGACATGGAGACTGTCTGTGGCGTAAGGGCAAGGAACACTACAACCATCAGATATACATTATTTCTCATGGAGGGAATCCTTTCATTCCTGTTTTAATTTCGGTGCAATCTCTGCCTGCCTAAGCGAAAATAGTGGTCAGCCTCTTCATAAGAAAAGCAATGGCTGCCATTGATCTAAGTGCCTCGATTTTGCCGGTCTTGGAGGATGCCTGTCTGCCAGAACTGACCCAACTCGATTAAAGATGGTTTCGGCATGCACAATTTATCCACAGTCCCGGTAGGAGTATATGGTGGGGTAAATTTGTGGCTCGATAGGCAGGAACTGTCCTCTCCGTGCGGATAATGATGCAGGGCGAGTCTTCGCGTTCTTGGTTTAATGGACCTTGAGTTGGGGTAGGGCGGGACAGACAACGAAAGGGATGTGTGACGAAGAGAGAAAGGCCCAAAGACACCCCTTGACTGCCCGCGGCAATACCTACATAATGAACACATCGGGCGCTTCAGTTCTAGACCGGGACCCGCGCGTGTCTCGACCGCTATAGACGGCCTCGCGTGGGCACAGGCAGGAGAGGGGGACCGAATTGGAGTAGGCCCGGCGTCGTGAGGGTTTCGAGGGCAGGGCGGTGAGGGGGTAGTTCCGTACTTGAAGGACAAGATGAACCGCGCCGGATAATTTCGCAGTTGAGTCCCAGCCACAAGTCTCGCAAAGAGGAGGGCGTGGTATGGCTACGAGGAGAGCATTTGTGAACTGGCTTTCGAGGGCCAGAGAGGGCCTGCCCAACGATTTCGTCAAGCGATTGGAGAAGGAGCTTCAGGCAGTGTTTCCTGAGGCGCGGAGCATTACCGTCTGCGATCAGTTTCACGGGTACACAAACATACCCGAGCGAAAGATAGTTCTGGGCGTTGAGGTCAGGGCGCCGGAGAGCTACTCAACGCATGTGGTGAAGATTGGCGCCACTGAGGAAGTGCTGCCCGATTATGAAGGCTGGCGAGCGTGCACCGCCAAGCGCCTTTTCGCGAGCCGGATATTCTTGCCGGTGACGAAGACCGACCTGCGCGGGGACCGTGCCGCCGTGCGGTATGAGAATGCATACGTCCTCTTTGGGCCGAATGAGCGTCTGCAAAGCCCCGTCTCGCTGGAAGACGTTGTGTCCTGGACGGTGAAGGATGATAAACCCGACCCGCGTTCCGTCGAGCGCGTGATCCGGCAGATTTACACCGACCTGGGACACTGGTTCTACGATCAAGCCAAGGACGACCCTAAGGGTGCGCTGGACTTCTACCGACGGCGCGTCCGCAAAGCCACCGGTATCTGGCGGACGGATCAGTGGCGGCACGACTTGCGACGTGACATCATTTGGCTCCTCGCGGGCGAGAAACATCCGAAGGATAGGCTGCTGTATCTCGATCCGTGCGACTTCGTTTGCTGGGCGTGCCATACCGGGACCATTCCCCACACGTTGGTGGGTCGATCCCACGGCGACCTCCATGGCCGCAATATCCTCGTCGGCGTGCAGCGCGGCGAGGCGGAATATCCGACGGTCTTCGACTACGGTGAGATGAGTAGCAAGAACGTAATCGCCTGGGACTTCGTCAAGTTGGAGACTGAACTCAAGACCCGACTCCTGCTTGATCTCTTCAAGGATGAATCGGTCCGGGGAACCCTCCGCAATTTTGAGGAAGACGGCGCGGCAGCTCTGACCGATGGCAATGGTTCCGCCCCGGGAAGAGTGATCCCGCGACGGATTCTCGCTTCCATGTTACGGTTTGTATTTCAATTTGAATCGCTCCTGGCCGATCTGACCGCGCAGATCTACCGGCTGGACGCCCCGGAATCCACGGAGCCGCTTTGTAGTCACTCTCCAAGCGGTAATGAGAAGTTGGATAGGGCCTTGTGCATTCTGCTTCGCATCCGCCGGGAAGCCGCTCTGGCCTTGGCCGAAGTCCACACGAACGTCCCGCATGAGCTGTGGCGCGAGGAATACAACTTTGCTTTGGCCGTTTATGCCGTGAGCACGGGCAAGTTCAACTACCGGGAATACGAATCCGCTTTCGCCCTGATTTCCGGCGGTGTGGCTGCCGCGCGCCTCGATATGGCGCAGGAGGCTGTGCTGCGGCAGATCAACGCGAAGCGGCTGTCGCTACCGACGAGAGGGGCGGCGGCGCACTACCCATATCCAAGCTACCACGTTCCGATGATCCGTGCCCATCGGCTTTGGGCCGGCAAGCATAGCCGGCAAGCCCTCAACAGCGCTCTCGAGGCACTTGAACACGCCACGCAATGCTATGAACATGCTGTGCCACTGCTTCAAGAACAGGCCCTCCTCCTGGCGGAGGCAGGACGTCACGCCGAGGGCCAGGACCTATTGCGTCCGCTTCAGGCGCTTTGCGAGGCGTTCGGCGACTTCGAGACCCTATGCCGCATCGCGCGCTTGGCAAAAGACTTTGGAGATATCGCTCTTGATCGCGATCCGGTGCCCATTGACGAGTTGCCGAGCCATCCAGCCGCCCAGGAATACAACACGGCTTACGACGTCTACATGCGCGCCTTCAAACTGCGCAAGGACTACTACCCAGGTGTCAACGCGGCCACCTTGGGGATCATGTTGGCGAAACCGACGGCGCGGGACACTGCGAGCGAAGTCGCCCGGCTTTGCCAACCGCTCCGCGTGGGATCACTCCCACAATCGGAGCGTTTCTGGGTCTTCGCCACCGAGGGCGAATGCGCGCTCCTCCTCGGAAAGAGCAAAGAGGCCGCGCGCTTCTATCGCCAAGCCTTGGCAGTGCTTGGTGAAAAGCAGGTGGGCATGGCGCAAAGTGCCTACAACCAAGTGTGCCGGCTGTACTGGGCGTTGGGTGAGCAACGGGTCACACCGGTGACCCGCGTGTTCAAGACCTCGCATTTTTGGTCGAATCTCGCGGCGGGCCCCTTGGGAAACTGCGATTTTGATGAGTAGACGCCGACAAGAATCGGGAGACGACACATGTTCCTACGGACTCAATGAATTCTTGAACACGTGTCCTCGGAACGATTTGCGATACAATCGAGTTTCCTGACTATAGGCTATTCCTCCTCCGTTTCCCCCTCATGGCGGCAACCTTTCATCCACTCTACGCTATTCAGCAATCGCTTCGCCGTCTCGCTGACAGGCCGTCCGTCCGTCGCCAGTTCCTTTCGAATCTCCGCCTCGCTCATCCAGCGGTTGTGTGGTTCACGATGCACAACATCCACTGCCTCAGGCCGAATTAACTTCACCTCGAACAACTCCATCGTGTAGGCCGTATCGGACCTGGCGCTCGCGGACCACGCCACGAACTCAAGGTGGGCGACCGGCCGCGGCGACACCACGAAGTCGATATCCGGCTGTAATCCGAGTTCCTCCGTTACCTCGCGAATAATGCAATCACGGAAGGATTCGCCCGGCTCAAGATGGCCGCCCACAAGGCTGTAGGCCCGCCACTTGTCATTCCAGCGGGTCAACCATTTCGTGTCGGCTTGATCTTGATATCGAATCAACGCGACGGAAGCAATGGATTCTCTCATCGTAGTTTCGTCTACCATTCGGTGTAACACGTACATTACGCATGCCGCGCGAAGACGCCACACGCATCATTGAGCATCCGCCATTGCCTTACCCTTGATCGAGTGGCTGACGAAGACATCGTGGGGCATAGGGTTCTATTTCCCGTGGCGCTCACAACGGAGCCGATAAACAGGATACCTCCGGACGCAAACTGATACGTGCCGTGATTCTGGCGGCTCTACACATCCAATGTCCCTTTCGGCACGAAACACCGGCAAGCCTGTTCTGGAAGACACCGGCTTCGGAACGCCGATCCGCCGGCGCCCGCGGCTCCGTTGCCAAACCACCCGACCTCAAGGGAAGCTCTTATTTTGCTTCCTCGCGTTCTCATCGAGACTGCTAACCAGGAAACGCGCCGTATCGGAGATGGGTTGCAGTTGGCTATCGAGTATTTCTTCAACGGTAAGCCATTTTGTGAGACTATCCATATGCACCTTCGGCTTCCGCTCGAAATCCATTTGATAGACCCTGAAGTTATACTTCTTGATCAAACCATCGCGGTCGCCCTGGGACAGGCTGGCCGCAATCAACACTTCCCTCATGTGGTGAAAACGCGGCTTTTCTTCTTCCGCTGACGCCTTCGTGGTCACCAGGCCGCCCAACCATTCCGTCGCCGCGCGGGCGGCCGCGTGCACCCAGTCCTCCCTTCGCGCCGGTCTGCCCGGGAACGCCGGGTCCAGCCACTCCCGCTGCTTCGTCATGGGCAAGGTGAAAGATCGCCACTTCTCGTTATACACAGTCAGAATTCTCTTCCCCCACGTGATCGCGACGACAGCCACGAAGGCATCCCGTTGATGCTGCTGCAATTGCGCCAAAACCTCCGCCAGTCGCGCCTCCAGCCCGGCCAACAGCGCGGCCGTCTGAGCTTCCGGCTGCATCTTCTTCGCTTTCTGTTCCATGATCTCTTCCTCGAACCTTGCCGCACCTGCTTCTCGCCAAACGATCCCCCCAAACGGCGTCACACAGAATTGACAGTTCCCGACTCTCAAATGTACAAGACTTGGTCCATTGATTCAAGCCCTTCCCTCGTCGCGCTTCACCCGTTGCCGTTCACCCCTTTCCGCGCCCGTCACACACGGGGTCAGTCTCCTTGGTGGAACGTGCGCCACACTCTTACATAATACCTTCATCAGCGCACGACGATTTGCCAAGCGAGCGTGGGCGCCGTCGGCTACCGATCGCTTGGCCACAGATCGTCATCCGTGCATTGCTTTTCGTATCCGCCTCATGCCCGACTCGCACCTGACCGCCGGGACGCAGAAGTACGCATGCTACGCTTAGACCGTTTTGGCGGTTCGATCTTCGCAGCGCCCGCGTCGTTTCCGAATAGTGGCTGTACGTCAACAATGGTGTAATTGACGGGCATCCGCGAATCATGTTTCTTGGGTTGTTCACCAGACCTGTATTGGACCGAAAGAAGGACCTGCGCACCCTCCCTCTCCAAGTCCATAGACTTATCCACCAAGAGGCTCTGAAGCAACCTCCCCGTCTTGGCCTCATCATTCGTTTCAGTCTGGACTGTTAGCGAGGTTAATAGCTTCGCCAGTCCATATGTTGCAATACCGGTGAAACCACAAAGCAGGACAATCCATCTATTCGCCGACGGACTTACCGCCCCCTGGAGCTTGAAGAGTCCCGGACGATCCTTGAGAACCGTGAGAACTCCAAACGTCGTGCCTTCCGCCGGCCGTGTCCCGCGTATGCTGTGGACACACTCAAATTGCTCCCCATACCATATTACGCAGTCCTTCTCCCCTTTTGGCGGCTTCTGGAAAAAGCAGCTTGCCTCTCGTTCAGGACAATTCTCCGTGGTCTTGTAGAAAAGATATCCGTGTTTTCCAATGCATGCTGGTTCCGCGATGTCGCATTCCCAACATCTGTTCTGTCTCCTGGAGTCCTTGTGCCGACATCGCGTTGGGTGATAAGGCGGAATTTCGTACGCTCGCGCGAGTACAAGCTCTGCGTAGTCGCTGACATCCGGGCTGCCAATGATGATTACGCTATTCGGTATCCTTTGTATCTTAGCCTCGATGGAATTAGCCAACGTCTCCCTCTCGGCTTCCGAGTCCAGACCCTCCGTCACCTTCTCCTCCGGTGGAGCGATTGCTATCCCTGCATCGCGATAGTTGCGAGCAAGAAAAGCCGCGAGTTCACCGACTGCGGCATAATCCCACTTGTCCACATTCGTTCTGCCGCCGGGACGGTTCTTGTTGTCCGCCGCGGCGGCGCGGGCGCAGGTCAACAGCGTTAGCCCGGCCGGGGGCTTCAGCACCTTGTCCCAGATGGCCCTCAAGGGATAATCGCGCCTCTCGATGGTAAAATTGCCGTCGATCTCCGTAAGAATACTCTTTAGTTCCCTGTGCAGCGTACTCAGCCTCTTGAAGTGGATCTGCCAAAGTCCCCTGACGTCAAAAGGCGATGGCGCTCCGCATATATCTATGTTCGTTATCGGTATGGTGTCCCTGCCCAAGGCGTGCGAAAGCCCGAGAACAAAGTAGATGCCGACATTCGCCTTTCCATCATAGTGCGTCGCGTCCACGACAAAGACCTTGGATGACGACAGTTGCCTCAGTTGATCCGAAGGCGACTCGTCGAGAAGCCCTTCGGTGATTGGTACCGCCTTAACTGTCCAAGAGCCGCTCCTATTCTGCTCTTCGACCTTTCCCGCGGCATCGACAAGTACCCGTAGATATAACTTCTTGTCTGGGAGTCCCTCACGACAACAGAAGGAAATGTTCTTTTCCGCAATGTACGACTCCTGTCGTCGCATTGCCTCCATATGGTACGAGGCCTGTACGTCAACGGTTCTGTGCTCTAGAAACTGCATGAATGTACCGTGGTCGTTCTCAGGCAATTCAAGCGGCAGTAACTCACCATAGGACAGCACCTTTCCCGCGCGCGCCAAACCACCGAGTATCTGTTCGAACCCTGAAGTAGCCGCCGCGTCGGCATCCCTGAGTATCAGCACTGTCTTGCCGAATCCCCAGGCCAGGCCCAACTCGTAGTAGACATTTGGATTTTCCTCGGTCACATCCGCTATGACCCAGTCGGCCTGCTGCATTAGCTTGCATATCTGCTGACACATCACGAAGCCTAGCTGGGATGCCTGGTCAGCGCGTTGCGGGCTGATGTGAGCACGCTCGGCCGCCTTCTTGATAACGTTCAAGTAGATGTCATCGTATGGAAAGCCGTATGGAGAGATCACAAAGAGTTTTCTTTCGCCAGTACTCGGTTCCGGATGTTGCGGGGCTGATCTCCCCAAGATGCAATCCTGATTGGTCATGAAGCATTTCATGGTTATGTTTTCCTTCCTCTCTCGTGCGAATTGGGCGGTATACTTACGGCGGGGTCGTTATTGGTGCTTCGCGGAGGCATGGACACTTCGAAGGAGCCTCGATTGAATGCTGCGATCCTCGTCTGACAATTGCTGGACAAATCATTGTATCTTGGTGTCGCCTGCGCATGTCAAGGTCCAACGTAGCGGGACGAGGGCAACAGGATGCAGCATCGCTATTGCGAACTCGTGGAAGCGGCGGCCCGGCGGTATTAAGTATAATGAGGGCAATGCGGGTTTCGTCAGACCTGCTACACGATTGCCGAACATGACGCGTACTGACGAATGAGGGAACCGCCGTGCATCCCTATCGGGTGTTTGTAAGCTATTCTCGTGAAGACCGCGAGATGGTTGAGAATCTCGTTATCAGCATGGAGCGTAGCGGCCTGCGACCAGTGTGGGACAGGGATATCCGCCCAGGGGACCCATTCTCTGAGGTCATTAAACATGGGATCAGCCATGCCCACGTGTTCATCCCGGTGCTGACCCGCAAGGGCGTGAAACGGCCTTGGGTACATCAGGAGACCGGTTACGCGATGGGATTGGAGGTCCCCGTGCTGCCCATCGCCGTCGGCCAAGTCCCCAAACAGATGATCGCCGACTTGCATGCCCTGGAGGTCAGTCCCGAACTTACGGACCTTGTCGGTGAGGTCCTGGCTGAGGCAATCGAGAGTCTGCTGAATCGCGAGCCTCAAGAATCGGAGGCGACGTTCCGCGCCGCGCCGCTGCCCGAGATGCGTGCTGAACTGCTCGCCCGCTACACCCGCCAGGCTACGAAGCTCAATCCCTTTGGGCATGCCTTTGGACCCATGCGCCAAGCGGGGGCGCTGTCGTCCTTCTGTCTTCCCAAGGACCCGCCCGATCACCCGGTCTGGGTGTTGCGCGACGGCAGGCTGCCCCGCAGTAAGTTCCTCTATGAACGCCTGCAGAAGGAAAGGCTTGCTTTTGAGGAATATGTACGGGGGCATGGGTGCGACCTCATCCTGGATCCGTCAATTCCGTTCGAGCAGAACGGACCCGAAGCCCGCAAGCAGCGCCTGACGACCCTGTTGGAGTTTCTCAAAGACGAGAGCATCCAGAATGTGCAGGTGGCCATTCGGCCACGCCAGGCGGCCGGCAGCCTGACGATCTGTGGGGACTGGTTCAGCGCCGAGTCGATAGCCCCGCGTCCGGGAGAAGGCTATTGGGGTACGATCTTCAGTTGGCATGCTCCCACGGTGTTGCGGAGACTTCACGAGTTCGAAAGTGATTTTGCCCGGATTCTAGAGAGCTCGGGCGTGAACGGTGCGGCTTCCAGGGAAGCCGCCATCCGTGTGGTGGAAGAGCAACTTGCGGCGACCGAATAACTGGATGAATTACTTAGATTGGCGCTGAACAGGTCGTTGTTGGAAGTGGCAAGAACCGTGATTGATGAAGGGTTGTGTCCGCAAGAAGGACGAATTCCGATACAATCCCCCAACGAGGAGACTATCGAGGACGCTTACTTGCGTGTGATTCCGTGCAAAGACATCGACGGAAGCGTGTCCATTGCGATCCTGTTTAGCCGGCTTGTCCGCGGGTAGGCAACGGCCGGTCTTGGCATAACGGACGGATTTGAGGAGAAGGCAGCCGCATCCGCCCTTCTATTCGGCTGCGCCAGGCGTTGCCGTGTTTCCCGTCTCTTGCGAGTCATGTTCCGCACTCCACGCCTGGAATGCGGTCAGAATCATGGAAGCTTTTTCCGCTGGCAGTGTGCTTGATTCGATGCGCATGCCAACAATGCCCGCTGGAAACTGGTGCGTACGCACCTCCTCGCCATTCCAGATAACGACAACCTTTTCTTTGTTCGCCGTATCGCTAATCGCTTTGTAGCAAAGATCAAAGCCAGGATCATGTTGCACCATGGACCAATCCCAGCCCTGCCACGCAAGCAGGACGTCACCCTGCGCTATTCCTGCCTCCATGGCGGGTGTTCCGGCAAACACTTCCGTAACCGTTAGCGCCGGAATAACATCCGGGACCTCGTTGCCGACCAGGTCCCAGTATTTCTCCTGAGTGCGCGTCCCTCTTGCGTCATAAGCGTATGAGATCCGCGCATAACCGTGCCGATTAAGGCATGGCTCGCCGTCCACGTCGAAATAGGCCACGCGGATTACGCTGCCGCGCGCATCGTATTCCGCGGTCTCCGCCGCGTATCCATCGTTACGGAGGCATGGTTCGCCGTCCACGCCGAAATAGGCCACACGGGTCCGGTTACCGCGCGCGTCGTATTCCGCGGTCCACCCCGCAACTCCATCTCTGTGGAGGCAGGGCTCGCCGTCCACGCCGAAATAGGCCACGCGCGTTTGGTTGCCGCGCGCGTCGTATTCCGCGGTCAACCCCGCGTATCCATCTTTGTGAAGGCAGGGCTCACCGTCCACGCCGAAATAGGCCACGCGCGTTTGGTTGCCGCGCGCGTCGTATTCCGCGGTCCACCCCGCACTGTTCAGGACGCTGACCAGGATCAGTCTCCCATCAACACCAAAGAAGGTGCGGTGTATTTCGCTTCCGCGCGCGTCGTATTCCGCGGTCCACCCGGCATTTCCATCTCTGTGGAGGCATGGCTCGCCGTCCACTCCGAAATAGGCCATGCGGGTTCGGTTGCCGCGCGCGTCGTATTCGCCGGTGCACCCCGCAACTCCATCTCTATGGAGGCACGGTGCGCCGTCCACACCGAAATAGGCCACGCGGGTTTGATTTCCATACTTATCGTACTCCGCGATGCACTCCGCATAGCCGTCTTCGCTCAGGCACGGCGCACCGTCCGCGTCGAAATAGGCTTCGCGGGTCCGGTTGCCGCGCCCGTCGTATTCCGCAGTCCACCCCGCTTCTCCATCTCTGTGGACGCAGGGCGCGCCGTCCGCGCCAAAATAGGCCACGCGGGTCCGGTTACCGCGATCATCGTATTCAGATCGGAGTTCCGCATAGCCGTCCTTGACCAGGCAGGGTTCACCGTCCACGCCAAAATAGGCTTCGCGGACCACGTTGCCGCGCCCGTCGTATTCGGCGGTCCACCCCGCTTCTCCATCTCTGTGGACGCAGGACGCGCCGTCCACGCCAAAATAGGCGTGGCGGATTAGGTTGCCGCGCGCGTCGTATTCGGCGGTCCATCCCGCATTTCCATCTCTGTGGAGGCACGGTTCGCCGTCAACGCCGAAATAGGCCACGCGGGTCCGGTTACCGCGCCCGTCGTATTCCGCGGCCCACCCCGTGTATCCATCTTTGTGGACGCAGGGCTCGCCGTCAACGCCGAAGTAGGCCGCGCGGGTCCGGTTACCGCGCCCGTCGTATTCCCATCGGAGTTCCGCATAGCCGTCTTTGCTCAGGCAGGGTTCACCGTCCACGCCAAAATAGGCTTCGCGGATCACGTTGCCGCGCCCGTCGTATTCGGCGGTCCACCCCGCTTCTCCATCTCTGTGGACGCAGGGCGCGCCATCTACGCCAAAATAGGCGTGGCGGATTACGTTGTCGCGATCGTCGTATTCGGCGGTCCACCCCGCATTTCCATCTCGATGGCCGCAGGGCTCGCCGCGCACGCCAGAATAGGCCATACGGGTCCGGTTACCGCGCGCGTCGTATTCAAGTCGGAGTTCCGCATAGCCGTCTTTGACCAGGCAGGGTTCACCGTCCACGCCAAAATAGGCTTCGCGGATCACGTTGCCGCGCCCGTCGTATTCGGTGGTCCACCCCGCTTCTCCATCTCTATGGACGCAGGGTTCGCCGTCAACACCGATATAGGCCACGCGGGTTCGGTTGCCGCGCCCGTCGTATTCGGCGGTCCACCCCGCAATTCCATCTCTATCGAGGCATGGTTTGCCATCCACGCCGAAAAAGGCCGCACGGGTCCGATTTCCATACTTATCGTATTCCGCGGTCCACTCCGCATAGCCGTCTTCGCTCAGGCACGGCGCGCCGTCCGCGTCGAGGTATTTCTCCCTATTCGTGTTGCCAACGGAATCGAAGGCCATCTCGGCTACCGCAAAGCCTTTCTCATTCGGCCAAGGAGTCCCCTGGAGGCTAAGCCACTCGCATCGGCTCAAGTTTCCTGCCTCGTCATAACGGTAACGAACACCGGCCAGGCCGGTCTTCGTGGCCGTCGGTTTACCCTCTTGGTCGAGGTAGACGGCCTGTACTATCCGTCCGAGTTCGTCGCGCGTGTAACGCAGACCAAATAGGCCGTCCCCGTCCGGCACGGGTGTGAGACTGCCGACACCCAGGTAACGCGCCTCCTTGACAAATCCCGTGTCGGCGAAGACCAGCCGATGGCGCCCGATAGAACTCTTCGTACCGCCGGTTCTGCTTCCGGCAACGTTCAGACCGAACGCCCCGAACTGCATCGAGGTGGTGGCGCTTTCCAACACGACGCTTCCGCATTGTTCATCTCGGAAATCGAGATAGCAATATGCTTCCTCTCCCGGCTTGCGTGTCATCGGACGCTCGATCTTCTGCCGGACAAGCACCCTGTCGTTAAGGTCGAGGTAGTCGCGCCCAATCAGCGCCCCCCCATCGTCATAGTTGAAGCGTTGTATCATCGGTCGGTCGAGACGCTCGGCGTCGCGATGCGGCACGGGCGTTCCCGCGCTGTTCTCGTGGATGACGCGCTGCAGCCTGCGATACTGCCGGACGAAGTGGTAATGCGCGTTGCGTCGGGCAAGCCGTTCCCTGCTCAGCGGAAACAAGCCCTCGGGGATGAGATCCCGCTCGACATAGTCCGCGTAATAGGCGTGTTTCGGCACATAGTAGTCCCACGCGAGCCACCCGGAGAGGGCCATCGCCGCCAGGCAGACTATGGCCACAGCGGCTTGGGTCAGCCGTCTCTTGCGTTCGCGGCGTTTGTGGCGGTTCCAGAGCTGGTCGAACTTGATACCGAGAATGGCGGCGACGATCTTGACAAGCGCCTCTTCGGGCGCGAGTTCTTCGAGAGACGCACCGAGTATGACATCGCTCGTGTTGCGCAGGGCGGGCGGGTAGCACTGCCGGCCCGGGGCCTCGGCGTCGGGGGCGCCTTCCACGATGAAGGGGATGACGCGGTCGCCCCGGCCCATCGCCTGGAAATGCTGGACTTCCCGGTTAACCCATTCGGACTGCGCGCTTTTCGGAGAGCACACAACAATCAGATAGCGCGAGTCCTGCAATTCGCGGCGGAGCGACCTTTCGAGCCCCCCCAGCCCGATGTCGGTCCGGTCGCGAAACACGGGCCGGACGTGCTTGGGCAACGTGCTTCCGGTTTCCTTGCGCAGGGCGCTGGGCAACCGGTAGGTTTCCAGTCTCTTGTGCAGCCACGCGGCCCACTTCTCGTCCTGCCGGCTGTAACTGATGAATGCGTAGTACTCGAACCGTTCCGTCGTCATGCTGCTCTCCCTGTCACACGCGGAGCGCCACGATGATCTGCCCGAATTCGCGTTCCCGAGGCGTCGACAGGGATCTAGCCGCAGGCATGGCGTAACTCGTCATGAAGGAAAAGTGCGGACCAAGCTCCCGCTAGATGCTGTCCAGATTTCCTGGGTCGGAGGTTGGGCCGCTCGGGCCGTGCCCGGTGATCTTCTTGAGCAAGGCGCGCAGCGCCGGGGGAAGACCGCCGCCCGTCGTCGGATCTATTTCTCCCGGATCCTTGCCCGTGTCCTTGGCCTGACCGATTCGGACGAAATTCATGTCAACCGCCATCGCGAAAAGGCGGAACATGTGGTTGAATTGAGCCTGCGTGATTTGGCCGTCCATGATCATCGCATCGGCATAGGCCATGATTTCGCCGTCGCTTGGGTCCCATCCGAACTTGACGAGACGAAGCTTGAAATTGATGGCGCCGAGGACTTTGAGCACTTCGGCCAGATTTGGGTGATCCGGTGGGCACTGCAAGTAGTATAGCGTGCGACACTGCAAGAAGGTCCCGTTGTTTTCCAGGGCGAGGATGAACTGGTAACGTCCGCACAGCCCCTGCATCCCAAGCATGCACGCCGGTCGATTTGGATCGACGAAATACTTCAGTTGTTCGCTGTCCAGGTACTTCTTCAGCAACTCGATAGTCATTGCCATAACGCGAATCTCCTTCGTTGTTCGGCCTCTCGGCGTGTCCGCTGCCAGGGCCGTGGCCGGTTCAAAGCAAGCTGATGATCAGTGCATCGTCCTCCCGATGCCGCGCGGCGTACCCCGAAAATGTGTCAACCTCTGATGAGGCCGGGTTCTCCAGTATTCTGAGGTGTATCGCTGTAATCCCGTCGAATTCGCCCTGCGCCTCGGCGACCGCAAGCTGTTCTGAGATGCGATTGCGCAGAATCGTGGTCAAGTGCCTGACACCAAAACGCGGCTGCCATTGATGCGTAAGACGTTCCACCAGCCTCGGCTCCCAGTCCAAGTGCAACCCTCTGGTTTCCGAGGTTTCGCGCAGCGCGGCGAGTTGAAGTTCGACGATGGACTCGACGGCCTCGTGCGAGAGCCCCTGAAAGAGAAACTGATGCGATATTCTCCCCATGAACTCCTCGCCGAAGCCCGCTCGCTTCAAGCCATGCGCCAGCGCTTCGGCGTCCACCGTCGGACGGTGCTTGGCCTGTTTCGTGTCATCCACAAAGCCAATAGTGCGGCCGCTTTCATAGGTGCAGCCGACATTCGTGCAGAAAATCAGGATGGCCCTGCGAAAATCCAGCGTGTTTCCGTCCATATCCTCCGTCCGGCCTTCATCCATGATTCGCAGGAGGATTTCGCCAATGCCGGGGTCGGCCTTCTCCAGTTCGTCGAACAGTACGATGGCTTCGGGCAGGTCGCGGATTTTGGAGAGAAGCCCGCCTTGCCCGCGCGCGTAGCCCACGTATCCAGGAGGAGCGCCAAGCAGGCGATTGACGACGGGGCTGCTGTCGTACCCTGATCCTTGCAGCGAATTGCAGTCCACACGGATAAGATGTTCTCTCTGGCCGCCGCCCAGTATCCGCGAGAGCAATACCGCGGTTTCCGTCTTCCCCACACCCGTTGGCCCGGCAAACAGAAACACCCCGCGCGGCCGCCCGCCCCTTCTCCAGTTTCCGAGGGTCGCGACGAAAGCCGTGGCGATTTCGTGTAGGACGTGATCCTGGCCGATGATCTTGGCCCGAAGTTGATTATAGACCTCGGATTCGGACAGCGCTTCCGTTCGGACGATGCCGTGCCCGACGATGTCTTCCAAAGCCAGTTTGAGCGCCGCTTCCGTCAATGTCGGCAATGGCGGTTCGCTGGTGGCGCAGTAGGCGCACGCCTCGTCGAGCAGTTGAATCGACTTGTCCGGCTGATAGCGGCCGGGAAGGTACTCCTCGGTCAATTCGACCACGCGTTGCTCGATGCTTTCCGGGAAACCAAGCGGGGCGTAGTACTCCTTCATCTTGGGAATTCGCGCCTGGAGAATGTGGACGGTGGCTTCAGCCGACGGCGAGGAGAGCCGCAGCAGGTTGAAACGGCGGGCCAGCGCCTCGTCCGGCTCGATATGATGCCTGTACTCCGACGGCGTCGTGCATCCGATACATACGATTTCTCCGCGCCCGAGCACCCCCTTGAACGCTTCGTTGGCGTCGGAGAACGGGCCCCGCGAGTAAACGCCGCTCTGGAAAAACGAGTGAATTTCATCCACAAACAAAATGACGTTGGGATGCGCCTGGAGAATCTCCAGGAGCGCCTTCACCCGCTCTTCGTATTGCCCGACCACGGAGGCCCCGGAACGCAGGAAGACCGGGGAAAGCTCGAAGAGGTCCGCATCGCGGAGTTGCGGCGGAATAATGGGGTCGCCGCCCGCCAGGCGCCGCGCCAGTTCGTATACCAGGGCCGACTTGCCCGTACCGGGATGCCCAATAACGATGACATTGCGGCGGCGCATCTTGGCGAGGTTGCGGATCAGCGCGCGCAACGGCGTGTCAACGTTAACCATGTGGCTGCGGGGCAGTTCGACCGCCGTCAGCATGCGGCCATAAGCGCTCAGGGCCGCTACGACCTCCTCACGCTCCGGCGTCTGCCGCCACGCCGGTCTGCGCTGAAGCAAGCGCAGCGCCTCATCGACGGCAGTTGGAGACATGCCCCGGCGGCGAAGATACTCGCGGCCCGGCTCACTCGCCAGCAAGGCCGCCAACAACTCCTCCGCAGTTATGGGATGGGAAGAGCCCGACAACCCGCGCAACACCGGCTTGAGCGCTTCCGCCACCGGTACCTTGTCCGGCGGCGTGTCGTTCCTGGGGACAGGCTCCTCCAAATAGGAGGACAACTGCGGCAGCTTGTTCTTCAGGCCGCCGTGGAAATACAACGCCGACATCAGCAGGGGCACATCAAGAGACTCGCTTGCCCCCACAGTGCACTTGGCGACATCCAGCGCGGCGCGGCACTCGCGGTCAAGATTCATGCTTACACCATGCTGTTGAAGACAATCGGCAGGACAGCGGCGACATGTTCAGCTTCCATGACAACGACAGGAAGCTCCAAGTCCGAAACTACGGCCTTCTCACTTGGATTGCGGTAACTACCCCACTCTGAGTAGGCCCGCGACGGGGCCACGTTTTCCACCTGCTCCCTAGTGTTGACCCACTTCTCCGGACTGAGAACCGTCGCGTCTTGGTAGACCCATCTCTCCGGCTCGTAACGCATGACGCCTTCCTCCTTCTCGTCTTTCCCCGCTCCCCAAAGTGACGTTGACAGAAGAGAATCACCTCGTCTGCGGGCCATAATGCACAAGCGCCCCCAAGACAATCAACCTGGCCGGATTCCCCGGCGGCGCCGGATCTTGCAGGACATCAAGCCGCGACCGCCCGTTCGGTTCAGGGAGGGCCGCGCCTTCCAGACCAGCGCTGACGCGGGCGTCCTCCCGTCCTCCGGCGTTTCCGTCATGTCTCAACCTACTTGTTTGTTCGGATCGTAAATCTCGTAACCCGCATCGGCCAACTGCTGGGGAATGTCATCGACGGCCTGATAGTCATACTTCTTCACGTCATCCGGCAGGTCGCGCCACGAAACGAGGTAGGGCTGTTTCTTCTTCTCCTCGTCTTTTACCTCGCCGTAGGTCCAGCCTTCCAGCAAACGCTCGGTGTTCCAGCGCCCGTGCTCCATCTCCGCCAGGATATCTTTCTGCGCGTCGTCGAAGTCGAACAACTTGGGCGTGCCTTGGGTGACCTTGCGCAGCCGCAGGCCCAAGCGGCGAAGCTTGGTCTCGATGTGGTCCACTTGGGCAAAGTTGGCGCGACGGTATGTTTCCTTCAGCGTTTCCCAGTTCGCCATGGGGGGGTGTTGCTGGAGATATCGTTGCTCCTGGTTCTTCTTGAACGCTTCGTGCGCATGGCGCGCCATTCTCTCCCGCTCTTCCGGTGCAATCATCGTCGAAGTCTCCGGAGGCTGTAGGAAAGCGTTCAGGGTCTCCTGATCCGTCGGCATGAGAAGCAATCGCTTGCTGTCCTTCCAGTCCGCATCCTCAGCGATTTCCGTGGCCTCGCGGCCACTGTCGCGCAGGATGGCGGTCTGGGCGCCCATGACGAGCGCGAGCCGATATTCAAACGCGGAAATGACGCCGCCGTTGATGCCCAAGAGCCGCACGTCGTCGGGCCGGACGCCGGTCATGAGCAGGTCTATCCAGACTTGGATCGGGTCCAGGGGGCTGTAACCGGCGTGGTCGGTGATGCGGAAGAAGGCGTATCCCGGGTGCTTCGTGTCGCCGGCGGGAAGATGGGACGGCAGATAGGCGATCTTGGTGATTTCGCCATCGGGATCGGGGACATCGCCGACGATCCCGGGAATACCCGCCGTGGTGCCGCCGGAAATGATGGTTCCCTTGAATCCGGCAAAGGCTTGGCGGATGAGAAGCCCATATTCCTCGATGCGGGCCTGCACGCTTGCGTCACAACCGCCCGCGACGATGACAATGGGCAGGTCCTTGTTGAAGAGCGCCTCAGCGCCAGGTTCAGTGCTCGTGGCCAGACAGGTCCGTCCATCGATGTCTTCGTCGGCACAACCAAGCCACTTCTCCGGGGCTTCCGCCGCCTTCGTTGTGATTTCCTTGAGATACGTCTGGGCTTCTTCAGCGGCGGCGGCGGCTTTTCCTGCTTCCTCGCGCGCCTTCTTGAGCTTCTCGCCGTCGGGGCCGTCTTTCAGTCTCGCGAGCTTTTCGTCCGCCTGTTTCTTCTTCTCGATAGTCTCATCAAGTCGACTGCGCGCTTCCGCTTCAAGTGCGCCCAGTTTGGCTACAATCGCCGCGGACAGGAACCAGCGCGCCCACTTCAGATGTTCAACGAGGCCGCTCTTCCGTCCTGACACGGCCAACTGGATTTCATCGAGCGCGCCGCGGACCTGCGTGATGACCGTCTCCGTGGGACTCAATTGTACGGCTTTCGCATAGGCCGTGAGGCTCGCGTAGGGATGGCCCAAGAGCAGGTGCATGAAACCGATGTCATACCACGCCCACGGCAGGTGCATGCCATATCGCGCGCGTTCCGACGATAGTCCAATGGCCTCCTCGAGATTGGGTCTGGCAAGAGACAGGAAGCCCATATTCTTGTTCTCGATCATCTCACACCTGATGTAACAGACAAGCGCGCGGGGATGTCTTGGGTCGGCCTGAAACGCCTTTTGGTATTGCTTGAGCGCCTGACGCCGATCCCGTTCCTCCTCGTACGTATCCCCGAGGAAACAGAAGGCGTCTGCGTCGTTCGGGTCTAGCTGCGTGGAACGCTCCAAGTGTGCGCGTCCCGCCGGGTTTCCCGTTCTCCAAAGCGCCCATCCAAGGTCGCGCTGCACTGCGGCATTGGACGATTCCGCGAAGTCAGCGAGGCTCTTGACGGCCTTCGGCCAGTCCTCGATGGCCATCGCAAGACGGGCAATCTGGTAAGCCAGTCCTTCGGAAGTGTCGTGTTTGCGCACGACCTCTAGAAGACTGATTTCTTGCCGAATGTCTCCGGGCTGCATGTAGGCGCCGAAACAGGATCGATACGTGCTGACGCCGTCCAGCATGCGAACAAAGGCATTGTCCGCGTCCTCGAGCAACGCCGCGATTCTGCCGGCCTCGCGCTCCAAGTGGCGCGGCTTCTTCTTCAAATCCGTCTTATATAGGTTGTCGTGGACGAGGTCCGCCCAAGCGTGTTGCAGCAGCGTTCGTACTTGTATTTCGGCCTTGAACTTGGGCCCGGAAGCCAAGCCTTGCGCCTGGGCTTCCTCAGCGCTTCGGCGTTCCAGAAGCGCCGGCGCCACGGCCTCAAGCCCGGGATATATCACATCCTCCCTGAACGAGACCGTAAAGTGTACTGATTGATATCCGAACTCATGGGCTTGAAGCCTGTCCGCAACGTCTTCGCTGCTGGATTCCTCGATTTCAAAGTGCCGCCTAATGAATTGACTGATCGGGTCAATCTTGTCAGTGGATTCCACAATCACGCGCACGCCACAGAGATCGCAGAACTGGAAGGCGGGTTGAGGATACTTCTCGCGCTTTCTCAGACACTTCTCCGCGAAGCTCGGAACAGTCTTGACCCGCCCCTGCACGATGGCGATGACGCCAACGTCCTGCGCAGCCCGCTCGAGTACTGCTTTCAACGACCGGCAGAAAGTCTCGTAGTGGGGTAGAAGCTCCTTCGCTGCCGCGACTTGTCTATCCACGAAATCCTGATCCGACTGTCTGTCCTTCCGTTCATCGCTCGACATCTCGGGTTCCTTTTCGATCAACTTGTGTGCCAACGTAGACCGGTTTGCTCTTGGAACGACATCTGCCTACATTATCCTAAAGCACCCCCTGAGCGCTATCGCGTCGAATTCATTCGGCTGCTCCTCTCGACTCCCGCGGCAACCGTTCACGGAGCATGGGAAGCACACTTGGTAGACTCCTGGATTTCGAGGTATGGAACCTCGATATTGCGGGAGGTGATAAAGGGTGTTTCGGGACTCGTGTACGGCGGGTTCCCAAATCTCCTTGTCGCGGGCGACCGCCTCCTCATGCGCGCGGATTTCCTCCTTGGTCGCCCGCGGATACTCGAAGAAGTCGCCCTGGCCCGGACGGGTCGGCTTCCGTAGCGCGAACCGCTCGTCCTGGGGCTTGTCAAGACCGTGCCACCAGTGGTATAATCGGTTACGCGAGAGGCCTTCAGGCGTCACCCGTCTACTTGTAAAGGACTGTGGTCCGGTCTGAAGGCCTTTCGTGATCAGGTTTCTGTTCGTGATATTGTGATCGTGGTAGAAGTCCAGAATCTCCGTCCCATCCTTCAGCTCGAAGACGCTCAACGTCACGAACACCTGTTCCCCATCCAGTACGGCGGGCGCAATGTAGGTGTGCCAATACTTAATATTGCGATACTTTGCCTGGTCGTGTTCTACTTCAGTGGCAATTCGTACGGCGCGGCGGAGCAGTTCCGGCAAGCTGGCGACCGCGCGCATGATGCGCGGGTCCGCGCTGTGGGTTAGCGGCTTCTTGA
Organism: Candidatus Hydrogenedentota bacterium; assembly: GCA_029556545.1. Classification (GTDB taxonomy): domain Bacteria; phylum Hydrogenedentota; class Hydrogenedentia; order Hydrogenedentales; family JAGMZX01; genus JAGMZX01. The sequence goes on from JAKQEQ010000056.1 coordinate 75,058, forward strand.
ACTGCTTCATGCTGAACCCGATCCGCCGCCCGTCGTGGTCGTTGACGACTTCCGTGCCCACCAGCTTCCGAAACGCCTCCTTGCCCATTTCCCGCAGCCGTTTCGGGTCGTGCTTATCGCCGAACGCGGAGGCGTCCACTTGGACGGGCCGCATGGTCTGGAGTTGGTTCCGCAGGCGGGCGCGGGCTTTGAGGTCCGGAGCAGGCATCGCGCCCTTGCTGTAAACCGACGCCTCGACCCGATCCCCTTCACCCTTCACCCTTCTCTCTTCACCCTTTCCCTCGGCCAGTCGCCACGCCTGCTTCACGAGCCCGGCGATCTCCTGGTCGGAGAACGCCTCGACGCCCGCGCCTTCCCAGACCGGCGCCAGCGTGCGGCGGACCGCCGCGGTGAACCGCTTCCACCACCCGAGAATCCCGGAGAACTCGCCGCGCGTCACGCGCCACGCGAGCCATTCCTCAGCCGCGCGCAGTTGCGCCGCCGGCGTCACGATCGGGTGTCCGTGTTCCTTCGCCCACGCCCGGATTTCCCCGTTCCGGGTGTGCCACAACTGGCCGAACCAATGCTTGTACGTCTCGGCCCCGAGCACGCTCCGCAGGCCCCAATGCCCGATGACCTCGTGCCACGCGACCTTCACCACGTCGCGCGCGCGGCGCATTTGCCCCGCAACCAGATAGACCGTATCGGGCGCGCCGTCCTTGGCGGGCGTGAACAGGCCCCACGCCCGCGGATGCCGGTAGCCCTCGGGCAGCCCGTCCGCCGTTTCGACCACGACCATCCGCGGCGCGCCCGGCCAGGCCGCGCGCAGTTCCCGCACGACCTCCTCGACCTCGCGCACGCGCATCCCGCCCTCGGGCCGCGCCGATTCGCTGAGCCGGCCTTCGGTGTCACGCGGCGCGGGCCGCGTCTCGCCGGTTGCCGCGTCGTATTCGATCCGCGCGCCCGGCGGGACGGCTTCCCGTTCCGTGGCGGAAAGGTGTTCCCGCTCCCACTTGTCAAGCGCCGCCCGATCGGGTATACTATGTTCTGGAAGCTCACTGGCCGCGACCTTGAGCCGTTCGTGCTCCCCGGTGACGGTGTGGGCTTCTTCTCTTTTCCTTTGGTAGGCTTGTTCTTTTTCCCTCTTCCACGTTGCAATCTGCCCCAAGTTGGCGGGGTGCGCCGTTAGCAATAGATGGACGGGTCTATTCTGGCTGATCGCATCAGGCTGAATGGCGACAACGATCGGCTTCCCGTCCACAAGCAGGTCGGTGACGAGAGAATATCGTCCGTGTTCCTCCCGAAACACCGCGACGGGATCGGCAATGGCCGCGGGGAGCGCCTCTACGATCTCGCGGGAAAGCTGATGTTTGCGCCCGCCGATCTTGCGCATGACGCGCTGGGAAACCACCAATGGCGCATTGCCCGCGCCGAGCATGCGCAGCCAACTCGGCGCGTTGCTGAGCCGGACCATGTCGCCCTCGCGCAACCGTCCGGAATCATATAAGGCCATACTTGTTTGCCGGCCCAGTTCCTCCGCCGCGGTCAAGCCCTCCCGCACCGAGAAGCGTTCCCCGGTATCCTCCTCCCGCCCTGCCGGCGATTCGTCCGATCGGTCCGATTCGTCCGATACCCTTCCCCCTTCACCCTTCAGCCTTCTCCCTTCACGTCCTCCTCCTTCTCCTCGGTCTCGAGTGCGGCCTGCGCCAGCAGGCTCAGCCGGCTCGGCTTCCCTTTCGCCAGTTCGGCCAATTTCTCCTTGTACCCCTTCATCGAGGGCGAGTTGTCGGGGTTCTTGGCTCCGTCGTTGTTCGGTTTCACGTTGGACGATCTCCAATAGTTCGCGCACGGTGGTCTCGGGCACGCTCTCGCCGAACAGGCTTTCGGTCGTGGTATCGACCGCGCCCGCGAGTTCGACGTACCGGTCGAGGAACGCGCGCACCGCCGCCGCGCTGGTCCGGCTGTTGAGTTCCCGCATCAGTATAAGCGTTTCCGCCGCCCGTTCGGTAGCGAACATGTCTTCTTGCGCCAGGTATTCGCCGAGGTTGGCCACGCGCCCGGCCGCGGCTTCGTGTTTGTACGCCATGAGTTCGGCGAGGGCCTGGCCCAGGAACCGGGACAGATCGAGCGGCGGCTTGTCTTGCGCCACGCGCAGCAGGTTCCCGCCGCTGGCCATGATCCCGTTCACGATGCGGACCAACCCGAGGGGCTCGGCCTCTTCGATGGCCTGCGCTATCGTCTCCCGGCTTACATCGGCACGGCGCAGCACGAGCGCCAGCACGGCGCGCCGCACACGGGCCGCGGCGCCGGGCGTGAATCCGCCGTCGGACGTCCGGAGGTGTTCCGCGCCGGTCTCGCGTACGAACGCGAGCATGAATTCGCGGTTGCTGGCCGCGTGCACGTTCCCTTCGGCGTCGGGCCGCCACAGCCCCATGAGCTTCTTTTCTTCGAGCACCGCGGCGTCCGCGCCGGCCTGTTCGGCTTCGGTCATCTGCAAGACTTGCGGCCGGTTGCTCAACTCGGCCACGCGCCGGATGCTTACGCCGCCGGTATCGGTCATGCGCCGCACGAGCACCGGCTGCTTCATCGCCTCGGCATCGAGCCCGAGCCCGAGTTCGCGCGCCCGTGCGATGACGGCCTTCCGGTACGCAGCCGCCTTCCGGGTCGCGTAGGCCTGGCGCAGCCCGAGCACGCGCCCGTTCCCGCTCACGACCTGGCCGTGATCGTCGATCATCGGCGCACCCACGTCCGTGGTCGGGGCATCCGTGAGCCGGCTGAAATCCGGCGCGAGCGCGATGCTCGCTATCTGTTCCCGGCTCGACTGGGTGTTCCGGTTCCGTTCCTGGAGGCGTTGGTCGTAGCCTTCATCGCTGCTGGTCACGAGCGTACCCGCATCCACGACGGCCCATGCGCCGGCGACCCGGACGTCGCCCTGTGGCGTCACAGCCTCCCAACCGCCCTCGGGTTTTTCGCCGGTCAAGACCCGGTCGGAGTTGATTTTGGCCTTATTTTCTGGTATAATTTTACTGGAGTGAGTAGAGATGTCACTAACACCTAAAGACTTAACCCCGGAAGAAGCCGCCCCCCTCTCGGACCGCGAGGTCGGCGCGCGCGTGATGTCGTCCCGCACCTTCGACGAGCTTAAGGCGCGGCTATCGGAGACTGGCCATTGGGACGAGTCCAAGGTTCCAGGTTTGGAACGGATCGGCCGGGCCACGCGGGAACTGGGGCTGCCGGTTCCAGCGGCGATGTCCGAGTTGTCTAAGCGGAACGCTTTGGTGTAGATTATGTCTTGCCATTCTTTGTAGCGGTCCGCGATCTCCCGGATGAACATCCCACACCCGCCTGAGCTACGGCTGATTGGTCTCGAATTGGCCTATAGCCGGAAAAACCCCGTGGCCTAAATTTGGCCTACGACACACCACTTGAGGGCGCTTCAGTCCACTCAAGGGCAGATACCCCAAAACGACAAAAAGCCCGAAACCGCAAGAAAACCCGCGATTTCGGGCGTATTTTCATGGCGCGCCTGGTGCGACTCGAACGCACGACCCACGGCTTAGAAGGCCGTTGCTCTGTCCACCTGAGCTACAGGCGCGTCTTATATGTTAAGCTATATAGCCTGCTCGTTGACTGGGCAGGCGCGCGGCGACGTTCGGTCAAGATGCGGGCCGCCACTCCGCAAGAGTCTATACGATGCGGGGTTCGGGCGACAAGTTCACTCTTGCACAGAGAAGCCGTACAGCGATGCGTTCGCCAACTCGAATTCGAGCGAGAAGGGAGCGGAACGTATGTCGTCGAGATTTCGGGGCCACGTCACGGGCGCGGCGGTGTTGTCGGCGGTAATGGGCTCGCAGTCGTCGAAGGTGAATCCGGCGACGGGCAATCCGGCGGCGTCTCGGCACTGGACGCGCACGGAACCGTCGCGGCTGTCGACGTTGAGGGTCAAGGCGCTGCCTTCAAGTCGAATGAGAGGCGTTCTCAGCGCGCCGGGTTCGGGGCCGGCGCGGCGCGCGACGTATCGGTCGCGTCGGATCGTGACGAGGCCGATCTGCCGTTCTTCGAATCGGTTCACTTTGTGTCCGCGCGCGTAGCCGCCGTAATAGAGGTGGACCTTGTCGCCGACGATGACCTGATCATCGATCCAGGCGTGGGCGTGGTCCCAGGCGCCGGGCGCCGGGTCGGGCGCGAAGAAGGGCGCCGTGTCGCGGGTCCAGGATTCGCCGTCGCGCGTCCACGCGAGGGCGGTGTAGCCGACGCCGTATGCCTCGGGCGGGTCCGGCGGGTCGTCGGCCTTGAGGTCGTCTCGGAGTATCTTCGCCATGCCAATGATGAGGCCGCCGCGCGCGAGGTAGCCGTCCATGGCGTAGAATTGGGTTTCTCCCTCGTCGCGATCGGGGTCGGGCAGGAGGACGTAGTGCGCGGCGCCCCATATCTTCAGGTCGCGGCTGGAACTCTGCATGGTGACGCGCCGGTTCCCTGACCACCAGCCTGGGCGGTAGACGGAAATCGTGGCGACGAAGCGCGCGCGCACCGGGTCGTGGAAGATGCTCGTGATGTCGTGGTTGTGGCGGACGACGGGGTCGGGCGCGAGATAGGACCAGGCGAGTCCGTCGGGCGACACGGCGATCTTGAGGCCGCCGTCCATGTACCAGCCGAAGACGTAGCGCTCCGCCGGGTTTTCACAGGCGGCGCCGCGATCGATCACACTGACGCCGAACTGGATCGGGCCGGGCATGTCGAGGGTGCGGGCGGGGCGGTCCCAGTGGACGCCGTCTTCGGATTCCGTGTAGCCGACGAGGGACCGGGAGGTGTTCGCGTCTTCCGTGCGGCGGCCATACCACATACGGAAGCGACCGTCGTCGCGGCGTAGAATCGTCATGTAGGGTTGGAAACAACCGTCGTTCTTCCCGGTGACTATCGGGTTCGGGATTGTCGCGTCCCGGGTGGGGCATTGCACTTCGCGGGTGAGACGGTCCGCCGACGCGATGTAGAAGTTGTCGATGAACAGGTGGGGGCCGGGTCCGACGGGGATCGGCGCGGCTTGATCGGCGAACGCGGCGGGATCGTAGAGACACGCCTTGGCGTTTGTGAGCGGCGTGGCCTCACAAGCCGGCATGGCGGCCTCCTGCGCGGCGCAGGGCGCGGTTATGCACGGGATGCCCGCGATCAAACCTGCCGCGATCAGGGAGAGCATCAGGCGCATTGCGAGTCTCCTTCATTGGACGCTCCGCGCACCACCGCGCGCCGCCGGGAGGCGTGATCGCGTTCTCAACGTCCCTCGGCGGGCGGCGGCATCGTGGCGTCGACCTCGCGGCGCCACGCATCGAGCAGGGCGCGCAGACGGCGCGCGCGGCGCAGATGGCGTTCGGCGAGGTTGTTCGTTTCTCCGATGTCGTCGCGGAGGTGGAACAGTTCCACGTTGCCGTGTTCGTAGTGTTCGATGAGTTTCCAGTCCCCCACGCGGACGGCCCCGGCCGGGCGGCCACCCTGGTTCGAGAAATGGGGATAGTGCCAGTAGAGCGCTTCACGCCCGAGGGCGCGCGTCGGATTTCCGAAGAGCAGCCCGAGGTCGACGCCGTCCAGCACGCCGCCCGCGGCGACCGCCGTGGGATCGACGCCGGCCAAGGCGCAGAAGGTTGGGAAGAAGTCGGTGCTCGTGACGGGGGCTTCGCATACGGTATTTGGCGGCACCGCGCCGGGCCGCCACACGATCATGGGCTCGCGGATGCCGCCCTCGTAGAGGTAGCCCTTGCCGGCGCGGAGCGGGTGGTTGTCCGTGGCCGGCGTGAGGGGGCCTTCCTCGACGGAGAGGCCGCCGTTGTCGCTGAAGAACACGACGAGCGTATCGTTCGCGATGCCGCAGCGGCGCAGGATGTCGAGCACCGTGCCGATGCTTTCATCGACGGATTCGAGCATGGCGGCGTAGTGCGGGTTGCGCTGCTTCGGCGCGTCGGCGAGACGGGCCAGTTTCGCCTCGTACTTCGCGATCTTGTCCGCCTTGGCCTGCAACGGGATGTGTACCGCGTAGTGCGACAGATACAGGAAGAAGGGCCGGTCCTTGTGCGCTTCGATGAAGCGGCACGCCTCGTGCGTCAGCCGGTCGGTGAGGTACTCGCCGTCCACGCCGCCGTCGAGCGGCGGATTCCCCTTCCAGTCCGGCCAGAAGAAGCTGCGCGGCATGCCGCTCGCGCCGCCCGCGATATTCACTTCGAAACCCTGGTCCTCCGGCCAGAAGCCCTTGCCGCCGAGGTGCCACTTGCCCACGTGACACGTGGCGTATCCGGCGTCGCGCAGCGCCTCGGCGATCGTGGTCTCTTCGAGGGGGAGTTGGTCGGCGTAAGGGGCCGTGCGGACGGGCGCGTCTTCGGGGCTCAGCGTGCCCTTCAGGAAGTTCGTCAGATGCAGCCGCGCGGGATACTTGCCCGTCATGATGCTGGCGCGCGTCGGCGAGCACACCGGCGCGGCGGCATAGGCGTGCGTGAAACGCATCCCCTCGGCGGCCATCCGGTCCAGGTGCGGCGTCTCGTGGAAATCGCTGCCGAAACAGCCGAGGTCCGCGTAGCCCAAGTCGTCGATGAGGATGAAGACGATGTTCGGTTTGCGATCTTCCGCGGGGACGGTCCCGTGCGCGGCGCGCGGCGCGCCTCCGAGCCACATCCCGGCAGACAAGGCCGCCATCGAAAGAAACGAACGCCGGTCTAAAGTCGCCATGACTGTTCTTCTCCCCGCGTTCGGTTACCCGCAGTTAACGCGGCGCCTTGGAACGGCCGCGTCGCCGGGCGAGTAAACCAAAGAGAATGATTACGTTCGGGTTCAGCATATCGACAACCGTCAATGCCGTGGTTTGCAGGATCGGGCATTCCGTGGCGCGCGGTTGCCGGATTTTCACCGGTGACATCGCGAGTGTATTCGCGGGCGCGCGGTGTTTTCAACGGACGGACGCGCGGTCGCGGCATGCCGCTGCATCACGCAGTGCAGCCTTGCGGCGGGCAGGATTAGGCGCTTTGCCGCTTGCCCCGTCTTCGGAGCACCGGCGCCAACGCGCGAAGGGCTTCGTTCACCGCCTTGCCGTCGGGGAACACGTCGAGCACTTCAGGGTCTATCACGACGACGTTTGCGCCTTCGGCGTATCGCGCCGCGGTGACACCGCGGACGGCTTCGGAGAAATCGTACTCGGGGCGCATGGTGTCCTGGGCGTTGGGACCAGAACTTCGATCAGTGTTCTTTTCCATCTCGCCTTTCTTTCAGCCGGTCTCTCCGCCTCGTGATACCGGACCTGCGTCATTCAGGGCGTGATTATACACGGTTTCGCCCGGGGGACGTGGGGCTTTGGCGGCGTGGGGAATGCGGAACGCGGAAGGCGGCGTGCGGAAGGCGGAAGGCGGAACGCGGAACACGGAATGTGTGGGGCGGCGTGGCGGGCGCGGGGGTGTGGTATAATGCGCCTCTGGAAACGCGGGTGGCGGGATTGTCGATGCGGCAGGTTGGATGAGGGAGTGTCGAGGCATGGTGAGGCATGTATTGCTGCTTGGTGCGTTGCTGTGCGGTGTGTGCGGCGCGGGCGTCGGGGAGGCGCCGATACTGGTGAAGCCGGGCGCACCGCCGCCGGCGGACGTTTCGAAGGCGGCTTCGCTGAGTTTTTCGCATGAAATCTGGGGCCAGACCCATAAGGGGGAGGGCTACGTGTACGGCCCGTGGTCGCGGACAGTCGGGCTGACGGCGGTGGATATCGACCTGGACGGGGACACGGATTTCGTGTTCCCGAACACCATCGGCAATCCGCAACTCATGCGGAATCTGGGTTCGGCGAATACGTTCTACCCCGGCGGGAGCAAGGACCTGACGTTCACGGGCTTTCCGACAAATAGCGTATGGGGCTACGGTTATGATTTCGAGGACGTGAACGGCGACAAGCGGCCCGACATGGTGGCGGAGATATATCGCCAGACGCCTTCGCGGCGCACGCTGGCCGCCTGGTTCCGCAATAACGGCCCGGACAGCAATCCGACGTTCAGCTACCAGGGCATCCTCTATACCAGCCCCCAGCAGGACCGGGTCGCGCCCATCTGGGTGAAGTTTGCGGACATTAACGGCAACGGACTCCAGGACCTGTTTGTCTGCGAAGGATTCATTGACGAGCCGTCACGGCACCATCGGGTCTTCTTCCTGCGCAACCAGGGAGCGCCGACGGCGCCGTCGTGGGCAAACCCCGTCGAGATAGTCGAGTTGGGCAATCTGCTGCCGGACCGCATTCCTCGCAGCGCGCTCAAGGCCGCCGAGGAAAGCGCTCCGTCGTTGCCGGAGTATGAGCGGCCGCTGACGGGTTTCGAGAAAGTGGACTACACCTATGCGCTCGGCGATTTTGAACTTGCGGACTGGGACTTCGACGACGCGCTTGACGTGATGTTCTACGATCGCCGGGAGGGGCTCAAGTGGATCCCGAACGTCGGGACGGAGACGAATCCGGTGTGGAGTTCGACGCTGGGCAACGATGGACGATCGTTGTACGACCATTCCGTCGTGGACAACATCAGTTCGTCGGAGAGTTCCTTCGCGATGCGGCGCAACCCGAAGTGGGCCAGTCCGGGGGAGGAATGGTCGGACGACGTTTTTCTGTCGGTGAACAACCTGCTGAAGACGTACCGGTACTTCTACTTTTTCATGGGGGGAACCGGTTATCGCATCGTGCAGACGCGCCCGCTGGCGTATCCCGCGGGGCAGGGCATTTCCTCGTTCTGGGACTACGACGGCGACGGCGACCATGACATGTTTCGCATCGGCATCAATTCCTCGTCACCGAACGCCTCGATGCTGCTGTTCCCGAATATCGGCATGCCGTATGCGCCGATCTGGGGCGAATACCAGGTGATCTCGGGGCTGAGCATGGGCCAGGGCGGCCCGGACAATAACGGGCGGCAGGACAACTTCACGTTCGTGGATTACGACGCCGACGGCTCGATGGAGTTGCTCGTGCAGGGCCAGGACGGGCGCGTGCGGCTGTACGCGGCGAATCCGCCGGCGGTTGCGGGCGGGCTGCCGACGTTTGAATTACTGGACGACAATTTCGGCCGGATTCTCGAACCGGGCGACGCGGACATTCTGCCGATGGGCATCGCCGCGGCCGATTTCGACCAATTCGCGGACGGCATGGCGGAGGTGTTCGTCTGTTATTACGCCCAGACCGGCGATGAGGGCGGGGCGAAGCACGTCGCCGGCAACTTCGTCATGTACGACACCTATTTCGACATGACGTTTGAGATATCCGGTCAACTTCCCGACCCGGCGGGCGGGCCGCTGGATGTCGACCTTATCGAGAATCTCGCCGTGTGCGATTTGAACCGGGACGGCAGGCCCGACCTGGTCGTGACCATCGCCAATTCTTTCTCGTACAACACGACAGCGCACTACTATTACCGCAACGAGTGGAGTCCCGAATGGCCGTACATGGACTTTGTCTATGGCGGGACCTTGAATGTCATCCAGGAGACGGACGGGGCCTACGCACGGATGCCTGCGTTCGTGGATATCGACGCGGACGGCGACGACGACCTGTTCGTCGGGCATCACCACCATACGCGCCCGAACAGCGCGATGGAACATTATCAGCGTTTCTACCGCAATTCGGGCGATACGGGATTGAATTACTGGCGCCGCCGCGCCGTGGCGGGGCAACTCTGGACGCTGACGTGGGGCGGACTCTACCCCGACTATAGCTTTATGCTGAACGGGAGCGGTGGTTCCATTCCCGGCGCGGGCCAGTATCGGGCCGGGCTGAACGCGCCGTGCGTGGACATCATCCAGAGCACGAATCTCGGCGAGGACGTGCGCATCTTCATTGACGTGTTTCCGCCGTTAACCGCAACGCAGGCGAAGGCCATCATCGTAGTCGGCGGCGAGCCGGGAGACGGTCTCTATACTACTTTCCGCAATCTAGCCGGCTATGCCTATCATGTTCTTTGGGCCGAGGGCTTCACGCCCGCAAGTATCCGGTTCTTCGCGAACGGCGCGTATGACGCCACGGGCGACGGCACGAGCGACGTGTATGCGGCGCCGACGCTGGCGAATCTGCAGCAGTCCATCAGCCAATGGGCTCGGGACACGCAGAAGCTGCTCGTCTATTTCATCGATCACGGGCAGCGCGACCGCTTCCGCGTCAACACGACGGAGTATCTTGAGGCGGCGACGCTCAACAGTTGGCTCGATACGCTCCAGACCGGTGGACAAGGACCACAGGTCACAGTGGTCATCGACACATGCGAGGCGGCCTCGATGTTGGACGATATCAAGGGCCCGCGCCGTATCGGCGTCGCGAGTTCGGGGACGGGGCCGCTCGAGGGCGTCGCCCTGTTCGATAAGAGTCGCTATATCAGCTTCTCGTTGAACTTCTGGGTAAGCATTTTCAATGGGTCGACCTATGGGGAGGCTTTCCGCCGGGCCAAGAGCGCGATAGAAGCCATCAACCCGCTGCAGCGGCCGGTCATCGACGATAACGGCAACGGCATCGGGAACGAGGCCGACGACGGGTTCGTCGCGGACGGTGTCCGGCCCGGCAGCGACTTCGAGATGCGGGGCCCGGGCGTGTTCATTGGCGACATTGCGCCGCCGCAAACGGCCTCGACGAATTCCGCGACCATCTGGCTGGCGGACGTGGCATCGAATTTCCCCGTGGATGAGGCGGGCGCGCTGATCGTGCCGCCGAACTTCCAGCGTCCGTCGTCGGACAGCGGGGACGAGCAGCCGGTAACCGGCCTCGCCTGGGCGGAGTTGACTTACAACGCCTCGATGGACCGGTGGCAGGCGTCATACAGCGGATTCAACGAAGGCGGCCTGTATCAGGTGCAGTACTTCGTAAAGGCAGGGGGGCTGTGGTACGCCTCGCCGCGCATCGGTTTCGTGGACCGCATCAACCTGGCCGACGCCTGGGAGGCGGATAATTCGGCGTCCGCCGCGAAGTGGATTCCGGTCAACACGGTGCAGGGGCACAACTTCCACGTGTCCGGCGACGAGGACTGGGTGCGCTTCACCTCGCCCGCAAGCGGCGCGGCGACCATCGCCGTGATTCAACCGCGCCTCAAGTGCCAGCCCATCGTCGAGCTGTACCGGGCCACCGACTTCAAGGCGGACGAGAAGGCCACGCCGGTTCGCACCGTGTCGAGCGCGGGTCCGGGCCAGGAGGTCGTCTTCAGCCAGACGTTCACGTCGGCGCAGCAGTATCTGCTTCGCGTGCGGAACGCGACGGCCGGCGTCTTCGGCGAAGGCACCTCGTACCTGCTTCTGGTCGCGGTCGACACCGGCGGCATCATCCCGTCGTCGCTGCTCATCACGACCCTCGATAAGAATTCGGGCGCACCGCTTACGGGCGTCAATATATCGTTTAACAGTGTCGCCATCGGCCAGACGAGCACGGGCGGCGTCATTTCCGCGATCGTGCCCGAATTCGGCAATTACGGCGTGGTCGCGTCGAAGGCCGGTTACAAGACGGCATCGCAGACGGTGCCGGTGCGCACGACGACGGCTTCCGCCACGCTGCAGTTGGAACTGCAAGGCGGCGAGGGCGAAGGCGAGGGCGAGGGCGAGGGCGAAGGGGAAGGCGAAGGGGAAGGCGAGAAGCCGCGCTGCGGCGCGTGCGGCGTGGTGGACCCAAGGATGCCGGGCGGCGGGAATGGAAACGCCGCGATCTTCGCTATCAGCGGCATCCTGGCGTGGGTCTTCGCGGCGCGGCGGACGCGGCGCGGGGATATGGGGGTTTGCTCCCGCGAGCGGGAACAGGTCTCATAGGACCCATGTAACCTATAGGACCTATGGGTGTCGTTCGTGGCGGCCCGCCTGTCGCCCCTGGCGCGCTGCGTTATGCATTGCTCAGGGCTGCGTGAGGCTTTTCGCCTGGGACTCGGCATAGGCCCTGTAGGCCTCGTAGGCCCCGCGGGATTCCTCCTCGGCGGGTTGCGCGCGGCCACAGCGGGGCAACGGGTCCATGTAGGGGAAGTAGCCCCAATTCACGATAGCCTCGGCGTATTTCGCGGCCAGCGCCAGCTTCTCCGCGAGCCAGGGCATCGGCGTAAAGCGCCAGGGCGCGGTCCCCGCCTGTTTGTGGCGGAGGTATTCGTCCCAGTCCCGCACATCCACTTCGCCGGTCTCGACGTTCAACCAGAACGCCGCGCCCGCCGCGCGGCACGCCCGCGCCGTCGCAGCCCAGAACGGCTCGCGCTGTTCGAGGGTAAAGGACGCGAGGTGCTCGCCGGAGTCCTGAAGCATCAGCACGTCGATGCCGGTCTGCTTGAGGGTCTCGCCCCACCACGCCGCGTATTCTTCGGGCGTCTGGTAGACAAAGCCGCGCCGCCGCGCCTCGTCGAGGAGGAAGAAGGGCGAAATGGTGACGACGGAGCCAGGGGCGGTCTCGTGGCACGCGGCCGTGACGCGCCGCCAGACGTCGCGCCAGTACGCGCTCTCCGCGAGGTTCTCCGGCGCAATCGGGTTGATCTCGTGGTTCAGATACCAGCCGTGGAAAGCGCGGCGGCGTCCATAACGCGCGTGGCAGCGGCGGGCGTAATCGGTCATCGTCGCGACCATGGCATCCGCGGTGGTCTTGCCGTACCAGCCGCCCTGCGGGAGGTCCACGATGACGCGCATGCCGGCTTCATCGGCCACGTCAAAGAGCCAACCGAGGACATCGCGCCGGGTCTCCGCCTGATCGGACGCCTCGGCGGCCCGCAGGAGGGCGGGCGTGTTCAGCAGCCATAGGAGATCGAAGCCGACGGCGCGCTGCGCCTCGACCGCCGCGCGCAGTTCCGCTTTGGTCCACGGACACTCGGGCTTGTCCACGACCCACCACAACGTGCCGCGCATGAGGGGCTGGATATCGGCCCGCGCCTGCTTGCAGCACAACAGGAACACGAGCGCAGTCAAGCATGCATATCTCATTGAGAGACCTTCGTTCTCGCGGCGCGCCAGTTGCCGCGATCACCCACGACCGCAAAATACTGACCTTGACGAGAATAAGCCGCGGAATGCATTGTAAGGACGCGCACCCGTGTTTCTCCAGGCTGCTGAGTAAATTTGCTCAGTGTATTGAGTAAATTGGTGGGCGTCGCCACACACAACGCGGTTAAATGTTTGACTGGCAGGCAATTACCGATGATATCCCAGTCCGATTCTCCGCCATGTGGACAACGCGGCTGTTGGTGTATTGCGGCATCGTGGCTGATATCCTTCTTGATAGCCGTTCGCGTCTACCTCTATGATTGGCCGTTGCCGGACGCGGCGGTGCGCCGACGAGGAGACGCGTCATCAGTATCGGGATTCCATATTCGCCGTTGCGCAAGTGCGCGGCGTGGGGGGTTCACCTGTTCACGGCGTTGGGCGCGGTGGCGGGGCTCATGGCGCTTGTGGCGACGACGGCCCACGAGTGGCGCGCGGCGCTACTCTGGATGGGCGCGACGATCCTCGTGGATTCACTGGACGGGACTTTGGCGCGGGTCGTCAAGGTCAAGGCCGTGCTTCCGGGTTTCGACGGGGCGTTACTCGATAACATCGTCGATTACTTCACGTATGTCATCGTACCGGCGTACTTTCTCTACGAGGCGCCGATCGTGCCGGGCCGTTTCGCGTTATTTGCGGCTGGCGCGATTACGCTGGCGTCGGCGTACCAGTTCTGCCAGGCGGACGCGAAGACGCCCGACCATTTCTTCCGGGGATTCCCCTCCTATTGGAACGTCGTGGTGTTCTATCTGTTCCTGCTGCAATGGCCCGAGTGGCTGAATCTCGCGGTGATTCTGGTATTGGCGCTCGGCGTGTTCGTGCCCGTCAAGTACCTGTACCCGAGCCGCACGCGCACGCTGCGTTCCTTGACTTGGCTGCTATCCGCGGTCTGGATCGTGATCGTGAGCTGGATCGTCCTGCACTACGACGCGGAGACGCGCAACGGCGGCATGCGCACGCCGTTGTATCTCTCCTTCGGATACGTTCTCTATTATGTCGCGCTCAGCCTATACCTGAACCTGCGAGGCGGAGACCGCCTCGACGCCGGAGCGACGGAAGATGAGGAAGACCTCGGATCCATCGATTAGCCGTCGCGCGATGCTCTACCGCACCGGCGCGGCGCTCGCCGCATCCACCGCCGCCGGCGGCATGGGGCCCGCGTCCGGCGCGACGACGGAGACCGGGGATGGCGCGCCGCCGCTGCTGATCCCGACGTGGTATTACCAGCATTTCGACGCGGATTACACGCGCGAACCGCCGGAGGAAGGGTTCGGCGGCTGGAAACAAACGACCCTCGAGTTCTCGCGCGATCACACGGCGGTGGTGGTGATGCATGCATGGGACGCGGGCACGGCAGAGGAGTTTCCGGGGTGGTGGCGCTGCGTTCCCTACATCCCGCGCGCGAACGCCGTGTTGAAGGAGGTGTTTCCGGGATTGCTGGCGGCGGTGCGCGCCTCGGACCTGCCGCTGTTTCACGTCGTGGGCGGTGGCGACTACTACAAGGAACTCCCGGGCTATCAACGCGCCCGCGCGATCGCCGGGCCGCCGGCGCCGCCGTTGCCGACAATTCCCTCGGACCCGGTCCGCGAGAAACTGAACCGGTTTCGGAGCGAACATGTCTTTGTCGGGCGCCATAACGAGTCGGACGTAAACCGCGGCTTCGCGCACGTCGATTTTCCCGAGGAGGCGCGTCCCTTGCCCGAGGAAGGCGTCGCGGAGAACGGCGAGCAGCTTTTCGCGATCTGCAAGGAGCGGGGCGTCAATCACCTCGTCTACTGCGGTTTCGCCATCAATTGGTGTCTGCTGTTGTCGCCCGGGGGCATGGCGGAGATGCAGCGGTACGGCGTGATGTGTTCCGCGCTGCGCCAGGCCACGGTCGCGGTCGAGAACAAGGAGACGGCGCGGGACCAACTGTGCAAAGAGATTGCCCTTTGGCGGGTGGCGCTGGCCTTCGGCTTTATTTTCGACGTGGACGATTTCGTTCAGGCGATCAGCGGGAGGGATTAGGCGGGATGGGTCAGGCGTGCGCGCCGACGCGGTGCTGTTTCGCGGCGACGAGGGTCGCGCGCTCCACCGCCAGGAGGGCGACGCTCTCGACGAGGCAGGCGGGACAGTAGGTGTGGCTTATCCGTGCGTCGCGAACCGGCGGCGCGAGGCGCCATTCGCCGTTCACTTTCGTCTTCTTGCAGACGCAGCATTGAACCGTCATAAGCCGGACCTCCTTGTCCTGAGCGTCATTCATCTACTACTATCGGCGGGGCCATCCCGGACTTGAGCGAGAGAATCTTTGGAAGAGGAAAGACACTGATTATGCCGTTGTTGCCGCACCTGGAGAAGGAACCCGAGAACGAGCGGGAGTGGTTTGCCGCGCTTATCAGCATGGCGCGCTACCTGCGCGGCCCCGAGGGCTGCCCGTGGGACAGGCAGCAAAAAACGCGCGATTTCGCCCGGTTCGCCATCGAGGAAGGGCAGGAATTACATGAAGCCGCCGAGGCGGACGACAACGACCATATCGAGGAGGAACTGGGCGACTGTCTATTCACGTTGCTGGCCTGCGCCGCCGCCGCGGAGGAGGAAGGCCGGCTGACGCTCGAAGGCGCGATGCGGCGCATCCATGAGAAGATGGTGCGGCGTCACGGACACGTCTTCGGCGATGAAAAGGCCGCCACGCCCGAGGAGGCGGTTAACGCCTGGAACCACGTGAAGGCGCGGGAGAAAGGCCGATAGCAGGCCGGAGGGGAGGAATAGGGGAGTATCGGACGGATCGGACGGATCGGACGGATCGCGAAGTAGTGCGATTACGAGTTGTCATGAAATCCTCCTGCGGCGGATTTCTCCCGCAGAGGATGAAAATGCGCGACGCATGTGGACTGCGCAAGCTTGCTTGCGCTCTTGTCCGGCAAGCTAGCTTGCTGGACGGGAAAGCTGGAGCAAGC
>JAKQEQ010000057.1 GCA_029556545.1 Candidatus Hydrogenedentota bacterium
GGCTACACACGTGCTACAATGGTCGGTACAGAGGGACGCAAGATCGCGAGATGGAGCCAATCCCAAAAAGCCGGCCTCAGTTCGGATTGCAGTCTGCAACTCGACTGCATGAAGTCGGAATCGCTAGTAATCGTGGGTCAGCTACACCACGGTGAATACGTTCCCGGGCCTTGTACACACCGCCCGTCACATGACCCGAGTTGGGTGCACCCAAAGCCACTGGCTCAACCAGCAATGGGGAGAGGTGTCTAAGGTGTGTCTGGTGAGGGGGATGAAGTCGTAACAAGGTAGCCGTATCGGAAGGTGCGGCTGGATCACCTCCTTTCTAAGGAGTACCTAGGGTCGCGCCGCCTCGGCGGCGATCGGCCCAGGTCGGCCCACAAGGCGCGCGCGCGGGCATACACCGTATTCAGCGTTCAAGGAGCGCCACGGTTTCGGCCGGAGCCGGGCTCGTAGCTCAGGTGGTTAGAGCGCACGCCTGATAAGCGTGAGGTCGGTGGTTCAACTCCACCCGGGCCCACCACTCTACCGCCGGCTACGGGGATGTAGCTCAGTTGGGAGAGCGCGGGCTTTGCAAGCCTGAGGTCGTCGGTTCGATCCCGATCATCTCCACCATGGAGACCGCGGGGCGGACGCGACGCCGGCCAGAAAGCGCCCCTGGACGAACGCGCAAGGGTTTGACCGCCGGGAAACCCCGAAGGTCGAGAGTTCTTTGACAGTTGAATGCAGGTGCAACACGGGCACGTTTGAAGAGTGCACTTGGATTGCTCGTGCATCGCGCCGGTCCCCTCGGGGAACGGCGACGGTGACGATTTTTGGCCAAGCTACCAAGGGCCTGCGGCGGATGCCTTGGCACCGAGAGGCGATGAAGGACGTAGCTACCTGCGATAAGCCTCGGTTAGCTGGAAGCAAGCTTACCCGGGGATCTCCGAATGGGGCAACCCCGCCGGGCAAACCCCGGCGATCCTCGACTGAATGCATAGGTCGGGGAAGCCAACCCAGGGAATTGAAACATCTTAGTACCTGGAGGAAAGGAAAGCAATGCGCGACTCCGCTAGTAGTGGCGAGCGAACGCGGACAAGCCCAAACCGGAAGTACGTGATAGGCCGTATCCGTTGTGCTTCCGGGGTTGTGGGATGTGTCATGGGAGCGATGCGGCGCTCCCGGAAGGTTACAAAACGACCCTCTAGCCGAATACGTCTGGATAAGGCGAGCCATAGCGTGTGATAGCCACGTAGGCGAAAGGGGGCCGTCCTTCTTGATACACTCCCAAGTAGCGCGGGTCACGTGGAACCCCGCGCGAATCCAGGAGGCCCATCTCCTAAGGCTAAGTACTACTCGGTGACCGATAGTGAACCAGTACCGTGAGGGAAAGGTGAAAAGCACCCCGAAAGGGGAGTGAAATAGTACCTGAAACCGCGGGCCTACAATCAGTCGAAGGGCTATGTTTCGACAAGCCTGACGGCGTGCCTTTTGCATAATGAGCCGACGACTTCTCCTACGTGGCAAGGCTAAGGGCTTCTGGTCCGGAGCCGTAGCGAAAGCAAGTCTGAATAGGGCGACAAGTCGCGTGGGACAGACCCGAAACCGAGTGATCTACCCATGGTCAGGGTGAAGTTTCCGTAAAAGGAAATGAAGGCCCGAACCAGTGGCGGTTGAAAACGCTTTGGATGAACTGTGGGTAGGGGTGAAAGGCCAATCAAACTCGGAAATAGCTGGTTCTCCTCGAAATGCCTTTAGGGGCAGCGTCGTGCGGTAGCACCCGGGGGTAGAGCACTAAATGGGCTAGGGGGCCTACCAGCCTACCGACCCCAATTAAACTCCGAATACCGGGTGTGGAATCACGGCAGTGAGAAGGCGGGGGATAAGCTCCGTCTTCGAAAGGGAAACAGCCCAGACCGCCGGCTAATGTCCCAAAGTCACGCTAAGTGGGAAACGAGGTGTAGTTGCCCAGACAACCAGGATGTTGGCTTAGAAGCAGCCATTCATTTAAAGAGTGCGTAACAGCTCACTGGTCGAGTGATTATGCGCGGAAAATGTAACGGGGCTAAGCGTGGCACCGAAGCCGCGGGTCGTTCCGCCATTGGCGGAGCGGCGGTAGAGGAGCATTCCGTTCCGGGTTGAAGCATGATCGAAAGAACGTGTGGACCGAACGGAAGTGATTATGTCGGCATTAGTAGCGAAAAGACAGGTGAGAATCCTGTCCGCCGAAAGTCCAAGGGTTCCCGGGCCAGGTGACTCCGCCCGGGGTTAGTCGGATCCTAAGCCGAGGCCGAAAGGCGTAGGCGATGGAAAACAGGCGCAAAGATTCCTGTACCACCTCGCGACCGTTTTGAGCGATGGGGTGACGCGGCAGGATACGGCGGCTGTCTGTTGGCATAGACAGTCTAAGCGTGTAGGCCGCGGTCCAGGCAAATCCGGACCGCACCAGGCCGAGGCGTGAAGGGACGCTGAAATCTTCGGACAAAGCGGATCGTCGAATTCCATACCGCCAAGAAAAACCTCTAGCAAGGGAGCAGGTGACCGTACCGTAAACCGACACAGGTGGACGAGAAGAGCATTCTAAGGCGCTCGGGAGAACTCCCCTTAAGGAACTCGACCAATTGGCCCCGTAACTTCGGAAGAAGGGGTGCTCCGGTCTGTGAAGAGAACCGCTTGCAAAAGACGGGCTCTCCGAGCGGATTGGAGCCGCAGCGAAGTGGCTCAGGCGACTGTTTACTAAAAACACAGGTCTCTGCAAAGTCGCAAGACGACGTATAGGGACTGACGCCTGCCCAATGCCGGAAGGTTAACGGGAGAGGTCAACCCGCTTCGGCGGGGGCAGCCTTGAACCGAAGCCCCGGTTAATGGCGGCCGTAACTATAACGGTCCTAAGGTAGCGAAATTCCTTGTCGGGTAAGTTCCGACCTGCACGAATGGCGTAACGATCTGAGCATTGTCTCAAGGGGAGGCCCGGCGAAGTTGCATTACCCGTGAAGATGCGGGTTACCCACAGAAGGACAGAAAGACCCCGTGGACCTTTACTACAGCTTGATATTGCACTTCGTTGCGATATGTATAGGATAGGTGGGAGACGTCGAAGCTGGGGCGCAAGCCTCGGTGGAGTCAACCTTGGAATACCACCCTTACCGTAATGGCGTGCTAACTCCGAACCCGTGAAGCCGGGCGGAGGACAGTGTCTGGCGGGTAGTTTGACTGGGGCGGTCGCCTCCCAAAGCGTAACGGAGGCGCCCCAAGGTTCCCTCAGCATGTTTGGAAATCATGCGCGGAGTGTAAAGGCACAAGGGAGCTTGACTGCGAGACCCACAAGTCGAGCAGGTGCGAAAGCAGGGCTTAGTGATCCAGCGGTTCCGTATGGAAGGGCCGTTGCTCATCGGATAAAAGGTACCCCGGGGATAACAGGCTTATCTCCCCCAAGAGTTCATATCGACGGGGAGGTTTGGCACCTCGATGTCGGCTCGTCACATCCTGGGGCTGAAACAGGTCCCAAGGGTTCGTCTGTTCGCCGATTAAAGTGGCACGCGAGCTGGGTTTAGAACGTCGTGAGACAGTTCGGTCCCTATCCTCTGTGGGCGCAGGAGAATTGAGGGAAGCTGCCTCTAGTACGAGAGGACCGAGGTGGACGAACCTCTGGTGTTCCGGCTGTCACGCCAGTGGCATCGCCGGGTAGCTATGTTCGGAAGGGATAAGCGCTGAAAGCATCTAAGCACGAAGCCCATCCCAAGATAAATTCTCCCTCGACCCTCGGGTCGCTAAAGGGTCCTGGCAGACCACCAGGTTGATAGGCGGGAGGTGTAAGCGTAGCGATACGTTCAGCCGACCCGTACTAATCGCCCGTGAGGCTTGGCCTTACTGTAATGATGTCTCTGTGATACATCCGGGCTGTCCATACCCGCACTCGACAAGCGTGCCCCTGTTGCCCCTGCATTCCCTGTCCCAAAGTTGAATACGCTTTCAGCGGCCAGCGCGCGGTCGCCGGTTCACCCGAATCCGGCCGCGCGACGCGGGCCGCTGACCGCCATACGGTTTTGCCGGCGGCTATAGCGGTGGGGCCACACCCGTTCCCATTCCGAACACGGTAGTTAAGCTCACCAGCGCCCATGGTACTGCAGGGGCAACTCTGTGGGAGAGTAGGACGTCGCCGGCGCTAATCTTCGCCCCGCGGTCTCTTTCGAGGCCGCGGGGCTTGCTTGTTTAGGGCTCCCTACGGCCCTTGTGGCTGCAGTGTCGTCGTGGTAGATTGACCTCAGGAACAGGAACGCGCAACACTCGGCGCGGCTTCACGCGACCGGACACGACCATGCCGCGATATCGGGAAAGAGACACAATACACGGCCGGGGGGCATCGTGGGATCCCGAGAACCGTTTCACGGGAATGCGGTACGAGGCGGACCCCGATGCGGAACCGGGTGACGAGGAAGGGCCTCGGCCGGGGACCGAATACTTCGAGGAAGACGCCGCGGGCATCCTCAGTCGGAATGACAGCCCGGACGTGCCCTACACCTACAGCCTGAACCCCTATCGCGGGTGCGAGCACGGCTGCATCTACTGCTATGCCCGCCCCATTCACGAGTACGCGGGCTACTCCGCCGGCCTGGACTTCGAGACGAAGATCTTCGTGAAGCGCAACGCGCCGGCGCTGCTGCGGGTGGCGCTGTCCTCGCGGAAATGGACGCCCCAAGTCGTGTCGATGTGCGGATCGACGGACGCCTACCAGCCCGTCGAGCGCGCGCTCGGCATCACGCGCGGCTGCCTTGAAGTCTTCGCGGAGTTCCTGAACCCCGTCGCCGTGGTGACGAAGAACCGGCTGGTCCTCCGCGATTTGGACATCCTGGCCGCGTTGGCCGCGCACGAAGCCGCGTCGGTCTGCATTTCGGTGACGACACTCGACCTTGGATTGAATCGCGTGCTCGAGCCGCGCACCTCCTCGCCGAAGCAGCGCCTCGACACCATCCGCGCGCTCGCCGAGGCAGGCGTGCCCGTCGGGGTGCTGGTCGCGCCGGTTATCCCCGCGCTGACGGACCACGAACTACCCGCGATTCTCCGCGCGGCGGCGGACGCGGGCGCGCGATCTGCGGGCTACAGCCTCCTGCGCCTTCCCCATGCGGTCGCCCCGCTCTTCGAGCGTTGGCTCGAACAACACTGCCCCGACCGAAAGGAGAAAGTGCTAAACCGGCTCCGTGCCGCCCGGGACGGCAAACTCTGCGACTCGTCGTTCGAGACGCGCATGTTCGGCTCCGGCTTGTTCGCGGAACACCTGGCGCGGCTGTTCGAGGTCGCGGCCCGCGGAGTAGGATTGGACGGCGACTCGCCGCCGTTGTCCACGACCCACTTTCGGCGCCCCGGCCAGATGGATCTCTTCTGAATCACGGGACCGCGCGCAACGCCCCGTGGATCAGCTCAGCATGCCCGCAATCTTGAGCATGAAATCGCCAATCTTCCCGCCGTATTCGGGGCTCCCGTCGTTTTCGACGAGGCCCATGCCGATGGCGCTGACCGTATCGACGGAATTGGACAGCACGGCGAGCGCGGCGTCGATGTCCCTGAAGATCATGTGCACGAACGGCTTCCGCCGCGTGTATTCGCCGCGGCCCGCCTTGGTCTGGCCGGCCTTGATCTTGAGGTAGCAGGCGATGTCGGTGTCCTTGACGGACCACTGGTAAATGCGCTCTGGCTGTTTTTCGGTCCACTTGATCATGTCGGGGTCGCCGCCCTTGTTGAGTTGGCTGAGGGCGGTCGAGACCATGTAAAGCGTCATCTTGACCTTGAGGCGGGCCATTTCGGGCGTCTTCGGCTTCGCGGTGGGCATGAGCAGCTTCATGCCCAGCAGCACGCCGAACACGTTGATGAGCAGACCCGGCTTGGTCACGAGACCCTTGAGCAGCGGCCCGAGAGACGGCAGCACGGGCTTGCCCGCGAACATACCAATCATCTTCGCCACGTTCGCGAAGCGAAATACGAGGTCCGGGTCTTCCGCCAGACCCTGCACGACCTCGAACGCGCCGTCGGTGAACTGGAGATACGCGCCGACGGGTCCGGCAGGATCTTCGGCGACGAATTGGACCTTCGCCGTGACGCCTTGGAACTTGCGGCCCAGCTTCGGATTATCCTCGATCATGACCTTGATAACGGGCAGCACGGCGCGGCAGATGATTCTCGCGGCGAGTAGTTCCTGTTCCGTGGCCATCGGTTACACCTCGTCTTCCCAGTCTTCATCCGTCTCGAATTCGCGGCCCATGACATCCCGCACCTTCGCCACGATGCCGTCAGTGTCGATCCCGTAGAGATTCATGAGGTCTTCGGGATAGCCGTGGGAGATGAAACAGTCCGGGATGCCGACCCGCTGGAACGCGCAGCCTTTGCCGCTTTCGGCGATGACTTCCGCTACCGCCGCGCCGAGGCCGCCGATGTAGTTGTGGTCCTCGACGGTGATGATGCGGCGGGTTTCGGTGAGCGCCTTCATGATCGCGTCGCGGTCGATGGGCTTGATCGTGTGCATGTTGATCACGCGCACGGACAGCTTGTCGTCCGCTTCGAGAATCTTGGCCGCCTGCACCGCATGGAACACGGTGACGCCCGTCGCGATGACCGTGATGTCGCGCCCGGGCTTCATCTCGACGGCCCGCCCGATCTCGAAGTCGTACTCGGTCTTTTCGTAGACGCGCGGCTCGAAGCCGCGTCCGATGCGCACGTAGACCGGGCCGGGCGTGCGCATGCACGCGATGACGGCGTGGGCCGTCTCGATGGCGTCGGCGGGCACGACCAGTTTCATGTTCGGGAACGCACGCACGATGCTGAGGTCCTCGGTGGCGTGATGGGTGGCGCCGCCCGAGCCGAACGAGGTGCCGCCGTGTGTGGCGATGATCTTGACGTTGAGGTTCTGATAGCAGACGTCGGTGCGGACAAACTCGCACGCGCGCATCGACGCGAAGGCGGAGAAGGTCGAGACGAAGGGCGTCAGACCCGCCTTGGCCAGGCCTGCGGCCACAGCGAACATGTTCTGCTCCGCGATACCGAAGTTGAAGAACCGGTCGGGGAACTTGTCGCCGAACGTGCCAATCTTCGTTGATTTCGCGAGGTCGGCGGAAAGGCCGACGATCTCGGGGTGCTTGTCGCCGAGGTCGGCGAGGACGGCCCCGTAGATTTCGCGCTGCGTCATCTTGTCCGCGTCATAGACGGTCCAGGTCAATCCGCTTTCCGGCATGGCTTACATCTCCGCAATCGAGGCTTTGGCCTTCTGCACCAGTTCCGAATTCAGGCCGCCATAGTGCCAGGCGGGGTCGTCCTCCATGAACTTGACGCCCTTGCCCTTCACCGTGTTGCATACGATCATCGTCGGAGACCCGGTATGCGCCTGGGCCGCCTCGATGGCGTCCGCGAGCGCGTCGAGATCGTGCCCGTCCACGACGCGCGTGTTCCAGCCGAAAGCCTTCCACTTGTCCGCGACGGGTTCGAGGCTCATGACCTCCTCGGTCGGTCCGTCGATCATCATGCGGTTGCGATCAAGGAAGCCGATTAAGTGCGACAACTTGTAGTGGGCGGCGGCCATGGCCGCCTCCCAGATCGAGCCCTCGTTCGATTCACCGTCGCCGATGACGCAGTACACGCGCCAGTCCTTCTTCAGGACACGCGCGCCGAGCGCCAGCCCGACCGCCTCGCCGAGCCCGTGGCCCATCGAGCCGGTGGACACCTCGACGCCGGGCACTTTCTTGCTGTCGAGATGCATGCCGAGCATCGAGTCCGTGTGGTTGTATTCTTCGAGGTGCTTGAAGTCGAAGAAGCCGCGTTTGCACAGCACCACCCCGTGGCCGACGCCGCCGTGCCCCTTGCTGAGCACGAAGCGGTCGCGATCCTCCCACTTTGGGTTCTTCGGGTCGATACGCAGGTACTTCCAATACAGGATCGTGACAATCTCCGTCATGCTGAGCGAGCCGCCGATGTGCGCGCCGCCCGACCAGCCCGTCACGTCCACGATGGTCTCGCGGATTTCCCGCCCGATGCGTTTGAGGTCCGTGCGTTCTTGCGATGTCAATGCCATGAGCTACTCCTTGAGGGGCTGGGAATTAGGGACTGGGGACTAGGGACTAGGGACCAGGGACCAGGGACCAGGGACCAGGGACCAGGGACCAGGGACCAGGGACCAGGGACCAGGGACCAGGGACCAGGGGGGATGCGGCGACGAGAAGAATGTCCTTGTATCCGTGCCACGCGCTCCAGTGGCCGCCGTCGTTGCCCACAGTCGCCTATTCCTGATTCAGACCATAGAACCCGCTGTCGTTTTCCTCCCGAACCATACCCTCCTTGTTACGAAGACTGCGTTGTAGTGCTTGGAGCATCTTCCCAACTTCTTCGCATAACTTCAAGTTCGCCTGCGCTTCTGATTCGTCCAGATAGTCCAGGCGTTCACAGATTCGTATCTGCGTATCGAGTTCCGCCACGGAACCGTGCGCGAAAGACAGATGGTGGATATACCCTCTGGTCGATTCACGCCCGTTGCCTTCCGCGATGTTGGATGCTATAGAGACCGCCGCCCGTCGCATCTGCCCGGCGAGTCCGTATACCTCGCGTCGCGGCAGTCTCGCCGTAACCTTGTAAACCTGCACGACGAGGTCCATGGCCGATTGCCAAACCTTCAGGTCGCGATAGCACCTGATATCCATACGGTTCCTCCCTCCGGCTCAAGCTACTTGTAAACCCTGCCAGATTGCGCTTACTGTCTCCCTTTTCTCCCTAATCCCTAATCCCTAATCCCTAATCCCTAGTCCCTAGTCCCTAGTCCCTACTCCCTACTCCCTCAAACGCCGCATCCGCGATATCCCACGTGCGCTGGAAGTCCTCGTCCGTGTGCGCCGTCGAGAGGAACCAATTGTGGTGCGAGGTGAAGAACGCGCCGCGGCGCGTGCATTCGGCGCACCAGTCCTGATGAAGCATGAGAGAAGGGTCCTCGGTAATGCGGTAGTAGGCCATTCCGGGGTCGCCGGTCACTTTGAGGGTGTAGCCGTGGCTCTTTGCGATTCGGACGAGGCCATCGTTGAGTTTGCGGCCCTTTTCCCGAAGAAGGTTGGGCGCGTCGAGGCGTCGAAGTTCCTGCAGCGTGGCGAGCGCTGCGGCCATCGGCCCGGCGGAGAACCAGTAGCTGCCGGTGTGGAATACCTTCGCTGCCGCGCTCTTCAGCGCCTCGACGCCGACCAGCGCGGAGATGGGGTAGCCGTTGGCAATGGCTTTGCAGAAGCAGATGAGGTCCGGCTTGAACCCGAAATGCTCGCACGAGCCGCCCATGTGCAAACGGAACCCGCAGCGCACGTCATCGATGATGAACACAATGCCATGTTTGCGCAACAACTTCTCGACGCTGGACCAGTAGCCGTCCGCGGGCAATTCGCTGTCCGCGAAGACAGGGTGGTGGTACGGCGTCGCGATAAACCCCGCGACGTCGTTCGCGTGGCGGTTGATGGCTTGTTCGAGCGTGCCGAGGTCGTTCCACGGGATGCGAATGACGTGCTGGTGGTCCGCCTCGATGAGGCCATGGTGGCCCGGTGCCTGCATCCACGGGGACGTGCCGTGATAGCCGCCCTGGATGCCGATAATCTTGCTGCGGCCCGTGGCCGCCCGCGCGATCATGACCGCGTAATTCGTCACGTCCGCGCCGTTCTTCGCGAAGAAGGCCCAATCGGCGATGGGCACGAGGTCCACCAGGTACTCCGCCAGTTCCACCATGCGCGTCGACGCGATGCTGTTCGAGTCCGCCTCGCGCATCTGCGCTTGGTATGCCTCGTCGACGACCGGGTTGCCGTGCCCGAGGATCATGGGGCCGTAGGCGCACATGTAGTCGATGAACTCGTTACCGTCCACGTCCCAGAACCGCGCGCCCTTCGCGCGAGCCCCGAAAAAGGGATACGCACTCACCGGCGGACACGGCGCGGGGCTGAAATGGCCGTAAATCCCGCACGGGATAACCTGGACCGCCCGCTGGAACCAGGCGGCGGATTGGGGATACTCGAAGGTCTTCATTTCACCGGACTCCGTAAGACGAAGTGAATCAAGGCTCGGACACATGACGCGCAATCACGACATCTATAACAGACTCAGCAATTCCTCCACACCTACACAAAACGGACTCCAGACCGATCCTCCCGAACGACACGTCCCTCGTCCTCCAGCACCTTGAGATACAGGGCCATTGCCTCGCGAATGTTTTCGAGCGCTTCGTCTCTAGTGGCCCCTTGCGAGATGCAACCGGGCAGGCTCGGGCATTCGGCAACCCAGTAGCCGTCCTCTCCTGGATACAAAATGACCTTGCGCATGATGAACCCCGTTATTTGCCGATGCCAAGCAACGTTCATGTTCGGTCTAATGCGTTGAATAGGCGTTCGGAACTCCGTCGAATAACAACTTCATCCTACGTCAGATACCCTGCCACACGGTCGAGGATAAGGCCCACATTATCTATGATCGGGAGCATGCCGCGCAGCATGACCTTGCCCTCGCCCACGGCGCGGAACGAATCGAGTTGGTTGTTGAGCAACGCGTGGGCCACGTCCATGTCGCGGAACGTCATCATCGCGGTGGGCGCGGCGGCCTTGCCCTTCGCGACCGTCCATGCCCCGGGCCCGATGGTCACCGACACGTCCGGTCCGTCCGGCAGCACGGAAATCTGCAACACGCCCGCGGGCGTATGCGTCGCGACCTTCTTGCATGCGGGGTCCAGCAGCGCGAGTTCCCGCACGGCGTGCACGGCGGTATAGAGCGTAAGCGTCGTGTTCACGCGCTTGAAATCCGGGTCTTGCGCCAGACCGTTCTTCGGCTTGAGGTAGTGTTCGAGGCGCTGCGTGGCCTTCGGGAAGTCGCGGGCGAGGAAGCCGAGTCTGCTGAAGCCCTTAAGCGGAATCGGGCTGCCCTTGCCGTCGAACATCCGGTTCAAGTGCGCGGGCGAAAGAAAGAACAGCTTCACGGTCGGGCGCGGATGCGCGCCGGTCCCGTGGCGGCACGCGCCGTGGTTGAATTCGAGCCACGCCGCCGGGCCGCCGCGCACGGAGAACTGGATGGTGATGTTCCAGTCTCTTGTGAGTGTCGCCGTTTCCGGATCGAGGGCGGCGAGGTCCTCCATGTTGCGCAACACCGCGAAGAGGTTCAGACGCGCCTTGACCAGTTCCATCGCCATAGGCCTTGCCTCTCGTGCGCCCTCAGGCGCATGTTGCCCCCCGCTTGTTGATGTCGCCGACGCTACACGGCCTTGCTTCCGGTCAGTCCACGTACCCGAGCGCGCCCAGTTGGTCCAGCGCGTGCTGCGGTATCGCCGCCGGCGCGGGTTCCGGGGCCGCGGCGTCCTCCGGCGTCGCCGCCGGCGCTTCGCGGGCCACGTCGCGCGCGTGCGCGCCCAACTTTTCCTCGAAGGCCTGCCGCGCCGCCGCGTGCGTCGCATCGTCCGCGAGGTTCTTCTCCCAGCGCTCCTCGGGATTGGCACCGAGGTCGTAGAACTCGACCGGCGGCAGGCCGCGGTAGTATTTCTGACCTTCTTCCGTATGGATGAGTTTCATCTCCCGGGACCGCGCGGCGTGCGCGACGTTACCCTCGAAATCGTTATGCGCGAACGCCGTCTCGATGGAGGCGTTCGTGAAATTGCCCTGATCGTCGAACAGGGACTGACCGGGCATCGCCGGGGTCTTGGGCAAGCCGGCGAAATGGAGGATAGTCGGGGCCAAATCGATGTGCCGCGCCAGGTCCGCGTTGCGCACGCCACCGTGACGGTTGCCTGGCAGCTTGAGCAGCAGCGGCACGCGGATCAACTCGTCATAGAGCGTCTGGCCGTGCCACCAGCCCCCGTGATCATAGAACTCCTCCCCATGATCGCCGGTGACGATGATCAGCGTGTCGTCGTAGAGGCCCAAACGCTTGAGTCCGTCGAACAACTCGCCGAGATACCTGTCGAGGTGCTTGATTTCCAGAATATAGGCGTCTTCCATCGCCTTGTCGATCGCGGGATCCGGCTTGTCCATGCTCGCCCGGGCATAGCCGCCGCGCGGCGCGCTCGGGTCCATGAACGGGTCATGGGAGTCCATGTAGTGCAGGTACAAATAGAACGGCGCTCCCTGAGACCGGCCATGTTCGAGAAAGTCGATCGCGACTTCAGTCACGTCTTCCGCGGGATGATAGAACTGGCGCACGTTCATGGGGCGGCGCAGCAGCGCGTCGAGCCTGGGCTTGACCATGCGGTGCAACACGCCGTAGACGGCCAGATTCGCCGCCGACGCCGGCGCGCCGAAGATGCGGTCGGGTTCGAGAAATTCATAGCCGACGTGGCCCCGGTCGAAGTGGTACAGCGCGCTCAGCCACGGGTTGTTCGGGAACCCTTGCGTATAGTAGCCGGCATCGCGCAGCAGTTCCGCGATAGTGGGCGCGTCCGCCGGGAGCGGGTTGCCCTTGTTCGTGGCGCCGTGCTGCTCGGGATACAGCCCGGTGAACATGGTGGCGAAGGACGGTTTTGTCCAGGAAGCTTGGGCGAAGGCATGCTCGAACAGGACGCTGTCGCGGGCGAAGGCCTCGATCGCGGGCGTCTCCGCGGACGGTGCACGATAGGGATTCAGCGGTTGCGTCGTGACGGCCACAGGTTCACGGGAAGCGACCGACAGTTCCACCGTGTTTCCAGCGGAGAAGGGCGATTCCGTGGATGCCCTAGCACGGGCGTCCCGCCCATGTGACGTAGGCAATGTCTCAAGCAGCTCCGTGTTGTCCGCTCCCGGATGGTCTTCGTAGATGCGCAGATAATCGGCGCGCAGGGCATCGAGACCGATGAAGACGACATTGGGCCCCGAGACGCCGGGTGTCGGCGTGAACGCCGCCTTGACCGGTTGTGCCGGCCGCGTGATGATCGAGGCCCCGTATCCCGCGCCGACGAGGCCCGCGCAACCGATCAGACCCAGCGGCACAAGCAAGATCGCGCGATGCCTCACGAGCCGTCCGACGATGACCGCGCCGACGGCGGCGATCAGAAAGCCTTCGAGCATGACCCCGGCCGAGAACTGACCCGCGAACAGGAGTTGCAGCTTCGAGGGGAAGTGACCGGCCAGTACATCCCGCTGGAAACGCCACACGCCCAAACCGAGGCCGCCTATGCCCAGGGACGCGCCGAAAACCGCGCCAAAGGAAATAAACCACCGGGGAAAGGCATCCACCAACAGACACAGGAACAAGAACCCTGCTCCAATGCCCAGACCGACGCCCGCGAAGACAACGCCGTAAGCGATCACGCCCCACCAGAACATCCCCGTTTCCCCGAATTCGCCAAGCCGCAAGAAGAGCCACGCCGACTCCGCCATGCCGAGGACCGCGCCCGCGTAAGCGCCCGCGAAGAGGCCGCACGTCAGCGTCCCGAAGACCTGCCGGCGGTAAAATGAGACTTCCTGCGGGGTCAGGTGGAGGTCCGCCAGCGGCGCTTCGCGCATACGCGCGCGCAATTCCTCGACGTCCGCCTCCAGTTGCTCGCGGCTCGGGCGGCCGCCCCAGAGCAATAGCGGCACGCTGAGCAGGTACGGCACCAGTTCGCCGCACCACAATCCCAGGTGCATCATGCCGATGCCCGTCGCCGCCCCTACCTTCACGCCCACAACCGCCTTGCCCACCAGTTCACGCACCCCGAGACCCGACACCGTCGGCGTGAGCACCGACAGCCCGATCGTGAGCGTGCTCGCGAACAGCACTTCCTGAATGGTGATTTCCGTCACCCCGACCGCCATGCGGCAGCCGAAGTACATGAAGATCGTGCCCGTGTGAACGAGCACGCCGAAGAGCACGGCCAACACTAGGACGAACTTATTGCCGCTATACGCCGTGGCCGCAACGCCGAACTTGTTGACCAGGTTCCGCACGAACCCCGGCGTCGGGATCGTCGCCATGCCCACCTGGATCACGCGCGGATTCAGCAGCAGCAACAGCCCCACCACGACCACGCCCAAGGGAACCACCAGAATGAACGGCAACTGCGTCGCGTTGACGCCGACGAGGTGCATCCCGAGGGGGAAAGTCACGACGAGGATGAAGCCGAGGGCCACGAAGCCGATAATCTTCTCGATGACAATCACGGTCGTGCATTTGATCCATTCGCCCGTATACCGAGACGACTCGACCATGCGGAAGCCGTCCAGACCCAGCGTGCCCGGCAGGAACAGCCCGATGGCCCGGCCCATGAACCACAGATACACCATGTAGACCAGCGGCATCTTCAGGCCCTGGCCGCGCAGCAGCAGTTTCCAGCGGATGACCCCCGCCGTGATCCCGAGCAGTTTCGCCACGCACGCGAACCCGAGCCAGACCCCCACACGCTGCGGATGGTTCACAAAGGCGTCTTTGATGACATTCACCACGTCGATGGGGTCGACTTCGCCGAAAAGCCCCTTTTCGAAGCCCAGCCAATTCGGGCGAAAGATGAAAACGAAGATAAGCGCCACCAGGGCCATTCGGAAAAGGAAGAACAGCCGCAATGCCTGCGCGACCTGACGAACGGACCGTAACATACCTCTCATGAAAGCGCCTTCTCTCTGTTGGGGCTCGGGAAACATAGACCGCGCGCGGGCGCCGCCGCAGAGGCGAAAGGATAGCATACGCAGGACGGAACGCACAAAAGCCGCCACGAGTCCGCGAGCCGTAGGAGAACTTAACGCCCCTTGCGGAGATTGCATTATCGCGGCGCATCGATTACCATGGGTTTCTCATTTGGGATTGTTGCCAACGCGAGGGAATACGCCATGGGTACTGAAGGCGCCGATCGCCGCCGTTTTCCGCGGAGTCACAGCAGTGTGTCCGCGCGCGCGGAGGACGTGGGCCCCGATGTGTTCAACCACGTCGACAACATCAGCGCCAACGGCGTGTTGTGTCACACCCTGCGCGCGGTGCCGCTTATGACGCGCATGCGCGTCAATCTCGACCTGCCCAAGCCCTTCAATCGCCAGATCGACGCGGACGGCGTGGTGGTCCGTTGCGAGCCGCACGATGAGGAGGAAGGCCATTATCAGGTGGCCATCCTGTTCACGCGGTTGTCTGACGAGGATCACGAGGCCATACGCAAGTTCGTCGATCACGACCTTGCGCATGCGCCACGGGGCAAGTCAGCGCTCTTGTGAACGCGCCCGTGAGAGGGGACGCCCGCCGGCTTGATCGCGCATTCCTCGCGTTCTGTCTCCTGCTGCTGGGGCTCACCATTCTCTATCCCACCGCGCGCATGGTCGTCGCGGCCGTCGCCGCATGGCGGCCGGACGTGCTCGGCGACGCCGTAAGCCGCGCCGCGATTCGCAACACGTTCCTTCTCAGCCTCGGGTCCGTGGCGAGCGCGGGCGTGGTCGGGACGGCGCTTGCCTTCTTCTTCACGCGCGTCGCGTTTCGGGGGCGATCGGTGGCAGCCGGTCTGGCGTATCTGCCCTTCGCGCTGCCGCCGCTGGTCGGGGTGCTGTGTTTCTACTTCCTCATCGGTCCGGGTGGATTGGTCCCGCGACTCGCGGGACGCATTTTCGACTGCGACAATCCAGTCCTGCCCGGCGCGGTCGCCATCCTGTTCGTACACACGTACTCCTTCTTCGTTTTCTTCTACGCGATGGTGGCCGCTGCTCTCGAAACGATGGACCATGCGCAGGTCGAGGCGGCTCGGACGCTCGGCGCGCGCCGCCTGCGCGTATTCGCCCGCGTACTCCTCCCACAACTCGCGCCCGCGTTACTGGGCGCGTCGCTGCTGACGTTCATGTCCTCCGCGGCCTCGTTCAGCGCGCCGCTCTTCCTCGGGCGCGACCTGCCCATCCTCAGCGTCGAGATTTACCACAAGCGGGTCGCGGGCAACGACGGCGCCGCGCTGACCCTGACGGTTTGCCTCGCGCTGGTATCACTGCTCGGCGTGCTGTTGTTCCGACGCGCGCAGCGTCCCGGCGGCACGGCGTCAAAGGGAACGCCGCGGCCGATGCGCGGGCGCGCCGGGCGCATCGCGGCGACCGTGCTGGCGTGGGGCATCGTCGCGCTATTGCTCACACCGCATCTGGCGCTGATTTGGCTCTCCTTCATCGACTACCGGGCCTGGGACACCGAACTCGTGCCGACGGCGTTTACGCTGATGAATTACACAACGCTGTTTCGGCTCCCGGACGCCTTCGCGCCCATTCGGAACAGTCTGTGGATGAGCGCCCTCGGAACGGCCGCCGCCTTTCTTGTCGGCCTGCCGGCCGCGTATCTCATTGCGCGCAAGCGCCCGGGGCGCGGCGTCGTCAACTTCCTCGTCATGATTCCCTGGGCGTTGCCGGGCACCGTGATCGCGATCAACCTCATCGTGGCGTTCAACGACCCCTGGTTGCCCCTGGCGAACACGGTATGGATGCTGCCCGTGGCATACTACATTCGCAATGTCCCGCTTTTTACGCGCATGGCCGCCGCGGCCATCGAGCCCTTCGATGCGTCGCTCATCGAAGCGGGCCGGACCCTCGGCGCGTCCCGGGCCTATTGCTTTCGGCGCATCGTGGCGCCGCTGCTCGCGCCGGCGTTGATCGCCGCGGCGGCGCTTGTGTTCGCCACAAGCCTCGGCGAATTCGTCGCGTCGATCCTGCTATGCACGGCCTCGAACAAACCCATCGCCGTCAAGATCGGCGAAATCCTCCACGACAGCCTCATCACGGGCGCGTCGGCCTACAGTGTGCTGCTTATGCTGCTCGTGACGGCCACTTTTGTGGCGGCCCGTCGCTTCACCTCGCGCATCCTGTAAACCCGTGCTATAATACGCCCCGTCTATGGTGTTGAAGGCAGTGAGTCCTTCAGCTTGTTCCGGCGGTCCGATGTCACCAAGCCGCGGTTTCACAACGACTCGATAACACACGCATATGCCCGAAACCCAGATACAAACCTATCGTGTCGCCCTCTTCGGGGCACAAGCGCCCGAACTTGAGGCGGAAGTCGCGCGCCATCCCAACCTCACCCTCGTCGACGAGGACCCCGACGTCGTCATCTCCTACGGCGGCGACGGCACGCTGCTGGCGGCGGAATTGGCGTGGCCGGGCGTGCCCAAGGCGCCCATCCTGAACAGCCGGCGGGGCAAACGGTGCATCCGGCACCCGGCGGCGGAAGTGGTCGATCATCTGGCCGAGGGAACCCTGGTTCGCAATCGGTACACGAAGGTCGAGTGCGCCATTCAAAGACGCGGCGACGCGGAGCCGGACTGCTACGTGACCGCATTGAACGAGATCAACGTGCATAAGGGCCGGATCAACAGCGCGGTGCGGTTCCGCCTGTGGCTGAACGACTATCCTTATGAAGAAGGAACCGAGATTCTCGGCGACGGGCTTATCTTGTGCACGCCCTTTGGCAGCACCGCGTACTTCAACAAGATCACCCGCTGCGCGTTCACCCAAGGCATCGGGATTGCCTTCAAGGCGACAAGCGAGCAGACGAATCACGTGGTGGTTCCCGACATCGTAACGGTGCGCGTCCTCATTACCCGCGGCCCGGCGGTGCTGGCGTTTGACTCCTCAACGCAGTTCTTCGACTTGCAGGCGGGAGACCAATTGATCACGCGTAAGCATGCGCGCGGCGCCACTATCTTGACCTGCGGCCCCGTGCACCGCCTCGCCGAACCCTTCTGACCCCGGCCCCCGATCCGCCCCGCGTCAAAAAGCGATGCTGTACCCGAACGCGACGGCCTCCAGACGCGAAGTTACCGCACTGCCACCGGCCTGGACGGAGAAGAAGTCGCCCGTGCCCGAGTCGCGCACCGTGTGGGGGAACGCGTACAACGCGGTAACGTGCAGGCTTTGTCCGTCGGCAACGTTCCACGAGACGCCGAAGGCGATCTGGTCCTCGAAGGTTGCCGGGGTCAAGGCCGAAACGAAGGCGTGATCACGGTCAATCGGTGTGTTGCCGTGCGACCAGCCCGCCCGGAACGCGACGCGTTCCAAGGCGCGCCATTCGAGTCCCAGCTTGACGATGTGCTGGTCGGCCCAGTCGAGGCTGTTGCGATGCACCGACGTGCCGAAGATGCGCGTATCGGTCCAGTCAATCCATTTGTAATCGGCGGTGACCTCGAATCGCGGCGTGACTCGCCACGCGACACCCGCCTGAACGGTTTGGGGCAGCTCCACGTTATACGGCACGAGGTCCTCGTACGTGTCGAGGTCGCCGACCCAGTGACGAGAGACGTAGCCGACCCCGAAAGCGAACCGGTCCCATTCCTTCAGCACGCCAAGGCCGAACCCGAAGCCCGGCGTCTCGTCCCAGGCGTTGTCGCCCGCGGTGGGCGTCAGGTTCAACGTCAGGTGATCCGTCCGCAGTCGGGAGACGGACCCGTGCAGGCCGAGGCCGACGGACCAGCCGTTGTCGAAGGCGCGCGCATACGCGCCGACAAGGCGCAGGTGTTGGTACGTAAGGCGGCGATCCCGGTTGCCGAAGAAGAGCTCCGAAAACAGGTTGCGCGAGTCCGGGTAGTCGGTGGCGCTCGCGGCGGGCACATAGAAACCGAGCGCCCAAGCGTTCCGGTCGTCACGCCAGACCACGCCGCCCGACGGGACAAACGCGAGGACGTCGCTCTCAAGATGCCCCGCGACCCAGTTCGAGGAGACGCCCCGCATCGTGACGTTCGTGCGCCCGCGAACGGTCAGGAGGCTCATGTCCGCGCCGCTCTCGAGCGTGGTCAGCCCCGCAGGATTCACCACCATCCAGGCAGCGCTTCGAGGACTGGCCGCGCCGCCCCCCGCCCGTTGCAGGTGCAATGCGTCGAGGCCGGTCAGGTACGCCCCCTCCGTGGCGTAGCCGGGGGCGACGGCGATGCCCATGGCGAAGACCGCG
Organism: Candidatus Hydrogenedentota bacterium; assembly: GCA_029556545.1. Taxonomy (GTDB): domain Bacteria; phylum Hydrogenedentota; class Hydrogenedentia; order Hydrogenedentales; family JAGMZX01; genus JAGMZX01. The sequence continues at coordinate 18,805 of JAKQEQ010000057.1, forward strand.
ACGGCGGCCGCGAGGATCGGCCTGCTTGTGTGACGCCGTGGACCGCGTGAGCGGACGAGATACACCTCGGACCTTGTCTCCGTGATCGTCGCGCCGTTCCGCTTCATACGCAGCCTCCGACGGCATTGTAACCCGTCGCGCCGTCCGTTGGATAGCCGAATATTGGGACGGAGCCGGGGACTGACGACCTGTAGGCGTCAAGGGGCACGCGGCCTATGAATGGACCGGTTTCATGGAGATCGATCCGCTTGGTGGGCATTTGTGGCGGGATTTTCTGGTTTGTCTATAAGGAAGCACAGAGCTTTTTGATTCTAGATCATTGAAAATAAATCACTTACGAAATAATACCTATCGGTAGGTCTTTCCCCCGATCTTGTGATAAAATAGAAGGGATAATCCAGAAAAACGGGAACGAGAGGAGTGCTGGCCATGATACCCCTCACTGGCGGAATAGCTGTCGAGGCCCGACGCCGTGGGTTTACCCTCATCGAGCTGCTCGTGGTCATCGCGATCATCGGCATCCTCGCGGCGATCCTGCTTCCAGCCTTGGCCCGCGCGCGCGAGTCCGCACGCCGTGCCTCCTGCGCCAATAACCTCAAGGAGATGGGCCTCGTATTCAAAATGTACGCCAACGAGGACCCGGGCGAGTACTTCCCCCCAATGCTCTCCAACCTGGGCGTGGGCGCGACCGCGCTGACCTGGCACGGCCCGTCGGTTTATCCCGAGTACCTGACGGACATCTTCGTTACGATGTGCCCCTCGGACAGCGCAACGATGTCGAAGCCCATCCAGGAACAGTTTGACGATATCTTGAACCGACGTCTCGAGGGGTTGCCCGTCTACCGCAACGGCGACCTGAACGGCGACGGGCGATACGATGGGACGGACGTGGCCATCTGGGCCTGCCTTCCCCGGTCCTATCTGTACTTCGCATGGGTGACGTCCGCCACGGAAGAAATAGCCGCCGTGACGGAGTCCATCGAGGCGTCGCGGGGCACGGGGCCGACCCCTACGCTCGACCCTTATGAGTTTGCGTTTTCAAATGTGCCGGTGATCGGCAATCCGCAGACCTACAACGGCGTCACCGTGACGCCGCGCGGCACCGGCGGCGCGGAAGTAGTCTATCGGCTTCGCGAGGGCGCCGAGCGGTATCTCATCACCGACGTCAACAATCCCGGTGCGGCGGCGCGGGGGCAGAGCGCGGTGCCCGTGATGATGGACTTCTTTTCCTCGGCGCCAACGGGATTCGCCGCGCTGAGTCCCTCCGCGAACTTGGGGCAAGGTGTCGCGAAGTTCAACCACATTCCGGGCGGCTGCAACGTGCTGTATATGGACGGTCACGTCGACTTCCTGCGCTACGCGACGCAGGAATTCCCCATCAACGCCTGGCTCGCGGGTTATCTGGGCAGCGTGCGCATCGGTGGCGGCTTCTGAGTCGTTGACTTTGCAACGGATTTGCTCTAAGGTGGTACATAGACCGTGTGCATGGTAAGGCTCAGGCGCCAATAAGCAGTGTGGCGGGTTCTCTCCGTAGGAAGGAAGCGACCTGCCGGGCGACTGCTGTCAAGCTTCTCGAAACCATAATGGTGGCAAGGTAACGTCGTGAGTTTCTGGAAGGGTCGCACCCTCGCCTATGCGCTCTTTTTGCTCGCGGCGGATGGCGTCGCGGCGTCGCTCGCCGCGTACGTGACCGCCGCGGCGACCTTTACGCCCGAGATGGGGCAGCCGTTCACGGATCATCTGGCGAACATGCTGCTCTATACGGCCACCTTCATGTTCGCCTGGTTCTGGGCGGCGTGGTCGTTGCGCATGTTCCGCGCCGCACACAAGGACGATCTTGCATTCCAGGTGTTCAACACGGTCCGGGCGGCGGCGGTCGCGTTGTGCTTCAGCGCGCTGGCCATGCTGTATCTCCGCCCCGCCGCGCCGGAAGCCAAAGAGGTCACCGTCTTTGGATTGACGGTCTTCGTTCTCATTGCCGGGTATCGGGCGCTCATCTGCGTCGGCCTCTGGCTTACCCGGCAGTACGGTTACAACTTCAGCCACGTGCTGCTGGTCGGCGCGAACGACCGCACCTACCACCTGGTCGATACCGTGCTCCGGCACGCTCGGTTCGGGTATCGCATTGCGGGCATTCTCGAGGACGACGTCCAGCGCCTGGATCGGTTTCGCCCGTTCGGCCTGCCGCGCCTCGGCGGGTTCCAGGACCTGGAACGTATTGTGACGCAACACATCGTGGATGAAGTGCATATTTGCCTGCCGGTGCGGTCGTTCTACGAGACCATTCAGAGCATGGCGCACCTGTGCGTCGGAGTGGGCGTGTCGGTGCGTCTCGTGGCCGACCTGTTCCCGCTGCGGATCGCGACGAGTCGCTTGCACCAGATCGAGGACATCCCGATGCTCTCGCTCTCGACCGTGCCCGAGAGCAACTTCCAACTGGCCGTCAAACGGGCCATGGACATTGGGGGCGCGCTGTTCCTGATCATGCTGCTTTCGCCGCTCTTTCTGCTCGTGGCGGTGCTCATCAAACTGGATTCAGAAGGCCCGGTCTTTTTCCGGCAGGAGCGCGTCGGACGCAATCAGCGGCGAATCAAGATGATCAAGTTCCGCTCGATGGTCGTGAACGCGGAACAGCGGAGGGAGGAACTGCTCGCGCTGAACGAGGCCGACGGACCGGTATTCAAGATTCGCGATGACCCGCGTATCACGCGCGCGGGCAAGTGGCTTCGCAAGTACAGCATCGACGAATTGCCGCAACTGTTTAATGTGCTGCGCGGCGAGATGAGCCTCGTCGGGCCGCGCCCGCTGCCGCCCGCCGAGGTCGAACACCAATCCTGGAACCAGCGCCGCAGGCTGAGCGTGAAGCCGGGGATGACCGGCCTATGGCAAGTGAGCGGCCGCAGCGACCTGCCGTTCACGGAGTGGGTGAATCTCGACCTCAAATACATCGACCGTTGGTCGATATTCCTCGACCTCTGGATTCTCATGAAGACCTGCTACGTCGTGATCCGCGGCCACGGGGCGGCGTAACCCGCCCACGTCCGCGCCGGCCCGCCGGCTTCTGTCCTTTTCTCGATTGATTTGGTACACTCCCTCCATCGTTCCCTTTCTTGTTTCTGCCATTCCAGAAGGATACGTGTATTAACATGCCTAACGGCAACGAGAAGCCGGTGATCGTGCAGTCGGACCGGTCCGTCCTCCTCGAAACGGACGGCCCGATGTTCGAGGACGCCCGCGATTCCCTCGCCGCCTTTGCGGAACTCGTCAAGTCGCCCGAGCACATCCACACCTACCGCATCACGCCGCTCTCGCTGTGGAACGCCGCCGCCGCCGGCTTCACCGCGGCGGAAATCCTGGACGGCCTCGCGCGCTACAGCAAGTACGACATCCCCCAGAACATCATCGCCGAGATCGAGGACAACATCGGCCGATACGGGCGACTGAAGCTCTACAAGTCGTCCGACGGTCCGCTCGTCCTCGAATCGGAAGACCCGCTGCTCATCATGGAGCTCCTGAATCATAAGGCGGTCCGGCCCTACGTCACCGGCTCGCCCGACGGCAAGCGCATCCTCGTCAAGCCCGAGGAGCGGGGCAACCTCAAGTGCGCCCTCGTCAAGATCGGGTTTCCGGTCGAGGACCTCGCGGGCTACGTGGCGGGCGCGCCGCTCGCGCTCGCCTTCCGCAACAGAACCGTCGGCGGGCGGGATTTCGCGCTGCGGCAATACCAGCGCGAGTCGGTGGACGCTTTCTACGCCGGCGGGTCGAACCGGGGCGGCAGCGGCGTCATCGTGCTGCCCTGCGGCGCGGGCAAGACGATTGTTGCCATCGGCGTCATCAACGCGACGCAAACCCAGACGCTCGTGCTGACCACGAACACCGTGGCGTTGCGCCAGTGGAAGAGCGAACTGCTCGATAAGACCAACGTGCCGGAGGACCAGATCGGCGAGTACAGCGGCGACCTCAAGGAAATCCGGCCCATCACCATCGCGACGTATCAGGTGCTCACCTATCGCAAGGCGAAGGACGGGCCGTTCATCCACTTCGGGCTCTTCGAACAGGGCAACTGGGGCCTCATCATCTACGACGAGGTGCACCTGCTGCCCGCCCCCGTGTTCCGCGCCACCGCGTCCCTCCAGGCGCGGCGCAGGCTCGGCCTCACCGCCACCCTCGTGCGCGAGGACGGTCGCGAGGAGGACGTGTTCAGCCTCATCGGCCCCAAGAAGTACGACGTGCCCTGGAAGGTCCTCGAAAAGCAGGGCTGGATCGCCCAGGCGCTGTGCACGGAAATCCGTACCCGCATGCCCGACGACGAGCGCTATCGTTATGCCATCGCGGACAAGCGGACCAAGTTCCGCATCGCCTCGACGAACCCCGTCAAACGTCACATCTGCGAGTTCCTGGTCGGCAAACACACGGACGACAACGTCCTCATCATCGGCCAGTTCCTCGATCAACTCAAAATGCTCGCCAAGCATTTCAAGGCGCCGCTGATCACGGGTCGCACGCCGACCCGCGAACGCGAGCGCCTCTACCACGAGTTCCGCGCCGGCAAGATCAAACTGCTCATCGTCTCCAAGGTCGCCAACTTCGCCATCGATCTGCCCGATGCAAACGTCGCCGTCCAGGTCTCCGGCACCTTCGGGTCGCGCCAGGAAGAGGCGCAGCGGCTCGGACGCATCCTGCGCCCGAAGAGCGACGCACGCCTTGCCCGCTTCTACTCGGTTGTCACCCGCGACACCTGCGACCAGGACTACAGCGTCAAGCGCCAACTCTTCCTCACCGAACAAGGCTACCGCTACGAAATCATCACGGAAGACCGGCTGTACGAGGATCAGGACGCGATCGCGTCCGGCGGAGAGCAACGCGCATGAAGACGTTCTCGGTGCCCGTGACCCCGGATTGGGAGGGGCTGCGCCGCTGCGTCCTGCGGCAGGGCGCGCCCGATCGCGTGCATCACATCGAGCTGTTTCTCGACGTCGAGATGCAGGACGCGGTGTGCGCGCGATTCGGCGTGCTCGATGGTCTCGACCCGGGGGATCGCTATTTCCCGCACCGGAAACAGATACTTCTGCAATCGTTCCTGGGCTATGACTTCGTGCGGTGGAGTCTCGAACGGCAGGAATGGCCGCTGCACTATGACAAGGCGCAGGACACCGCCGCCATGGCGCGTCAGGACGGCCGCAACTTCGTCAACATGCACCGGGGCCCCATCGCCAATTGGGAGGAATTCGAGCGGTACCCGTGGCCGGACCCGGCGCAAGCCTCGACCGAGGGCCTCGATTGGTTCGAGGCGCACATGCCGGAGAACCTGTGCGTCATGGGCAGCGGCGGCTTCGCGCACTTCGCCGAGCACCTCACCTGGCTCATGGGCTACGAGACGTGTTGCGTGGCGCTGTGCGAGCAGCGGGACCTTGTCGAGGCGATAGCGCGCCGCCTCCTCGAATACTACCGCGTGTTCCTCGAACGGCTCCTGCGATTCGACCGCGTGAAGATTGTCTGGGGCAGCGACGACATGGGCTTTCGCGGCGGGCCCCTCCTGCCGCCGGACGACCTGCGCGAATTCGTGCTCTCGGGACACAAGATCATGGCCCAAATGGCCCACGACGCGGGCCGCCCCTACCTCCTCCACGCCTGCGGCAACCTCGACCTCATCATGGAAGACCTGATCGAGGACGTCAAAATCGACGCGAAGCACTCCTTCGAGGACGCCATCGAACCGGTGACCGAGGCGAAGCGCAAATATGGCCGCCGCATCGCGCTGCTCGGCGGGATCGATGTGGATTTCCTCTGCCGCGCCGACGAGCCCGCCGTGCGCCGCCGCGTGCGCGACACGCTCGAAGTGTGCATGGAGGGCGGCGGCTACTGCCTCGGCACCGGCAACAGCGTCGCGAACTACATCCCCCTCGACAACTACCTCGCGATGACGGACGAAGGCCGCCGCTTCCTCGCCTGACCCTTGTTGTGGCCGGTCCTTGTTGTGGCCGGTCTCCTGCTTGCCCGCCGAAGCGTTTCGCGAAGGCTGGGACCGCGCCACCGCCCCGACTGGTCTCCAAGTGAGCTTGTTCGGAGTGCGCCCTTCAGGGCGCCCCTACTCCCTCTCCCCGAGGGAGAGGGTTGGGGTGAGGGTTCCAGATCACGGCCGGGACGCCCGTACCACGACGGGGACTGGCACAAGCGACCGCGCGCCTCGTCCCGCGCTTCGCGGGATGCCTGTCCCCAATCCCCCGAAATAACCTCTTGACTTTTCGACCAAACTGCGCTTCAATATGGATGTACGGGATCTTCGCGGGGACTCGCGAGAGCGGTCCTGTGGTCGCTTGTGACCGACATAGGGGAATCGCCATGGACGATCCTTCGTCACGCCCGGACCCCGTTCGCGCGGCGGTGACGCCGTCATGTCCGCGCGCACGCATGCACGGAGCGCGTGCGCAGCCGGAAGAACGCAAACATGAGCCCTGACCGAACACAAGGGTGGCTGGCTGGCAGTGATATGCCCGGCCATGGTCCTGTGGGGACCGCTCGCGCGTCGGACGCGCACGGTCAACCAAGAAATGGCGCAATGTTGGTTTGTGTGCGTTTACGTGTGTATTTGGTTGTTATGCGAACGTTTTGGGCGGTTTGTGGCGTTTTTGCGATGCTCGCCGTGGTCATCCTCCCGCCCTCGGCGCCCGCGCAGCAATACTTCCCCTTCGGCCACCACGCCGCCGACACCGACCAAGACTGGCGCATTTCCCTCTCGGAACTGCTCCGGGTGATCCAGTTCTACAACTCGGGCGGCTATCACGGCTGCTTGGAAGAGACGGAGGACGGATTCGTTCCAGGTGTCGGAACGCGGAATTGCTGCCCGCACCACGCGGATTATCTCCCCGACTACTGGAGACTATCGCCGACCGAGCTTTTGAGAATAATCCAGTTCTATCACAGCGACGGCCTGCACTGGTTGGCGAACAGCGAAGACGGTTTCGCGCCCGGCCCGGGACCGGACGACAGCGCGGCGTTCGCGTGGCATGAACTGGAGCCGGCGCCGGGGCAACTCCGGCAACTCGAGTTGTGCGATCTCAACGGCGACGGACGGACGGATGTTTACGTGAACAGCGAGACGGATGGACTCGCGTGGTGGGAAGCCGACGGAGAAGGCGGCTTCACGCGCCACGCTATTCATGGGCCTGTCTGGGGTACCCTGCTCATCGACTTCGACGGCGACGGCGCCACGGACATCCTCGGACCGTGGGTTTACGAAGTCGGCGCGCCGTGGTGGCGAAACGAGGGAGCGGGGACGTTTGTCGAGGCGGATCCGCTCACCGGCGCCGCGGCAAGGGCGTGCGCGGACGCGCTTCGCACAAATACCGCCTACGTGGTCGATCTCAACGACGACGGCCGGGATGACTTCGTTGCCGGCGGAGCCTGGTGGCGTAATGAAGGCGGACTGGAATTTACGTCTTTCCCGCTGCCGGATGAAATCGTCGAGTATCAGGGGGCCGGCGGAGTTCGCGCTTTGCACGCCGCCGACTTGGATGGCGACGGCGATATGGACCTGCTGGGCGTGGGCGTGGACTGGGATTCCTACCATCACATCTTCCTGCTCGAAAGACTTGATGAGACGCAATTCGCTTACCGCCGGCTCCTTCCGTTGACGCTGGAAAGTATCGATGGGACTTATGAGATTAACGTTTCACAGCCGGGAGACTTGGACCGTGACGATCTCGTTGACTTTCTTGCTCGTGTTGTTCCTCGTTACGATCGGGATAGTCCCGGCGACTGCCGCGATCCGGAAAAGTTTGTCCTCTTTCGTAATGAAGGTGATGCCCAATTCGCCGAACATGATTTTGGGATTCCCTTATACTCCTACTCTCAAGTCACATTCAGTTACGTGGCGCTCATTCCTCACCTCATAGCCGATATGGATGGCGATGGCAACGAGGACATCCTCTTTGGCGTGTATGCTCCCGTGTCGCGTCTCTTCCATCTTGGCTGGTGGCAAGAGACCGAGGAGGGGCGCTACCGCGCGGGCTTCATCTTGTCGGGCGCTAACCTGCGGTTCCACGACTTCAACGGCGACGGTTTACCGGACATAGCAGGCGTCAACGCGGCGGGCGCGCTCGGCTGGTGGGAAAACCGCCTCGGCCAGGAGGGACTTCAGCCATGACACAATCGTTAAGGATGCTCCGCGCGTACTTCATGATCGTGACCCTATTGGCCATTTCCACTTCGGCTGCGGTACAGCCGTACTTCCCGCTCGGATATCATGACTTGGACACGACGCCTGACTGGCGCATCTCCCTCCCGGAGCTGCTTCGAGCAATCCAGTTCTACAACTCGGGCGGCTACTACTGCGCTTGGGGCACAAGTACGGAAGACGGATTTGTCCCCGGCTGTTTGGAGTCGGAAGGAGAGGAAGACGAAGGACAAGACCCTTGGCTGGAGAATTTCCTCTTCTGTTGTCCGCACTCGCTTGATTACGTCGATCCGACATGGCAAATCACGATGCCGGAACTCTTGCGGGCTATACAATTTTACAATATCGGCGGATATCACATCGTTATTGGCTCCGAGGACGGTTTCGCTCCGGGACTGGAACCGGATGACAGTGGTGCTTTTCCCTGGCGTGAATTGGACGCCTCGCCGGGGCACCTGCGGCAGATGGAAATCTGCGACCTGAACGGTGACGGGATGCCGGATGTGTATATTAACAGCGATACGCAGGGCTTGTCTTGGTGGGAGAACAAAGGCAATGGCGGCTTCGCACGTCACGTGATTCATGAGCCGATCGCGGACACGGCGCTCATCGACATGGACGAGGACGGGGACTTGGATATACTGGGAAGCCATGACCCGGAGTTGGGCACGGTGTGGTGGGAAAACGACGGTTCGGGCGGGTATGCGCAGCGTCTTCTAGCCGGTACGGACGTGCGACCCGGCCTCGTGGCCGATTTCAATGGCGACGGCAGACCGGACGTCGTTATTCCATATGGAAGCGCACATCTGGACCGCGGCACATGGTGGCGCAAGGACGGGCCACTTACCTTCACCCGCGTTGATTTCCGCTTGGCATGGTCGAGCGACGAGGTCGAGAGTTGGAGGTTTACGGCGGCATCGGACTTCAATGCTGATGGTTGCGCGGAACTATTGGGCGTCTGCGCGGTTGGCGAGAGCTTTGACATGCTCTTTTCATGCGAGTTCGCGAACGAAACCGAACTCCTCTGTCGTGAATGGCTGCCGTTGTCGACGAATTCGATCATTCATGCGCCGCCGGCGGATTTTGATGCCGATGGCGACCTTGATGTTGTCGTCACGCTTGAGCATTTTGATGATCAGTACTGGCAATTGTGCCCCTGGGAGCTTTGTGCCAATTGTGCCTGGGATGAGATGCTGCTCTACGAGAACGACGGCAGCGGCAGTTTCACGGTGAGTCGGCTACTGGTCCGGCGCGTCCGCACGCCCGATGCTTTCCACCCTGTTCAGATGGCGGATCTGAACGCCGACGGCAACCTGGACATTCTGATATGTGCGCATAGACTATGGGAGCCGACCGGCCGCTCCCTTGGTTGGTGGGAACGCTGCCCGAGCGGCGCGTGGGTCATGCGCTACATCGGAAGCGTGTGGAATGGCGTCCCGAGTCCCGTCGTGGCGGACTTCAACGGCGACGGTTTACCGGACGTAGTAGGCGTCAACGCGTCGGGCGCGCTCGGCTGGTGGGAAAACCGCCTCGGGCAATGAGAAGCGAACCGCTTCTTGCGGCGCCGCGTGCGCGACACGCTCTCCTCATGGACGGCGGCGGCTACTGCCTCGCCTGACCCCGCCCCTCAGGGCATGCCGTCGCGCAGGCGGAACGTCTCGCCGTCCCAGACGGCGAACGCGCGATGTTCGAGCCAGTCGCCGGGGTTGACGTAGAGCCCCGTGCCGACCAGCGTCGGGAATTCCTCGATCGTGGCCGCGTGGGCATGGCCGCACAGCACGATGTCGGCATCGCCGCGCTTGAGCACCGCGCGCGCGAAATCGCGCAGCGATTGCGCCTCGGGGCCGCCCGCCGGGTCCTCGACCTTGTACAAGGTGCGGCTGCCGTGGCTGACCAGCCGCGCCAAGGCCATTGCCCAGTCGGGGTGGAGTTGTCGAAACGCCCAGATGACGAAGGGATTGCGCGCGATCCGCTTGTAGAGGCGGTACTTCCAATCGTCGGGATTGAGGCCGTCGCCGTGGACGAGCAGCGCCCGCCGCTCGCCGAACCACAACTCGCCTGCGAGATGTATGCGAAACCCGAGCGTCTCGCGCAGGAAGCGGCCCGCCCAGAAATCGTGGTTGCCGCACACGAGGTGCAGTTCAATCCCGGCGTCGCGCAGTTCGGCGAACGCGCGCAACACCTCGAAGTAGTCCGAGAAGACCACGTGCCGGTACTCGAACCAGAAGTCGAACAGGTCGCCCAGGCACACCACGCGGTCGAAGCGCGCCGGGTCGATCGCGCGCAAGAACGCGGCGAACTCGCGGGTCCGTTCGGGCTCCGTTACCCGCAGATGCACATCCGAGAATATGAGCGTCTCGCGCGGTGTCGCGGTCACAGGCGTTTACCTCCCATGCACCCGCGCATGATACCCGCCGCGGCGCGGCCGCACCAACACGGGGAGCTTCGGATCATTCCTGAGTCTTGCATGGCGAGTTCTGGATTCCCGCTTGCGCGGGAATGACGCAAGGAGCGCGGCCGCGCCAACATCGAGGCGCTTCGGATCATTCCCGAGTCTTGCATGGCGAGTTCTGGATTCCCGCTTGCGCGGGAATGACGCAAGGAGCGCGGCGACGCTGACACTCGGGGGCGCTTTGTTCGTAGTACAGGCTTCAGCCTGCGTGGAAGTCACTCGTCGACGTGGAGCCCCGCGATATGCGTTATGCCCTTAGGACTTGTTCCAATGGCGCGTCTGAGGGAAAGACGGTCATTTCACCTGGACAGCCGCCTCCGCCACGAGGGCTTCCAGCACCGGGGATTCGGGGTCCGGATCGAGCGCCTCCTCGCCGAAACTTTCGACGTGAAAGCGGATTGCGGATTCGACGTCGCGCAACGCTTCGGCGTAGGTGTCTCCTTGGCCGACAACGACGCCTTTCAGTCCCAGAGGATAGGCGACATACCCGTCCGCGTGGTGTTCCACCACGACCTTGACTGCGCGATACGCGGACATTGTGCTCCCTTCTGCTTTCTCACGGTGACTACGCCATCCGGATTCGCGCCCTGTCAATGCGCGCGCCGCGTCGGAAAGCTGGCTGAAGCCTGTACTACCAACGCGCGGGAGGTCTTGCGGTGCGTTCGATTTCAATTGGGCCCCGCCGAGCGGGTACGCTTACGGGCGGAGGACATGCGCCATGGCGGGCGAAATCATCTGGGGCGTGAAAGCGGTGCGCGAGGCGCTCGAGACGGCCGCGCGCATCAACCGCATCTACTTTGCGAAGGAGTCGCGTGCGGACGCCTGCGACAGTCTGGTCGACGCGGCCCGGGCGGCGGGCGCGCCGTTCGATTTTGTGCCGCAGGCGAAATTGAACGCGATGACGGGCGTGCGCGACCATCAGGGCGTGGCGGCGGCGCTGAGCCCGGCGCCCTATCTCACGGTCCGGTCGTTCCTGGAGACGTGCCCCGCCACGGCGACTGTGCTGGTGGTCGATCAGGTCCAGCACCCGAAGAACCTCGGGCTGCTGTTGCGGACCGCCGCCGGCGCGGGCGCGGCGGGGGTGATGCTTGCGGCGCGGGGCGGCGCGCTCGTGGACGGCGCGGTGGTCCACGCGAGCGCGGGCGCGGCGTTGCGCGTGCCGCTGGTGAACTGCAAGAACCTCGCGCAGGGCATCCGCGCATTGCGCGACGCCGGGTTCTGGACATATGCGCTCGATGCCGGGGCGGCGGAGACGGTGTTTGACGTGGCATGGCCGCGCCGCTGCGCGCTCGTGGTGGGCAACGAGACCGCGGGCGTCCGGCCGGTCGTGCGCAAGGCGTGCGACGGGGCCGTGGCCATCCCGCTCGCGGGCGGCCTCGACAGCCTCAATGCCGCCGTGGCGGCGGGCGTCGCGCTGTTCCAGGTCGTGGCCTGGCGGCGACGCGCCGATCAGTCGATCCAGCGCGCATCGGGCGGCGTCGCGTAGTCCGCGTAGCGGTCCGCGACACGCGCGCCCTTGACGTCGCCGTTGTGCACGTAAACCCGGTAGCGCAAGGTCACGCCTTCGCCCTGCTTCAACTCGAAGTCGCCGTTTTCCGGGATCAGGCCCTTGTTATAGGGCTTCTCATTGAAGTACGAATAGCCGAAGCAGTTCGCGCCCATGAGCCCGTACTGGCGCACGTGCCACGACGTCGGATGCCGCATGTTGCCCGGGTGATCGAACACCGTCAGGCCGAGCCAGCCGCGATCGGGCATTTCCCCAGAGAAGTCGCACCACGGCGAAGGCTTGCCCCAGCACCGCGCCTCGCCCTGGTCGCCGTGCGCGTTCGTGATGACCGCGTTGCGATACGACAGTTCGGGCCGCATCCGCGCGGATACGATGCCGCCCTCCTTCGTGTCTTTGAACAGCACGTCGCCGTATTCGGCGGTAAACGTCACCGCGACGTCGAAAAGGCGCGCGCGCGCCGGCGTGGCGTAGAAGCGGTACTCGCGCTGCTCGCGCACGACAGGCTTGTGGTCCTTGTCCTCCCAGACATTATCGGCGCGAATCCACCCGTAGGCGTCGCCCGATCCCCACGTCACCTCGCCGCTGCGCTGAAAGCCTGAGTTCCCGCCCTCGGCCCAGCAATCGACGCCCTCGCCACCGGCCAGGCGCAAGTCGCCGTAGGCGCTCCAGACCGACTTGTGGTGCGGATGGTCCTCGGCCATCTTGATCGCGATCGGGGCCATGGGGTAGTCGCGGGTGACCGATACGCCGCCTTCGGCGTTCACTGGCCAGAGAAACGGCTTCTTGTTGTCGTTCGAAAAATGGTACGCCGTGAACAGCACGTCCTCGATGTACACCTCGACGACCGGTTCGTCCGCCTTCTGCTTGATGAGCACCTTATCCACGTGCTCGCCCTTCGCGTCCGGCTCGATTTCGACGGTGTACTCGTGGGCGGTCTTCGGCATGGCGCCCTCGGAGACGAACACGAGTTCGCCGTCGCGCAACGTCACGGGGAACAGCTTGCCCGTGGTCCCTTCGCGCACCACGAGGACGCCGTCCAGATCGGCGGCGCCCTCCCACGGCAGCGCGAGCGGCACATGCGCGCTGCGCTGTTCGCCCGCCTGGAGCGCGATCTTCTTGCCCGATAAGCCCTGGCCGGCGGCGAGGCCGGTCACAACTACCGCGATCAGCGCTACAAAGTAACCCGTGCGCATGAGACTACCCTCCGATATCCGTTGAAAAGCCGTGTTTTTCGGGTCGAAAACGTACTGTAGCACACGGTCTTCCGCGCCGCAAGGACACGGACAGGACACGGACAGGACACCGAGCCGCGCGCCGCGTGGTACGATGCCGTTCCTGTATCTTGTAGACTGAGCATCACGCGGAGGAACCTGGTCATGCACCTGCATCTCATCCTTTGCCTGTTCTGCCTGCTTGTGACAATTGTGGAACCCGTTGCGGATTCGGAATTGCTTGATTTTGGCGTCGAGACGTTGCCCGAATGGGTGATTCCGCACGATGCGGACTTGCGGCGCGTGCCGCACGAGGGCGGCCACGCGCGAGAAGCGCGGTTTCACGTGGTGGACTGGCCGAACGTCTTCTTCCAGGCGCCGCCCGAGGGTTGGGACTGGAGCGCGTTCTCGGGCGTGGCGGTCGCGCTCTACAATCCGACCGATACGGCGGTCAGCGTGTCGATGCGGGTGGACAACGCGGGCGCGGACGGCGTGAATCACTGCAACAATGCCTGGGGCGAAGCGCCGGCGCGCGACCGCTTCGTCCTGCGGTGCTACTTCAACACGGGCGACGCGGAGGTATTCTGGGGCATGCGCGGCGTGCCGGAGCGCGGGCCGTTGGGCTCGGGGCCGAAGCTTGACACGACGAAGATCACGGCGTTTCAGGTCTTTCTGCCTCGCCCTCAGCAGGAGCACACGCTGGTCTTCGAGCGCGCGTGGCTCTTCGGGCCGGGCGGCGATCGCGATGCGCGGGTTCCCATGCCGTTCATCGACCGATTCGGGCAATACGCCCACGCCGATTGGCCCGGCAAGCTGCATGAGGAAAGCGATTTCATCGAGCGCCGCGCCGCTGAGGAGACTGCCCTTGCCGCCGCGCCGCGTCTCCCGGGGCGGGACCGCCTCGGCGGTTGGGCGGACGGGCCGCGCCGCGAGGCGACGGGCTGGTTCCGCACCGAGAAGGTGGACGGGAAGTGGTGGCTCGTGACGCCGGAAGGCGCGTTGTTCTTCTCCCTGGGCATGGACTGCGTCGGCACGGGTGAGCAGACGTTTGTCGAGGGGCGCGACGGCTGGTTCGCGTGGCTGCCTGGCGAAGACGAGCCCGATTTCCGGGCGTTCCTCGGGCAGGTCGAGGGCGCGCACAGCGGCGCGGACCGCATCGGCGGAAAAGGGCGCGCCTTCAGCTTCTACCGCGCAAACCTGCTGCGCAAGTACGGCGAAAACTGGCCCGAGGCTTGGCGCGAGACGACGTACCGACGCCTGGAATCATGGGGATTCAACACCGTCGGGAACTGGTCCCAACACGATACGCTCGATAACAGCCCGATGCCGTTTGTAGCAGCCACGGGCATCGGTGGGGTGCGGCCTATCGAGGGCGCGCGCGGCTATTGGGCGAAGATGAAGGACGTGTACGCCCCCGAGTTCGAGGAACAGGCCGACCGCGCCTTCGCTTGGGTTGGGAAGAAGTATGCCTCGAATCCCCTCTGCATCGGGTACTTCTGCGACAACGAACTGGCATGGGAAGGTTTCGCGCGCGGGACCCTCGACAGTCCCCTCGATCAACCCGCGCGAGTGGCGTTCGTTGCCCAGTTGCGGGAACGATACCCCGAGATCGATGAACTGAACGCGGCGTGGGGCACGGATGCGACGGACTGGGACGCCCTGCGCACGCCGACGCGACCCAACGCCGCCGCCAAGGCGGACTTGGACGAATACCTGTACCGGTTCGCCCTGCGGTACTTCGACATAGTCCGCGCGGCGTGCCGGCGGCATGCGCCGCATCAGTTGTATCTCGGCTGTCGCTTCGCCGGGCTGACGCCGCCCCCCGTCGCGCGGGCCTGCGCCGAAGTCGCCGACGTGATGAGTTACAACCTGTACTATCAGGAAATCCCGCGGGAAAAGTTTCTCGAATATGACAAGCCCATCCTCATCGGCGAGTTTCACTTCGGCGCGTTGGACCGGGGCATGTTTCACGCGGGTCTGGTGGCGAAGGAGGATCAGGCGGCCCGCGCCGCCGCCTACGCGCGCTACGTGCGCAGCGTCGCCGCGCATCCGAACTTCGTCGGGTGCCACTGGTTCCAATACGTGGACGAGCCCACGACGGGCCGCTGGTTCGACGGCGAGAACTACAACATCGGCTTTGTCACCGTGGCCGACGCGCCTTATCCGGAATTAGTGGAGGCGGCGCGGCGAGCGCATGACGGACTCTTCGGGCACGTGCGCGGTTCCATGGAGTCTGAACATTGAATGTTCAAATTGCATGGACTGCCGTGCGCCGATTTCCTCTGCGCGGGGCGCTTGTGTTATAAGCTCCGCGTTCGGGAGGGAGATGATGCGATCACGTAGTTGGGTGGTCTATTTCTTTGTGCCGCTGGGAGTGAGCCTGGTCCTGCTGGCGATGTACTTCCTTGACGGCATGGTGTTGCAGCGCCTGGTCAGTCCGAAGCTGCCGCCCCTTTCGCCGGACACCTGGCGGGAGTTTGGCCTGCTCGAAAACCTGCAGAACGCGCTGCTGCTGGGCATGGCGGTGACGGCGTTCGTGGGCGCCTTGCGCTTTACGCATCCGCTCGAGCGGCTGTTTTTCTGGACGGTCTTCGCGGGGGCCGTTTTCGTCTTTCTCGAAGAAGTGGATTATGGAATGCACCTCATCGCCTACTGGCGACACCGGGACCGTATCGTCTGGTTCAAACCGATGGACGAGCACATACGGGAGACCGTCGGCTCTTTTCGGAGGATGAAGTGGTACACGTTCTGGGCGCACCTGCCGCGCCTGCTCGCCGAAGAGTTTCACCTCGCGGATGAGCCGTTCAACCTGCACAACATCGGCAATGCGACCCGGCGGATCAAGGCGGCTGCGGACCTGCTGATCGCGCTCCTGTTCGTGGTGGTTCCTTTGGCGGCCCCGAAGCTGAAGAATCCGTGGATTGCGCGTTTCGCGCCGAGTCGCTACGCCATTCTCACCGTGCTGGCCATCGTTCTGCTGCGGTATGCGACCCATGGCCTCGGCGCGCTTGAGAAACTCGCCTATGTCAAGGCGTTGGAGGCCGGCCAAGTCCCGCGCGAGTTCGGCTCGATCTCGAACAATCTGTCCGAATTCCGGGAACTCAACGTCTACTACCTTTTCGCGGTGTACCTCCTCGACATCGTTCGCCGTCATTCCCGCGTCGCGTCGTCCGCCGAGGCTGCTCCCGCCTGATGTTTGCATTCCCCCCGCGCGCGCGCTAGGCTATGCAGCGTTATTTCGACGGGTGTCGGGACCGTCATTGAATTCCTGGGACAATAAGCTTGGAGTGGTACCGCCATGGGTCCGGGTCCGAAAATCGCCATCGGCTTGGGGGTTGCGTTTATTGTGGTCGCGGTCGTGCCGTTGGTCGCGACGATCATCAGGGGCGGAGGCGTGGGCGGGCCGCCGAAGGAACAGCCCATGACGGCGGCGGAACTGGCCAATACGTCGTGGGAAGTGACGGTCATGGGTCACACGACGTCGATTGACCTGAATTCCGGCGGGCAGGCCATAGCGAACGTGCCGCCGCAGGTGGCCGCCATGGCGAAGCAGTTGATGAACCTGGATATTCCGCCGCAGATACCCGGTACATGGTCTGTATCGGGCGACCAACTGAAGCTGGGCGTCGAGTTCATGGGCAAGAAAGAGCAGGTGACGTGCGAGATTCGCGGCAAGCGAGTCTTCTTCAAGGAGAAAGACCAGGAGAGAGAAGCGCGGCGGCTGCGATGAGCAGCGTGTGCCGCGCGACGGGAACGATCTGATCCGATGAATCCGGGAATGCGCATAGCCCTTACGATGATCGCGGCGGTTGTCCTCCTCGCGGGTATTCTGACGCTTGTGGCCTTGCTTGCGAATCGCGGGGCCGCCGGAGGCAGGACGTCCGGCGCGACGCCAAGCACCGCGGAGTCGGCCCCGAAACAGGCCGCGCCGCAACCGGGCGGTGCGACTGCCCTCCAGCCCGGATCGATGCCCTATGCTCCCGTGCAAGCGGCCCCGCAACCCATGCCCCAGCCGCCGCTGCCCCGGCCCGTTGCCCAACAACAACCGCAGGGGTGGAACGCGCAAAATCTTCCGGGGACGGCTTGGGCCGTGGGCACCCGGTACGGCAACTTCATTGTTCACTTGCAGCCTGGCGGTCAGGCCATGGCCTCGACGCCGATGGGCAACGTCATAGGCACGTGGAGCGCGGCGGGCAATAACCTTACGGTGTCCGCGATGGGGCAATCGTACACCTGCCGTATCCAGGGGTGGCAGATCATCGCGGGGGACGGCTTCCCCATCAAGAAGGTGAATTGAGACGGCGCGCGTGCGCGGTCCCGAGATTCCAAAAGACCTATCCGATCTGTGTGGAATCTGACTCCCTCTATGCCCTATGCGAAGCGTCCGCGGACGCGATGTCATAGGTCCTGAATGTCGCTCCATCCGGAATTCGGCGTCCCCGAGTGTGGATGGCCCGACCGAATACGAATTTGATAAAATTGCGCCTACCGACCGGAAAACACAACCCATGCACGCTTTGACCAGTTCCCAACGCAAGTACCTGCGCGCGG
The DNA here is from genome assembly GCA_029556545.1 of Candidatus Hydrogenedentota bacterium. Lineage (GTDB taxonomy): Bacteria > Hydrogenedentota > Hydrogenedentia > Hydrogenedentales > JAGMZX01 > JAGMZX01. Next base: position 36,702 of record JAKQEQ010000057.1, read on the forward strand.
CGGCGCACCACCTCGCCCCACTGATCATTGTGGGCAAGCACGGCCTCACGGACGCACTGGTGCGCGCCGCCGGCGAGGCGCTCGAAGACCACGAGTTGATCAAGGTCCGCTTTAACGACTTCAAGGACCGGAAACGCGAACTGTCCGAGGAGATCGCGCGGCGTACCGGCGCGCATATCGTCGGCGCGCTCGGCCACGTCTTCATCCTTTACCGACAACACCCCGAAGCCGACAAACGCACTGTCGCGCTGCCGGACGCCTGAGGAATAGACCGGCGGCGGCGCGTGTCCGTAATATGGGGGTTCAAACAAGAAGACAGGGTCCCTCAGCATGAAGCAATCAAGATGTATCTTGTGGTTCGGCGTTCTCGCCGTCCTGGTCGCTGTGGCGGCGCGGGCCGATTACACGCGCGTCAATGCGCCGAATCCGAACGACCCGATGGACGCGGTCATCTACCGGCTGGACAACGGGCTGACGGTATACCTCACGGAGAACCACGAATCGCCCCGGTTTTACGCCGAGATCGCGGTGCGCGCGGGGAGCAAGCAGGACCCCGCCGAATCCACGGGCCTGGCGCATTATCTCGAACACCTGCTTTTCAAGGGGTCGGATCGGCTGGGCACGCTGGATTACGCGCGGGAGCGCGTCTATCTGGACTATATCGCGGAGTTGTATGAGTTGCTTTTCCGCGAGCATCACCCTCAGCGGCGCGCGGCGCTGTACGCCCAGATCAACGAGGCGTCGCGTCACGCCGCGGCCTATGCCGTACCCAATGAACTGGACCGGCTCTACAGCGGCATGGGCGCCTCGGGCCTGAACGCGCACACCTCGCACGAAGAAACGGTGTACAAGGTGGAGTTGCCCGCGAACCGGTTGCGGCATTGGGCCGCCCTCGAGTCGGACCGTTTCGCCGGCCCGGTCTTCCGCCTGTTCCAGACCGAACTCGAAACGGTCTTCGAGGAGGTGAACCGCGCGTTCGACAACAAGCGGTTCATCATCTACCGGGCGGTCCAGCGGCAGTTATTCAAGAACCACCCGTATGGGCAACAACCGACGATCGGCCTGCCCGAGCACATCAAGAACCCGTCGCTCAGGAATATCGGCAAGTACTACGCCGCGCACTATGTTCCCAACAACATGGCCATATTCATATCGGGGGATATCGACGCCGAAGAGACGATCGAGATTATCGACCAACACTTCTCGGCGTGGCGGCCCGGCGATCTCCCCGAACCCCAAACCTGGGAAGAGCCGCCGCTCGCGGGCCGCGAGTACGTCGAATGCTCCTATGAGGGCGAAGAATACGCCTTGCTCGCCTTCCGCACCGTGCCCCGCAGTCACCCGGACGCGGAGGCGCTGCTCGTCTTCGACATGGTGCTCGACAACGCGATGGCCGGGCTGATCAACCTCAACCTGAATCAGCGGCAGCGGGTGCGCCAGGCGGGCGCGTTCCCCGGCCAGATGAACGATTACGGCGCGCAGTACTTCTGGGGCGTGCCGAAGGACGGGCAGCCCCTCGAGGAGGTCGAGGCGCTGCTGCTCGAACAGATCGAACTGGTGAAGCGCGGCGAATTCGAGGATTGGATACTCGCCGCGATTCTCAATGACTTCAAGAAGCGGGTCAAGGGCGGCCTCGAGGACAACGCCGCGCGCGCGGGCATGATACGCGAGTCGTTTATCGCGTTCGAGGAGTGGGACCACACGGTTGCCCAACTGGACCGAATCGAAAAGGTGACCCGGGAAGACGTAATGCGCGTGGCCGCCGCTTATTTCTCGGGCGGCTATGTGGCGGGCTTTCGCAAGGACGCGCCGCATCAGCCGCCGTACTACGACAAGCCCGACTTGGCCGCCATCGATATCGATCCGAACCGGGAATCGGAGTTCGGGAAACGCATCGCCGCGCTGCCCTCGGCGGCCGTCGAGCCCGTGTTTGTGGACCCGGTTCGCGACTACACGAAGACCGCCGATGAAAGCGGCGTTACGCTGTACCACGTGCCGAACCGGATCAATGACCTCTTTTCGTTCTCGATCTCCGTCGATATCGGGCGACGCCAGGACGACCGTATCGGCGTCGCGACCGCGCTCCTCGAAAAGGCCGGCACGGATCGGCTCGACCCCGAGGCGCTGCGCAAGGAGTGGTACAGACTCGGCACGGACTTCGCCGTCGTCGCGGGGGACGACGAGACCACGGTGTCGATTGCGGGCCTCGATGAGCAATTCGATGCTTCGTTGGCGCTCCTCGTCGAGTGCCTGACCGCGCCGATCTCCGACGACGCCACGCTCGAAACGCTCAAGCGCAACCTGCTCAAGTCGCGCGAAGACGCCCAGAAACAGCCCGATACGCTCATGCGCGCGTTGTTTCTCCACCATCGCTACGGCGAAGAGTCGCCGTATTTGCGGCGGCTGCCGGGACCGGCGGTCGAGGCATTGGCGCTCGATGAATTGCTCGGCCTCATTCGGGGCCTGGCGCGCTACCGGCGCACCGTTTTCTACACAGGATCGCTGCCGCTCGAAGCGGTCCAGGCCGCGCTCGCGCGGCACTGCCCGGTCAAAGGGCCGCTCGACGCGCCGCCCCCGTACACCTTCCTGCGCGCGAAAGCGCCGGAGCGGAGCGAGATTGCTTTTGTCCACAGGGAAATGGGGCAGGCGCATATCCGTATCGAGTTCGGCGATGTCGAGTTCGACGAGACCCTTACGCCCGCGTCCCAACTGTTCAACGAGTACTTTGGCGGCGGCATGGCCGGCGTCGTCTTCCAGGAACTGCGCGAGGCCCGCGCCCTGGCCTATTCGGCGGGCGCGCGCTATATCCCGGGGAACCGCCTCGGCGATCAGAATCTCATGATCGGCGGCATCGAGACCCAGGCCGACAAGACCGTCGAAGCCGTATCCACCTTTATCGACCTCTTCGACGCGCTGCCGCCGTCGCCCGAGCGCTTCGCCCTTGCGAAGGAATCGCTAATTAACCTGTACCGGACCGGAAAGGTCGGCTTTCGCCAGGTCGCGGGCGTGGTGCGCTCGTGGGAGCGGCTCGGCCTCGCGCCGGACCCGCGCGCACAGCGCTACCCCGTCATCCTCGCGAGCAGTCTCGACGACTTGCTGCGGTTTCATCAGCAGCATATCGGGGACAAGCCGAAACTCATCTCGATCGTGGGCGACAGGGCGAAGATCGATATGGACCGCCTCGGCGCTCTCGCACCCGTGACGGAACTCACCGCCGACCAACTCTTCACGCCTTGACGGACCGCCGGGTTTTCGAGAACGGGCCCATGTGGTACTATGCCCGGAAATCGCGCCGCGGCGGCGCGGCAAGCAGAAGGAGCGGGCGGACCATGAACAGACTGGCGTGGATAGGCATTGTGGCGTGCGCATTGGTGCAGGGCGCGTTTGCGGCGGACGCGGAACCGGCGGCGGCCGAACCGCTCACCCATCCCGACACCGCGGGCTGGGACGACCTGTTCGCGGCGGACTTGTCAAACGCCATCGCGCCCGAGGGCGTGTGGACTCTCGAAAACGGGGAACTCACGGCGAGCGAGGACCAGAACATCTGGACGCGGGAGGATTACGAGAACTTCCTCCTCGATCTCGAATTCAAGAACGCGCCCGAAACGAATAGCGGCGTCATCGTCTATTGCAGCAACGTGAAGAATTGGATTCCGAACGCCGTCGAAATCCAGATCGCCGACGATCACGCCCCGAAATGGGCGGATTCGCATCCGACCTGGCGTTGCGGCGCGGTGTTCGGCCATCTGGCGGCCTCGAAGAGCGTCGTGAAGGATCCCGGCGAGTGGAACCGATTCACCATCCGTTGCGTCGGTCCCCATATTGACGTGGTCCTGAACGGCGAGCACATCGTCGCGATGGACATGCGCGAGTGGACCTCCGCCAAGACCAACCCGGACGGCTCCGATATCCCGCCCTGGCTGAGCAAGCCGCTCAGCGAGATCCCGACCAAGGGCAAGATTGGGCTCCAGGGCAAGCATGGGAACGCGCCCATCTGGTTCCGCAACCTGAAGGTCAAACGGCTGGACTGATCCTGCCGCGCCACGGCGCGAAGGCGTAATCGCCCGCCCTCGCGGCGACGCATGACAGTGAGCGATGGGAACGCCGGGAGACGACCATGAATCGCGGAACAGCGGACGCCGCTTCGAAAAACGACGTGTTGCGGCTGGGCCTCACCATTTTTGTCGTGAGCGCGGGGCTGGTTCTTTACGAAATCAACTTGGTGCGTCTGTTCTCGATAGTCATACGCAACGTCAGCTTCTTTGTGCTCGGCGTGGCCCTTTTCGGCTACGGACTCGGCGGGCTGTACGCGCAAATGTTGAGTCGCGACGGCGCCGCGCAGTCGCCGGCGTCACTGAAGCGAACGGTCTTCTGGTTGGCATTGCTGACCGCGGCGGCCATGGTCCTGGGCGTCGTCATTCTCGCCGTGGTTCCCGTGGGGCGTCCCGGGCGCCCCGCACCCATACCGCTTTGGCTCTCTATCGGACTGTTGTTCACCGGCGCCAGCCTGCCCTTCATGTGCGGCAGCATGCTGATGGCAAAGCTCTTCGCGAGCCGGCCCGAAGAAGCGCCCAGGCTCTACTTCGGCGATCTTATGGGCGCGGCCTTGGCGTGCCTTTGCGCGGTGGCGGTTTTCAGCGTGCTGGGCGGGTTTGCGATGCCGTTCGCGACCGCGGGCGTGCTGCTGGTGCTCGCCGCAACTTACGGCTGGGAAAGACAACGATTCTGGCTTGCCGTCGCGGGCCTGGTCGCGGCGGCCTGGCTCGGCTTTGTGAATCTGCAGTCCGGCCTGATCCGCGTCACCCCGGAGGGCGACCTGCACAAGCGAGAATTCCTGTTCAGCGGCTGGAACTTCTACTCCTGGATTACGGTCGAGGAGGACGTGCGCTGGCGCGGCTGGCGGCTCAGTTCCGCATACGAGGGACCGGACCCGGAGTACCTCGTCATCCGGCAGGACGGGCACGCGCCCGCCTGGATTACCCGGTTCGACGGCGACTACGACAAGGTCGCCCACCTGCGCTATGACGTTACCGCGCTCCCCTATCGCGTATTCGACCCGCAACACGCCCTGGTGATCGGCGCGGGCGGCGGACGCGACATTCTCACCGCGAAGGCCTATGACACGCCGCGCGTCACGGCCGTCGAACTCAATGCGATTACCGCGAACGCGGTCATGCGTGGCGTTTTTCGAGATTACTCGGGCAACGTGTACGGCCTGGACAACGTCGAGATTGCGATCGAGAACGGCCGCACTTACATGGAACGCACGCGAGAGACCTACGACCTGGTTTACACGTCCCTCGCGGATACGTTGCTCGGCAATTCGGAAGGCGTGTTTGTGCTCTCCGAGAACCACCTGTACACCGTCGAGGCCTTCAGCGCCTATCTCGACCGACTCAACCCCGGCGGATTCGCCTGCATCATTTACTCCGCCCTGACCGAAGGCCACCTGCTCCCCCGATTCCTGAACACCTGTATCGAGGCGCTGCGCCGCCACGGCGTCACCGAGCCGGAAAAGCATATCCTGGCCATGATGACCCCCGATCCTCCCGGTGAAGTGGACGAGGGCGTCTGCATCATGTTCGGGAAGTCGCCCGTAACGGAGGCCATGACCGCCCGCGCCCTCGAGGCCTGCGCCGACCTACGATACTTCCTCGCATGGCCGCCCGCGGGCCCGCCCAACGAATGGACGGACCAAGTGGCGCGGATGCTTGACCCGAAACGGCGCGCGAAGTTCGAGGCCGAGTCGTATTTCGACGTCTCTCCCCTCCACGACGACCGCCCGTATCTCTTCTATGTGACGAAGCCCGGCGACTTCATCAACATGCTTTTGCATCCCTGGGAGACAGCGGCGAAAATTCCGGTGGGGCTGAGCCGCATGCCCTTCCTGATTGACCTCTTCTTCGTCGTGCTTGCGCTGGTGTTTCTGCTTATGGTCTCGCCATTGCTGTTGTTTCGCCGCGCGGACCTGGCCGGAGGCCGACCCGAGCAGCTTGTCTTTCTCGCGTTGTTCCTCCTTCTCGGCATGGCGTACATGCTTATCGAGGTGGGATTCCTCCAACGGCTTTTTCTCTTCCTCGGCAACCCGACGCTGACCTTCGCCGTTACGCTTGGCGTTATGCTGTTTTTTACCGGCTGCGGCAGCTATCTGTCGCGAAACATTCCCGACACGCGCCTGTGGCGCTGGCTTGCCCTCTGCGCCGCCGCCGCGGTCGTGGTGCAGATCGCGGTGCACAGTGTCGCCACGCCGGTCCTGTGCGCCGCCATGGGCTTCCCGCTCCCTGTCCGTATCCTCATCAGTTTCGCTTTTCTGGCGGCGCTCGCCACGCCGATGGGCATGCTCTTCCCCACGTGCATGCGCCTGCTTGCACGGCTCAAGCTCAACATGGTCTGCTGGGCATGGGGCATGAACGGCGTGGGTTCCGTCGTGGGCACGGTCGGCGCGAGTCTAGTGGCGATCAATCTGGGAATGCGCGCCGTATTTCTTGCCGGCATCGCCTGCTACGCGGTATTCGTGCTGGTAAGCCTGATCGGAATCGCCTTCACCGCGCGTTGGGAAACCCGCGCCGGGTTGCGCTAGCGGCGCGGTTTTCGAGCCGCCCGCTTGCGCGGCGGGGCGCTCGGGGCCGTTTCCTCGGGTGCGACGGCCGCGCCGTCGAGCAGGGACATCTGCCGCCCCTCGCAACTGTCGCAGCCATCCCAGCAATAGGTGCAAAGCTTGTGCTTCGGCAGGCCGATGGCGTCGACCAGGTCCCCGAGTTCCTGATACTGGAGCGTGGTCAACGAAATCCGCTGGCGCACGCGCTCGACCATCGCGGCATGCCGCTCGGAACGCGGGTCCGCGTATTCATCATAGTGGGACTCGTCGTCGCCCTCGAGTTCCTTGATCGCGCGCCGCCCGGCGAGATCGAGGTCCGATCGCGATCGCGAGAAATCGAGGAACTTGCAGCCGAAGATGAGCGGCGGGCACGCGGGGCGCATGTGTACCTCGAGCGCGCCGTAGTCGTACAGGCGTTGGATCGTGTCGCGCAGTTGCGTGCCGCGCACAATCGAGTCCTCGCAGAAGAGCAGCCGCCTGCCTTGGATAATCTCGCGGATGGGGACCAGCTTCATCCGCGCCACAAGCTCGCGCATTTCCTGTACCTGCGGCATGAAGCTGCGCGGCCACGTCGGCGTGTATTTCGTGAAGGGGCGCGCATAGGGAATCTTTGCCTCGTTGGCGTAGCCGATGGCGTGCCCCGTGCCCGAATCCGGGATGCCCGCCACGAGATCGATCGGCGTGTCGTCCTTGCGCGCGAGGGCAGCGCCGCAGCGGTAACGGACCATTTCCGCGTTCACGCCCTCGTAGCTCGACGCGGGGAACCCGTAGTACACCCACAGGAACGCGCAGATCTGCATGCGCTCGCCCGGAGGCGCCTTCTGCTCGACGCCGTCCGGCGTCAGCAACACAATCTCGCCGGGTCCGAGATAGCGCTCGACTTCATACTGGAGATTCGGAAACGCCGTGGTCTCGAGCGTCGCGGCGTAGCCTTCGCCGTCGGTTCGCTTCCCGATCACGATCGGGGTGCGCCCGAGCTTGTCTCGCGCGGCGTAAATGCCGTGCGTCGTCAGCAACAGGAGCGAGCACGACCCCTCGATCTGCTCCTGGGCCCGTTGGATGCCCGCCTGGAACGTGCCTTCCTCGTTGATGAGCGTGGCCACGAGTTCCGTCGTATTGATCCCGTCCCCGCTCATCTCGGAAAAGTGCGTCGTGCGCTTGCGGTAGGCCTCGCGCGTCAGTTGCTCGACATTCTTCACCGCGCCGACCGTCACAATGGCGTAAGGCCCGAGATGCGACCCGATGATCAGCGGCTGCGATTCCGTGTCGCTGATAACACCGATGCCGAGGCCGCCATGCATCGTCTTGATGTCGTCCTCGAATTTCGACCGGAACTGCGCGTTCGAAATGTCGTGGATATATCGCGTGAACCCCTCCGCGTTCAGCACCACCAGCCCGCCGCGATACGTGCCCAGGTGCGAGTGGTAGTCCGTCCCGTAAAAGAGATCATGCGAACAGTCCTTGCGTGATGCAACACCAAACAAGCCGCCCATAACGTCCTCCCGCGTGCCCTTCCGACATCGTTGCCTCGCGCTCATGCTATTGCATGCCGGCTCAAAATGCAATCCCCCGTGGCATGGGCGTCCCGCCCGTGAAAGCGCCTGTCCCGCCACTTTCCATCACCGTCTTTGTAATGGGCGCGTCTGGTTCCCTATAATCCGCCGCTGCAACGCAGGTTCACGGGAGTATCTTTGCATGGAAAACGTCCTGATTATTGGTTCCGGCCCGGCGGGGTACACGGCGGCGCTGTATACGGCCCGTGCGAACCTCGCCCCGTTATGCCTCGAAGGCGAACTCAGCCAGGATATCCTGCCCGGCGGGCAACTCATGACCACGACGGAGGTCGAGAACTACCCGGGCTACCCGGAAGGAGTGACCGGGCCGAAAATGATGGAGGATTTCAAGAAGCAGGCGGCGCGATTCGGCGCGCGCTTCGAGTACAAGACGGCCGCCAAGGTGGATTTCTCGGGCCGGCCGCTCAAGGTCTGGGCTGGCGAGGCCGAGTATGCGGCGAAAACGGTGATTATCGCGACGGGCGCCAGCGCGAAGTATCTGGGCATCGAGTCGGAGAAGCGGTTCATGAACCGCGGCGTCTCGGCCTGCGCCACCTGCGACGGGGCGCTGCCCCGTTTCCGCAACAAGCCGGTCGTGGTCGTGGGCGGCGGCGATACGGCAATGGAGGAGACCCTGTTTCTGGCGAATTTTGCGAGCGAGGTGCATCTGGTCCACCGGCGCGACAAGTTTCGGGCAAGCAAGATCATGGGTGACCGCGTCGTGCGGCATTCCAAAGTCGTCGTGGAGTGGAATTCGGTAGTCGAGGAGATTCTCGGCGATGACACGAACGGCGTGACCGGCGTGCGCCTGAAGGACGTGCGGACGGGTGCGACGCGCGAGATCGCCTGCACCGGCTTCTTCGCCGCCATCGGCCACAAGCCGAACACCGACATCTTCCAGGGCGTCCTGGATATGGCGGACACCGGCTACCTGAAGACCAAGCCCGATTCGACGTACACGAACGTGGACGGCGTGTTTGCGTGCGGCGACGTCAAAGACCCGACCTATCGGCAGGCAGTCACCGCCGCAGGCAGCGGGTGCATGGCCGCCCTTGACGCCACCCGCTGGCTTGAGGCCCAGGAGACCTGATAAGGCTGGTCAGGCGCCGCCGCCGAAGTTGAGATTGATGCCGAAGATGTCGGCGATGCGCGCGATGATGTTCAGCACCTGCAAGACCACGTCGAGAAGTATCTCGAGGTCGTAGAAGCTGAACGCCGCCGCCGGCGCCGCCTTCAACACGCGGATGTTTCGCATCGTTCCGGGCTCCTCATTCACTTGCCTGCAGCTTTAACCGGCCGCGGACTGGACATAGCCGCCCCCGGCGGCCGCTCCGCGGCACGCACATAGTATACAAGAGTCGGCGCGGGAATGGTACGCGCCCGCCGCGCCGCTTCGCGCGGTAATTATACCCGCTGTCACGGGTTGGAGGTCCAGTATGGGCAAAGAGTTCGTCCGCTTCCAGTGCCACCACTGCAACCACTGCTGCACGGAGGTGGTCTGTCTGCCCACCCCATGGGACGTTCTCCGCATCGTGCGGGGAACCGGCGCGGACCCATTCCGGTTCCTCGAGTTCCTTCGGCCTGATGAAATATGCGAGGTGGAAGCGGACGACCCCACCTGGCTCGACGTGAACGGCGCCAAGTACATCATGGCCCTGCGGCGCACCGCGGACGGCTGCTTCTTTCTCGATAAGGCCACGCGCTTCTGCGCCGTCTACAAGCACCGTCCCATCTTGTGCCGACTCTACCCCTTCGTCATCGAGGAGAATGCCCGCGGCGAATTCCTGGGATTTTCACTCCACAAGGACGTCGGCTGTCCCCGGCATCGGGATGGCCGCGTGCCCGTCGCGCCCTTGCACGCCCTCTACCTCGACGACCAAGGCCATCAAGCGGAATATCAGGCGCTGGTCCGCGCCTTTAACGAAGTCCGTCAGCCCGGAAAACGGCCCGAGGACTTCATTGAAACGTTCCTGGAAACGGATGCGGTCGCCCGGGCGTGTCTGCAGCGGGCGGGAAGGAACGCCCGACCGGCGTGAGTGCGTCGAGTAGGGGCAGAAACATGGGGGCGGGCGCGGGGCACCGCCGGGCCGCAAAAAAAGAGCTGCGGCACGGGAGTCCGGCTTGTGTGAGTATCGCTCACACGCGCCAGAATCCCGCGCCGCAGGGCAGGCGCTAATTCAGATTACGCTTGCATGCGCGCGACGTGCCGCCGCCGCCACAGGGCAAGCCCCGTGATGGCCGCAAGGACCACCAGCAGGTCGCCCCACGCGCCGGCGCCGCCCGTGCCGCCCGCGCCGCAACCCAACACCTGTTGCGGCTTGCCAATCGGCGTTTCCTTGATTACATCCGCCTTCCGAGCGCCTTCGACCACGAAGTCGATCAGTTGCAGCGAGCCGTACTGGTCGCCGGGCCGCAGCGGCTGCGAACACGAGGTGTGGAACTGCACGAACTGCAGCAGGTTCCCGTCGAGGTCATAGATGAACACCCGCGTGTCGCCGCGCAGGCGCGTCAGGTCCGTGTTGTCCGCGTCAATGTCGAACGACTGGCCAAGCGCCACCTCGCCGTCAAAGAAGATACGCGCCTTTTGATGGTTCGGATCATCCTTGTCCGTGGCGATGATGCGCACGACGCCCATGTAGGCGGGATCGCCTTCGCACACCACCTTGCTCGGGTCCTGAGCGTGGTTCGACGCGGCGCAACTGTCGCCCGTGTACACCATCGTGAGCTTCTGCGGCTTGCCGCTGTCGCACCACCCCTCGGAGGTCGGCGGATCATCCGGCGGCTCATCGGCCGGGCAGAGCAGACCGCCACCACGGCTGTAGCCTTCGATGACGAGGAAGTCGCCCCGCACCAGGCCCGGCCCGATGGGCTGCGAACAACTCGTGTGGATTGTCGTGTTGAGCACGCCATTGACATATATCTCGATTTCCGGGCCAAGCGTGCCTTGGTTGTCGAGGCCAACGAACGTGAACAGGCCGCCCGGCTGCACCACGCCGGAGAACGCCGCAGCTTCCTTGTCTCTCCCCTGCACCCTCTGCTTCACCACGATCAGGGCGTTCGGCGTGCTACCCGTATAGCGAAGCGTAAGCTGGGTTACTTTGCCTTCACAGGGGTAGCACTCTTCCTCTTCCTCAGGCGGTTGGATAGCCACGCCCGCGACGCACCAGGCCATCGATGCCGGGTTATTGTCCGTGCCGTCGCCCTCGGAAAGCAGTTGGAGGCTTACGAAGTCCGCTCCCGCCGGGACCGTAACGGACAGCACCTGCGAGTCCCACTCCGGCCCGTCGAGACTGGTGAACATATTGATGAAGCGCTGCGTCAGACCGCCGCTGATCACTTCGGTGACGTTCGGACGCAGGTCGCCGACACTGCCCACCAGTACCGGAACTTCGGCGACGCGGTCATACGTCGCCGGCTCGAAGAAGAACATTACCGGCGTGGTCGTATCGAGCGGCGGGGCCAGACGCCAATAGGCGAGGTCCTGGCCGTCCAGCAGGTCGATTTCAGCCCCGGAGCCGTCATCGTAGACGACCAGCACGCCCGCGCCCGTTGTCCGGAAGCTGCTGTTCAGCCCCGAGATTTCGAGCACGTTGCCGCCGGGACCCACAAGGCCGAGGTCCGTGATGTCCGCGCGCAACGTCGAGAAATACACCACCGAGAAGAAGTTGACCGGGCCGCCGATCACGTCGCCCGTTACCTCCACGCCGTTGACCACCGCCGTCACATCGGGGCCCGACTGCGGGTAAAACTCCGATATCCAATACAGAAGCACCTGTTGCACGACAGCATCCGCCGGCACCGATACAAACAGACTTGCCGGCTGCGGCACGTCGATCAACCCCACGCCGCCGACCGCCATCCCGGAACCGGCGGCCAACGGAATCGAGGGCGGCCCCAGCCATTCCGTGCCATCGGCCGCCACTTGGGTCTGGCCCGCGAGGAACGCGAGACCAAACATCCCTAACATGAACAATACCCTACGCGATCTCATCTCCTGTTCTCTCCCATGGTTACAGCCTGCGCGAAATGCGCCTGCCAAACTTAAACACGTTACCGTTCAGCCGACATGCCCTGAATACTTCTGCCGCCGACTGACAGATTTTTGACGCAAGCGTTGTGCCAAGTCACGGTCGCTTGTCCGCTTGAACATCATAAGTAACTATCAAACAATAAGTTACATTGTATGGCCGCGTGAGAATAGCGATGCCGAAGCCATCCAGGCAGGAGGCACAAATGGGGAATTTCGCACGAAAGTTTGGGCGAAATTACGCATTTCACCGCCTCTTTATGATCGCAATGCCTCACCACAAGTGCCTCACAACGTGAAACGACCGCCATCTGGAGTTCGTGCGGCGTCCGAACGAAACGCGCTCCTTTACGGCGGAGAGATTCTCCGAACGAATCGGAGACAATCTCGCCTCATCCCAAAGCCCCTCCATATACGCCCATGAGCTTTCCCTGAATTCCGCAGCCGAAAACGGGAACCCGCGTCTTTAATGGGGGGCTACAGCGCCACGGCAATTATCATACCCGCAACAGCGCAACCCGGTCGAGGGGTTTGCCCTTGTCCATTGGAACGCCGCGCCGTGCCCTGGTTGTTCCAGGCCCTCTCCTTCCGGGAAGACAAAGCTTGAAAAGTAGCGTGCGGAATTTTGCTTGCTAACGGGCCGGTTATATGGTATGGATAGGCTGAGGTAAGTCCAGGCTGGTGGCGAAGCGGCTCGTGGGGAGCTCGCGGGATACATCGGTCGCGGCTGAAAGGAGGTGATCCGTCGATGGTAAGTCCGGGTAAACCCGGCGCTAGTGGCCGGCGTCCGGCCTGCGCCGCAACCAGGAACCGGAAGACGGGTCTGTCTCATGTGGATGGGATGGACCCGACGAGGAGGTACGAGTTGTAGCCAGGCGGCGCGCACGGCTACTAGCATAGAGACAAGCGGGCCATCGAGCCCGCGCCAGATTGAAGGGACGCCCGGCGGCACGACCGTCGGGCGTTCCGCTTTCGATGTGTGGCACGGGCATCTTGCCCGTGATTCGAGGACATGGGCAGGATACCCATGCCGCATTCGGGGGCTGGATACTTGCCGCGGATCTTCTAGATGCCCCCGCTTGTCATGCGCGTGCTATCCGGTTTCGGGCCGATTCCAGACGGCAGATGGTCCGTGACGTCCATAACGTCTATACCGTCCACACTCGATTACGAGTTGTCATGAAATCCTCCTGCGGCGGATTTCTCCCGCAGAGGATGAAAATGCGCGACGCATGTGGACTGCGCAAGCTTGCTTGCGCTCTTGTCCGGCAAGCTAGCTTGCTGGACGGGAAAGCTGGAGCAAGC
>JAKQEQ010000060.1 GCA_029556545.1 Candidatus Hydrogenedentota bacterium
GTGTTCATCATCGCCGCCCGCTCCAAGCTGGTCGCCAGTGGCGACGTCACCATCGACATCAACGGCGAGAAGAAGATCACCGTCCCCGCTGGCGGCAAGCTGCTGCAGACACTGGCCGGCAACGGCCTCTTCCTGCCCTCGGCCTGTGGCGGCGGCGGCACCTGCGCGCAGTGCAAGTGCGTGGTCATGGAGGGCGGCGGCTCGATGCTGCCTACCGAGGAATCCCACTTCACCAAGCGCGACGCCAAGGAAGGCTGGCGCCTGTCCTGCCAGACCCCGGTCAAGCAGGACATGAAGATCGAGGTCCCCGAGGAGGTCTTCGGGGTCAAGAAGTGGGAATGCACCGTCGAGTCCAACCCCAACGTCGCCACGTTCATCAAGGAACTCACCCTGCGCCTGCCCGAAGGCGAGGATGTGCGCTTCCGCGCCGGCGGCTACGTGCAGCTCGAGTGCCCGCCGCACGTCGTCAATTACAAGGACTTCGACATCCAGGACGAGTATCGCGGCGACTGGGACAAGTTCAACCTGTGGCGCTACGTGTCCAAGGTCGACGAGACCGTGATCCGCGCCTACTCGATGGCGAACTACCCAGACGAGAAGGGCGTGGTGAAGTTCAACATCCGCGTGGCTTCGCCCCCGCCGGGCCGTGACGACATTCCGCCGGGCAAGATGTCGTCGTGGGTGTTCAACCTCAAGAAGGGCGACAAGGTCACCGTGTATGGTCCCTTCGGCGAGTTCTTCGCACGGGAGACCGACAACGAGATGGTCTTCGTCGGCGGTGGCGCGGGCATGGCGCCGATGCGCTCGCACATCTTCGACCAGCTCAAGCGCCTGCACAGCACGCGCAAGATCAGCTTCTGGTACGGAGCGCGCTCGATGCGCGAGGCTTTCTACGTCGACGAGTTCGACAAGCTCGCCGCCGAGAATCCCAACTTCAAGTGGCACCTGGCGCTGTCCGACCCGCTGCCCGAGGACAACTGGACGGGCTACACCGGCTTCATCCACAACGTGCTGTACGAGAACTACCTCAAGGACCACCCGGCTCCCGAGGATTGCGAGTTCTACATGTGCGGCCCCCCGATGATGAACGCCGCCGTGATCAAGATGCTGCTCGACCTCGGTGTGGAGCGCGAGAACATCATGCTCGACGACTTCGGCGGCTGAGTCCCGCTCCCAGGCGCGCTAAAGCCCGCAATCCGTCCGATTCCGGCGGATGCGGGCTTTTTCGTTTCCGTAAGCGCGCCTGCAGGTGCTCAGCGCGACAGGCGGTACGCCACCTGT
>JAKQEQ010000111.1 GCA_029556545.1 Candidatus Hydrogenedentota bacterium
CGATTACGAGTTGTCATGAAATCCTCCTGCGGCGGATTTCTCCCGCAGAGGATGAAAATGCGCGACGCATGTGGACTGCGCAAGCTTGCTTGCGCTCTTGTCCGGCAAGCTAGCTTGCTGGACGGGAAAGCTGGAGCAAGCTCCAGCACTCCAAAGCGAGTCGATTTTCGGAGTAGCACGAGTGCGAGGACGAGTGCGAGCACGATTACGAACACGAGCACGAGGTCGAGTGCGAGGTCGAGTGCGAGGAACGTGAAGGGTGCGTTATGAGGGAGCGGTTGCATCGTTGGGGGGAGTGGGCCGCGTTTTCGCTGTTGGGAATTGCGTATGTCGCGGGATTTGCGCTGGTGTCGGCGGCTATCGTTCGCCGTGAGGCGGCGTTGGGGATTGCCGGCGCAGTCGTTCTCGCGTTGCTGGTCTGGGTTACCGTGAAGGCGCCGGTCATCATCATGACGGCGTTCAATCGATCGGGCGCGCTCTCCCCCACTCCGGTCTCGGATGCCGCGCGCCGGTTGCATGCGTCGATCTTTGTCGCCGACCTGCACGCGGACACGATGATGTGGCCGCGGGACTTCCTCGCGCGGGACGCGCGCGGGCACGTGGACCTTCCGCGCATGATCGCGGGCAACGCCGCGCTTGAAATCTTCACGGCCACCACGAAAACGCCGGTGGGCATGAACTTCGACGCCACGCCGGACACGCTCGACATGATCACGCCGTTGGTGATTCTGCAGGGATGGCCGCGCGCGACGTGGACCAGTCTTCTCGCGCGGGCATTGCACATGGGGCGGCGTCTGTGCGACTACGCGGAAGGATCGGGCGGGCGCTTCCGCATCATCGAGAACTCGGCGCAACTCGATGCCTACGTCGAGGAACGCGCCGCGAACCGCGAACTTGCGGCGGGAGTCCTGGGCATTCAGGGGGCGCAATGCCTCGAAGGCCGCGTCGAGAACGTGGAGGTGCTGTTCGCGGCCGGGTTTCGGCTCATCGGACTGGCCCACTTCTTCGACAACGAAGTCGGCGGCTCGGCGCACGGCGTGGCGAAGGGCGGGCTGACACTGTTCGGGCGCGAAGTCCTCGAGCGGATGCAGGCGCTGCGGATGGTTATCGACCTCGCGCACGCCGCGCCCGCGCTCATCGACGACGTCCTGGCCGCGGCCGCCGGGCCCGTGATCGTCTCGCACAGCGGGCCGAAGGGCGTCCACGACACGAACCGCACGCTGAGCGACGATCATATCCGCGCGATCGCGGCCACCGGCGGGGTGGTCGGCATCGGGTTCTGGCGGGACGCGGTCGGGCCGGGCGGGCTTGCGGCGATTGTCCGCGCCATAGGCTATGTCGCGGAGTTGGTGGGCGACGCGCACGTCGCCCTCGGATCGGACTACGACGGCATGATCGCGGCCCCGTTCGACATCGCCGGCCTGCCGCGAATCACGGAGGCGCTCCTGGACGCGGGGTTCTCCGAGCAGGGCATTCGCAACGTCATGGGCGAGAACGCGCTGCGCGTGCTGCGCGCGTGCCTGCCGCCCGGGTGATCGGTCGCGGCGAGGCATGGCAGGTTGCCACAGGGTCCGCCACGACGTTACCAGAGCCGCTTGTTTGCGAAAGCGTTGCCGGAGCCGGTCTTGAGGTAGCGCTCGAATTCTTGGGCACGTTCTTTCTGATGAAAGGCAAGGTAGGCGACGAGACGCCAAGGACGGTACTTGGCGGTATGCACGGATTGTCCGGCGTTATGGGCTTTCACTCGGGCTTTCACGTCCTCGGAGAAGCCAATGTATCGTCGGTCGGGACACGATTCGCTTTGGAGGAGGTAGACGTAGTACATGGCCATTCCCCACTGTTCTTCTTCTGGGCTTCATAGGATGCCAGGCTGAGAGGTCATGAGTCCGCCCTACTTGGCTGTATTGCTGAATTCGGCGAACAGAACGGGGTGGAGAGTCCGCCCTCCTTCGCCAAGGCTTCGGAGGGCATCCTTCGCTTCTCCGCTTCGCTCCGAAGCGAAGGATGGCGGAGAGGGAGGGATTCGAACCCTCGGTACGGTTTCCCGCACAACGCCTTAGCAGGGCGCCACCTTCGGCCACTCGGTCACCTCTCCGGGGCTCAATTAAGTCTAACACGCGCCTCCGGGATCGTGCAACGACCGTAGCGACGGCATGCCCCGCCAAGCGACCGCACGACGGCAGAGCCGCCGGTTGTAGCGCAGTTGCTTGCGCGGCGAGGCAAACCCGCGGCAAAGTGCCCGCATCAGCGCGGACAAGACCGGCCACAACGTGGTCTACTGGTATGCGGCAAGCGACTGCATAAGCCGGGCCGCTGTCTGAAAAGGAATGCCTGTGTTGGAGAACGCGATGATCCGAAATTCCTTCCAAGCGTCGTGGAGGGATATTTTCGGGCCGCGACAGAGGTAGACGGGCAGGTTGTTTTCGTAACGCACGGTTTGCTCGCAGGTGATCCGCCCGGCGGTTTCGACCTCTTCGTAGAGCAGGCCGAGGAAGTCCGCGCCGATGCCGTAGGCGACGGCGATTTGGCCTGATCCCGGGCCCGGTCCCCAGAAGAAGTAGTTCTGATGGACGCACGTCGCGCGGGGCAAGCCGTAAGCGGGGCCGAACATATCTATCGCGCCGGCCTGGCCGAAATTGCTGACGATGATCAGGCAGTCGGCCTGTTCCTCGGGCGTGAGCCGTTCGAAGACTTGCGCGACGGTCGCCGCCTGGTTTTCCCATCCGAATTGATCATGCCACGTGCCCGTAACTTCGTAAATGTTGTCGAGCGCGCCGAAGGTCGCGGCGCGCACGTAATTGTCGACGCGGTCGATGGACAGCACGGGCAGCGCAACGGGCACCGTCAGCAGGCCGCCAAGCAGGAGGACGGCGGGTATCGCCGCCTTGGGCCAGTGGAGGGCCCTGCGTTCGAGAACGTCCTGGATGGCGACGGCGCCCGCCGCGAGCAACATCGGGAATGCGGGCGCGAGGTAGTAAATCTTGCTTTTGGCGACCAGCAGCAGCAGAAAAACGGTGAGAAAGAGCCATCCGAAGGCGTGATACGGTTCGGCGTTCTTCGCGAGAAGGAACCAGGCGAGTCCCGCGAGCCAGAGGAGCACGTTGAACGGGTGCTGATAGAAGACTTGCCCGACGACGAACAACGCACGCGGTATGCGGGACATGAGGTCGCGGTTCATTCCGTAGACAAACTCCCAGGTGGGCCAGTCGTGCCGGGCCTGCCAGACCAGATTCGGCAGGATGATGATTAGCGCGAGCGCGCCGCCGAGCCAGAGCCATTTGTCGAGGAGGTGCTTGCGCTGCCGCGTGAGCAGGAGCCCCACGACGAGCCCGAAGCCGAAGAAGACCATGGACGGCTTGTTCACCAGGCCCACGCCCGCCGCCGCGCCTACGGCAAGCCACAGCCGCGTGTTCCCCGTCTTGAAGATCACGGCGATCAGACACGCGCACGAGGTCCAGAAAAGCGGCTCGAACGAGGGCAGGGCAAGGATGTTGCCCGATTGCAGCCACACCGGCGCGATGATCACGCTCAGCGCCGCCAACGCCTGCGCCCAGCGCCCGCCGCCCAGGTACCGCGCGAGCCAGCCGACCAGAAAGACGGTGGTCGCGCCGGCAATCGCGGACGGCAGTCGAATCGCGAAGAGCGACTCGCCGAGCAGTTCGCGCATCAAGCGCCCAAGCCACGGGACCAGCGGCCCGATGTCGACGTAGCCCCAATCAAGATGTTCGCCGCAGGCGATGAAATACAACTCATCGCGCTGGTAGCCGTAATAATTGCAGAAATAGAGGTGCAGCCCCAGCTTCAACGCGGCCAGGCCGCCGAGAAGCGCAAAGTCATGGGAAAACACGCTTCGCGATTGTGAATCGGGACTCACGCATCCCTCCTTCATCCCAGGTCGGATGAACTTTGTCTCGGTCTTATGACTTGCGGCCAAACCGCGCCGCCCACGCCTCGTGCAACTCGGTGAGCCGCCGGACGATGTCGGGATGGTCGCCGGCGAAGTTCCGGGACTCGGAGACGTCCTCGCGCAGGTTGGCCAAGAACAACGGCTCGCCGGGAATAGTGCGCCTTTCGAGCGGCGTCTCCGGCGCGTTCACGACGAGTTTCCAGTCCCCTTTGCGCACGGCCCAGTGTTTGTGCAGCATCCAGTGCAGCGCTTCATGCGGCGACGGCGCGTCTCCGGAGGCGATGACCGGGGCGATGTCTTTGCCGTCGAGCGCGTGGCCCGGCGGCGCGACCCCGCAGTAGTGCGCCAGCGTCGGCAGCCAGTCCATGCTCGCGGTCATCTGGTCGCGGACCGCGCCCTCGGGGATGCGGCCCGGCCACGAGACGATGCACGGCAGGCGGATGCCGCCCTCCCACAGCGTAAATTTGTGGCCGCGATAGGGCCCCGCGCTGCCGCCGCCGAAGAAGGAACGCTCCTCGACGGAGTGGCCGTTGTCGCTGAGGAAGACAATGATCGTGTCGTCGCGCAGGCCGAGGGCGTCGATCTTCGCGACGACCTGGCCGATCTTCTCGTCCAGCGATGAGGTAAACGCGGCGTAGAGGCTCCGGGGCGGGGCCATGTCCTTGTACAAGGCGTCGAATCGGTCTTCGCCTTGCAGCGGGTAATGGGGCGCGTTGAAGGGCAGGTAGAGGAAGAACGGGTTCTCGCGGTTCTCCTCGATGAAGCGGCACGCCTCGCGCACGATGAGGTTCGGGAAGAACGCGCCGTCCTCGCGGACCTGTGCGTCGTTGCGCCAGAGATCATGCCGGTTCGGCCCCGACCAGTAGAAGAAGTGCGAGTAGTTGTCGATGCAGCCTTCCTTGTGGCCGAAGAATTCGTCGAAACCCTGCGCGAGCGGGCTCATCTCGGGCAGCATGCCGAGATGCCACTTCCCGAATATGCCGGTGCGATAGCCCGCGCCCTTGAACATCTCCGCGAGGGTCACCTGGTCCGGCGGAAGACCGACCCTCCCCCCCGCGTTCGTGGCCAGGCCCGCGTGCTGCGGGTAGCGCCCCGTCAGGAGCGCAGCGCGCGACGGCGAGCATACCGGCGCGGCCACATAGAACTGGGTGAAGCGCACGCCGCGCGCCGCCAGCGCGTCCATGTGCGGCGTGTGCAGGTCCGTCGAACCGTAACAGCCCACGTCCACCGCGCCCTGATCGTCCGTGAGTATCAGCACGACGTTGGGCCGCCGCGTTTGCGCCGTTTCCATCGCGTGACCCGCCGCGGCCGTGATCGCGCCCGCGCCAAGGGCTTTAAGAAAGGTTCGTCGCATCATGATTCCCCTCCTCATCGGTTGCGGGCATTGTCGCGCCACCGCCCGGACAATGCAAGTCCCCACAGGGTAGCGATCAGGGCTCGCCGGGCGGATTGACATTTCCCCATATTCATGATATGGTTTTCCATATGAAGACGACCCTCAATATCGATGACACGGTGATGCGCGCGCTCAAGCGTGAAGCCGCACGGCAGGGTAAGACCATGTCGGAACTGGTCGAGGCCGCCTTGCGCGCCTTGCTTCGCCACAGGCCGGAGGAGGAAGCACTGCCGCCGTTGCCCGAGTTCAGGAGCGGGGGCGCGCGGGTCAACGTCGCCAACCGCGACATGCTTTATGACGTAATGGAGCGCTGAGCGTGTTCGTGGTGGACACAAACATCCTGCTGTATGCCGCCGACAGGGACGCTGCCGGCTACGATACGTGCCGAAAACTGGTGACGGCATGGCGAAAGCAGGCGGCGCCGTGGTACTTGACGTGGGGCATCGTATACGAGTTTCTGCGCGTAGCCACGCATCCGAACGTCTTCCGCAAGCCCTTCGCCCCCGCCGACGCATGGCGATTTCTGTGGGCGATCCTTGCCTCGCCGACCCTTGGGATGCTCGCCGAAACGGACCGACACGGCGAGACGCTCGCCGGATTGCTTCGAGACGTGCCCGCGATTCGGGGCAATCTGGTGTTCGATGCCCATACCGTCGCGCTCATGCGCGAACACGGCATCAAGACCATCTACACGCATGACGCCGATTTCCATCGCTTCCCCGGCCTGCACGTGGTTGATCCGCTTTGAGGGCTTGCCCGTATCGCGGTCCCAGGCGATTTCTGGTTCGGGGCGCTTGACGGGATTTCTACCGCGTGGTATATTGCGACCTACCAAGTGGTAGAGAACCCATGAACCGCGTGTCGAACCACGTCGAATCCGGACCCGATATGAGAGGCCGCATCACCGCCGCGGCCATCCACCTCTTCGGCGCGTACGGGTTCGACGGCGTGTCGATTCAGGCCATCGCGGACGCGGTGGGCATCCGCAAGCAATCCCTCCTCCATTATTTCCCCTCGAAGGACGCGCTGCATCAGCACGTGGTCGCATCGCTGGTCGTGTATTGGAAGGACGAACTGCCGCGCCTGCTTGCCGCGACGGAGAGCGGATACGGGCGCTTCGACGCGACGGTGACGGCGCTGGTCGAGTTCTTTCTCGAAGACCCGGACCGCGCGCGGCTGACGGTGCGCGAGATGCTGGACCGGCCGGCAATGCTGGCGGAGATGATGCGGGAGCATCTGAGCCCGTGGGCGAGGCTTATCGCGGATTACATCCGGCTGGGGCAGGATTCGGGCATCATTCGGTCCGACATTCGGCCCGAGTCGTACCTGATTCAAGTCATGTTGATGATCATCGCGACGACGGCGCTGGGGCCGGTCGCGGCGGCGTTGGTGCAGGGCGGCGCGTCGGACGAAGCCGCGCCGGACCTGGCGGAACTGGTGCGCATCGCGCACGATTCGTTGTTCAAGAAGCCACGGTCCGTCAGAACCTGAGCAACCCGGACGGACACGGACGACTGACCGCAATCGAGGAAAGGGTGTGCCGATGAGCGTATTGGTGTTGCTGGAACAGCGGGGCGAACTGAAGCCGTGCGCCTTTGAGGCGGCGACGGCGGCGGGCAAGGTCGCGCGGGCGGCGGGGCTGCCTCTGCACGCCGTGTACATCGGCCAGGCGCTGGCGGACCAGGCGAGCCTGCTCGGCGGCTTCGGGATTGAGAAGGTTTATGCGTATGAGCGGGCGGAGTTGGGGCATTACTCGAACGACGCTTACGTGCCCATCGTGCGTGACTTGGCGCAAGAACTCGATGCGAAAGTGATCATCGGTTCCGCGACGGCGCTCGGCAAGGAGTGCTGCGCCTCGGTGGCGGCGCGGCTCGGCGCGGAACTGATCCAGGACTGCCTCGACGTGTGGTGGGACAACGGCCTCGTGGCGCGGAAGCCCATCTACGCGGGCAAGGTATTGTCCGACGTGCGCGTGACCAGAGCGCCCGCGCTGGTGTCGTTGCGCCCGAACGTAGTGCCGGTCGTGCGCGAGGGCGAGGCCATGCCCGAGATCGTGCGGCGCGAAATGCCCGCCGTTTCGCTGCGGACCGTGCTCAAGCAGGTCGCCGAAGCGGCCGCCGGGACCGTCGAGTTGACGGAGGCAAAAATCGTGGTGTCGGGCGGGCGCGGTATCGGCGGCCCGGAGAACTGGCCCGTTCTTCAGGCGCTATGCGAAGTGATCGGCGCGGCCCTCGGCGCGAGCCGCGCGGCGGTGGACGCGGGCTGGATTCCCCACGCGCACCAAGTGGGCCAAACCGGGAAGGTGGTCAGCCCGGACGTCTATATTGCGTGCGGGATCAGCGGCGCGATCCAGCATCAGGCGGGCATGCGCACGTCGAGGATTATTGTGGCAATCAACAAAGACCCGAACGCGCCCATTTTCAAGCTGTGCGACTACGGTATCGTCGGCGATCTCTTCGAGGTCGTGCCGATGCTGACGGAAGAACTGCGAAAGGTCCAGGCCGCGTAGAGGGACTTTCAGATTTCAGATTTCAGATTTCAGATTTGAACGCTCAGATAGGACGCCATGCTTACTTTGCCTGAAAAAGTGGTCTTCGCACTCGTGCTAGTGAGCGCGATCACGTACTTCGTGACGCGGACCGTCACGCTGGCGCGGCTGATACGGATCGGCAAGCCCGACGCCGATCAACGCGCGCGCGGTCTCAGGTCGGGCATTGTGAACGCCCTGATCGACGTCTTCTCGCAGCGCAAGGTGTTCCGCAAACCGCTGGTCGGCCTGTTGCACATTTTCATCGTATGGGGCTTCTTCGTCTTTGCGGTCAATACGATCAATCACTTTGTGGGCGCGTTTGCGCCGGGATTCCATCTGTTTGGGTCGACGCGACTGGCATCGTGGTATGCGTCGGTCGCGGATGTATTTGCCGTTCTAATTATCGTCGGGGTTGTCGGGTTGGCCGTGCGGCGGTATGTTTTCCGGCCCGAAAGCCTGACGCCGCGATCGTTCGAGTCCGCCATTGTCTTCTTCGGCATTGGCGGCGCGATGGCCGCCTACCTGTTTTCCCATGCGACGGCAATCGCGATGGGCCGGCTTGATCATGCGTCGTCTTATCTCGTTTCCAACGCCTTGGCCAGCCTGTTTGCGGATGTGAGCGGCGCGCCGCTGGCCGTGATTGCGCACGCGGCGTGGTGGGCGGACGCCCTGCAGCACCTGATGCTCGTGGCGCTGCTCGTGATTCCGACGAAGCACCTGCACCTGGTTGCGGGACCGATCAATCTCGCGCTGCCGCCGACGCGGGCGCGGGGACAGATGCGGAAGATGGACCTCGAGGATGAAACCGCCGAATCCTTCGGCGTCTCGAAGATTGACGGATTCTCCTGGAAACAACTGCTCGATCTTTACGCCTGTATCGAGTGCGGTCGTTGTCAGGATTATTGCCCGACGTACAACTCAGCGAAACCGCTCAAGCCGAAGCACCTGATCGTGGACCTGAAGGACCACCTGCTACGTGACGGGCCGCAACTTCTTGCCGGCCGGAGCGACAGCGCGACGCAGCTCATCGGCGAGGTCGTGGACGTCGAGGCGGTCTGGGCGTGCACGACGTGCATGGCGTGCGTTGCGCATTGCCCGATGGGCATCGAGCACGTGGACAAGTTGACCGACCTCCGGCGCTACCTGACGCTCACGGAGGCGGCCACCCCCGAGCAGGGGAACGTCGCGTTCCGCAACATGGAGACGGCGGGCAATCCGTGGGGCTTCGCGCAGTCGGAGCGCGCCGCGTGGGCCGCCGGGCTCGATGTGCCGGTCCTGGCGGACAAGGGCGCGACGGAGGTGTTGTACTGGGTCGGCTGCAGCGGGTCGTATGACGACCGGAGCAAGCGGATTTCGATCGCGATGGCGCGCATCCTCGGCGCGGCGGGCGTGGATTTCGCGATTCTCGGTGCGGAAGAACGGTGCAACTGCGAGAGCGCGCGCCGGCTCGGCAACGAGTACCTGTACCAGACGGCCACGCAGGAGATTATCGAAACGCTCGGGCGTTATCGCTTCAAGCGCATCCTCACGACGTGCCCCCACTGCTTCAATACGTTCAAGAACGAATACCCGGATTTCGGGGGGCGTTTTGAGGTCGTTCACCACGCGGATTTCATTGCGGAATTGATCGCGAGCGGAAAACTTAGACTGCGATCGCGGCGCAACGGGCCGCTGGCCTTCCATGACTCGTGTTATCTCGGCCGCTATAACGGGCTGTATGAAGCGCCGCGAAGGGTTTTCGAGGCGGCGGGATATGACGTGGTTTCCGTGCCACGCGAACGGGAGCACGGCTTGTGCTGCGGCGCGGGCGGCGGGCGCATGTGGCTTGAGGAGACCATCGGCGAGAAGATCAACACGGTCCGCGCGCGGGAACTGCTCGGGACCGGCGCACGGGAGATCGGCGCGGCGTGTCCCTTCTGTATGACGATGCTCACGGACGGCGTGAAGGCGGAATCGGGCAACGCGGCATCCGTGCACGACGTGGCGGAAGTGGTCGCCGCGCTTCTGGAGGACGCGCCGCGGGCCGCGACGGCGGCAACGAACGGAGGAAACGGGACGCCATGACCACGGACTTTTTCGAGGAGGAACACCATCTTTTTCGCGAGAGCGTGCGGAAGTTTGTCGACGTCGAGATCATGCCGCATCGCGAACAGTGGGACAAGGACGGGATGGTCCCGCGCGAGTTGTGGCTGAAGGCGGGCGCGCAGGGCCTACTCTGCCCGGATGTGCCGGAGGAATACGGCGGGCTCGGCCTGAAGGATTACCGGTACAACCTCATTCTCGCGGAGGAACTGGTGCGGGCCAGCGGCGCGGGCGCGGGCTTCTGCGTCCACAGCGACATGGTCGTTCCCTATATCACGAATTACGGAACGGAAGAGCAGAAGCGGAAGTTCCTGCCGAGGGCGGTAAGCGGCGAGTGCATCACGGCGGTCGCCATGACCGAGCCGAACACGGGGAGCGACCTGAACGGCATCCAGACGCGCGCGGAGCGGCACGGCGACTATTATCTGCTCAACGGGCAGAAAACCTTCATCACGAACGGCATCCTCAACGACATGGTGATTGTGGTCGCGCGCACGGACCCGGAGAAGGCGCACGGGGGCATCAGCCTGCTCATCGTCGAGCGCGGTATGGAAGGCTACGAGCGCGGACGCAAGCTCGAGAAGCTCGGCCTGCACGCGCAGGACACGGCGGAACTGTACTTCAAGGACGCGCGGGTGCCCGTCTCAAACCTCATCGGCGAGGAAGGCCAGGGTTTCGCGTACCTGATGCGGCAACTGCCGCAGGAGCGTCTGTCCATCGCGGCGTTGGCGGTGGGGGCGTCTCAAATGGCCCTCGATATTACGGTGGACTATTGCCGGGAACGCACCGCGTTCGGCCGCCCCATCGGAAAGTTTCAACATAACCGCTTCAAACTCGCGGAAATGAAGACCGAGATCGAGCTGGGCCGCGTGTTCGTGCACCACTGCGTGTCGCTGCACAATCGGGGCGAACTGACCGCGGAGAAGGCGGCTATGGCGAAGTGGTGGACCACGGAAATGCAGTTGCGGGTGATTAACGCGGGCGTGCAACTGCACGGCGGCTACGGTTACATGCTGGAGTATCCCATCGCACGCGCCTACGCGGACGCGCGCGCGCAGACCATTTACGGCGGCACCACCGAGATCATGAAGGAGATCATCGGGGCGTCCATGGGCTTCTGACACACGAACAAGGAGCATACGGCGATCATGAGCAACGCACTAACCGACATGCGCAACCTGCGGTTCCTGCTGTACGAGGTGTTCAACGTCGAGGAGTTGACGAAGTACCCCTTCTACGCGGACCACTCGCGCGAAACCTTCGACATGGCGATCGACGCCGCGTACCAACTTGCCCAGGAGGTCTTCTGGCCCTGTTTCCAGGAATGCGACCGGCTCGGGGTCGAGTTCGACGGCCAGCAGGTGCGGGTGCCCAAGAGCCTGCACGAGGTCTGGCGGCACTACAAGGAGGGCGGATGGTTCGCGCCGCTGGTCGCCTACGAATACGGCGGCCAACAGTTTCCCCACGCCGTCTACGCCGCCGCGCTCTTCCTCTTCAACTGCGCGAACACGACCGCGGCCACTTACACCAGCGGGCCTTACGGCGCGGGACACCTCATCGAGGAATTCGGCGACGAGGCGATGAAGGCGAAGTATCTGCCGCCGCTGTACACGGGCGAATGGGGCGGCACCATGGCCTTGACCGAGCCGGACGTGGGCACCTCCGTCGGTGATATCAAGACGACCGCGGTGAAGGCGCCCGACGGCGACCACTACCTGATCAAGGGCGTGAAGCGTTTCATCACCAGCGGCGACCACGACATCACGGAAAACATCATCCACCCGGTGCTCGCGCGCATCGAGGACGCGCCGCCGGGGATCAAGGGGCTGAGCCTATTCCTCGTGCCGAAGTACCGCGTGAACGACGACGGCACGCCGGGCGCGTTCAACGACGTGGCGACGGCGGGCGTCGAGCACAAGATGGGCATCAAGGCGTCGGCCACGTGCACGCTCAATTTCGGCGAGCACGACGCCTGTCACGCCTGGCTTATCGGCGAGGCGAACAAGGGCCTCGAGTACATGTTCCAGTTGATGAACCGGGCGCGCATCTTTGTTGGCATCCAGGCCGTGGGCGGCGCGTCGGCGGCGTACCAGTGCGCGTTGGCATACGCGCGCGAACGACTCCAGGGCCGCGAGGTGACAAGTCGCGACCCGCTCGCGCCGCAGATTCCCATCATCGAGCACCCGGACGTGCGCACGATGCTTCTGCGGCAGAAGGCGTTCATCGAGGGGTGTGTCGGCATGATCCTCTACTGCGCGACGACGGCGGACATCCGGGAGCACACGGAGAACGAAGAGGAAAAAGAGCGCCTGCAACTGCTGCTTGAACTCCTCACGCCATGCTGCAAGGCCCACGGATCGGACGGCGCATTCGAGTCGATCCGGCTGGCGATGCAGTGCCTCGGCGGCGCGGGCTATTGCGAGGAGTACCCGGTCGCGCAGATGCTGCGCGACAACAAGGTCTTCTCGATCTACGAGGGTACAAACGGTATCCAGGCGCTCGACCTGATCGGACGCAAGGTGCCGATGCAACAGGGCGCGGCGGTGCGCGCGCTGATGGAGGAAATCGGAAAGACGGTTGCGGATGCCGCCGCGACGGAGGCGCTGAAGCCGCTGGCCGACAAAGTCCAGGAGGCGCTAAACGAGATCGGGATGACGCTGATGCACCTGGCGGGCGTCGGGCTCTCGGGCGACATACCGTTGTATATCGCCAACGCCACGATCTTCCTCGACATGTTCTCCCGGCTGATTATGTCGTGGCAGTTGTTGATTCAGGCGGTGACGGCGCAACGGGCGATCGACGGCGGTTCGAGCGACGACCCGTTCTATCGCGCGAAGATAGAGACCGCGCGGTTCTACGTGAACCAGGAACTGCCGCACGCACTCGCGACGGCGGGCCTCCTCCGCGGCAACGAACGCACCGCGCTCGACTTCAAGCCCGAGTGGTTCTCATAGGAAAAGGTCACCGTCCATTTCGGCCGGGGTCAACAAGAACAGTGGAATCTGCTACCTGGCCCAGTCGCAAATAAGACTGCGCAACGCGGCAATGCCGGTGGGATGCTCTCGGAGAGACAGGCCGCAGTTCCAGTTGTAGATTGCGATGAAGCGGCAGTCCCGGAACGACAATGTCCGCTCGAAATTGGCCCGCCATGCCGCCTCTCCGTCTCCCTGCCACCACCACTCCACCGCGGCCCAGCGTCCATCGCCCAGCGTGTCCAACGCGACGCCGAGCCCGTCCGCCGAAGCCGGGTCGGTGAAATAGAGGCTCCAGCCCGGCGTCGCGTGCGGCGTGAACGCCGGCCACCAGGGCAGGGTCTTGTCCCAGGGCGCGTGGTTGCCGCCCTGGTGGGTGTAGACGAGTTCGCGCGGCAAGCCCGCGGCACGCGCCTCTTCGGTCAACATAACGAGGTAGTCGTGAACGATGCGTGCGACGTCATCCCGAGTGAGTTCGCCGGAGTCTTTGACGCCCGAGACGGTCGCGGCGGCGTAGCCGAGAGGTTGCAGCCCGCCGTGCCATCCCTTCGTGAAATCCAAACCGTATGTCGGATCGTCCGCCACCGGTTTATCGGCAAGCGCGTTGCCTTGGGGATAGTAATAGGCGTTCACGCCAATACTCGCTTCATGTCCCAGCTTTACCCCACCGAGAAGCCATTGCTTGTCTTGGGGCAAGGCTCGGCGCCATGCGGCAATTCGGGGCAATAGCCGCCTGAGCGCTTCCTGATGCGCGGCAATTACGGCGGGACTCGCCATGTTCATCATGGGCGACACGCGAACCTGATGTCCCCAATTGCGCCAGCCGATCTTGACGGCGAGTTCCGGCCCCCACCCGGTCCACTCGACGTTTCGACGGTTCTCAGGGTCGAATCCCGGCCCGTCGGGGTCCCACCAATTCCACAAATCGGGGCGATGGTCCCACCAGTTCATGCCATCGAGATTGACCAGCACCGGAACGCCGGTTTCGGCGCTCAGGGCAAGGAAGCGGTCCAAGCTTTGCGCCACGTTGTCCAAGTCATAATTGAGGAAGTCGAATATGAAGGAAACACCCAACCGCAGCTTCGGATTCTCACAGGCACCGATGGTCTCGCGTATTTCGTCGAATCCGTCCCGCGTGAAGCTTTCCGGTTTGTCCGCGCTCCATGCGACGCCCGGCGCGTGATTGATGAATACGTATCGCGGCATGGCGTCGCCCGCGCATAACACCATCATCAATGCGCCGACACAATAGGACGCCATGCAGCGCGTACTCCTGCCTTCCGACCTGATTTCCATCAACCACCCGCGGCAATGCGCGGTCTTACGGGTTCATTTCGTAGGCGTCCTTCAGGGGAAGCACCTGTTGCGTCCAGACACGATTGTAGCGGTCCGCGTCGAATTCGGGCTTCATGATCATCTTGCGACAATACTCGACCTGTTCGGGGGTGGAACTGGGCTTGCCGAGCACCTGGAGCGCGAACTTCGAGAAGTCGCGCACCATGAAATCGAAAATCTGGTCCACGAGGTCGTCGCCAATATCGTAGATGCGCGCGTTTTCGAGCACCAACTGGCCATAGACGACGAGCGTGAAGAGTTCGCCGATGCTCAGGAGCAGATCGATATCCTTTTGCTGATCCTTCGACGGTGGCGCGGCCATGAGCGATTCCTTGAACAACGCGATCTGTTTCTTGAAGACGTTCACGTTCGGCAGGTCGTAGCCGTCATAGGCGGCCGCGTAATCATGGAACTGGATTGCGCCGAGGCCGCGCGTCGGCCCCTGGTTGAACAGGAAGTCGTCGTTGCGCGGCTCGTTCTGTTGGGCCACTTCGGGAAACGCTTTCGGGTTGAAGAAGTAGTTCGGCATGAACTTGACGATGAGCGCGATATTGACGTGCACCGTGCCTTCGAGCTTGGGAAGCGCCCGGATGTCGCGGGCGGCCATCTCGAAGTACATGTCTTTCTCGAAGCCCTTGGCGGCGATGACGTCCCACATCAGGTTGATGACCTCCTCGCCCTGGGTGGTCACTTTCATCTTCACGACCGGGTTGTAGAGCAGATAGCGCCGGTCTTCCGGCGACGCAACGCGCATATAGTCCGCGGCGCGCAGCGCGAACAGTTTCATGGCCACAAGCCGCGCGTAGGCGTCGGTGAACAACTGCTTCACATGGGGGAAATCGGTGACCTTCATGCCGTAGAGCGTGCGGTTCGCGGCGTGCTTGATCGCTTCGTACATGGCGTGGGTGCAGATGCCGATCGAGGCCCAACCAAGGTTGTACTTGCCGATATTGACCGTGTTCAACGCGCAGTCCCAGGCGTATTGGCCCCGGCTGAGAATCTCCGATTCCGGGACCGGATAACCCCGCAAGGCGAATTCGGACACATAGGACTGGCTGTTCACCACATTCTTGACCAACTCGTATTTCTTGTGGCGGTAATTCGCGTTGAAGAATACGTAGTCGCCGGAATCGGCGAACTTGCCGAACACCGAGACCATCTCGGCCTCGTTGCCGTTGCCGATGTAGTATTTCGATCCGTTGGCCTTATAGCCGTTTTCGCCGTCGGGATCGAGCCGCATTTCAGTGGAGTAGACGTCCGCGCCGTGTTCCTTTTCCGAGAGGCCGAAGGCGAAGATGGCCCCCTCGTGGATCAGTTTCGCCGCGCGCCTTTTTAGCGCCTCGTTCTCGGCCATCCAAATGGGACCAAGCCCCAGAATCGAAACCTGCCAGGTGTACCAGTAATGGAGACCGTAGAAGGCGAGAATCTCGTTAAACTCGCAATTCCGCCACGTATCCCAGCGGCAGTCGCCGTCGCCATAGGCGGCGGGCGTCAGCAAGGTGGCGAAGAGTCTCTCCTGCTTCTGGAATTCGAGGAAATCGGCGTACCACTTGAAGGTGCGGTCGTCCTCTTTCACTCGGGCCAGACCCTTTCGCTCGAAGAAGTCAATCGTCTTGAGCATGATGTCGCGGGACCGTTCATCGGGATAAGGGCGCTTATGTTGCTTGGGGTTGAGCAGAATCATGTCGTCACCTCGATTGGTTGATACTTCCGTAACCAGTCGCCGCGGAGCATAGCACAGAATACGTTCCTCCCGTGACAAGCGGGGCAATGGCCACGGAGGCAAGTCATGTGGTCGGACGGTTCGGCCCTGGCGCCCCCCCCGGTCCACACTCGGCGCGCTGCCGTGCTTACGCCCCGGCTTCTCGCGCCGTCTCCTCCAGTTGATCCGCGCCGATTCCAAGCGCGAGCAGCCATGCGACGGCGTCGACCTTGCGGTAAATGCTCTCGGCGCAAAGGCCGAGGCCGTACCAGATGGGCGCGGAATACAGCATGATCTGGCCGTGCAGGTTGAAGGGCAGCCCCTCATAACTCCAGATACGCAGACCCAGTCCCCACGAGAACGCGAGTCCGGAAACGTATTCCACAAGGTAGATGAGCAACATGTACGCGAAGGCGCGCGCGGGCAGAGGCAGACCCAGCCGGATCAGGCGCGCGGCCACGGGCATCAGCACCAGACCCAGCAGCCCATAATCGATCATCATCCACGGCGAGGATTGTCCGTGCATGTTCCAGTTGCCGTTCCACGCCTGGAGAGCCGCCACGTAGAACACCTCGCCGAGCATGCCGCCCGCGGCGAATATCAGACATCGTATCGCTACTCGCTTCGTATTCGGATTCATGAGCAATGCCTTCGGCCCCGGCGCCGCCGCTTAGACCGCCGCGCAATGACAACGGTTACAGTCGGCCGCCCGTCTCGCGTCCCGCGACGTATCATGCGAATCCGGGTTCGTCGGCGGAGGGGCCGTAGAGGGACGGCAGGGGCACGTCGTGCATACGGAGGTAGACGGTCAACTGGCCGCGATGGTGGATGGTGTGGCTGATGAGGAAGGAACGCACGACGGCGACGCGGGGCAACTCGATGACGGTTTTGCCGCCCACAGTCATGCGCCACGTAGCCAGCATATGCGCGTCGCTTTGCCCCGTCAATATGGCGACGGCCTGGGCGGCGTTGTCGTCGTGGGCTTGCAGCAGTTCGGCCCGGTTCGCGGCCAGGAAGGGCGTGTACGTTTCCGGGTTCATCTCGAATACGTCGGTCTGGACCATATCCTTGACCCACAGGGGCGTCTCGGCGATGTGCGAGGCGAGTTGGCCGAGGCTCATGGATTTCTGATGCGGTTTCCAGCCCATCTGGTCCTCGGGGACGCGCTCGAGCACTTTGCGCGTGTTCGCGGCTTCGTAGGTGTATTCCTGGATGATGGCGTCGACGATGTTCATGGCGGGCTCCTTAAGCGTTCATGGCGCGGTGCGCGCTGGGTTATGGACGGTATGGACGATATGGACCAAGACGACCAAAGGGACCATAAGGACCACGAGGCCAAAGAAACGAGCGGGACCACTTCGGTCGTATTGCGGTCGCGGCGTTGGGGCGCGTCACAGGCCGAGCAATTCGGTGCTGTGGTCGACGTGGCGCGGGACGGGCGCATGGCTCTCGAAATCGTCGGGCGTCGGGGTCGGATACTCGTTGTTGAAGCAAGCGAGGCAAAAGTGGTCCTTGTCGCAGCCGGTGGCCTCGAGGAGGGCCTCGATGGGCAAATAGGCCAGCGAGTCGACGCCGAGGAATTCGCGAATCTCTTCGACGCTCATGTTGTGGGCGATGAGCTTGGTGCGGTTGGGTGTGTCGATGCCGTAGTAGCAGGAATTGATGATCTTGGGCGAGGCCACGCGGAAGTGAATCTCGCGGGCGTCGCAACGGCGGAGCAGGTTGATGATCTTGCGGGCGGTGGTGCCGCGCACGATGCTGTCGTCGATGAGGACGATGCGCTTTCCGGCGACGGTTTCGCGCGAGGGGTTGAGTTTGATCTTGACGCCGAAGTCGCGGATGCCCTGGTCGGGCTCGATGAACGTGCGGCCCACGTAGTGGTTGCGGATGAAGCCCATGTCGAAGGGGATGCCGGATTCATGGGCGTAGCCGAGGGCGGCAGGGTTCGACGAGTCCGGCACGGCCATGACGAGGTCGGCCTCGACCGGAGCGACGCGGGCGAGTTGCCGTCCCAGGTTCTTGCGAACGGTGTCGACGCTCATGCCGAAGATGTAGCTGTCGGGCCGGGCCACGTAGATGAACTCGAAGATGCACTGCCGGGGCGTTACCGCCGCAAACGGCTTCTGCGATCGAATGCCGTCCCTGCCGATGGTGACGACTTCGCCCGGCTCGATTTCGCGGAGCCATTCGGCGTCGATGATATCGAGGGCGCAGGTCTCGCTGGCGACAACCCACGTTTCCTGGAGCCTGCCGAGCCAGAGCGGGCGGAACCCGAAGGGATCGCGCGCGGCCACGATTTCCTCGCCGTTCATGACCAGCACCGAGTACGCGCCCTGCACCCTGTGCAGCGCGTCAACGACCGTCTCCGTGAACGTTTCCTCGGACGACCGCGAGATAAGATGAATGAGGACCTCGCTGTCGGTGGTGGACTGGAAAATCGCGCCGATGTCTTCGAGGCCGTCACGGAGGAACTGGGCGTTGACCAGGTTGCCGTTGTGGGCGACGGCCATGGCGCCGCGGGCGTAGTCGACCACGAGGGGCTGCACGTTGCGCAGGTTGTTCGATCCGAAGGTCGAGTAGCGGACGTGGCCGATGCCGTGCGTGCCGCGGACACGGGCCAGCTTGTGGGGCTTGAACACGTCGTGGACCAGCCCGAGGCCGCGGTGCGCGGTGAGCACGCCCTCGTCGGAGCAGACGATGCCCGCGCCTTCCTGGCCGCGGTGCTGGAGCGCGTAGAGCCCGAGATAGATGAGGTTCGCCGCCTGGGGGTGGCCGTAGACGGCGAATATGCCGCACTCCTCGCGGGGATGGTCGTCCGCCTCATCCGGGACGCCCCGGGGCCGACTCACGGGAGGCTGGTTCCGCATCAACCGCTTGGCTTGGGCGCGGGCCATAGGTCAGAGTTCCTTCCTTCCTGTTAACAGCGTGTAGGCTTCGAGGTATTTCTCGCGCGTCTTCATGACGATGTCCTCGGGCAGCGGCGGCTGCGGCGAGTTCTTGTCCCAACCGGTGGTTTCGAGATAATCGCGCACGAACTGCTTGTCGAAGCTGGGCGGGTTGCGGCCGGGGGCGTACTGGTCCGCGGGCCAGAACCGGGACGAATCCGGCGTGAGGATTTCGTCCGCCAGCACCAGCGCGCCGTCGCGGACGCCGAACTCGAACTTGGTGTCGCACAGGATAATGCCGCGGTCCGCGGCGATATCGCGCGCGCGGCGGTACACGGCAATGGCCGCGGCGCGCCCTTGGTCGTTCCAATCCTTACCGATAATCTCGGCGGCCTGCTCGGGCGAGATATTGAGATCGTGGCCGTCGGTCGCCTTGGTGGCGGGGGTATAGATAGGTTCTTCGAGACGGTCCGCCTCGCGCAGCCCTTCAGGCAGCCGTATACCGCATACCGTGCCGTGCTGCCGGTACTCCTTCCAGCCGCTGCCCGCGAGGTAGCCGCGCACGACAAACTCGACGGGAAACATTTGGCACTTATGGACCAGCATGGACCGGCCCTCGAGTTGGTCCGCGCAGGACCGGAATTCCTCGGGAAAGTCGGCCACGTCGGCCGAGATCAGGTGGTTCGGCACGATATCGGCCACCTGCTCGAACCACCACAGCGAAAGCTGCGTGAGAATCCGGCCCTTGTCCGGGATGGGCACGGGATTCACCCAGTCGAAGGCGGAGAGTCGGTCCGTGGCGACGAGGAGGAGTCGGTCGCCGAGGTCGTAGAGGTCGCGGACCTTCCCCCGCGCGTCGGCTTTGCGGCCCGGGATGTTCGTCTCATACAAGGCGGTCGAGGTCTTGTCGCTCATTGGAATTTCCCCCGTAAATAGGGTTTGTTCGTTTCGAGTACATCTTCCAGCACGGCGCGGCATCCGGTCGCGTTGGGCGTCAACGGATGGATGAGCAGCGCCTGATACGCCTTCTCGCGATTGCCCGTCACGGCCGCCTCGACCGTGAGCGTTTCGTAGGTCTTGATCAACTGCATCAACCCGCGGATAACCGGTTCCGGCGCGGGCTGCGGGAGCGCCGCGGCCCCGTCGCGCGTGATCGTCGCGGATACCTCGACCGAGGCGTCGTCGTCGAAGGTGGGCACGGCCCCGTTGTTGCGGCAACAGACGATCTGCCGGTTGCCGAGGTTGTTCTCGATGGCTTCGAGGAGGTTGAACGCGGCGGTCGAGTAGTGCGCGCCGCCGCGCTTGCTCAATTCCGGCGGCTTCTCGGTGGTATTCGGGTCCTGGTACTTGGCGAAGAGGGCGTTCTCGATGTCGACGACTTCCTCGCCGCGGGTTTTCGGTTTCGACTGGAGCGTGCGGAGCACGGTGTCAGTCGAGTAGTAGTACTGAAGGTAGTAGTTGCAGAACATGCCGAGGCTCTTCATGGCGGCGATCATGTTCTCGCGCGTGTCCTCTTCCTCCCACTCGTCGCGCGCGTGGGCAACGAACTTTTCGAGCACCGCGGGCGTGATGTCCTCGCCGCGTCGGGTGAAGCGCCGCACCCAGGAAAGATGATTCAGCCCGACGTAATCGAGTTCGTAGTCGTCCCACGCGCCGCCGAAATGCTTGACCACGTCCATGATCATGCCGATGGGCACGTTGCACAGGCCGATGGTGCGGATGGCGCTGTGGCGCAGCACGGCCTCGGTGTTGATGCCGGCGGGATTCGTGAAGTTGATAAGGAACGCGCCCGGCGCCAGTTCCTCCATCGCGTGGGCGACGTCGAGAATGGCCGGGATCGTGCGGAGCGCGCACGCGAACCCGCCGACGCCCGTCGTCTCCTGGCCGATGATCCCGTGGCGCAGGCCGAGTTTCTCGTCGTTGATCCGGGCCTGCATGCCGCCCACGCGGATTTGCGTGACGACATAGCGCGCGTCGCGCACGGCCTCGCGCGTGTCCGTGGTCGTGCGCATTTCGACGGCGCAACCGCGCGC
This sequence comes from Candidatus Hydrogenedentota bacterium, assembly GCA_029556545.1. Lineage (GTDB taxonomy): Bacteria > Hydrogenedentota > Hydrogenedentia > Hydrogenedentales > JAGMZX01 > JAGMZX01. Next base: position 20,843 of record JAKQEQ010000111.1, read on the forward strand.
GTGCGCCATGCGCTGCGCGAATGCGGCGTTGATTTCGAGGCGTCCGGCATCGCGGTCCATGAGCCAGACCTCGGACACGGGGATGCGGTCCAGGCGCACGAAAAGCCCATCGAGCAATTCAGGCGTATAGGAACTGCCGCCGCCAATGACCGCCAGTTTCATGGTTCGCGCGTCCCAGGGTTGAGGCATACACCGAGGTTGCATGACGTAAGATGCTCAGAATAAAGGACTTAGGCGAAAGACCCCGTCCTCGCCGACCGCAAGTCTTATGATAGCGAGATGCCGCGGCAAAATCAATGGCGAGGGCAGGGCGGAGCGAGCAAGGATGAAAGGGGCCAAAAGGACCCAAGGGACGTAAGCGACGGAATTCAGGAAGCGTCGGTTTGTTCGCGGGTGACGTGGAGGACGGGGTAGAAGAGGATGGCGGCCATACCGAGCAGGGCAAACAGGCCCGCGATGGGCCCAACGAGCAGCACCCCGGTATAGTCGCGCACGGAGTTGCCCCAGACGCTCATGGACTGGGTAGCAATGAATATCGAGCCGGCCATGGCGCTTTTCCAGGCCACGCCGCTGAGTCCGTTATAGAGCGCCTCGCGCCGCCGGCCCGAGCGCTGTTCGTCGTAGTCGATAATCTCGCCCATCATGGGGACCATCATGACGTACATGATGCCCTGGCCGATGCCGCAGTAGCCGAACAACACCGCACCCAGGACGGTCTTGGCGGTCAGGCTCATATCCGCCACGCCGACGAGGTACATGCACGGCAGCCCGGAGGCGATGATGAGGAACGCGAGGAAGAGCATCCACTTCACGCGCAGTTTGCGCGCGAGCGACGGGATGACCGCATACGAGGCGAGCGCGGTGAGGATGAACGGCAGCATAAGCCGCGTGACCGTGCCCTCGTCGCCGCCGAGGCCGAGTTCCGCCCAGTAGGGCAAGGCGCGCTGCGCGGCGAGAAATCCGACGGTGAAGAGGAAGAAGGCGATGAAGTAGACGACGAAGGGGCGGTTGCGCGCGGCATCGGCGAGCCCCGCGAGAAACGGACCCTGATCCTCGGCGACCACGTCGGAGTCGTAACGCTCGCGAACCAGCCAGACCGGCAGTTGCAGAAAAACAAGCGAGAAAATGGCCAGCACGAACGCGAGACGGCGGTAGCCTACGGCGGAAAAGGAGCCTTCCGTAAGCGCTATGACGACCTCCCGGGGACGTTCCACGGGCGTTGCGGTCGCGACGGCGTCGCGGATCGCGGCGAGACTCAGGAGATGAAGCAGGTCGCGGTAGAAGAGGAGTTCCGGGCCGTCGCTGCGTTCCCGAAGCAGCAGGTTCTCCTCGACGCAACCCGCGAGGTCGCCGTTGGCGGACCGGGGCGGCGCGATGCCTTCGAGCGCCGTCAGCGCGCGCGCCTTGACCTCCGCGAGCAGTGCATCCGCGTTCTCCGGTGCGTCGCCGCGCGGCAGCGCCACGGCGCGCGAGAAATGGGCGGTCTTGATCGTGTACCCATCGCCCGCGGCCTCGGGCAGCGCCAGGGCAAGGCCGGCATCGGCATGGGCGGTCCGCAACGCGTGGATAAGTTCGCCGCGGAACGCAACGCGCGCGCCGCCGTCTTCTCGCGTCGACCGCGCGACTTCCGCCGCGACGGTCTCCGTTGACGTGTTCGGTGGCAGGATCGCGGCGAGCGCCGCGTCAACCGATTCCGGCGCGACATCCGCGGGCAGGTCCAGGACGAGGCTGTCCTCCGTGCGTGCGGGGTCGAGTTGGGTGATGAGTTCGCCGGGCATCACGGCGGCCAAGGCAAGCCCGACGATCATGCCGATGGCGATGAAGGTGCCCATGCGCACGCGCTCGGACTCGGACCGCGCAATCTCGGGCGGCAGCGAATTGAGCGGCACGAGCACGAGTCCGAACATGGTCCAGTGCAGGCAGAGCAGTACCGTGCCGTAGACGAAATTCGCGGTGGATTCGCCCTCGACGGGCGGATACCAGAACGCCACGGCGGTGAAGGTCATCAGGATCGATCCCCAGAAGATAAACGGGCGGCGCCGCCCGTGAATCGGGAGGATGCGCAGCCAGCCGGGGCGCGACTTCGTCTTGTCCGACCAGATGCCGACGATAGGGCCGGTCATGGCGTCCCAAATGGTCCCGGCGATGAATATCCAGCCGACGATGCCGACGGCCACGTAAATGGTCCGCCCCACGCCCACCGACGGCGAGTAGAAGTAGGTTCCCCACTGGTTGATGACCTCGCTCGAAAGCTGAATGCCGATCATGGCGAGGCAAACGGCGGTCCCCTCGACCCACGTGAACTCGCGCCCCGGTTTGAGGTGCATGCGGTTACCCAATCACGGTCCCGTCAGGGATGACGGCGTTCTTCATGACGACCACGATGCCGTCGCGGATGGCGTACTGATCGCCGTCATAGTCCGCGAGTTTGCGGGACCCGCGAATGATGACGTTCTTGCCGATCCGCGCGTTGTGGTCCACGATGGCCTCGCTGATGCGCGTGTTCCGCCCGATGCCCAAGGGGATACTGTGCCCGGAGTCGTCTTCCGTCTCGAAGCGCTCGTTGCCCAGGATGATGGCCCGTTGCACGTGGGCGCCCTTGCGCAGGATGCCGCGGATGCCGACGATGGCCTCGTTGATGGTCGCGTCCTCGATCAGGCAGCCGCCGCAGATGAGCGCGTTCTTGATGCGCGCGTTGTGCAGTTGCACGCCGGGCAGGTCGCGCTTGTGCGTGTAGATAATGTGTTGCTGGTCGCGGAAATCGAAGGGCGGGTTGGGCGACGTCATCGCCATGCTCACGTCGAAATAGGACCGCACGGTTCCGATGTCCTCCCAGAATCCCGTGAACATGTGCGCGAAGACCTTGTGCGAACCGAGCGAATTCGGGATGAGTTCCTTGCCGAAATCGTTCCACTCGGGGTGGTCCGCCACGAGGCGCTCGAGGACCTCCGCCTTGAACGCATACACGCCCATCGACGCGAGATAGGGCCGGCCGCCGGCCTCGACGTCGAAATCGCGAAACACCTCGTCCGGCGTCACGAGGGAATCGAGCAGGGCCTTATCCTTCGGTTTCTCGACGAACTCGTAAATGCGGCTGCTCTTGCGGACCTTCATGATGCCGAAGCCCTTCGCCGCTTCCCGCCCGACCGGCAGCGCCGCCACAGTGGCGTCCGCGTCCTGGCCCAGGTGTGTCGCGATCAAGGTCCGGTAATCCATGCGGTAAAGTTGATCGCCCGAGAGCACGACGTAATGCTTCGCCCGCAGGTTGCGGATGTGGACCAACTGCTTGCGCACCGCGTCCGCCGTGCCCTGATACCAGTCGCCGCTTTCCATCGTCTGCTCGGCCGCCAGCACATCGACGAAGCCCTCGGAGAACTCGTCGAAGCGGTAGGTGTTGTGGAGATGCCGATTCAGCGAGTGGCTGTTGAACTGCGTCATGACGACGATCTTTTTGATCCCCGAGTTGATGCAGTTGCTGAGGGGGATATCCACGAGGCGGTAGCGTCCGCACAACGGCACGGCGGGCTTCGAGCGCAGCTTGGTCAGCGGGTAGAGGCGCGTACCGCGGCCCCCGCCGAGCACAATCGCGGCGACGTTCTTCATCGTGTCGAGACCGATTTCCGGTTGAAGGCGGCTCACCATGCACTGCTGCTCCCAAGTTGCCGGGGCGAGCGGCGCGCCCCGGATTGCCCCTTCCCCGCCGCGCACGAGCGACGCTTATTCTACATGCGGCCAAGGCGCTACGCCACTTAGAGTAGGATACGTCTCAGCGCGACACGTCCCTCCGGGCATGTGGGGAAGCCGGTCAGGAAGGGACAGGGTAGCCGATCACCCGGCAGACCGGAACTAAGCAGTAGTCCGGACAAGATCGCGAAACTTGGCCGTATTCACACGATACGCGCCCCCGAGTCGATGATTTCCCTGATGTAAGGGTCGGTTTCGTCGAAGTCGGACCGGGCGAAGGCGTGGGGCTCGATGCGAAGGTCGATGTCCCAGCGCAATCGCATCAGTTCGACGTCCTCTCGAAACCCGTCGATATCGTCTTGATCCAGGAATATGGCCAGGTCGATGTCGCTGTCGGGCCGGGCCGCGCCCTTCGCGTGCGAACCGTATAGATAGATACGCCACACGGGGATACGGCGATCGTTCAGAAGTCGGACATACCGGTCGATGATTCCGCGAATCACGCGGTCAATTTCGGTAACAGCCATTCCCTGAACTCCCTGATTTGCTCCATGTACCGCCGCGTAAACTGCTGGGTGGCCGTCTTGTAGAGCCTGTTCTTGTAATCAGGATACCTGGCCCGGATGTTGAACGTGGTCATTTCATCGAGAAAGGCCCGTTGCTCGACCGTCAACGCAAGACCAGCATCCTGCGCTATCTTCAAGAGATTATGTATGCGTGGACACGAGCCCTCGATGTGCTTGGCATGATACGCCTTGAGGAGTTTTTCGATAAGCAGATGACCGACGAACAGCGCCCAAACATGATGGCCACCGGCGAAAAGACTTTCCATAGCTCTGAAGTCGTGTCCCGACGATTGGACCCAATACTGAACGTGTTCATGTCGGGTCATGAGCGGCCCCCAAATGGTAATCGAGTACGGCCAAGGGGGTTGACCCGCGCAACGGCAACATACCCTCTCGTTCCGACGCTGACCTTCGATTGCAGGCGCTTCGCCATGCCGCGATGCTCCCAAGTTAGCACGTACGCGCCGCAAGCAAGACGCACGCGCCACGTGAATTGGCGCGCTTATTCTACCTGCGCCCATTGCGCCGCGCCAGTTGGATGGAAGCACGTCTCCGCGCTACGGACTGGAATCGCTCTTGCGATGTTGTTCAGTATACGGCGTGGCGAGAGTAGAAAGCCTCGCACGCAATGCGGCGAATTGAATGCAAAGGGGATACCATGACCCTCCTACGGATTCTTATGCAAGTGGCTTCGTTGTTCGTTGTGCCTGTCGCGGGGGCCGATGCGCCGGATGCGGACGCGGTACTTGCGTCGCTCGCGCGGCAGGAGGCGCGGCTGCCGGCATTGCGCGCCGCGCTGGACGCGGCGCGGTCCAAGGGACTGGATGTCGCTTATCCGCGGGCCGATCTCACGATCGGCGCGCTGTTTGTCGGCTACGGACGCGAGGACGTGGCGCAAGGCCGCGTGGAGCGCGCGGCGCAAGTGGCCGCCGAAGTCGAGGAATTGCTCGACCGCGCGGAACGTGAGATGGAACTGGACCGCAAGGCGCCGCGCCTGGGCCCGGGGCCGGTGCACATCCGCGACGGCAGTCTCTGGGCCGAATGCGACACGGCGGATGGCAAGGAATACCGGCCCGTGTTTCTGACGGGTTACGGTCATTTCGGCGAGGTGGTGGAAGCCCTGCCCCTCCTCGGCAAGATAGGCATCAACGTCATCCAGAACGAGATCGGACCCAACGGCGTGGTCTTCGAAGACCGTATTGACACGAGCGCGGTCGAGACCCGCATCCTTGCCGCGTTGGACCGCGCCGCGGAACACGGCGTGCGCATGGACCTGCTTGTGTCGCCCCATTACTTCCCCGCGTGGGCCTTCGAGCAGTGGCCGGAACTCCGGGTAGTGGATACGCCGGGCCCGCATCATTTCATAAAGAACAGCGTGGAAGCGCCCCAAGCACGGGATATTTACGAGCGGTTCCTGCGCGCGCTCATTCCGATGGTCAAGAAGCATCCGGCCCTGTTATCGGTCTGCCTGAGCAACGAGCCTATATACGAGGCGTCGGTAATCGATCCCTGGCGGGCGCCCATGTGGCGGGAATGGCTGCGCGCGCGGCATGGCGAGATCGCCGTCCTGAACAGCCGCTACGGAACCGAGTACGGTGATTTCGACGAAGTGACGCACCCCAAGTTTTCCCCTCGCGAGAATCCGGCGATGGTGTACGATGCGGTGCGCTTCAACCAAGGCGCTTTCGCCGGATTTCATCGCTGGATGGCGGACATCATTCATGAGATGGCGCCTGGACTGCCTTGCCACGCCAAGGTCATGCCGCTCGTCTGGGGCCGCTTCACCGTCTTCTGGGGCACGGACCCCTGGGACTTCGCGCAACTGAGCCAACTCAACGGCAATGATTGCTACTTTGATCCAAGGCCGCACGGAGACCGGTGGCAAAGCAACTGGCGAATCCAAAGCATGTATTTCGACTTGCAGCGCTCGATGAAGCGCGTACCCATCGCCAATACGGAGAACCACATTATCCCTGACCGCCATCAGGACTACGTCAGTCCGGACCATGTCTACACCGCCATCTGGCAGGGCGCGGCGCACGGCCAAGGCGTCAGCGTCACTTGGGCTTGGGGGCGCACGTATGACAAAACTCATGATTTCGAGGGGCTTATCCTCCATCGCGCCGCGTGTACCGCCGCCGTAAGCCGCGTGGCCCTCGACTTGATGCGCTTGTCCAGGGAGATGGCCGCTATCCAGAACGCCGTGCCGCGCGTGGCCATACTATGGTCGAACTCGGCCCAAGTGCATGACTCCCGGTTTGTGGGCGAACGGGACCGGGTGTACGAGGCCCTCGTGTTTTGCGGCGTGCCCATCGGTTTCATTACAGAGGAGCAAATCGCGAAGGGAGACCTTGAAGCGTACGATTGCCTGCTTGTGGCCGGAGCGCCCACCCTGCTGGCGGAGGCGGTCGCGCCCGTGCGGGCATTTCGAGAACGCGGCGGCAGACTCGTCTTCTGCGGACCGCGCAATTTCGTCAAGGACGAATATGGGCGCGCCGTGACGCCGCTTGAAGCGGATAGCCTCATCGGGGGCCGTCCCAGGGAAGAAAGACTCCGCGACCTTCTGCTGTCCGAGCTGGCGAAGGCCGGCATACAACCGCGCCACGAATTGCGCACGCCGGAAGGCGCGCTGCCTTACGGGGTCGAGTGGCGTTCCGCCGCGCATGAGGGCCGCGATCTCATTAATGCTGTAAACCTGACTCGCGATCCGGTGATGGTGGCCCTCCCCGAGGGCGTCTGGCACGAGTTGATTCGTGACACATCCGTCAGCGGCGTGTTGGAACTGAGGCCTAATCAGCCCCGATTATTGAGACAATAGGCAAGTATAGGTGCACGGGACTTCCCCCGAGAACCGCGACGCCGCTTCCCTCCCATCGCGCGGACGCCTCGGCGCAATGCAACAAAGCGCCGTAAAAGGATGAAAACACATCAAACCTGAGGGAAACCGCAGTGCAATGGGAATCTCCGAACGAAGCCAATGACGGACTCTCCGTCGAGGAGAGTGCGTGGCGGGCTCGGTTCCTGGACGATGTGCGCGACTTGTTCGAGGAACGGGACGTCGAGGTCACTCCGTTCATCGCGCGGGCGCTCGAGGAAATTGTGGCGCTTTCGATCATCAGTGCCCGCCTTTTTGCGGCGCTGAAAATGCTGACGCCGCTTCACCCCGAGGACAAGTCGCTGAATCGCGATTTCTTTGCCTGTGCCGACATGCTGATGAAGGCCCTCGAAAAAAGGAGAAAGGCCGTGAGTGAACTGGAAGAAACCTGCGCGAAGGCGGGCACGCCGACCAAGCTCGGTATCGCGGACAAGATGAAGCCGTTGGTGCGCCAGGGGAGCGGCGTGATCGAACTGGCGATCACGAAAACCGTCCCGAAGCCGCCCAAGAAGGCGTCCCGCAAACCGAAGTTGACATCGGGAGAGGCCGGCACGTTAAGCTGAGGCCATGCGACGCGCCTTGACGGTCTCCATGCTCCTCATCGCGACGCTCGTGTTCGCGGGCTGCGCCACGACGCGCATCACGCCGCCGCGCGGGACGCGCGCGGTCGAGCGCACTTTGCTCACAACCGGCTACTGCAGTTGCAAGAAGTGCTGTAACTGGAAGCGCAACTGGCGCCTCAAGCGAGTCGTCGCCAAGGGACCCAGCAAGGGCAAGCCCAAGAAGGTGGGCGTCACCGCGAGCGGCACGAAGGCGCGCCCCGGCACCATCGCGGCGGACACCTCGGTCTACCCCTTCGGTACCGTCATGTACATTCCCGGCTACGGGTATGGCCGCGTCGAGGACCGCGGCGGCGCGATCAAGGGCGAGCACATCGATCTCTTCTTCAAGAAGCACAAACAAGCCCTCGCCTGGGGCCGGCAGGAAAAGCGCGTGAAGGTATGGACGCCGCGCTAGCCCCCTCTCCCTGAGGAAGAGGGCTGGGGCAGGGGGTCACCGAATGTGGGGCGGGACGCCCCACCTCCCACTCGTGCTCGTGCTCGTAACTCGTAATCGTAATCGCATCGCTCTTCGTATGGACGATATGGACGGTATGGACGCCCCCCCGTCCTCTGATCAATTCAACCCTGCCGGAGACCCCCATGCCGCTTCCCTGGAGCATTCCGCGCGCGCGGCGCGAACTGCGTCGGCGCGGACTCGCCGACGACGCCATCGACGCCTGGATCGCGCTGCACACGCGCGAGCGGTTCGCGGGCGACTACTTTCGTCGCGCGGACGGCGCGCCGTGGCGGGTGCGCGACTACCAGCGCGCGTCGATCGAGTCGTGGGCACGACGCAAAGTTCACTGCGACGGGCGCGACGTGGGCAAGACGACGGAGATCGAAGTTGTCGCTTGCTGGGCGATGGTTGCGCTGCCGGACACGGAGATGCTGATCGCGACCCAGTGCGAGAACCACCTGTTTCCCTTGATGCACCGGCTTCAGCGGCGGTTCAAGGCGACGCCCGAATTCGCGCCGTCGCTTGTCGAGATGAAGCAGTCGCCGTCGTGGTTCTTCCGATTCTCGAACGGGTTCCTGCTGTGGGGGCGCATCGCGGGGCCGCGCGGCATGAACTTCCAGGGATTGCACGTGGACTGGCAAATCGTGGACGAGGCGCAGGAGATGACGGAGACGGCCTGGGGCGAGTTGTACCAGGCGCTCAACGGGGACGGGCGGCGCTGGGTCTACGGCGTGCCGAACGGCCTGCGCAACACGTTCCATCGCATGACCCGGATCCACGACGCCGAGCAGTATAACTGGCCGAGTTCGTTGAATCCCGAGTTCACGCCCGAAAAGGAAGCCGAACTGGCCGCGCTCTACGGTGGCCGCGCGTCACCGGGCTATGTCCATCGCGTGTTGGGCCGCCACGGCGAGCCGGCGCACGCGGTATTCGCGCTCGATGATTACCTGGCATGCATCCGCGACGATTTTGATTTCGTGGACGCCGTGGCGCACGAGGGAGACGATTTCGCGCCGCCCGCCGACGTTCCCGACGGGGAGTATTACCTCGGCTGCGACCTCGGTTTCGCGCGGGACCCGTCGGAAATTGTCGTATACCGCAATGCGCCGCCGCATCTGATGAACGTGCTGCGACTGCGGCTCGACGGAGTCAACTACGCGAAGCAACAGGCGGTGATCGAGGCGCTCGACCGCGCCTATCGGTTCCGGCTTATCGGGATCGACGCCGGGAACAGCGGGCGCGCCGTGGCGCATCAACTCATGGCGCGCGACGAATCGTGGTGCGCCCGCGTGCGCGCCTTCGAGTTCGGGGGAGCGACAGACGCGGGCGTGCTGCCCGACGGCAGCCGCGCGCGCAGGCGGGTCAAGGAACTCATGACGGAATTGATCCAGCGCCGGATGGCGGAGCGAACCGTCGTGTTCCCGCCCATCGCGGATCGCGAGCAGCAATACGCGGCCCACACGTATTACGTCGGCCCGGATGGGCGCGTGGTGTACGAGAAGGGAAATGATCACCTCATCGACGCGGACCGTTGCGCGGCGCTGTGCCACTACCTGGATACGCAGGAAGACGAAGCGCCCTCCTCGTTGGGCATCGGGCTGGGGGTCTTCTGAACCCGCGCGGGCGCGTTACTCGATGGGCGCGTCGATGGTGCGGAAGTCGTAACTCTCGTTGAACAGCGTCACCTCGACGTCCGCCATCCAGTAACTTTCGAGATTGATGCCCTCGCCGCGATGGAGCACGTAGGGACTGTCCGAGAAGACGTAATACAGGTTGTAGTTGGCGCGGTCCACCCGGACGCTCTGCGAGCCGCCGGCGGGGATCGTGATGTCCTTGCCTCCCTCGCCCGCGCGCAGCCCGACCTTCACGGAAGCGTCCGACGGGTTGTGGATGCGGATTTCATAAGCGCCGCGCCGCAGCGACCAGCGGTAGGCGGGCAGTTTCGCCTTCGGGCGGTAAGCGCCGGTGGGCGCGGCGGGGTCGCGCTGGGCGGCCTCGCGCGCGCGACGCTGCGCCCCGGCCACACGCACACGCTGCGGCGGCCGGGTACGGGGCCGTTGGGCGTATTCGACAGGCTCGGCCGGCTCCGTGACCTGCGGCGGCGGCTCCTCGTGAATCTCCTCGGCAACCGGCCACTCCCCTTCCGTGATTTCGGCTTCGGCGGTGGGCTCCGTCGCGGTCTCGCCGGACGGGGGCGCGGGCTCAGGTTTCGCCTGCGGCGGTTCCGGTTCCTTCTTATCGAGCGCGGCCACGTAAAAACCGGTCTTGTGCGTCAGTTTGCCGTTCTCGAATTTGGCGGTGAAGTTCGACCCCGAGGCATCGACCCAGCGGTAGATGGCGACGTTCTCGTGGCCCTCCGCGATTCGTTTTCCCGCGAGTTGAAGGACCTCATCGATTTCCGCTACTGACATGCCCGACGTAATCGCTTCGTACAGCGGCTGCGTGATCTTCAGCGCGGTTTCCTTGGCGGGTCCCTTCTCCGTCCAACCTTCCGGAGTGTAAATGGACTTGCGTGCCAGCAGGCCGTTCTCGAACTTCGCCACGACGCTCCGCCCGTCGGCGTCCGTCCAGCGCAGGATGGCGCTCGCCACATCGTCTGTCGCGACGGTCTGCCCCGGCCCGCCCAGGACCTGCGCCACTTCGGTAAGCGACATGCCCACGCCGATGGACGCAATCTGGTCTCCGGAAATGCGCGTGATCGGCTCGGGCTTCGGCGGGGTTTCCGGCTCGGGCTTCGGGGCCGGCGGCGGAGCAGGAGGCGCCGTCTCCACGGGCTCTTCCTCCGGGGCTTCCGGTTCGGCGGGCGCGGGCGCTTCCGTCGGTTCGACGACTTCCTCGTCCACCGGCGGCGGCGGGGCGGGCGGCGCCTGTGGCGGCGCGGGCGACCAGCACCCCGCCCAGATAAGCGCCAGACCGAGGCAAAGCATTCGCGCGCACGCGCCGAGGCTTCGCATCCTGAAAAACCTCCTCAGCCGACAAGCCCGCGCGGGAACGTCCGTGTCTGATCGATCAAACCCATCGGACCGATCCGACCGATCGGACCGATCCGACTTGGCATGCCCGCGCGCACACGGCAGCCATGTGCCCCTAGTATCCTACGCCGTCTCCCGATTTGCAACCGCACACGGTTTTCCCCCTACGCGTCGGCGTCGCGCGCCACGCGCAGCAAGTCGTCCACGGCGCGTTCGAGCTCATCGAGGATCGGATGGCGCCACTGCTCGCCGAGCGCTCGCAGGACTTCTCCGTAATACCAAAGTGTTCCCTCGTGTCCGCCCTTGAAATGTTCCCAGACCGCCGGCCCGATACGGCGCAAGTCGGCGGCAAGGGACCGCGCGTTGTGCAGCTTGTCCGCAGCGGAGATCAACCTGACATCGGGCGGCGCCTCCCGCAGATGAGCAAGGTATCGCTCCTTGCGCGGACGCCACGGCGGCTTCGGGTCCTCGGCGCTGTCGCTACACGCCCAGACATAGTCGGCGACGCGGTCGCCGAACTCGGCCCGCAGCCGCTCAAACGTCGCGCGTCCGCCCGCGTCCTCGACGGCGTCATGCAAGAGCGCGGCGATGAACTGATCCTCGTCGCCCCCGTATTCACCGACAAGCGCCGCCACCGAAAGCAAATGTGTCATATACGGCGCACCGCTCATCTTGCGCCGTTGATGCCGATGGAGTTCGAACATGCGCTCGAACGCAAGCAAGACCCGATCCGAATATTCCATGAATTACTCCCGCGCGCGCTTTTCAAGAAACGCAATCAACTCCGCCGGATGGTCCGTCTGGATGCCGTCCGCGCCCCACGCGAGCGCCTGTTCCCAACAGGAGGGATCGCTCTCGTCGACGATCACGATGGCGCCCGCCGCGTGGCACGTCTCGACGAAGGTCTTCGAGAAGCCCCGCCAGACCGCCGCGACCACGCGCGGCTTGTGCCGTTCGAGCACCATCGGCAGCAGGGCCTCGACGCCCGGGTCCGGCATGGGGATGCACTCGGGACACAACGCCACGACCTGCGACAGTTGCGCGGCCCCGGCGTACCACAGCACGTGTCGTTCCATGTCGTACTTGCGGATAAGCGCGAGTGCCTGCGCGGCGTCCGCGTGCTTCATGTCGAGGTAGATGCCGATCTTGCCCTTGCAGAGCGCCAGGATTTCCTCGAAGGTCGGGATGCGTTCGCCCGCGTACTCGGGGCCGAAGCGCGCGCCGAGATCAAGGGCGCGCAACGCCTCGAGCGTCATGTCCGCCACGCGCCCCCGCACGTCGTCCACGTAGGCGTCCACCGTGTCGTTGTGGATGCTGACGAGTTCGCCGTCCTTCGTCGTCCGCAGGTCGATCTCGACAAAGTCCGCGCCTAGTTCGATGGCGCGCCGGTACGCCGCCAGCGTGTTCTCGGGGATACCGTCGTGCGCGCCGCGATGCGCCACCACGTACACGCCGCCATGCTTCGGCGGCGGCAGCGGGGCGACTTCAGCCCCTGTGATTGTGGGCGACGCCAGCAATAGCAGCGCACACGCACGAAGACCCGTTCTCGATATCTTCATCAGAACCAACTCCTTCTTCCGGGATTCTGTCGATGCGGCATCCGGGAAATCAAGGGAAACGGAAGCACCAATGGCCAAGACAAGAAGCGCGCCGCATTTTCTCGAAAAGCACATGAAATTTCGGTATGCTGCTTGCCAGACGGATTCAGGCGGCAGGGGCAAGGAATGCCTCGCCCCTGCACAGCAAAAGAACTTTGTCGGAGGGAGACTCATGGCGAGCGTTGTCGGTATCAGCTTGTTGGTCTTCGGGAATGTGGCGGGCGCGGCGAGTTCCGTGACCTTGGCGAACCTCACGTGCGAGTATCTGCGCGATCCGCACGGCATCGCCGCGGCGCAGCCGCGCCTGGCGTGGATACTGCAATCGGCGCAGCGCGGGCAGCGGCAGACGGCGTATCAGGTGCTGGTGGCATCGTCGCCGGAATTGCTGGCGCGGGACGAGGGCGACCTCTGGGACTCAGGGAAAGTCGATTCCGACCAGTCGATTCACGTCGCGTATGCGGGCAAGGCGCTTGCGTCGCATCAGCGGTGCTGGTGGAAGGTGCGGGTCTGGGACAAGGACAGCGCCGCGACAGTATGGAGCGAGCCGGCCTGCTGGAGCATGGGCATCCTTGACGAAGCGGCGTGGCGCGCCCGGTGGATCGGCATCGAGAAGGAAGACGAAGCGAAGGCGGAGCCCGAAAGCCGCCGGCTGCCTGCGCGGCAGTTGCGCAAGGCATTCGCCGTCGAGAAGCCCGTGTCGCGCGCCACGGCCTACCTCTCGGGTCTCGGGCTTTCGGAACTGTACCTGAATGGGGCGAAGGTGGGCGACCACGTGCTGTCGCCGGGCTGCACGGAATACAACAAGCGTGTGTTCTACGTCGCGTATGACGTGACGGACCGGCTCCGCGAGGGGGCGAACGCGGTGGGCGTGTGGTTGGGGAACGGGCTCTTCTGGGCGCCGCGGACGAAGGTCCCCACGAACATGCGGACCTTCGGCTTCCCGAAGATGCTGTTCCATCTCCGCATCGAGTACGCCGACGGCGCGGTCGCGGAAGTCGTGAGCGACGGATCGTGGCGCGTAACGACAGAGGGCCCCATCCGCGCAAACAACATCTATGACGGCGAGGAATACGACGCACGCAGGGAACTCGACGGCTGGAACCGGCCCGGCTTCGATGACGCCTCGTGGGAACAGGCGGCGGTCGTCGAGGCGCCGGGCGGCGCGCTTTCCGCCGAGGACATCCCGCCCAACCGCGTCATCGAGACGATCAAGCCCGTCGCTATGACCAGTCCCGCCCCGGGCGTCCACGTCTACGACATGGGCCAGAACATGGTCGGCTGGAGCCGGCTGATCGTGAGCGGCCCGCGCGGGGCGGAAGTCCGACTGCGGCACGCCGAGACGGTGCATCCCGACGGATCGCTGTACATGGACAATATCCGTTCGGCCATGGTGACCAACGTTTACACGCTGAAGGGCGCGGGCGTCGAGGTGTACGAGCCGCGCTTCACCTATCAGGGGTTTCGCTACGTGGAAGTGACGGGATTTCCCGGCACGCCGACGCTCGACGCCATCGAGGGGCGCGCGGTTCACGACGACTTGACCCGCGCGGGCGCGTTCACGTGCTCGAACGACCTGCTCAACCGCATCTACCGCAACATTTATTGGGGCACGCGCGGCAATTACCACAGCATGCCGACGGACTGTCCCCAGCGCGACGAGCGCCTCGGGTGGCTCGGGGACCGGTCCGAGGAATCGCGCGGCGAGAGCTATCTCTTCGACATCTCCGCGCTGTACGCCAAGTGGGTGCGCGACATGGCGGACGCGCAGAACGAGAAGGGCAGCGTGTCGGACGTGTGCCCCGCCTACTGGCCGCTTTATAACGACAACGTGACCTGGCCCAGCAGCTTTATCATCGTGCCGAACATGCTCTATGAGATGTACGGCGACACACGCACTATCGCTGAGCGGTACCCCGCGATGAAGCGGTGGATCGAATGGATGACGCATTACATCGACAAAGACGGGATCATGCCTCGGGACAACTACGGCGATTGGTGCGTGCCGCCCGAGGAACAGCACCTGATCCACTCGCAGGACCCGGCCCGCAAGACGCCGGGGGATTTCCTTGGCACGTCGTACTTCTATTGGGACCTCACGCTCATGGCGAAGTACGCGACGATGCTCGGCAAGTCGGAGGACGCCGCTGGGTTCACGGAGCGGGCGGAGGCGATGAAGGCCGCGTTCAACAAGAAGTTCTTCAACCCGGAGACGGCCCAATACGCGAACGGCGCGCAAACGACGTGCGTACTGCCGCTGGCGTTCGGGCTCGTACCGGAAGGCTTCGAGCAGCGGGTTTTCGACCGCCTTGTGGACAAGATCGAGAACGAGACGCACGGGCACATCGGCACGGGCCTCATCGGCGGGCAATGGCTGAACCGCGTCCTCTCCGATCATGGCCGCCCCGACCTTTCCTACACCATCGCGACGCAGACGGGCTACCCGAGTTGGGGATACATGATCAGCAAGGACGCCACGACCATCTGGGAACTCTGGAACGGCGACACCGCCGACCCGGCGATGAACTCGCACAACCACGTGATGCTGATCGGCGACCTCAATATCTGGTTCCACGAGTACCTTGCGGGCATCCGGCTCGACCAGCCCGCGTTCAAGCATCTGGCCATGAAACCCGTGCCGGTCGGCGACCTGACACACGTCCGCGCGTCGCGTCTCACGCCGCACGGAGTGGTCTTCAGCGAATGGCGCATCGAGGGTGACGCGTTCACGTGGCGCGTGACCGTACCGCCGAATGCCTCCGCCACGGCGTATGTCCCCGCGAAGGACGCGGACGCGGTCACCGAAGGCGGCAAGTCCGCCGCCGAGGCCGAAGGCGTGCGGTTCCTGCGCGCGGAAGACGGCCGGGCGGTCTACGAGGTGCAGGCCGGGCATTACCTCTTCGCGTCGCCCGCGTTTTCGCGGCCCGGCGCGCAAGAGAGCGGCGCGCCGTTCAGCGGTTGAGTGGCACTGGCTTCAGCGGCGGTTGCTCGACGGGCACCCGCCACTCCTGGCCTTTGGGCACGGGATCATAGCGGTCCGCCGGAATCCAGTTCTTCTCGTCCAGATACAAGTTCGGGTCCTGCCAGAACAGGCCCTCGATAATGTCCTGCGCATAGATCGGACTGCTCATGGCCAGCACTTCGAGCGGTCCAAAGCCGGTCTTTGCGTCCGCGGGCGCCGTGACGCGCACCCGATAGTTGCAGTTTGCCTTGGGCCGCTGCGGAAAACGGAAGAAGAAGTTGTCGCCCTCGATTACCTTGCTGATGATCGTGCGACCGCTTTGCAGCACCTGCATCTTCTTGCCGGCGGCGCCGACAATGTTCACCTCGAACAGGGTTTCGAGCCCCAGCGGAATCGTACCGCCGATACCGACGTCCACCTTGCCGTCGGCCATGACATCCGCGTTGAAGACGATTCGGGGGCCGTCCGGCCCGGAAGAGACGAACGTGCGCCCGAGGCGCAGGCCCTCGAGGATGCCTTCGAGCGATTTCTCGCGGGCATACACATAGGTGATCGGGCGGCCCATGGGCACTTTCGGACTCGCCGTGCCGCTGCCGGCGATGGCGCACGCCTTCAGCCCGCGAACGAGTTCATAGTCCCAGAACTGCGCCGCCTGCGCGTTGGCCGAATGCGAAGTGATTGCGGCGGCCGCGGCGACCGAATAGATTAGCTTGCCTCCTTCGTCGCGAATCTTCAGCGCCTCGCGCAAATTGTCCAACGACATCGGCGGGACCTCGCGCCATGCGCGGGACCAGACCTGGACCGCGTTGACGAAGCTGAGGTTCCATTGCCACGGGGAGGTCGGGAAACAGGGCCGGGCCACCGCGAAGATACCGCCCTGCGCCTGTACGCGCAGGCAGTCCGCCTGGGCCGCCTCGATGGCGCCGGGAGGGTCGGGAAGCGTCCGGGGGCCGTAAATCAACGCTATTCCAGTATCTTCATTGCCCCACTCGAGGGCCGGGATCAACACGATCCTTTCCGACGTGAAGGCGGGGTCGAGGGCCGCCTGCACCGTTCCCCGGTCCGTGACGGCCAGGAAGTCAAGTCCGGAAGCCTCCGCGCGCCGGACCAATTCCGCTACGCTTTCCCCCCCGTGACTGTAAGAAGAATAGGCCTGCAATTCGCCCCGGTACCAACCTGCCTGTGACGACAGGGCCTTGTTGACCCTTGGTATCATGGGCCGCCCGGGAACGCTGCCGGGATTCGTCGGGTCGGTGCCGCACTCTTCTTCGACCCGGTCCAGCGCGAGGTCCCCGTCGAAATCGAACGAGCGCAAGGGCCGCGTGCCGGTCGCGCCCTCGAGAACACGCACCTGCAAGAACGCCGCCGCACCGTCCGACGGAATAACGATATCGCGGACGGAAACCAGTATCGGCACGGTTCCATCCATGACGTGCACATATGCCCGGTAATTTCCCGCGGGCGGCGTTACGGGCCTTTTCCCTTCGGGCGCGCGCAACACGGTGGGGCCAAACCCGTCGAGATTCACGAGGTCCACCCGCGTATCGAGCGGCTTCTCGAGCACGTCGGCGACATCAATCGTTAATCTGCCCGCCAGCCGCGTGTCCTTTGGGGGCGCCGGCGTCGAAGCGGCGGTCTTTTCAGGCGTTTCCACGGCCGCCGCGCGCGTCTGGTCCGGTGTCATGGTTGGCGCTACGGTGCCGGCGCAGCCGCCGGCCACCAGGAGAACCGAAAGGACTGGGGCGAGGTATTTCAAGCGCTGCATTCCTATCTCACTTCACCCGACTGTACTGAAAACATACATCTTCCGTTCTGTGATTCTGGAGGTGGCCACAAGGCGGATACTATAAATGTCCCTGTCGGTTTGACTTCCTTTTCTTAAACCGATAGACTAAGGGCTACAAGCGCGCGTGCCTGACTGCGGAGAGTATAGCAGAAGTTTCCACGGGCAAGACATGCAAGGGAAAGAGGGCGGCGAGAAACGCCAAAACAGGAGGAAGGACTGTCATGAACGTAAAGGGGTTGCGCAAAGACACGCGGGACGTACTGAGCATGCTGTCGAGCATCGATATCAACAGCAGCGTGGCCGTGTACGTGCAGATCGAGAATCACGTGCAGTTCGCCATCGCCTCGGGGCGGCTAAAGCCCACCGATCAGTTGCCGAGCGTACGGGAGTTGTCCGAGCAACTCAACGTGAATCCCAACACGGTCGCCAAGGCCTATCGGGACCTCGAGGTAATGGGGCTGCTGTATACGCGCCGCGGCATGGGCGTCTTCATCAACAAGGGAATCGAGCAGCGGTGCCGCGAAGACGTCCGCAAACGGATTATCGGCCGGATCTACGAGGTCATATCCGAAGCGAAAGCCGCCGGACTGACGTCGAGCGAGATCAACGAGATCGTGTCGAAGAGCCAGACGGTCGCCGGCACGCCTTACGGCCCGACGCCGGCCAGCGTGCTCCAGCTCTCGCGCTCGAAGAAGAAAAAGTAGCCGGTTCTCGCGCGGACGGACGGGGCGCCGGATCTCCGCACGTCGTTATGCGTGGGGCCGCACGCGGGGTGTGCGGCCCCGGGAAATGAGGCCGATCTGCGGCACGACCCGTCCGAAGAAGCACGCGCGCCCATTAGAAGACTCGTGCCGCGGACCAAACGGGGGGAGTGTTTCTACTTGCGGACTATGCGTCCCGCTCTGTTGGTGCCTCGCGGTGGACGGCCCCAGGCACCGCGGCAATGTCTATTGACGCGGCAAAGAACGCGTCTCAAGGGGGCAAAACTGCCAGGTTAACTCTTGACATATTCTCGTCTATCGCGTAGACTAAAGGTGTAAACTCTGAAACCTTGGGCCAAGAAGTAAACTGTTTGCCGGCACGGACGTCGTGGCGGGCGTGCCCGTGCGGATAGTCCTGTTTCAGTGGTTGGCGCGAGTACGTCGTGCGCGCCGGGTGGAGTAGCGTCACGGTGTTGGGGATGCGGGCACGACAGGTACGGAGCGTGTGTGTTGGCGCGCAAACGAGACGAGATGGCTACCGGAGTCGAGACAAGAAACGCGACCCGAGCCCCTGCGACAACGACGGACGGCGGCGTCCGGGTCGGTCATGGGGTCAAGGTGAAGCGAGGCCAGCTCACGGCGGTCCAGCAGGGCCGCTATGGGACGGGTCCCGCCCCGTACGGGTATCGGCGCGGGAACATCGGCGAGAAACCCTTGCTCGTGGATGACCGCGAGGCGGAAGTGGTGCGCATGATCTTCCGCGAGTACCTGAACACGCGCAGTACAGGCAAAGTCGTCGATTACCTGCACGCGAAGAATGTCATGACCCGCAAGGGGAACAAGTGGTCCCGGCAGGCCATCGCGATCATTCTGTCGAACCGGACGTATCGGGGCCGGGTAAGCTACGGCGACGTGGAAACCGAGGGGCTGCACGACCCGATTATCGAGCCCGCGCTCTTCTACAAGGCAAACGCCCTGAAAGAGCGAAAGCGGCGAAAGCGAAAATCCGCCCAAGCGTGACACGCGCAGCGGCGACTTGCCAATCGCCGGCCAACCTTCTGTACTCCCCTTTGCTCGACTGCCGCGCCGTGTTCCGGGTATCCGCGCACCAACACCCATCGCGGAAACGGCACATCAAGCCACACCTTGGCATCGCCGGCGTCGGTCTGGCATGATCTCCCGCGCGCGGGTATTGTCCTTGCGCGAACTGCGGGAAGAAACGAGGTGAATTATGCTTGATCGTGAACAAGCCGTCCTGGTAGTCGTCGATGTCCAGGATGTTCTGATGCCGAAAGACGCCCCGGAAGTTGTCAAGGCGTTCCTCGGCAATACCGGAAAACTCATTGAGACCGCCAAGTGCCTTGAACTGCCCGTGATCGTGACGGAGCAGAATCCGGAGCGACTGGGCGGTACGAATCAAGAGATCGCCGGGGTCCTGGGCGACGTCCCCCGCATCAGCAAGCTGGAATTCAATTGCGCGGCCAACGACGCCTTTCGCGAGGCGCTGCGCGCCACGGGCCGCCGCCAGGCGCTCGTCCTTGGTATGGAGACGCATATCTGCGTGATGCAAACCGCCCTCGGTCTCAAGGAGCGGGGCTACGAACCCTACGTGGCCGTCGACGCGACCGTCTCGATGCACGAAGCCGAGCACAAGCTCGGCATACGACGCATCGAACAGGAAGGCGTCCGTCTAGTCACGACGCAGATGGCCATATTCGAGCTGTTGCGCATGGCGGGCACGCCGGAGTTCAAGCGCATGTTGCCGCTCCTGAAGACTTGACCCACGCCATGCCGACGGATCCCGGCGCGTTGGCGGGGACAGCGCGGCGTTACTGCGCTTGACCCGATCAGCATGCCGGAAGCAGGAAGCACGTCGCGGTTGGCTCGTGGTATTATTGGACCCCCAATAACCGCGTTAAGCCGAAATCAGGTTGAGATCATCGGGAGGGCATTATGGCGGCGTTGCGATTTCTTACGCTGAGTATCCTGCCAGTGGCGCTGCTTCAGGCGTGCGGCAACAAACCCGTGACGCCGCCGCCGCCCGCGCCGCCCGTCGAGGACGTAGTGGTCGCGCCTCGGGAAATGGACATCGGCGATGCCGAATCGGCAATCGCGATCGAAGGGCGGCTTGCGCCGGGTTCCGCGCCCAACGTCACGGTGGACAATCTCGAAGGCCGTAACAAGGTGGTGGTGATGAGCACCATCACTGTTCGGCCCCCGGCGCCGGCGGAATTGTGGATCGAGTACACGGTATCCTCGACCATCGGGTTTCCGTCCCGGCCTGTCGCGCTGCGCTGCACCGCGATGCGGGCCATCGGCGAAGAGGAGACACCGCTGGCGCGATTCGGCACGGTCTTGGGCAAAGACGCGCATCTGCCGGAAACCATGGCGCAACCGGGTGGTCCGCCGCGATCGTTTCGCGTGAACGCGCTCGAAGGGCTCGACGAGCCGCCGGAATCGATGTTGCTGCACACGACCGGCGAGTTGTTGTTGCTGCCGCCGGGCACCGATGTCGACGCCGTCGACGCGGAGACGGCCGCGGCCCTTCCGAACGACACCAGCAGCGCCATCCAAACCAATCCCGTCCGAGTCGTCTTTGAAGGCGCGGCGGAGAACACCCTCACCCTACCCCTCTCCCAAGGGGAGAGGGAATGGGGTTGGAGACCACGCGTAGCGCGTGGTCGAGCCGGTGGCTCGGTCGGGAGACCGGCCACAACGAAGCCCCTCACCCTGCCCCTCACCCAAGGGGAGAGGGACGAGTTGTCCTCATGAACGTCGTGATTATTGGCGCGCACCCGGACGACGCGGAGTTCTTCGCGGGCGGCACCGCGGTAAAATGGGCGCGGCTGGGGCATCGCGTACTGTTCGTATCGGCGACGAACGGCGACGTGGGGCACCATTTGACCGCGGGCGGCCCCCTGGCGCAACGGCGTGCCGTCGAGGCGCGGCGGAGTGCGGAGATCGCCGGCGTCAGCGAAATCGTGCTCGATTATCACGACGGCGAGTTCATGCCCACGCTTGAGGCGCGCAAGCGCATCGTCCGACTCATTCGCGAATTCGAGGCGGACCTCGTGATGACGCACCGCCCTTGGGACTACCACCCGGACCACCGTTACACGGCGATGGTCGTGCAGGATGCGGCGTTCATGGTCACCGTCCCCCACTTCTGCCCCGACGCGCCCGCGCTCCGTCACAATCCGGTCTTTTTCCACCTTATGGACTCGTTCGAGAAGCCGGCGCCGTTCCGGCCCGACGTGGCAGTGGACGTGGACGACGTCATGGAGGTCAAGTGGGCCATGCTCGATGCCATGGCGTCGCAGGTGTATGAATGGCTGCCGTGGCTTGAAGGCAAGGCCAATGAGGTTCCCGAAGACGCGGAGGGACGCCGTGCCTTTCTGCGCGCCACGTGGGACCCTTTTTTCACGGCGCCGGCGGAACGGGCTCGGGACGCCCTGACGACGTGGTACGGAGCGGATCGAGCCGCCGCAGTGCGTTACGCGGAGTTGTTCGAGGTTTGCGAATACGGGCGTCAACCGACGCGCGACGAGTTGCGGGAGTTGTTCCCGTGGTCATGAAACTCGCGGACTCTGCCGCAGGGAATGAGAATACACGCTGAAACGACGGTACAAGCGGCGCTGACGGACCCGTTCGGTCGAGTACGAGTACGAGTAGGAGTAGGAGTACGAGCACGAAACGGAAGGATGCAAGGGGGGCAAGGAGATCAGGATATGCGGTACGGCTTCGTTGGTGTTTGCGGGCTGTGGGCGTGGTCGTTCTTGGCGTCGGCCCAGGATCCGCCCATACCCGTTATCGAGTGTGAGGGCAAGGCCACCGTCTTTGCCGCGCCCACCTTCGCGGAGTTCTGGATGCATTCGGTCGTCGAGAAAGACACCATCATCGAAAGCATGAATGAAACCATCACCTTCGAAACGCGGCTGCGCGAGGCGCTTGCGGCGCGCTCGCTCGCGCCGAATGATATCGAGTTTCGCGCGGCCGCCGTGCCGGACGTGAACCACCCCGAGGTGACAGCGGCCGCACGATTGCGCTTTCATATGAGCAATTTCGCCAGCGTCGAGACCGGCCCCCAACAGTTCGCGGCCCTGTGCGACAAGTTGGCGGACTTGGCGGAGGCGTCGGGATTCCTCATCGAGGGCCCCTTCTTTACGATGCAGAACCCGGACACGCTGATCCGGTCCGCTGTGGCGAAAGCGACGGAGCAGGCTTATCCCACCGCGGAGGCCGTCGCCGCCGCGCTCAAGACGGGCATCTACGCCGTGAGCGCGGTCAACGTCGTCGAGGTCTCCTGGGATCAGGCCGAGGAGGTGCGGGGCATCCAGCCGACGCTGCGGCAGGTGTCTTGCACGGTGCGGGTGCGCGTGGTCTACGAAGTCGCCTCGGCGCCCTGAGGCGACTTGCGGTTCAGACCCGCGCTCGTCAGTACCCGGGCACGCGGGGATCGGCGATCACTCAGGGACAAGCCCGTTCTTCGACGGCAGGGTAATGGTGAATCCGGTTTCAGGCGCGTAATGGAGCGTGCCCGCGTGGCGCGTGACAATGGCCCGCGCCACGAAGAGGCCGAGACCCAGGTGCGGCGCCGGCTTCGTGGTGACATACGGGTCGAACATGCGTTCCCGAAGCGGCTCGGGAATAGGCGGGCCCGAGTCTTTCACCGCGATTTCGACGGCATCCGCGCCGCGGCACAGTCCCACAAAGAGGCGGCGGTCCGGCATGGCGTCGAGCGCCTCGATCGCGTTCAGCACCAGGTAGGAAATCGCCAGTTCGAGATTTGGGGCGTTTCCGGGCACGCAAGGGACGTTTTCCTCGATGCGCGTCTCGACGGGGATGCGGGCCGTCTTGAGCGTGTAGGCGTTGAGTTCGAGCACGTGGCGCACGACCAAGGACGGGTCGACCATGGCGATCCGCGTGGTTTCCTTGCGCGCGACGCCGGTAAGCGCGTTCACGAGCGCGCTGGCCTTCTGTATACCGCCGATGATTTCGCCGAGCATGCGGTTACATTCGGAGGTCAGGCCCTCCTCCAACGTGCACAACTCCGCGTAGGCCATGACCGCCCCAAGATAATTGTTGAGATCATGGGCGACGCCGTTTACGCAGCGGCCCACCTGCGCATACCGAAACAAGGCCGCCAGGCGCGCATCGAACTCCGCGCCGCCGGGAGCGACCGAGCAGGAGAAATCAGAGGTTCCTGACGCGGGCCGCCCGTTCGAATTGCCTTCGCCGTCATGCCGCATACTCGCGCTTCCCCGTGTTGGGGGGTATTGTGGCGTTCCGGGACCGCCGCGTCAAGGCGCGCGTCACAGATTATCGATGACGGCCCGCCCGAACTCGCTGCATTTTACCTTCGTCGCACCGTCCATGAGCCGCGCGAAATCATACGTGACCACTTTCGAGGCATAGGTGCGCGTGAGCGCGCCGGTGACGGCTTCCGCGACTTCGGTCCAACCGAGGTACTCGAACATCATGACGCCGGAGAGCAGCACGCTGCTCGGGTTTACCTTGTCTTTGTTCGCGTACTTCGGGGCGGTGCCGTGGGTCGCCTCGAAGATGGCGATGCCCGTGTCGTAGTTGATGTTCGCGCCCGGCGCGATGCCGATGCCGCCGACCTGCGCCGCCAGCGCGTCGCTGGCGTAGTCCCCGTTCAGGTTCATGGTCGCGACCACGTCGAACTCGAGGGGGCGCGTGAGAATCTGCTGCAGGAAGATGTCGGCGATGGTGTCCTTCACCAGGAGCTTGTCGCCGGGTTCGCCGTCGCAATCGTCCCAGGATACCGCCGCGTCGGCGAACTCCTCGCGCACAAGTTCGTAACCCCAGCGGCGGAAGGCGCCCTCGGTGTACTTCTGAATGTTCCCCTTGTGGACAAAGGTGACCGACTTGCGGCCGTGCCGCAGCGCGTAACGAATCGCCGCACGGATAAGCCGCTTCGATCCGGTCTCGCTAATCGGCTTGAGGCCGAGCCCCGAATCCGGACGGATTTTCCATCCAAACTCGCGCTCGCAGAATTCGCGCAGTTTAATGGCGTCGGGGGTGCCCGCCTTAAGCTCGAATCCGGCGTAGACGTCCTCCGTGTTCTCGCGGAAGATGATCATGTTGATCTTCTCCGGCGCGCGCACGGGGCTGGGCACGCCGGGGAAATGGCGGACCGGTCTCACGCAGGCGTACAGGTCCAGTTCGCGGCGCAGCGACACGTTCAAGCTGCGGAAGCCGCCGCCGACGGGCGTGGTCAAGGGCCCCTTGATCGCCACGCCGTACTCGCGTACGGCGTCGAGAGTCTCCTCGGGGAAGTAGCTGCCGCAAACCTGGTTCGCCTTCTCGCCCGCGTACACTTCCATCCAGGCGATCCTGCGCGCGTCGCCGTAGCAGTGCTTCACCGCCGCGTCGAAGACCGGTTGCGATGCGCGCCATATATCCGGTCCGGTGCCGTCGCCCTCGATAAACCCGATGATGGGATTGTCGGGCGTGACGATGGCCCCGTCGCGCACGGCGATCTTTTCGCCTTCCGGAGGTCGGATGTGTGTGTACGTCGTCATAATTCTCCCCGCCTGTGCGCGTGATCGCGCGTGGTTACTCGGAATCCGGCAGCACGAGCAGCCGGGCGTTTATTATGTGCGGCACGCGATTGACGTCCGCGAGCGCCTCGTCCGAAAGCGGCTGGTCGAGGTTGAGCAACGTGAGCGCCTGGCCGCCGCGCTTGTCGCGGCCCAACACCATGTTGGCGATATTGACGCCCGCATTGCCGATGATGGTCGCGATTCTGCCGACGACCAGCGGCTTATCTTCGTTGTGGCAAAGCAACATGCACCCTTCCGGTTTCGCGTCCACGCGCATGCCGTCAATACTGCAGATACGCGGGTCCTTGTTCTGGAACAGGGTGCCCTTGATCTCATGGGTTTCCTTATCCGTGACCACGGTGACGCCAATCTCGAAGGCGTAATCCGAGTCGTGGGCGCTCCGCTTTTCGCTGCAATCGATGCCGCGCGCCTCGAGCTGCGTCGGCGCGCTGACCATGTTGACGGTCTCGACCGACGGCGTGAGAAAGCCGGTCAACACCGACGCCGTAATCGGGTAGGTGTCCGTAACGCCGAGGTCGCCGCTGTAAGTAATCTCGATGGACGTTGGCGCCCCGTCCGTGTAGAGGGCCTGAAAGGTCCCGAGCCGCTCCGCAAGGTACAGGAGCGGTTGCAGCGACTTGCGCGTCTCCCGATCGAGACTGGGCACATTTACCGCATTTACGATGGCCCCCGTCTTCAAGTAGTCCACGATCTGTTGGGCCACCTCGACGGCGACACACAACTGCGCCTCGTCGGTCGAGGCGGCCAGGTGCGGCGTCATGACGATGTTGTCGAGCCCGAGGAAGGGATTGTCCTCGAAGGGCTCGGCCGTATACACGTCCAGCGCCGCGCCCGCGATAGTCTTGTCGCGCAGCGCCTCCGCGAGGTCCCGCTCATTGACAATGCCGCCGCGCGCGCAATTGATGATCCGGCACGTGGGCTTCATCTGCCGGAAGTGTTCGGCGCGGACCATGTTGAGCGTCTTGTCGGTCTTCGGGGCGTGAATGGTGATGAAGTCCGAACGCGAGAGCAGTTCCTCGAAGTTGACCAGTTCCACGCCGAGGGTTTCGGCTTTCAGCGGCGTAAGCAGCGGGTCAAAGGCCAGCACCTTCATTTCGAAGGCGAGCGCGCGCTTCGCCACTTCGCCGCCGATGCGGCCGACGCCCACCACGCCGAGGGTCTTGCCGCGCAATTCCGCGCCCATGAACAGCTTGCGGTCCCAGCGGCCCGCCTCCATCGAGGCGTGGGCCCGCGGAATGTTGCGGCAGAGCGCAAGCAGCAAGGCGAAGGTGTGCTCACAGGTCGAAATCGTGTTGCCGCCGGGCACATTCATGACGACGATGCCCTGTTGGGTCGCGGTGTTCTTATCAATGTTGTCGGTGCCCACGCCGGCGCGCCCGATGACCTTCAGGCGGCCCGGATTGATCAGCGCCTCCGCCGTCACCTTCGTGGCGCTGCGCACCACGAGCGCATCGTATTCCCCCACTATCGCCGCCAGTTCGCCGGGCTTCTGCGGCGGCTTCACGTCCAATTCGAACCCGGCGGCCTTGAATACCTCAAGGCCCTCTTCGCTCAGACCATCCAGTGCGAGGACTTTGGGCATTTTTGATACTCCCTTCGACCCGCCTCCGCGGGCACGCTCCGCGCGACCGCGGGAATCCCATACCTCAAGTGTGCCCCGCGCCGGCGCCGCCGGCGGGAACGGATCGCAGACTTCAGACCGCATATTGCGCTCTGCAAGGCGCACCCCCCACCGCACGGGTTCTAACCACATTTCACGCCGTCACGGGCACACTACATTGCGTAATTCCCTTTGGGACTTCATGGTCCGGACCGGGAACGCAGCCCCACGGCGCTACAGAAAAACTATCCAGCGAGGGGAAATACAGGCTAGCAAAGATGGCCGCGGGTTGTCAAACAGAGGACATATTTTCAGTTTGAACAGTCGGCGCGCCCCGTACAGCCCCGTGCGCCGCACCAAGGGCGCCTGAAACAAAGAATTTGTTGAATTCAACGAAGTCTAAGCAAGACCCTTGCCTCTTTGATTCCGCTGGGGACTCCGTGTATGATGAACGCGATGACCGTGGCCGCAATACGGGCGGGGCGTTGTCGTACGCAAAGCGCCGGCCCGGAGAACGCTGGCCGCAAAGAGGGGGTCGTTTATGAAAGAGGTAGTACTCGGTACGGGCCATCAGCAGAGCCTGCGGGACGTCGTCGACTTGGTCGAGAAGCATCTCCGACAGACCGAGGGTATTCCGCGTGAGGTGATGGCGCGCACGGAGCGGGTGGAGCTGCGCGCGAGCCGGCCCGAGTTCGAGGGCGAGTTCGAGGAATACACACTGCGCCTTCGCGTCAGCGACCAACGAAAGCAGGCGATTCGCGAGGTCGTTAAGTCGTTGGGCGACGCATGCGCGCTGGCGGAGCAGGACGGGGAGGTAACGCTTCGTTTTCCGCCGGAAGGGCAGACCGCGAACGACCACACGCGGGAAGCCATTGACACCGTCTCGAAGAGCCTGACGCTGCCCGAGGTCTGGCGGGTGGTGGGCGACCACTATCGCATCGACCGCATCAGCGTCGAACTGCTCTTTCAGGCGATGGTGAAATACCGGGCGAGCGACGTCCATCTATCTCCGGGGCATCCGCCGATCTTTCGGGTCGACAACGAAATACACCACTCGGAATTGCTCGGCCCGCTGTCCGCCCAGCAGATACGGGCGCTAATCAAGGAGATCGCGCCCGCGGAACATTGGGACGAGTTCGAAAGCCAGAAGCAAGCGAGTTTCAACTTTCATCAGGTCGGTCTCGGCTATTCGCGCGTGTCGGCGTTCATGAAGGCGGGCGCGCCGCATTGCACGTTCCGTTTTCTGCCCGAGGTCATCCCGAGTTTCGAGGAACTCAACATCCCCGAGGATGCCATGGTGCGGCTGGCGAGTCTGCAACGGGGACTCGTCCTGGTCACGGGCATGACCGGCAGCGGCAAATCGACCACCGCCGCGGCGCTGATCGATTGGATTAACACGCACCGGTCGCTTCACATTTTGTCCATCGAGAACCCGGTCGAATACGTTCACACGGACAAAAAGTCGATCGTGTCCCAGCGCAGCCTCGGCACGGACGTCACCACGTTCTACGAGGCCGTCACCGGCGCGCTGCGCCATGACCCGGACGTGATCTTCATCGGCGAGATGCGGGACCCGGACACGATCCGCGCGGCGATCAACGCGGCGGCGACGGGCCATCTCGTAGTCAGCACGTTGCACTCGAATACGGCCAGCGAGGTCGTGAACCGCATCATCAGCTTCTTCGACCCGATTGAGCGCGATTTGGTCCGGCTGCAACTGTACGATTCGATTCAATGCGTCATCTGCCAGCGGCTGATCCCGCGGATAGGCGGCGGGCGCATTCCGGTGCTCGAATTGCTGTTCAAGGATATCAAGCCGATATCGGACGGCATTAAGCTGGGGAACACGGACCTGATCCGCATCGGCATGCAGCAGGCCGTGACGCATTCCTTCGTGTTCGAGAAATATGCGTATAACCTATACAAGCAGGGGAAGATTACGCTTGAGCAGGCCCGAGAGGCCGTGACCGACGTCTCGATCTTCGATCAACTCCATATGGGCACCTATTCCGTGCCTCGCCTGGACACCATCAAATACGGAGGTGTCCACGAGGCCTTCAAGATCTGACACGCTCAACCGGAAAGCCCGGCAATCAGGTGCTCGGAAACAGTGAGGGGCGTCTCCCCCCAAATGACGGCGCGGCGCCCGGACGGCAGAGCACATTGCTCGAACAATCACGGAAAAACCTTGGCTTTTCAGATTCCCCGCCGAAAATTCTTGACAATTCGCGCGAATCCTACTACCATGAAACATGCGGTAATGCCGCAGTGCACAGGGTATCGCAAGTCTTGACCCGCGTCGCGTTTTTCGGGCGACCGGGCAGGGAGGAAGATGATTATGCGCCGTGTTCGTGCAGGCTGTGTAACGACAAAGGGGGGCTGGACGCCAGCTGCGGTGTTCGTCGTTCTATTGACTGTGGCATTGCCCGCGTGGACGGATGTGGCACACGGACCCGCTCTGGCGGCCGCGCAGGTGTTTTTCCGGGCCGCCCAGGTCGAACAGGAGGGTGAACTGCCGTGCGTGCCGGTGCTCTGCATGACTCCCGTCAAGTTCGACGTCGGGTGGGAATCCGGGACTGTCCGCTTCTTTGTGACGAATTGCGAATGCGACGTGCTTGAGTGGACGGCGGCGTCGGCGTGCAGTTGGGCCCAGGTGTCGCCGGAGAGCGGCACGCTGGCGGCGCTCGAAACCGCGACCGTGGTGATCACGTACACGTACAACGATAGTTGCGACACGCGCTCGTGCGATATTGGGGTTGTGGCGCCCGGGGCGATCGGCAGTCCCGGCGGCATACGGCTGAACCAAGGCAAGCGAACTACGCCGGACATGTGCGTGGCGCCGACCGTGCGGAATGTGTGGGCGAATGCGGGCACGGTGGGATTTGAGATATGGAACTGGAGTTGCGTCGATGTGAATTGGGGCACCTCCAAGGACGTCGCATGGGTTACGAATATCACGCCGGCAAGCGGCACCCTCCGGCGGGACGAACGTGTCCTGGTCGAGGCCAGCGTTTCGCCTAACCCCAGTTGCGATCCCCGCACGGGGCGTATCTATTTCACCGCGCCGGGCCAGACAAAAGAGAAGTACGGGACTATCAATCAGGCCGGCAGCACAAGATCGTTTCTTGACGTGAGCACGACGTTATTGTCGGCGCCGGCGACGTTCGGCGTTACGACGTTCCAGGTGTCCAATACGGCTTGCGGAACTGTGGAATGGGCGGCTGCAACTACGTGCTCTTGGGTGCTGGGGCTGAGCCCGGAAAGCGGCACGCTTGGCGCCAATGAAAGCGCCTCGGTAAGCGTGGTCCACCTCGCCAATACCGTCTGCAGCAGACGCCAATGCGATATTCGAGTGACGGCGCCCGAAGTGGATGGTTCGCCTCGGACCATTCGGCTTTCCCAGGAGGAAGGCGGTTCGCCTGTCCTCAGCGTAACGCCTTCGACGCTGAACGTAGGCAGCGCGAGCGGTTGGACCTCCTTCGCAGTGAAGAACTCAGGGTGTTCGAATATGGTCTGGGCGGCCAGTCACGCTTGCGGCTGGCTGACCTCCATTTCGCCGAGCAGCGGCCAACTCGGCGCGAAAGAGACGGCGACGATTACCGTGTTGTACGCGGCCAACAGCGGGGACGCTTCGCGTACCTGCCCGATCCTGATCGATGCGCCGGGCGCCGGCGGACCGAAGACGCTGAATCTGGTGCAGGCGTCCCTTGCCAGTCCGGTCCTGTCCGTGGCGCCGCTCGAGCACGGCGTCGAAGCCGACGCGGGGACGTTTGCCTTCACGGTGACAAATTCGGGCGCGGGCACGCTGAACTGGTCCGCGCAACAACAATGCAGTTGGATTACGAGCGTTTCCCCCTCTGCGGGGAGTCTCGCCGCGGGCCAGAGCACGACGGTTATGGCCAGTTACGGCGCGAACGCGAACGCAACGTCGCGGGCCTGTACGGTCGCCGTCGCCGCGTCCGGCGCCGTGGGAAGCCCGCAGACGGTTTCGGTGACGCAGGCGGGTCAAAGCGGCCAGCCCGTGTTGTCGGTGGCGCCGAACGCGCGCACGGTAAGCGATAAGGCGGGATCGACGTCGTTCACGGTCACCAACACGGGAAGCGCACCCATGAGCTGGGGCGCGAGCACGGACTGCGGCTGGATAACCGGTATCTCGCCGACAAGCGGCACACTGGCCGCGGGACAAAGCACCCTCGTCAGTGTCGCATACGCGGCGAATCCGCAGAGTGGATCGCGTAATTGCTCGATCCTTGTGACCGCGCCCGACGCCGCGGACGGCGCGAAGACCTTCACGGTGGCCCAGGCGGCAAACAGCGATCCCGTGCTGCAGGTCAGCGGCATTGCGTCCATCGTCGATGCCAAGGCGGGCGTGGCGATGTTCACGGTCGCCAATGCGGGCGGCGGCTCGATGAGCTGGTCGGCGAACGCCGCGTGCTCGTGGATCACGAGCCTCGCCCCGACGAGCGGGACCTTGGCCGCGGGACAGGGCATCACCGTCGTATTGAATTACGCGAGCAACCTCGACGGCCCGCCGCGAAGCTGTAATATAACAGTAAACGCGCCGGGCGCCGTGAACAGTCCGCAGACAATCGGCCTCAGCCAAGCGGGCGATGAAACACCGGCGCTCGCGGTGTCGTCCGCGACCCTTGCGGCCGAGGCCGACGCCGGTTCGGCCACGTTCAACGTGATGAACGCCGGCAACGGGCCGTTGAACTGGTCGCTTGCGTGGGAATGCGACTGGGTATCGAGCGTCGCGCCCACGGGAGGCGCGCTGGCCGCCGGGGCCAACGCGACCGTGACGGTCACGTTCGACGAGAACACCGGCGCGGATGAGCGCGCGTGCGTGATCACGGTTACGGCGCCGGGCGTGGACGGCAGCCCACAAACCGTGACGTTGAATCAGGCGGGAGTCGAGACGGCTCCACCGCCGTGCTGCGGCCTGTGTCCCCTGTTCAAGGATGACTGGAAGTCGTCGCTGCCGAAGCAACTTGGCGACCTGTTCCTCCTGGGCGCCAGCTTCATGATCGTGCTTGCGCTGGCGAAAATGCGGCGGCCATAGCGGACGGCGACTGCGGATGCCGCTGACAACGGCGTCTTGGCCGGTTGTGCACGTTCTTCATTGATTGGCCGCGTCGGTCCACGTATACTTCGCGGCCATGGAAACGATCCTCGCCAGATACGACGCGATTGAACCGGTGCGGACGCGGTCGAGCGCGGCGCTCGACGTGCTCGCGGTGGCGGGACTGATGGCCGTCGCCGCGCAGGCGCGCCTGCCCCTGCCCTTCTCGCCGGTGCCCGTTACACTGCAAACGTTCGTAGCCCTGACCGCCGCCTTTCTTGTAGGGCGGCATCGCGCGGCGGCGGGCATCGCGCTCTATCTCACGCTCGGCGTCGCCGGTACACCCCTCTTCGCGGCGCACTCGATGGCGACCGTCGGATACCTCGCGGCGTTTGTGCTGGCCCCCTACATCGTGACGCGCTTCCGCGCGCCCCTCGCGGGCATGATCGCGGCGTCACTGTGTGTCTACATCTTGGGCGCGACGTGGCTTGTGCTTTTCCTCGGCATGGCGCCGCTCCACGCGTGCGCCGTGGGCGTGCTGCCCTTCCTCCCCGGCGACGCGCTGAAGGTAATCGCCGCCGTCAAAGTGGCGGACTTGGCGCGGTCGTAAGCGCCGGACCGCGCGAACTACGGCCGCGTGCGCGGTGTGCCTTCGAGGAACTCCCGACGCGCCGCCATATGCGCGAGCGCGCGCGCCACGTGCGCGGGACTCGAGAAGATGTAGCAGCCCAGCCGCTCGAACTCGCGAATCACGACGTTCGGAATCTCGCCGTAGGCCAGCAGGACCGAATCGGACGCAATCAGCAGCGGTTTCCTGTAGGTTTCGATGAATCCTGCGATCCGCCGCGCTTCCTCGACTTCAATGTTCGCGCCGAATTCCGTCATCTTGTCGAGCCCGTGCTCGCGGGCGCGCTTCGAGAGCGCGTAGCGCGACAATGCGCTCGCGATGTAGCCCACGCCGAGCAGGAGCACCGCATCCACGTCCGGGTGTTTGATCACGGCCTCGACCGTGCGCGACAGCGCGCTCAGGTCGTTGCTGGCCACGAGGTCGATCGGATTGTTCCGGCTCCACCATGACGGCAGGATGTCGTCCAACTCGCGCATCACGGATTCCGGCAGCGGCATGACGTCGAGGCCCGCCTCGGCGCAGGCGTCCGCCGCGATCACGCCCCAACCGCCGCCCTGGGACACGATCACGACGCGCCGCCCCTTCGGCAGCGGCTGATGGAGGAAGATGCCCGCCACCTCCATCGCCTCGTAGATGTCGTCCACGATCGCCGCGCCGGCCTGGCGGCACATGGCGCGAAAGAGCTTCACCTCGGACGCGAGCGACCCGGTGTGCGACTGCGCGGCCTTGAGTCCCGCGTCGCTGCGGCCGCCCTTCACCACGATGACGGGCTTGCGCGCGGCGGTGCGCCTTAGCGCCTCCTGGAGCCGCCGCCCGTCGCGCGTGCCCTCGATATACGAGATGAGCGAAGCAGTCTTCTCGTCTTCGGCGAAGAACGCGAGATAGTCCTCGGTGCGCGTGGCGGCCTCGTTGCCCGTGCTGATGAAGCGCCCGATGCCCACCTGGTGCAACGCCGCCCAACTCAGCACCGTGCTGCCCACGTTGCCGCTCTGCGAAACGATGGACAGCCCGCCCGGATCGGGGTAGCGCGCGATCATGCCGCAATACAGCCGGTGCGGCGTCGTGCTCACGACACCCGCGCAGTTCGGCCCGATCACCAGCACGCCCGTTTCCTCGGCCAGACGCGCCAGCGCCTGCTCCGCCGCGCGCGTTTCCGCGTCGTCCACTTCGCCAAAGCCCGCCGTGATCACGATCACCGTCGGCACGCCGCGCGCCGCGCATTGCTGGACGCAGTCGAGCACCCCGGGCGGCGGCACGACGACGACCGCCACGTCCGGCGTCTCGGGGAGCGCCTCGATGCTCGGGAAGCACGGCACGCCCAGAATCTCGCGATGGCGCGGATGCACGCCGTAGAGCCGCCCCCGATAATCGCCTTCGAGCGTGTTGTAGAGGATGCGGAACCCCCACTTCCCCGGCGTGTCCGTCGCGCCGATGATCGCCACGCTTTCCGGCTCGAACAGGGCATGGAACCGCCGCATGCGGTCCGGGATTTCAATCGGCGCCGACGGGGGAGGCGTCTCCGGCGCCAGGGTGACCAACGCATCCACGGCCACTGGCAAGCCGTCCTCGATGATGAGCGGATTGATGTCCACTTGCGCGATTTCCGGGTGCTCGACGATCAACGCGCCGACGCGCCGCAACACCCCGGCCAGCGCCGTCGTGTCGGCGGCGGGTTCGCCGCGGAACGGACCGAGCAGTTTCGCGCCCCGCACTTCCCCGAGCATCTCGAGGGCGTCGCGATCGTCGAGCGGCGCGAGGCGGAACGCCACGTCGCCGAACGCCTCGACGGCGATCCCGCCCATCCCGAACATGACGCACGGACCGAATATCGGGTCGCGCAGACCGCCGACAATCACCTCGCGACCGCCGCGCGCCATGCGCTGCACCAGGAAGCCGTCGATTGCTTCGTCGCCCAGCGCCGCCTGCATCCGCGCGACGGCGTCGCCGACGCTATCGGCGTCGCGCAAGTTCAAATGCACGAGCCCGCGATCCGTCTTGTGCTGTAGCGCGCGCCCGCACGCCTTCACCGCCACAGGAAACCCGATTCGTTCGGCGGCGGCGACCGCCGCTGCGGCGTCCGCGCACAACGCCTCATCCACCACGGGCACGTCATAGGCCCGCAACAGCCGCTTCGATTCATATTCTGAGAGCGCGCGATGCTCCGAGGCCAACGCCTCCTCCAACAGCGCGTGCGCACCGTCGCGTTCCGTCATGACAAAGAACTCCCTGTGCAGGCTTGATTGTTTCCAAGGGGCGATTCGCGAAGAGTGACGCGACAAGATACCCGCGACCCCGTGGACCGGCGCACATAGTAGCACATTCGCCCATGACCACGGGCAATCCGCTGCCCGGCCCCGAAAGGACGGAAGGGACGGCAAGGCCAAGGACGGGTGGGGACTGGCACAAGCGAGTCCGCCGCAGGCGGACGAGACGTGCCTGTCCCCGATCCCCGCTATTTCGCGATGAAGCCGTGGTGGAGCCCCGTGTAGTACGCGAGGAGGAAGGCCGCGCCGGTGGCCAGTTCGAGGCCGTCTCCCCCGCTGTCCAATTCCCACGGGTCGTCGCTCCACTGTTTGATGTATCGCTCATCGACGGGCAGCACCGTGCCGCTCACGCGGAACCCCATGCCTTCGGCTTCGCCGGGCGCGCGGGCCAGCGGCGATAAGGGCCGGACGTCGAGTCGATGGCTGTTGGTATGACGCCAGTTCACGAGATCGAGCGGGTATCGCCGCAGCGTCTCAACGGCGTCGTCGATGCAATGCGTCGGCGGCGTCACGTCGCCCTCGCCCCAGGGCGTCTCGACCGGTTCGCCGCAACAGCATGCCGCGTAGACGAAGTTATAGAAGGCGTTCTGTTCGCAGGCTTCGAGTTCCCAGTACCGGAAGCAACTGTAAACGAACAGGGCGCGCAGCCGCGGGTCCTTCTCGTAGCGGATCAGGTTGTAGTAATTCATGAAGGCCATTTCGTCGTCGAATTGCACGTTCGAGCCAGGGCCGTGCTGAACCTTCGGGAACAGGACGTTCGTGGCGTAGGCGTGTTTCCGGATGAGTTCGTCCGCCGCCGCGTCGTATTTCGGGTCGCCGGTGACGTGCGACGCGACGCGCAGATACGACAGGATGCTCAGCGAGTTCAGACCCCGCTCCTCCCACCAGTACGGATCGTGGTTCAACGACTCGGGGCTGAAATTGGCCCAGCGCGTCGGCAGGCCGTCCCAATCGACGAGCCGCAGTCCGTGCTCCAGGAGATGATCGGTCATATCGCGCACGACCGCGCGCACGCGGTCCTTCTCATCGTCCGTCTCCGCGACGAAGTCGTAATAGCAGGCGTTGAGGAAGTAGTGCCCGTCCAGTTCATCCGAACTGGTGTCGCATTTCCAATACCATTGGCCGTCCTCGCTGACCGGCCACCGGGGATACATCACCTTCCACTGCGGGTCTTCCGTGTCGCGTCGGCGCTGGTCCGCCTCGATCGAGTACTCGGGGAACGTGTTCGGGTCGGGGTCGCTGGTCGGACGAATCGTGCGCGCGGGAAAGCCCTTCGGCGCGGGGTGCGATCCGCCTTGGGTCACCTGGCTGAAGAAGCGCAGCGCCTCGAACGCCGCCGTGGCCCGTTCCTTCGCTTTCGGGTCGCGGGTCGCCGCGTAGGCGAAGCACGCCGCCGCGCCGTACATGCCGGTCCACTGGCCGTCATTGTCGTCGTCGCGTTGGGTCCAGACGCTCTTGTAGCCGGGCCGCGGCAACTGAACCGCGAGCACGTAGCCGTAGGGCGTGCGCCGGTGCCGCGCGTCGATCTCGTCCTCGTAGAAGCGGGCCTTTTCCGCGAACGACATCGGGCGATGCCCGATGGCCCCCACGCCCGCGCCAGTCGCGAACCACGCGGTCCCGTCCACGCCGACGGCCAGGTCCGCCACTTCATTCGCCGGCAGCCAACGGCGTCCTTCGCGATACCGCCACTCGGTTCCGTCGAAGCGGATTGCGCCATGCTGCGTGCCGAGCCATACTTTCTCGCCGTCCACGCCCAAGCACGTGAAGTCGTTGTACGGCAGGCCGTCTTCGCCCGCGTACAGCCGCCACTCGCCACGATACAACGCGCCGACGCCCTGTGGACTCGCGAACCAGAGCCGGCCTTTCGCGTCAAACGCGACGCCGCGCACGTCGTGCGGCGCCCAGCGCCGCGCGCCGTCTTCCGGGTACACCGGACGCCACGTCAGTCCGTCGTCGCAGAGATACAAGCCCATGATCGTGGCCGCCGCGAGCGCGCCGTCGGGCCCGCGCGCAATGGCGCAAACTCGGGGGTGATCGCCGAGCAGCCCGTTCAGTTGCGGTCGCGGGACGAACCGGCTCCCCGCCAGCACGTACAGCCCGCGGTCCGTGCACAGGTAAACCGAACTCGCCGCCGCGTGCAGATTCACGACCTCCCGCGGCTTGCGGAGGCTCGCGGGCAGCGATGCGATCGTCTGCCCCGCGAGGTCCATCACGGTGTCCTTGTAGATGAGCGCCAGCCGGCCGCCCTCGAGGGCCGTCATGTGACGCACCGGCTCGGCGTCGAAACCGGACACCGCCTCCCACCGCGCGCCGTTCCACATGGCCAAGCCGCCTTCCGTGCCCGCGAACAGGCGTCCGTCCGTCAAGCACTCGACGGCGTATACCGTGTCGGAGGGCAGACCGTGCGCGACGGTATAGGCGGCGCTGTACTCCTGCGGGAACGTGTCCCCCGCCGCCGCGCTTCCGTGCGCGCACCATAGCAACACCGGCAAAATCAAGTATCGGCCATACGCCATCACTTCGTTCTCCCGTCCGCGCGACCTTGTGCAAGCGGGTCGAGCGTCTCGCGCAACCACGCGAGCGAGGCGCGACTCGGCGCTTCGCGCCCCTCGCCTTTGAGGTGTCTCTTGTATTTGGAAACGATCTTCTTCGATAGACCACGTCTATTCACATGGGTTTCCAGCGACACATAACCGCCATAACCCTGGCCCTGAAGCGCATGAAATTGGCCCACCCAGTCCACCGACCCCGCGCCCAGAAATACACACCGCACCGCGCCGTCCGGCCCGGGCGCGGCGTCCTTGACGTGGACGTGGACGATATCGTCCGCGATGAGGGCGTATCCCTCGGGAAAAGGCGGCGTGTGAACGGCCTCGGGGTCGTGCACGTGGTTCGCGGGGTCCCACACAACCTGGACGCGGGCACAACGGAGGCGGTTGAGGAACAAGCGGGCATGCCCGGCCGTGCCGACGTAGCAGGCGTGCTCGTTCTCGATGCCGAGAATGACGTCCTTTTCTTCGAGGATGTCCGGGACCGGTTTGTACGCATCGAGCATGGCGTCCCAGGGGGTTTCCGGGCCGCGCCGCCAGAAGACGAAGCCGCGGACCACACGGCAGTCGAGTTCGCGCGCAATATCGGCGCACCGGCGCAGGATGTCCATGTGCTTCGCGATTTCCGCGGGCTCGGTGAGTTCGCACTTGCCGAACGGCGACGCGACGCTGCACACGCGCATCCCATGGTCCGCGACGATCCGCTTGATTTCCCGCACTTGCCGCTGCGTCAACCCCTGAACCGGCGTATCCCATACGCCGCGGATTTCAGCCCCGGTGACGCCGTAGTCGCGGCACACGTCGCAGGCGTGCGCCAGGTCCTGGGAGATTTCATCCGTGAACGCGCCCAGTTGAAACATGTCCTGCCTCTCGCCTCCCGCGGCCATCAACTTCCCTACCACGCTTCGCCGCCCGGCATTCGCGCGACGATGCAGGGTTCACTCCCGTTTGGGCGCGGGCTTCCTCGGCGTCGCCGCGACGCCGAGATGCTTCGCCAGGAACGCGACCAGTTCCTTCGCCACCGCGGCGTCGTCAGTCTTGTCCATATCCGCGCGCAATACGATCAGCACCCCGACGGCGTCGAGGGCCGCTTTCAGCCTTTCGCCGAAGACCTTGCTGTGGATGGCGCCGCCGACGTCGGGTGTGGTCTCGCCCCGATAAAAGAGGATTAGCGGCGGGTCGTCCGCGCTGACGTGATGGATAGGCGAACATTCCTGGAAGAGTTTCGCGCGGTCGGGCGTCGGTTGCAACAGTTCGTCGAGGTCCTTTGCGCCGTAGAGAGGCAGCACGGATCGATGCTGCAAGACAATGTCGCCGAGCCACTCCTTCAGTTCACGCGGGTCGTAGGTCGTCTGGCCCGCGATCGCGCCCGCGCAAACCAGCCGCGACGACGCGCGCGCGACGGGGTCGTCGCTCGACGGGTCGGCCAGGTCGTCGTGGAGGGCAAGCCAAAGCGACGTCCCGCCTCCCGCCGAACCGCCGAACGCAGCGAAGCGCTTCGGGTCGATCTGGTGCTTCGCCGCGTTATGGCGCAGGTACTGCACGGCGCGGGCGGCGTCGTGCAGCGAGGCCGGGAACGGGTCGGTGGTGATGAAGCGGTAGTTGATCGCCGCGACCGCCGCGCCCCGGCGCAGACACTGGTTGAGGATGATCGGCGAGACGTTGCCCTTGTCGCCGTCGATGAAGCCGCCGCCGTGAATGAAAACGACCAGCGGCATGGGCTTCGCCGCATCCTTCGGCAGGTACAGGTCGAGCACGTTGCGCGCGTGCGGGCCGTACCGCAGGTCCGCGTGCTTCACCGCGCCCGCGATAAGCGGCGCGTCGGGACGCTGCCGCGCGCGCCGCTCGACCTGCACGCGCTTGCGGTATTCGCGCGCCTCTTCGAGGGTCAGGATGCCGTCCCCGTTCGCATCGGCGTTCGGAAACCGCTTGAGCGCGCGCTCGAGGCGCACGCTGTTTTTCGAGGTGGTTTCGTCGGTCCAGACCGCACCGGCAAGGGACACCGCGAACACCAGGGCTAGAGGCAGGAATTTCTTCAGGCGACACGAACCCATTAGACGCTCTCCTGTGTACGGAACGCGCACGTGCGCGTCGGACGTTGTCGAGTTTATCAAATCGCGGGGGGCGCGGCGAAACACAGACGCACACGGACCGACACGAACGAAGACGGGCCGATCCCCATCCCGCGCGTCGTCAAGGTTGAGAATATCCCTCGGTTGTGCGCCGGGCGCGCCCGCTTTGATACCATGCCGCCATGCGGAACATGCGGAGGGCGCCATGACGGTCAATCTCGCCGTACTCCTGTCGGGCAGCGGCACGACGCTGCAAAACCTTATCGACTGCATCGAGGACGGCACGCTCGACGCCCGGATTCGCATCGTGATCGCGTCGCGCGAGGATGCGTACGGCCTCGTGCGCGCGGGCAATCACGGCATTCCCGCCGCGGTCGTGGCGCGCAAGGAACACAAGGGCCTCGACGCCTTCAGCGAGGCGCTCTGGCGCGAGATTCGCAAACACCCGGTGGACCTCGTCGTGCTTGCGGGATTCATGTCGCTCATTCACGTGCCCGCCGATTTCGAGAACCGCATGATGAACATCCACCCGGCGCTGATCCCGAGTTTTTGCGGCAAGGGCATGTACGGCCATCACGTGCATGAGGCCGTGCTCGCCTACGGGGCCAAGGTCTCGGGCGCGACGGTCCATTTCGTGGACGAGCATTACGACCACGGCCCGATCATTCTCCAGGAGGCCGTGTCCGTGCTTGATGACGATACGCCGGACACGCTGGCGGATCGCGTGCAGGCGAAAGAGCGGGAATTATACCCGCGCGCCGTTCAACTCTTCGCCGAGGGGCGACTGCGCGTCGCGGGCCGGCGCGTCAAAGTGCTGCCTGCTTGACGGATACGGCAACAAAGACGCGTTGCCGCGCCGCATTGCCGCGCAAGAGCATCATGAACACGCAAATGCATACTCGCCTTCTCGCCTGTTTCGCGGCGTGTGTTCTTGCTACGCACGCGCATGGATTCGCTGAAGCCACAGCGCCGCTGACGTTCGCCCGGGACTGCCCCCTCGTGCAGGTCCACGTCAACGAAGCAGGATCCTACGTGTTTCTGCTGGATACCTGCCTGCGGCTGCCGGTACTCGATGCGCCGCTCGCCGAGCGACTCGGTCTGACGCCGTCGGTTGCCGCGCCGGGGACTATCGCGCCCGGCACGAGTCCGCAGCCATACACCGCGGAGGCAGCGCTGCGCGTCGCGAGTATCGCGCAAGACGCGACCACGGTCGTTGTGGCGGACCTGACACCGCTGCGACAGCGGCTTGGCGCGCCCGTGGCGGGCCTGTTCCCCGCGCATCAGCCGGGATACGAACTGATCCTTGATTTTCCGGGGCGCGCGGCGACGTGGCGGCCCCTCGAACAGGCGGGTCTGACGCACCCCGGCGACGGCGTGTTGCCCGTGTCCTTCGACGAATCGGGCGCGCCGCGCGTCGAGGCCGTGCTGGACGGGAAGCACCGGCTGCTCGCGCGCGTCGACACGGCGTTCGCCGAAACGTTGGCCGTGGGTCCCGAGGACCAGGAGGCGATCAAGGCCGCGCTCGATGGCAAAGCGGTCCTGAGCACGATGTTGGACCCTGGCGGCGACCACACGGCGCGGCATGCGCGCCTGGACCTTATCGAGGTTGGCGGCGCGAAGGTCCACGCGCCGGTATGCCTGATCGCGACGACGGGGACCGCGCGGCTCGGCGTGGGGTTCCTCAAGCAGTTTCGCGTAACGATCAATTACGAGCACGGCCTGCTGCGGTGGGAACGGGACGCGGGACTCGCGTGGACCGACCCGCCGCTTGTCGGCTACGGGCTGGCCCTGGGCGGGCTCGTCGACGGCCTGTGGACGATCCAGGTCGCGGCACATTCGCCGGCGTCCGAGGCGGGCGTGCGCACGGGCGACCGTCTGCTTGCGGTGGACGGGGTCTCCGCGGCGCATGTGCCCGCCGAAACGCTCGAACCCTACCTG
This sequence comes from Candidatus Hydrogenedentota bacterium, assembly GCA_029556545.1. GTDB lineage: Bacteria > Hydrogenedentota > Hydrogenedentia > Hydrogenedentales > JAGMZX01 > JAGMZX01. Next base: position 61,740 of record JAKQEQ010000111.1, read on the forward strand.
CGCGGCGCGACGGGACAGGAACGCACCTTCACCATCGACCGCCTCGGGCAACCCGTCGACGTGCGCCTCGCCGCCGCGCGCCTGCTCTGACGCGTTCGCGCCTATGCGCCGCCGCCCGCGGCCTCGGTCACCATGAAGATGATCGGCAGGAACAGGGCGATGAACAGCGCGATAACCACGAGGCCGATCACGAGCGTGAGAATGGGCTGCAACAGTTCGCCGAGGGTGCTCACGGCGATGCGGACCTCCTCATCGAAGGTTTCGCCAATCTGCTCGGCCACTTCGTCCACGCGGCCGGATTCCTCGCCGGTGACGAACATGTCGGTGACGACGGCGGGGATCACGTTCGCGCTGGCGCGCATGGGCTCTTCGAGGCCGCCGCCCTGCTCGACGGAGTCGCGGATGCGCTGGAGGCAGTTGGCGACGGCGGTGTTATGAATGGCGGCGCGGGTCAGGTCGAGGGTGGCCATCATAGGCAGGCCGCTCTTGAGCAGCAGCGCCATGGTCCGCGTAAACTCGACGAGCGCGTTCTTGTGAATGATCGGGCCGAGGACGGGCAGCTTGAGTTTCAGGTAGTCGGCGGTGAGACGCCGCAGGGGATTCCGCACGTACCAGGCGCGGTAGAGCACCACGAGCACAATCACCGCGACGACCAGCAGCCACCACCAGTTCGAGAACCACGTGGCCGCGCCAAGGAACGCCTGGGTAAACGGGGGGAGTTTCGCCTGTTGTTGGGCGAACATGGCCTCGAATTGCGGAATCGTGAACTTGGTCAGCAACAGGAGCACGCCGAAACACGCGAAAACCAGGATGATGGGATACATCATCGCGCCGCGCACGCGCTTGCGCAGCAGTTCCCGCTCCTCGCGGTAAGTGGTCACGCGCTTGAGCACGGGCACGAGCGTGCCGCTGGCCTCGCTGGCCTTGATGAGATTCACGAACACGGTGTCGAAGTGGCGCGGATGCCGATCGAAGGCCTGCCAGAGCGGGTTGCCGCCCTCGACATATTCGGCGATGTCGGCCACCAGCGCGCGCACGGACGCCCGCTCGCCGCGCCGCGACAGCGTCTGCAACGATTTCAGGATCGGCGTGCCCGCCTCGAGCAGCAGGATGAGCTGCCGCAGGAACGCGGTGATGTCATGGTGGCGCACGCCGCCGCCGCCCAGGAGACTTCCGCTCCGCGCGACGCGCGGCGCTATCGCCGCGGGCGCGGCCGCCGTGGTTTCCTCGACCGGCAGTTCCGCAAGTTTGCGGACGCGCCGACGGCCCGGCGCGCGACCCGGTTCTTGGCCTTTAGTCGGCATCTCGTTTTTCCTCCGTAGCGTGGCACGGGCAACCTGCCCGTGGCGCGTTCTGTCAGCTTCCGCTGCTCCAATGAATAATGTCGTATTGATTCGGTCCCTCGAAAAGGACGACCGCATCGAGCCGCGCCACGGCGCGGCCATACTCGCGGCCCCGATCGTCCACGCGGGCGAATGTGCCGGTGCTGACGACGCGGAAGCACCGCGATTCGCAGTCAAACGCCCGCGCGGGCAGCGGCGTGGCGTCGGACGCGGCGCCGGTTACGTCCTTGCCCGCGATCTGGCTGAAAGCGTCGAGCGACTGGTACGGCCCTTGGTCCTGCGCGGCCCGAGCCGCTTCTTCGGTGACGCCCAAGGCCGCCGCGAGCACCTTCGGCAGCGCCGTGTTCACGTTCAAGTAACTGTGCGCCTGTTTCGGGTCGGGCGCCGAGTAAGTCGTCACGAGGGACCTGTCCAGGCGCTCGAATTCCTCCTGGCTCAACAGCCCCCGCGCCACCAGGTCTTCCGGCTCGAGAAACTGTCCGGCAGCCGCAGCCGAGACGATGCGTCGCGCGACGTCGGGCGCGATCCCGAGCGCGGCCTCGATCACCGGCGCGGGCGCGCAATTCAGGTTCAGTCGCGCGTTTTCGTCGAACACCGCCACGTCCGCGGCCGCGCGCCGCCGCTGATGCGGCGCCAGGTCCAGACCCCGTTCTCCGCGCAGCAGTTGATACGTCGGAAACTCGATGCGGTCCGGGGCCGTGATCGCGACCTTCAGGGCGTTGGCGCGCAACGCGGCGGAGAGCCTACCGATCGTGGCCTGTACGCCCGCCTCAGCGGCGAGCCGCGCCCGCGTCTCGCCGAGGGCGAGGTCCGCCGCCTCTTGTTCGAGGTTCATGTAGCGGACGTAGTACGTGCCCATCACGGCCATTACCGCCAGCAGCGCCAGCGCGAGAATCAGCGCGGCGCCGCGCCGGCCCTCATCGGGGCGGCGTCTAAAAGCCATTGTCCGGCGCGTTATTGCCATAATTGCCCTATCGCACGTTTATCGGAAACACGGCCTTCGCCGCGACCTGTTCGAAATATCGGTTTCGGTCCATCAGCACGAGACTCACCCGGACGGATTCCGGCGGCTCGGGCCGGCTCCAATGCCGGCTCCAGGCGCCCGCGCCGCCGTACTCGATGCACATCGACAGCACGCGCACCCGGTCGTCCTGGATTATCGGCTGGCTCGCGCCCGCGGGTACGGCCGCGTCGAGCGCCCCGTAGACGCGCACGAGCCGCGGGCCGTCCGCGCCGCTGCGCGCGATCTTGTACATGACACGAAACCGCTCGATGACGCCGGTCGCGGGGTTGCGCCGCGCCGTCGGGAAAACGATCTGGTCGTCTTCAAGGCCCATCCGCCAGAACGGACTCGCCGGATCTTCCTCGACACGAACGGTCATCGCGCCCTCGACGCCGACGCCCGTTCGGCGCGGCGATACGAGTTGCCCGAAGTCCCGGCGCATCGCGTCGAAGCCCTGCTCCGCCGCCGCCAGCATCCGCGTGCGCAGATACTCGGTGCGCCAACGCCCGTCAATGCGGAAGAAGGCGATCGAGCCCAACGTCGAGACCACGGCCAGCAGCGCGAGAACCGTCACCAACTCGATGAGGGAAAACCCGCCGACACGTGCGGCGCGGCCTTTCGAGCGTGGCGCGAATTGCTTCATGACGCGCCCTCCACCCGAACCCGAGGAATCGCCGACGTCAACGACACGAGGCGTTCCCGGCCCGCGTCGGTCCATCCCACGACGACCGTGACTTCGAGGTAGGGCGCGCCCGCCGCGGGTAGCCGCCCATAGGCGCGCCACGAGAATTGCCCGTATTCTCCGGATGTGCGCGACGCGGCCGCTTTCACGGCGGGCAAAGCGCTGGGCGGTTGCGGCGCGGCCCTGACGACGAGTGGCCGGATCTCAAACAATTCGAGATTGCCTGCGGCGGTCAGGGGCCAGGCGTACTGTTCGGGATGCCGCAGGACGGCGGCCAGTTGCTCCTCGGCAAGCGCCGCGGCGATGCGCTGGTGGCGACTGTTCGCGGAAAGGGCCAGGCTGCCGGTAAAAAGCGACGCCATCACGCCCGTGGCCACGGAAAGCACGGCCAGCGCCACGATCATCTCGAGCAACGTGAACCCGGAGCGTGAACCTGTCCGCCGTGATCCTCTCGCGAACGTGCCGCGACGACCCATGCTTCTCCTTCCTCGCGCGAAGACCCGCCCGCGGCAACCGAAACGGCCATACTCCACAACAGAACATCCGCAGCCGGGTGCTTCCTCCGTACGGTTATCGTAGCCGCAGCTGGTCGATTATGTCAATGCCCCGAACGCGACGGGAAACCGAAGGGTGTTGACATTTTCGGGCGCGCGCCATACGCTGGCGATCACGCGGCGCGTGGCATGGGCGTCCCGCCCATGAACAATCACGGGCAAGATGCCCGTGCCACGAGCGGATTGCAGGAGATTACATCATGCGGTTGTACGGCATTGTCGGCGCGGGCGGATTCGGCAGGGAGGTAATCCCCGTCGCACGGGAGATGCTCGCGTCTCTGCATAAAGCGGACGACTTCGAGTTGGTTTTCGTCGTCGAGGGCGGCGAAACCGGCGTGATCAACGGGCACAGGGTCATGGCGGACCACGATTTCCTGGGCGCGGGCGAGGAAAAGTTCTTCAACATCGCCATCGCGGACTATAGGGCCCGCGAGCGAATCGCCGGAAGGTTCATCGAGGCCGGCGCGCGGCCCTTTTCGATCTTCGCGCGGAACTGCGTCCGCTTCGACGCGAACGAAATCGGCGAAGGCGCGATATTCTGTCCGTTTACGATGATCACGTCGAACGCCACGATAGGCCGCTTCTTTCACGCCAACCTCTACTCCTACGTCGCGCACGATTGCCGCATCGGCGACTTCGTCACTTTCGCGCCGAGCGTGCACTGCAACGGGCGCGTCGTCGTCGAGGACTACGCCTACGTCGGCACGGGCGCGGTGATCCGGCAGGGCAGCGACGCGAAGCCGGTCGTCATCGGGCGCGGCGCGGTGGTGGGCATGGGGGCGGTAGTCACGAAGAGCGTCGAACCCTTCACCACCGTCGTGGGCAATCCCGCCCGACCCCTCGAAAAGAAGCAGGAATAGGGGTTCCATCCGACGCCGCGCGCCACCCCGTCATTCCCGCGAAAGCGGGAATCCAGCAATACGCGCGCGTCGCGCGAGGGGGCCGTACGGCGACTTGACAACGCTTTAGCAATTCCTTATAATTTTAGGCGTTCCTAATATGAAAGGGCGCCTGCGATGGTGAAGCGGCTGTCCGCGAGCCTCGAAAACTACCTGCGCACGATCTTCGAGATCATCGGCGATCAGGAGGCGGTCCGCGCGAAAGACATCGCGGCGCGCATGGGCGTGCGCGGCGCGTCCGTTACCGGCGCGTTGCGCGCCCTGGCCAAGCGCGGCCTGATCAACTACGAGCCCTACGGCGTGATTACCTTGACGCCCGGCGGGCAGCGCGCGGGCAAGGAGTTGTCCCGGGCGCGGCACGCGCTGAGCGACTTCCTCGTGACCGTGCTCGCCGTGGACAGAGGCCGCGCGGAGGAGGCCGCCTGCAAGATGGAGCACGCGGTGTCGCCCGAGATCATGGGGCGGTTCCGGGAGTTCTTCGAGTTCATGAACGCCTGTCCCTACGCGGGCGCGGCCTGGATAAAAGGTATAGGATTTCATTGTAAGAGCCACCAGGACGCGCGGGGTTGCGAACGATGTGTCAACCCCCGATTCGAGGCGAAACGCCGCGCGATCGCCTCGAAACGCAAGGCCGCGACGCCCGCGGCGGCCAAGGCGGGCGCGTAGCGCGGCGAACCATGGATCTGAAACGGGATGCGGCATGGCCGCAATGTTAGGCGTGGCTAATAGTGCTAGCGTCGACTAATTCAGAGCGTTCGAGCGACGCCCCGCCCGAGGCGCGGGTGCTGACCGAGAGCCTGGCGGAACTCGAACGGGTCATCGCGCGGCACAGGCGCCTGCTCGAAGGCATGGCGGCGCCGGGCGCGCGCGCGGACGCGGGCTGCGCCGAGGCGGCGTGCCCCTGCCGCCGGGTGCTGCGCGACACGCTCGTCGAGTCCATCGCGGTGCTGGAGGAGACACGCAAGGCGTTCAAGTCGAAGCAATTGGCCGCGTTGCGGCGAAAGTTGATGAGGACGCTGGCGGAACACGTTTAGCGTCGCGGTTGCGGGGCGGGTCCTGCGGGCCGAAATGACAGGTTCGGAAAGCGAGGACACGACCGGTTTCGAAGTGGTGTGGAACTTCGAGGCGGTCGTGTCTTTTTTTGTTGGAACGAAGACGAAAGAAGGGCCGAACAGGCGCAGAGGAGATGGCACATGCGGTCGAAGAAGAAGTATGCGGGGTTTACGTTGATCGAGTTGCTCGTGGTCATCGCGATCATCGGCATCCTGGCGGCAATTCTGTTGCCGGCGCTGGCGCGGGCGCGCGAGGCCGCCCGAAGGGCAAGCTGCCAGAACAACCTGAAGCAACTCGGGCTCGCACTCCAGATGTATTCGGACGAAGCGCCGGGCGAACGGCTGCCGCCGCGCCGCGCGTTCAACTGCAACGGGACGCTATCGAGCACGATGATCTTCGACGGCGTCGCCATGATCCCCGAGTACCTTACGGACGCCAATGTCGTCTGGTGCCCGTCGTGGGCCAAGCAGGCGACGCCGCTCGAACGCTATGACGGCGACGGCAACCAGAACGGCGTCATCGAGCCGTGTGAGGTGCGCAAGGAACCCTACGACTACACGGGCTGGCTGATCATGGACGACTTCAACGTCCTCGGCTTCGCGAAGATCAGTCAGGAAGGCACGGGCCCCGGCGGGCGCTGGGAGGAAGCCGAGTACATGGACACCCCGTGGGGCGAACTCGCCGCCGAAAACGCGCTTTCCCAAGGGCGCGCCAGCGACGAAGACTTCCGCGTGTCGCCCGCCCACGCCAAGACGCAAGCGGACGGCGGCGACACGATTTACCGGCTCCGGCGCGGGATCGAGCGGTTACTGATCACGGACATCAACAACCCCGCCGCGACAAGCCAGGCCGCAAGCCGGGTTCCGGTCGTGTGGGACCACATCAGCACGCTCACGGGCGATTTCTCCCACGTGCCCGGCGGCGGTAACGTCTTGTACCTCGACGGGCACGTCGATTACCTGCGGTATCCCGCGGACCGCTTCCCGATGACGCCCGACAGCGCGCGCATCTTCGGCCGCTACGACCGCCCCTTCGACGGGTTCTGAAACGCGCCTCCGAACCCGCACGAAAGTGACGCGCGATACATTACACTGCCGAGTTGGTGTCTCCAGGAGATGCCAAGTGCCCTAACGCTCGACTACGAAAGCGCACTTTGGCCTTCTCACCCCGTAGTAGACTTGATCCGACACCAGAACTTCGCCATACTGCGAGCACCCGGCACTCAGAACGGCGGAATGACGGAATTGACGGCGTATTGAGCATTCTTGTCCGTACTGAGAACTGTCGGAGTAGACCAACTTGTTTTGAATTGCTTCTTGTTTGGTGATTCTGGGGAACCCCAAGTCAGACTGTGGAGGAATAGCCATGCGGACCCTTAAGGAGAAGTTTACCGAGAAGCCCGTCGAGTTAACCTGCGCTCTGGCAATGGCGTTGGCCGGTATCGGCCTGACTCTACTGGAGGATTATTTCTTTTGGCAAGCTGTTGGGGGTGTGCTGGCTGCTCTTGGAGGAGTATTATCCTCATGGGCGGTAACTGCTATCGATACTACCGCAAAGGCAAGAGCCATTCTAAGAGCAGAACTGCAAATGACAACTAGACATCTCGCGGACGTCGCGGGAAAAATTAGCCGCGCAATTCAAGAATCGCATGCTGAAAGTTTGGACCCCGCGAAGGCGTTAGACAGAATAGCGCAGTTTACCAGTACGATTTATAATGTAGTACATGATTTGCACCTTGTCAGCGGAAGTGAAGTGAATTTTCAGAATGTTCTAGACACGGTTAGTGTCTGTGAAGATGTCGCCGCCGCCGTGGAACGGAGATTGGCGGCCGAAGATGGAGACGTCGTGGATCCGCAGGAAATCGCCGAGATGGGCAAGGCGATATCGCTTCTTCGCATGGAACTGGCCTCCGCAAGGCGGTCAATTGCCAACCCTGAAGCCCCCAAGAGAAATGAGAAAGTCAGTTGCCCCAGCTGCAGCGCGTGGGCTGAAGTGGGCTTGGGGACAATGCCGGGCGATAGCGCCGTAGCGACATGTTCGCAATGTGGAGTTCGTTATCATATTCACAGACAGTCCAACGGCTTTGTATTCACAAAGCCGTGGGGGGGGGATCAAGTAACTCGCGTCGTAGCGCAATGTCAGAACTGCAAGGAAGACGTTCCTCTCAATTTCAAGAAGAACAGAGAAGAAGAAATGCGCTTGTGTATGCGCTGTGGCTATAAGCTTCTCATAAACGTCAATGGAGACATCCTGCATTGTGAAAAGCGCGACATTCAGCGCGCAACGGCTTGGGAGAGAAGTGGCAGCAGGATATTCCTTGTGTGCCCTATCTGCAGCGGACACGTGCCCGCCATCTGGTGGGATAACAAGAAATACAAGGGAGCGTGCAATACGGATGAAGTAGTAGTGGAGATTGATCGCTCTGAGGTTGATCTTGCTGAACAGTCTAAGGAAATCGTGAGTCTTGCCGCGGTTGGACATGAAGAGATTGATGTTTGAGTCACTCCCAGCCGGCAGAAGATGGCAACAAGGGGAAAGATCGAGGAAGTCTCTTCGACAGGACGAAATTGCCACTGAGTGGGGCATCTGCACGAAACACATTCCGATATTGAATTAACGCGGGAAGACTGCGCATGAGGAGTCTTGGCATATTTCGTCCCCGTTGCGCCACTCGGCGGCACAGCATACGCGTGCGGTGCTTAGCATCGCGGGAGTACTTGACCCGGTCTTACACCATGTCGCTCTCCGGCGCGCTGAGGCGCGCGACGGGTCCCGCGCCGAGCACCGGGCGATGCGTGCCCCCGCCGGAGCGGCGTCACGAGGAGAAGCTGTGCTCGGGGATGAGTCAACGGGTCAAAACAGACACGCCTGAAGGGGCCGGACCCGCCATACTTTCGGGGATCGGACCCGGGGCCGGATTTCGCCGCTTGCAATGATGACCGGATCGTTTACCGAATCGATTCCCCAGCGGACCGCCGTCGTCGTCACGTGGTTGGCCGGCATCGGCCCCCCGCTGGTCCAGGTGTTGGTGACGGTATGGTACGCGAGCGCCTCTTTCGGGAAGCCGGGGTGGGCGTTCTTGAGGATGTCGGCCTGGTGAAACATGCTGCCGTCATCGCCGCCGAGGACCAAGACGTGGCTCCGCCCCACGGCGATGGCCGCGCCCGCCATGACGCAGCGGGGCGCGTCGGCGCGTCGCCGCCAGGGACCGTCCTCTCCTCCGGTTTCGCGATCAAATCGATCCGGCGCGCATTTGGCGGGCGTGAATTCGTAGACATCGGTGAGGAATTCGGTCTCGCCCGTCTCCCCCACGCGCCGGCCGCTGATGACGTACACGCAGTCATCGGATCCATTGTGCTGCGCGACCACGACCGCAAAGGCTCTGGGCGGCCCGGGCCACGGCGGCAGCCGCCGCCATCCGAATCCTTCCGCGCCGATGTCGGCGAGGTCGATCGTCCAGAAATGGGGCTCGGCGGTTTCGAGGTCAAGTCCCGTCGCGCCGCCCGCCACGTAGACCTTGTCGCCGACGGCGGCCGCGCCGGCATACGTGCATGGCGCGGGCAGGCTCGGCATGGGATGCCGATCGACTGTTTCGGTCTCCGCGTTCCATCGCAGCAGGAAGACGTCCGCGAAGACGCAGTCGGCGTCATTGCCGCCGATGCACAGCACGCCCCGGCGCGTCGAGACGGAAGCGCCATAGGCCACGGGCCGGTCGAGCTTCGCGCCCGGGACCCATCGATACGACGGCGGGTCTGTCTTCGTATTCTTCAGCAGGACGTAGACATCGTCATGCCATGCCTTGGCCGTCTCCCAGACGGGTTCGGGAAAGTTCGCGCCGCCGGCCACGATAAGCGCGTCGCCGTCCACGCCGACAAAAGGCCCGGCGAGCCCGAGTTGGCGGTCCGCGCCGGGCGGGGGCGGCAATTCCGGGAGTTCCGCCCATTCGAGCAACGTCCCGGCGCCCGCGGCGTCGCCAAACGCGCCACAACACATGCCGAACACCGCCAGGTATGCCGCCAACCGCATAGACGCCGTCAGTTCCCCGTGAGTTGTTGAATGAGCGCGATTTCCGCCGGGTCGTAGGGCGTTCCGTCCTTACGGAAGACATCATGGAACCACGGCCGCGGTTCTTCAGCATACGTCTTCTTCCAGGAGTCCCAAGGATAGATGGTCTGCGACCGCCCGTTCACGAGGCCCCAATTCATGGCGGCGACGTTCATCTCCTTGAAATAGGGCAGGATGCCCTCGAACGTCGATCCGCTGCCGCGCGACATGTACTCCGTGCAAAGGAGGGGCCGGTCGGCCTGCCGGAGCCATTCCACGGCTCTTCTCGCGCCGCGAAGGGGCGCGTAGGTGTGAAAGCTGATCACGTCGGACTGTTCGATCATCAGGCGGTCTAGCGGGTTGACCGGATGGGTCCGAGCGCCCACGTCGATCCAGACGCCGGCCGTGAGCGGCTGGCGCGGGTCCACTTCGCGGGCCCAGGCGAAAAGCTTGCCCAGCAGCACGAGATGCGCCGCCTCCTTCTCCGCCGCCGTCCAGCCCTCGTCATAGTACGGGGAATGGTTCCCCGGCTCGTTCAGCAAGTCCCAGCCGAGCACCCGGTCGTCGTCCTTGAACCGGGTCAGCATGGCGACGACGTAGGGCTTGAGTTCGTCGTAGCGCGAAGGGTCCCGCTGGACGTCGATGTGCGGCGACTGCACCCATCGCGAGTTGTGCACGCCGGGAACGGGGTCCGCTTGCGGCCCGAGCTTCGGTCGGGGATCCCACACACTGTCGAACAGCACGAGCAGCGTGCGAATCCCGTGCGTGTCCGCGATGGCGAGATATTGATCGACCCGCCGCGCAAACCCTTCCGGATCCGCCTGCCACGCCATGTCGTGCAGAAACACCCGCATCGCATTGAAGCCCGCCGCCGCGGCCCAGCCCAGTTCGCGGTCGATGGTTTCCGGGTCGAAGGTTTCCGCCTGCCACATCTCAAGCTGGTTCGACGCGGTGCTGGGGACGAAGTTCGCCCCGACCATCCATCCTTGCTTCGCATACCATTCCTGGGCGCGCGCGATGCTCCAACGGCCTTCCTCACTCCTCCAGGCGACGTCGCCGGAGTCCGCCCGCGTGCATCCCGCGGCCAGAACAAGACCGACAAAGACCGAACCCGCCAGAAAACTCCTCAGTGACTCGACTTCCATACTCATGGCCGGCTTCCTCCGTGACCGAGACTATAGCAGGCCGCGGCGCCGCCGCGCCCCTGCGTGGCATGGGCATCCTGCTCATGGTTTTCACGGGCGGGACGCCAGCGCCGCTTTGAGCAATACACAGGACGACCAGTTGTTCTTGCACGTTGCGCCTTGTACACCGACCGCATTATCCTGTGGCCATTCCGAGGGATTAGGTGCTTGTGCCCCATTTCCCGTCAACATCGTCGAATAAACGCTCCGAGACGAAGGACGCAAAATGGCCAAGAAAACCGCCACACAAACCGATGAGCTCGCCGTCCGGCGCGAAAAAGGCAAAATCTGGAGTCACATCCGCCGGAAATGGCTGGTCGAGACGCCCGAAGAGCGCGTCCGCCAGGAATATCTTGTTCACCTTGTCGCGGAATACGGCTTTCAGCCTGATCAGATCGACGAGGAAAAGGAACTGACCGGACGCGGCACCGGACGCGCGCGCGCCGATTTCGTCATCTGGCGCACGGTCCAAGACAAGGCCGACGGCAAATCGCCTCTCATCATCGTCGAGTGCAAATCCGACAACGTGACCATTCGGCCCGCAGACTACGCCCAAGGCGACAATTACGCCCGTATCATCAACGCTCCATTTTTCGTCACCCACAACACCCGCGAAACCCGCTTCTGGCGCGTCAAGAAGGACCGGATGCCCGGCTACATCGAGGAAATCGAGAACATCCCACACGCCGACGCCTCCGACAAGGAGATCGAGGAACTCATCGCCCGCCTGAAGGTCTTCAAGGAAGAGGAATTCGCGCAACTGCTCCACCAGTGCCACAACGTCATCCGCAACCGCGAGAAGCGCGACCCCGCCGCCGCCTTCGATGAGATCGCCAAGGTGCTGTTCGTCAAGGTCTGGGTCGAACGCGAGATGCGCCGCAAGCGCCAGCGCCAGAACCTCTTCACCGCCGATTGGCTCGACTCACAGCTTGGCGACAACCCGCTGGATGTACTCTTCCAGCAAACAAAGCAAGAGTACAAGGAAGACCGCATCTTTGAGGATGGGGAATCGATTAACCTCAAACCCGCCACGGGCCGCGAGATCGTCCGGCTGCTCGAGAAGTACAATCTTTCCGACACAAGCGAGGATGTGAAAGGCATTGCCTTCGAGCGGTTTCTCGGGCGCACGTTTCGTGGCGAGATCGGCCAGTTCTTCACGCCGCGTACCATCGTCGAATTCATGGTCCGCATGGTGCAGCCGAAAGAGCGCGAAATCCTTTGCGACCCAGCGAGCGGATCGGGCGGCTTCCTCATTCGGTTCTTTGAACTCGTGCGGGAACAGATTCTCCAGGACGTGGACGCGGAGTATCAGACATACCGTGAGGAAATAGAGAAGAAGCGCATATCCAAGAGCCGCAAAGCGCAATCGCTGCGCAAGCGGTATGACGAATTGCAGAAGTCCATCGATCCTACCGTCGAGAAGTCGCGCGTCTGGCGTTTGTCGAATACGTGCATCTACGGTACGGACGCCAATGACCGCATGGCCCGCACCAGCAAGATGAACATGATCATGCACGGCGACGGCCACGGCGGCGTCCACCATCATGACGGCTTCATCAACGTCAACGGCATCTTCGAGGAACGCTTCGATATCGTGCTCACCAATCCCCCTTTCGGGGCGAACGTCGAGCCGTCCGATGTCATCCTCGAAAGCGATGTCGCCATCTCCACCGACGAATTCCGCCGCTATGTGCGGGAATACGGGGACCTGTACAAGGATGCCCAGGCCCGCATACAGGCAGCCAGGGGCAAACCCATTGCGTCCCTGTTTGACCTGCCCAAGGGCGAGAAGAGCAAGATCAAGACGGAAATCCTCTTCATCGAGCGCTGCCTAGCGTTGCTCAAGCCCGGCGGGCGGCTCGGCATCGTCCTGCCCGAGGGCATCTTCAACAATCCTTCGCTGGCCTACGTTCGCGCCTTCTGCGAGGACCGCGCCTACATCCGCGCCGTCGTCAGCCTGCCGCAGGAGACCTTCTATTCCTCCGGCGCGTCGGTCAAGGCGTCGCTGCTCTTCATGCAGAAGTTCACGGAGGAAGAGAAAGCCCGCTACGACGCCGAGGCAGAGACGGCCCGCGCCGAGACCGAGGCGAAGTACGCCCCCGAGATCGAAGCCGAGACGCAGCGTCTCGAAGCGCTCATCGCCGAAGCCAATGCGAACAGGGACGCCGCCGCCCGCAAGGCCGCCCAAGCCGAATTGCGCGGCTATCTCAAGACGATGGACGACAAGCAGGCCGCCGAGGCCCGCGCCCTGCTCAAGGAGCGTTTCGACTACCCCGTCTTCCTCTACGAGGCCGAAAAGGTCGGCATCACCGCCACCGGCGAGGAAGACGCAAACGAACTCTATCCCAACCCGCGCGTTCCCGAGGGGATCGAACAGACCGCCCTCGACCTCTACCGCGAGTTCCAGAAGGAGCCAGAACCTTTTTTCGTCTGAGGCCCCGGGGCGACACCAAACGCATCGGGGCCTTCGCGGTCCGGTTCAGTGAAATGGAGAAATGGGATATTCAGGCCACTCGCCTGAAGGCGCTCTTCCGGAGTGAATACCCGTTGGCTCGCTTGGCAGATTTGTTCTCGATAAGGCGGGAAAGAGCGACAGAGGAGCAGCTCGCCACCGGTGCGGTATTGATGGTGGATCGTGTCAGTTTCGAAGGCGAGATATTCGCTGGCAGTAAAGCCGATACGAAAATGACACAGTATATTGGCAGGCAGGGAGACATTATAGTCTCAAAGATTCGTGCCCGTCAGGGATCCGTTGGGTATCTCGATCCGACGGTGTCCGGACAAAAGCCTGTCAGTGTTACAATCCACTATCGTGTGCTTACTCCAAAGCATGATCGCATTGATGCAAGGTTCGCGTGGTTGGCGCTTCGCTCCGATTTCGGTAAGGCTAAATTCTTGGCTGCCACTGGTGGTGCTATGAAAGGCGAGATCAGCGAACATGCCTTGCTTGAGATGCAAATCCCCCTTCCGCCGTTGTCGGTGCAACGGGCGATTGTGGGGCGGTGGCGGAAGGCGCAGGAGACCATCGCGGCGGCCAACGAACGCATCGCCCGCATCGAGCACCAGACCCAGGCCCGCTTCCTCGCCGACCTCGGCCTGACCCTCCCCGAACGCGCCACCCCGCCCAAAGCCTTCGCCCTCAAATGGCAAGACCTGGAACGGTGGTCGGTCATGTTCAATCAGATGGCCGCTACTGGTGTCGATGTCTCGGCGAGCAAGTACGGCGCGGTCCCGCTAAGCGAGTGTCTGCAAGGTACCATGAATGGCTATTGCATTCGCCCTGTCGGCACGAAAACGAAACACAAGATGCTGAAACTTAGCGCCCTTCGGCCAGAAGGACTCGACCTGACCGAAAGCAAGTATGTCAAGGTTCCAGAGAAGATCGCTAAGAGATTCCATATCAGCAAAGGTGACCTTCTCATCTGCCGAAGTGTGGGAAGCTTCGATCATATTGCGAAGTGTGCGCTGGTCGAAGAGGACCGCCCCGACATTCTGTTTCCCGACATTATTATCCGGGCGCGATTCAACGATATGATTCTGCCGGAATACGCTGGAGCACTCATTCAGTCTCCAATCGGGCGGCTTTGGTTTCAGAAGAACGCTCGAACCGCCGTGGGCATGTGGAAAATAGGCGGAGGCGACATTGCGGGATTCCCGATCCCCCTCCCTCCGCTTTCGGTTCAGCGGGCTATCATGGAGCGGGTGGAGGCGGGGCGGGCGGAGATCGCCCGCGAGCGCGAGGCCGCAGACCGCCTGCGCCGCGAGACGCAAGCCGACGTGGAAGCGATGATCCTCGGCGCAAAGCCGGTCGCACGGAAATAAGCGGAAATAGGCGCCAGCCAACTGCTTATGCTTGATTTTGCGCTTGTCCCTGTCCGTTGCGCCCTTGTACACGGACCAGGTAATTCTGTGGACATCCTGAGAAGATGCGTGTTTGTGCCCTGTTCAGGGATGTACGCAAGGGGCTACGGGGCCGGCTTGGTCAGCAGTATCGTTACGTCGCGGTCTTGGGGGGCGCCGTGCATCTCGCCTTTTGTGAGGGCCGCCGGGGGGCGGCCGATCCTGAACTCGGGAAATTGCTTGAAGAACTCGTCCGCGTCGGGGGCGAGTTTATGGCCATGGGTCGCGTCGATGACGGCGCGGCGATGGCCCTCGGCGGAGAGGCGCGTCGGCGCGTCGGCGTGGGAGACGAGGCGGCTGTCGATGCGGAATTGGCCCGTGGCCTCGATGTAGGCGATATCGAGGACGCGGAATTCCTGGGGGTAGTCGATGAGGGAGCCGGTCTCGATTTCGACGTAGGGGTGGCGGCCAGGTATCCAGGTGACGTTGTGGCGGTGGGTGTGGCCGCAGAGGTGGGCCAGCACGTGGGGCTGCGAGGCGAGGTAGAGGCGGAATTCGAGGGTGCCCACCTTGAACGCGGGATAGACGACCTGGAAGTCGGCGCTCGGGTGATGGGTGACGATGATGACGTACTCGCCGTTTTCGCGGGCGGCGCGCAGTTCCGGCTTGAGGAACTCGTTGAATTGGCGGCGAGGCATGACGCCGTAGTAGACCGGCAGACGGAATGGTCCGTGGGGCGCGGTGGTATCGAGCACGATCAGGCGGAGCGGCACGTCCGCCCGGGGCCGCACGGAATACCACGTTTGGCCCGAGGCGCGGTTCGTGTCGGTGAAGCCGTGGCCCGGCGGCAGCGACGTCGTGTTGAAATGCTCCTCGATAAACTGCTGCCGCGAGACGAAGCGGCGCGCCGTGTCCGGAACGATTCGGCCCGCTTCGAGTTCGTCCAACCGCAGTTGAAGGGTGTTCGGGTCGATGCGCTCTTCGCTGCCGAGGATAATCGCGGGGCTGTACGCGTACGTGGGGACCAGGGCGTTCAGCAGCGGATTGACCCGGTGCAGACCGAGCAGGTCCGCCACCGGCGCGAGCAGGGGCGCATGCCAGAACACGGGTTCCGGGTCGATCTTTCTGAACGCGAAATTGCCGACCGCGAGGGCGTCGTGGTTGCCGTAGACCGTGTACCAGGGTACCTCGGGGTCGAGGCCCGCCGCCTGGAACCCGAGCTTGGGATTGTCGCGCGGGTCCTGCGCGCGCTGTGCGCCGTCCGGCGCGCCCGAGTCCGGCAAAACCCAGCCGCCGTCCATGACGTCGAGGAACCAGCGTAGTTCGTTGTAGTGCGCGTTATCGGCCGCGTCGCCGGTGACCAGCACGAAGTCCAGCGGATACTCGGGGTCCGCGTCCGGGCCGTAGCGGTCGTTGATAAGGCGGACCGTGGCGTCGAGTATGTGGGTCGCGTAGGCGTCCTGGGGCCGCCACGACTCGGGAATGTATCGGTCGAACAGGACGGCGCGCGCGGGGCTTTCTTCATCCACGATCTGGGGGTCCGTCATGTGGACGAAGCGGGTCCAGTGCTCGCCTTCCGGCGCGTCGGCCGGGTCGAGCAGGACCAGCGACGGTGGACAGCCCGCGACCAACGCCAGCAGGGCGGCCCACGCCGCAAGCCGCGTGCAACGCGGCGCTATGTCGCTTAAGATTCTCATGGATAATCTGCTCCTACGCTGTTTATAGCGAACTTAACCGGGGATTGTACATATTCCCCGCAGCCCGTGGCACGGGCGTCCCGCCCGTGGCCCTCACCCTACTCTCTCCCTCACGCGGCGCAAGCGCCTGCGCTGCGCGCGGGGAGAGGGAGCAGATTCTGGCGGCGACTGGGTAATTATCCCGGACTGCGCTCGCAAGTCAGGGGCGTTTTCCCGGATGAGTCGTCTCCGCCAATTTGGGTATACTCCCGCGACGCGCGCATTTCGGGGCCTAGGGCGCGGCGTGTCACAAAGGAGGAAGCATGTACGCACTGTTCTGGCGTTTCCTGAGCGGCTTTGTTGCGATTTTCACGCGGAACATTATCACGCTGGCGGGCTCGACGCTCGTGACGGCGAGTGTGATTTTGATTGCGGTGTTGATGGGCCTGGAGACGATGGGGCGTGTCGACTCGCCGTATCTGGGGATTGTCATATTTCTTATTCTTCCCGGGTTCTTCGTGCTGGGGCTGCTGGTAATCCCGCTGGGCGTCTTGTGGGAGCGTTGGCGCGCGCGGAAGCGGAGCATGGTCGCGGCGGAGGAAGCGGCGAAGCCCTTTCCCGTGCTGGACTTCAACAATGCCCGTGTGCGCGGCGTGGCGGGGGCGGTGGCGCTGCTGACGGTCTTCAACTTCGGGATCATGGGCGTCATCAGCTACAAAGGGGTGGTATACACGGAGTCGGTGGACTTCTGCGGGCGGGTCTGCCACACGGTGATGGAGCCGGAGTACACGGCCTACCTCGATTCGCCGCACTCGCGGGTCGCGTGCGTCGAATGCCATATCGGGCCGGGGGCGGACTGGTTTGCGAAGTCGAAGTTGTCCGGCGTGCGGCAGGTGGTCGCGGTTACGCTCGATACCTTCTCGCGGCCCATCCCGAGCCCGGTGCGCGAGTTGCGGCCCTCGAAGGAGACCTGCGAGGAGTGCCACTGGCCCGCGAAATTCACGGGCGACCGCATCCGCGTGATCCCGAAGTATCTCGAAGACGAGGAGAACTCGCTCATCCATTCCGTCCTGCTCATGCACATCGGCGGCGGCCACGGCGGCGGGCACGGCATCCATAGCTGGCACATCGACCCGAGCAAGACGACCACGTACCTGCCGCTCGATGAGCAGCGGCAGGAAATCGGGATCGTGCGCGTGACCGAGGCCGACGGAACGGTAACGGAGTACCGCGCCTCGGGCCTGGAACTGACGGAAGAGGAGGTCGCGAAGGCGGAATTCCGCACGATGGACTGCATCGACTGCCACAACCGGCCCACGCATATCTTCCACGCGCCGGCGCAGGCCGTGGACCTGCGCATGGCGTCGGGCGGTATCGACCCCTCGTTGCCGTATGTCAAGCGGGTCGGCGTCGAGGCATTGGAGGCGGCGGTGGGCGAACCCGGCGACCTCGATCGGATCGCCGCGCACGTGCGCGATTTCTACGCGCGCGATTACGCCGAACTCGCGGAACAGCAACGCGGAACCATCGATAAGGCCGTCGAGGAATTGCAGGGCATTTACAAGCGCAACGTGTTCCCCGACATGAAGGTGACCTGGAACACGTATCCGAACAACCTCGGCCACAACGACGATTTCCCCGGCTGCTTCCGCTGCCACGACGATTCGCACGAATCCAAGACCGGACAGACCATTCGCGGCGATTGCAGCCTCTGTCACACGCTGCTGGCCTGGGACGAAGAAGACCCGGACATCCTCAAGCAGTTGGAACTCAAGTAGTCCGCGGGGACAGGCGGGAACATTGCCTTGCGAGCCACGTCGCTGTATCTTATAGCGGGTCGGCGATAGTGTGATTGTCCCTGGCGCAGGAGTGTGGTCTTGGGGAGTTACTTGGTCTTATCGCGCCGCGCGGCGCGTCTGCTGCGCGTTCTCGCCATGCTGTTCGTGGCGGGATTCCATTTTGCGCTGATTGGCGGTCCCGGCTGGGCTCGCCTCTTGATCCTGCTGCTTCCGCTGGCGTCGCCAGCCTTTCTGGTGTCGATGGTCCTTCTTTGCGTCGTCCTGACGTACCTCATGGCGTTCGCGGGCATAACGTGGTATGAGCAGGCCTTCTCCGCGGGGTATCTGCTGGCGTCGATGGCGTGGGCGTTTCGGGGCCGTCTGATTGTGGATGCGGAGACCGCTCCCCGCACGCGCGCCCTGGTCGAGCGCTGGGCGGGAATGCTGCGCGGTGTCCTGGCGGTTGCGGCGCTCGCCCTGATCGGCTACGTGATTCTGTTCCAGACCGCGCCCGTCGTCGTCTCGGTCCTGTCCGCGATGCTTCTTGCGGTCTTCCGGCGTGCCCTGCCGACCTCGAGGAATGGAGCGCGGCCGCCGTGGACATGGAAGTCCGCGCTTGGCACGGCGGCCCTCTGCGTGGCGTCGCTGGCGGTGTCGCTGTGCGTTCTCGAAGCAGGCGCGCGGCTGCTGTTCGGCCCGCCGGTGCCGGAGGCGTATCTCGTCCATCCGCGGCGCATCTTCACCCACGGCGCGAACGCATCAAGTTACTATTCCGTGGGTATGGGCAAGGAGGAACCCCTGCACGCGCCGTTCACGATCTCGTCGCAGGGACTGCGCGGCGAGACGACGTACGGCCCGAAGCGCCCGAACGAATTTCGCGTATTGATGCTGGGGGACTCTCAACTTTTCGGAGCGGGCGTTCACGACGACGAGACGATTCCGCGCCTCCTGGAGGAGCGATTCGACGCGCGATCCTGTTCGGAGCGGTTCGTCTTCATGAACGCCGGCGTGGGCGGTTACGGACCGTGGCAGGAGCTCGACCTGCTCAAGGAATTGGCGGGCACGCTGCGGCCCGACCTCGTGGTCCTGCAACTCTACCTGGGGAACGACATCGGCGACACGCTCCTGCGCCTGGGCAAGCACCTGCGCGCCCACAACGTGCCCGTAACGCGGTACTTCTTCTTTCTGAAGCACGCGGCCGCGCCCGCCGTGCGCGTCCATCAATTGATCTTCTCGTCAAGCTCCGCCTACCGTCAATTCTGGCGCGTGTCGGGCGGCCCTTACGCCATCCTGGACCTCCTGCAGCGAACGCGCTTCTTCCGCCTTCCGCCCCTGCCGCCCATGGCGCCAACGGAGAATCGACACTTTTTTGTCGAAGTAAACCTCAAAGAGTGGTATCCCGAACTCGAAGAGGGCTGGGCGCTGATGCGGGAGGATATTCGCGGCATAGCACGGACATGTCGGGATCTCGGGGTTGATCTCGTCGCGTTCGCCGTCCCGGTTGCGCAAGCCATATCAGATCTCTACTGGCGCGATTGTGTCCGAGAGAACCAGGAGGCCCTGTACGATCGAGATAAGGACGTGGACGTGGTCGAGCAGTTTCTGCACGAGTGCGGCATCCCCTACGTCCCCCTGCGAGAACGCATGCGCAATTCCGAGAACCCCGAGTCGCTGTACTATCGCCATGACGGCCACCTTACCGCGAAAGGCGCGCGCCTCGTCGCGGAAATCCTGGCGGAGTACCTGGGCCGCGCCTACGCGTGTGAAGAATGACTCGGGCGGATACGCTACGCCAACACCGCGCGCGCGTCGCGCAGGACGGCCTCCGCATCCGGCCAAGGATCGCCCGCAACCACGTGCACCCGCGCGCCGCGCGGCGCCCAGACTGTCGGGTCGGTCGGGCCGAAAACGGCCACGGTCGGACAGCCGACCGCGGCGGCGAGATGGGTAATGCCGCTGTCGTTGCCGATGTACAGCCGCGCGCCCGCCAGGATGCCCGCAATCTCGACGAGCGGCGCGTCGCGAAGCGCGGCGTGATTCTCTGGCAAGCGCAAGGACTCCTCGGCGGGACCGACGCACCACGCCACGCCATAACCGCGCGCGGCGAGTTCCCCCGCTACCGTCAGAAACCGGTCGAAAGGCCAGTTCTTGCGCCGACCTCCGCTGCCGGGCGCGAGTATGACTTCGTGGCGGGGCGTCGGCGCGACGGCGAGCCGAAACGGCGGTGCGGCGGGGTATCCCAACGCCGCAAGGTAATATTCCGATGCGTGACGAGGCCAGTCGGCGGGAGGCAACCCGGCGAAGCACCGAACATCCGCGACACCGCATGATCCGAGGCCGGAGGCGATGGCGGCATCGTCGTCGCGCATCCAGACGACGGCCCGGTCAAAGCCGGCGAGAAACGCGCGAAGACGCGCACTCGGCGCGGTGAACACGCTGGCGAAGTCGATGGCATCCAGGCTGTGTGCGCGCGCGGCGAGGCCGCCCGCGACTGCCAGAGTGATGCGGTCCGCGGACCCCGCCAGTTCAACGGGTCCTTCCGCGACCAGACAAGCAAGGGCGGGACACGACAGCAGGAAGTCGCCGATTCCGCCCGTATGCACGACGAGGGTGCGCATGAGTGATTCGTCTTGCCCACAACCGAGTGCGGCCGCGCCGCGGGGGTCAGGCGTAACCCGCCTCGCGGAGACAGCCGCGCAACGTTGCGAGGTCCGCAGCCATGTGGTCCATCGCGGCGGGTATGTCGCCCATGTCATATTCGAAATGAATCGAGATCGGGCCGTTGAAGCGCGCGTGCCAGAACAGCCGCAGTATCTCCGTGATAGGCACAATGCCTTCGCCGAGAGGCGTCCACTTCGGTTGCGCGCCGTTCCACACGAAATCCTTCACCGACATCATCTTCGCGTGCCGCGTCATCAGCCGCGTCGTGATCTGCCAGTCGCCGAAAGTCCCCTCGACCATGGCGTGTCCGAGGTCGAAATTCGCCCCGAGGCGCGGCGAGCCGACCGCCTCGAAGAGATAGTGCAGGTCCCACACGGGCGCGCCGACGTTTAACATGCCGCTGTGGTTGTGATACCCCGCGTACATGTCGAATTCGTCGAGTAACTCCACCAGCGGCCCCATGTCCTTCGCGCACGCCTCGATACGGGCAATCGGGTCGCCCATGGGCGGATACCTGTGGCCGCCGATCCGCACGAACTTGATCCCGAGTTTCGAGGCGGCTTCGAGGATGGACCGCGCCGTCGCGTCTCGTCCGTCAGCGATGCGCGTCGTAATCATCGGTACTTCGATCCCCTCCGCGCACAAGACCTCGACGGCGCGGGGCAGGTCCTCCGCCACGCGATCCGGCAGGACGTGGCCCCCTTCGCGTACGGTGAGGTCGACCCCGTCGAATTCGAGCCGCTTCACCTGCGTCGCCAGGGCCCTGTAGGTAGTCAGATGCTGCAAGTGCTTCGAGAACACGCAGACCGGCGGCGGCGCCAAGGACGCCCCCTGCGCGGCCGCCGACCCCGAGAACGCGAGCGCGGACGCGGCGGTCGCCGCCAGAAACTCGCGACGCGAAAGACTGCTGCTCATGATGCTTCCTCCAAGCGTTGGATACGCCCACTATAAAAAGGCGGACGCGGGCGTTCAAGAGGGACATCCCGTATCGGCAATGGGCGCGCGGGCCGGCTGAGGGGAGGACCGGCCCGCGCTGGGGGGAGGAATCGTTCAGGGTCATGTATGGGGCATGGGGAACCCCGCTGTTGAAAGAAACGGCGGATCGGTCTACTTGGTTGACCTATCCGTCATCCGGGTGCGCCTGAACAAAAATATGAATTGTAGAAAATCTTCAAGATGTCAAGAGATCGGTCATCAAGGCCGGATTCTGCGTATCTGGCTATCACTAAAGGCGTTATCACCGATCTTCGCAGGTTTTCGTCTTGCGCGACCCGTTCGGCTGTGCTATACTCGCCGCACGTTGGGAAAGGCTGGAATTCCCTGCCGTCGCGGAGCGTCTATGGCCGACATATTAAGCCAGGATGAAGTAGACCTGTTGTTGAGCGCCGTCACCGAGGGTGAAGAGGTGGCGGAGGCCGCGACGCCGCAGCCAGCGGACATGCAGTTGACGGCATACGATTTTCGGCGTCCGGAGCGGGTTTCAAAGGAGCAGTTGAAAGGGCTGCAGAGCCTGTTTGACGCCTTTGCGCGGGAAGTGAGCATCCTGTTTCCGCCGTTCCTGCGGACCGTGGTGCGGCTTGACCTGACCTCGCTCGATCAATTGACCTATGAC
This sequence comes from Candidatus Hydrogenedentota bacterium, assembly GCA_029556545.1. GTDB lineage: Bacteria > Hydrogenedentota > Hydrogenedentia > Hydrogenedentales > JAGMZX01 > JAGMZX01. The sequence continues at coordinate 84,069 of JAKQEQ010000111.1, forward strand.
GAGTTCATTCTCTCCGTGTCGCGGCCGACGTCGCTGACGGTCATCAACATGGCGCCGCTCGACGGGAACGCGGTCATCGAGATGAGTCCGTCGATGGTATTTCCTATCGTGGACCGGGTGCTGGGCGGCAAAGGCGCGACCCTGCCGGAGCCGCGCGAACTCACCGAAATCGAAGACCGGATCATACAACGCATCGTGATGATGATGCTCGACTGCCTGAAGCGGTCGTGGGACCAACTCATCGAGTTCGACTTGTCCATCACGCAGACGGAGAGCGACCCGCTCATCGTGCAGATTGTGGCCGGCAGCGAGATGGTTGTCCTCGTGGGCTACGAGATCCACGTAGGCGAGACCGTCGGCACGATGAACGTGTGCATCCCCCTGCTGGTGTTGAATCCCATTCTGGACCAGATATCGCAACAGGCCCACTTCATGCGGCGGCTCTCTCCGGAACAGTCCAGCCTGACGCGCTCGATAATCGAGGGGATTGTGCGCCAGGCGGTGTCGCCCGTGGACGCGGTGCTGGGCCAGGCGCGACTCAAGCTGAGCGACGTGGCCCGCCTTCAGGTGGGCGACGTGGTGCAATTGAATACGACGCCCAAGGAGCCTATCCTGCTGCAGGCAGGCGGCTGCCCGGCGTTCCGCGTCCGGCCCGGCCGCCGCGGGGAACAAAGCGCCGTGCAGGTCGTGTCACTGATACGGCAATGAGGGAATTGAGATGCAGCCAGCCTTGGCAAGGGTAGCGGCGGATCACCTGCTGAAGGGTGCGTTCGACGTGCTCGACGCGCTGCTCGCGAAGTCGTTTCGGTTCGAGGTGACAGGCATCGAGACGGCGGACGCCGGCATGGTCGCTGAATGGCTTGCCGAGTATGCCGTGTGCCTGAGCGCACGTATTGAAAACGACGGCGGCGACGTGGCGTTGCTGCTGCGCGCCGCGGATGCGGCGCGTGTCGCCGCGCTGGTGCAGGGCGGCGCGCCCTCGGAGAAGGACTTTCTAACGGACGAAGACCGAGGCGTGCTGAAGGAAGTGGCGGAATCGGCCCTCGGCGGCGCCGTCACGTGCCTGTTCGAAGCCGCCGGAGGCGACACCGGGCAATTGGCGGAAACGCGGGTCGAGGAACGACTCCCTGAAGACGCGGCTACGCTGTTGTCGCGTTTAGGTGAGTCGATCACCGCGGCGGCGTTTTCGTTCACGGCGGAAGACATGGCGGGATCGGGTGTGCTGCTCTACAGTGAGTCCTTCGAGGAAATCGTGCCGCCGAGACTCGTGGGCGGCGGCGCGGGCGCACCGCCGACGCCGGAACCGACGTTGAGCCCCGAGGAGATGTCCGATATTCTGAGCGGCTTCGGCCACGAGCCCCCGCCGTCTTCGGATCGCCCGGCGTCCGCCCCGATCACGCCGCCGAATCTCGACATGGTGATGGATATACGGCTTGTGGCGACGGCCCGCCTGGGCCGGGTGGAAATGCCCATCGGCGACATTCTCGGGCTGGGTCCCGGGTCGATCGTCGAGGTCGGGCACCTCATCGACGAGCCGGTCGAACTGCTGATCAATGACCGGCTGATCGCGCGGGGCGACGTGGTGGTCGTGGACGAGAAGTTCGGCTTGCGCATCACGGAAATCGTCAGCCCGCAGGAGAGGATCAAGAGTCTACGTTGACCACGATACTGCCCGAGACACGGGAGCGCGAACTCTGGGCGCGCTTCAAGGAACACGACGACGTCGAGGCCCGCGAGCAGCTCATCATGCACTACATGCGCGTGGTCAGGTTCATCGCGGGCCGCATGGCGATCCACGTGCCGTCGAGCGTCGAGATGGACGATCTGGTCGGTTGGGGCGTCATGGGCCTGCTGGACGCGACCCAGCGTTACGACCACACGCAGGACATCAAATTCTCGACCTACGCCTCGATCCGCATCCGCGGCGCGATTATCGATCAAATCCGGTCGCTCGACTGGGCGCCGCGATCCCTGCGGAACATGGCGCGCAAGGTGGGCGCGGCCCGCGAACGACTCCGGCACGAGAAAGGGCGCGACCCGAACTCGGAGGAGATCGCCGAGACGCTGGGCACGACGCCCGACCACGTCGACGAGACGCTGGCCCAGTTGCAGACGGCCCAGGTGCTCTCGCTGGACGATTACCTCCCGAGCGAGGAGACGGGAGAACACCGGAAGCGGCACGTGACGAGCGACGCCTCGGCGCCGTCGCCGAGCGATGCGCTCGAGGCGAAGGAGCGCCAGCAGCGGCTCGCGGACGCGATTCTGGCGCTACCGGAACAGCAGCAGAAAGTGCTAAACTTGTATTACTACCGGGAATTGACGCTGAAAGAAATCGGCGTCGTGCTCGAGGTTACGGAATCGCGCGTGTGCCAGATACACAGCGCGGCGGTAAAGCGGCTGCGCGAGGCCATGCGCGGAGAAGCGTGATGCCTCAGCCGATAGACCCTTATACGGAAGTCGCGCGCGTCCACGCGGCGGAACGCATCCAGCAGATAGCGGACCGCGCGTCGCTGGCCGCGCAACAACGCGCCCAGGCGACCAAGCAGCAACAGCACGTCGACGCCGAGACGCTGGTCCAGGAGGCTGAACAGAAAAGCGAACAGGTGGACCGGGAATTGCGCCGGAGAAACCCGTACTTGGGCCGGCGGCGGCGCAAGCGGGGCCAGGACTCGGACTCAGACGCGGAGGGCGGGGAGCATAAGCGGCCGCCCGCGGACCTCGAGGACCACCAGCTTGACGTGACGGTGTGACGGTGCGCTCGGGGCAGGCGCCGGGACAAGGACGGGAGGCCATGTTGCAGACGCTCTTGATGTGGGCATGCTTCGGCGTGGGCATCATCGGCGTAGTCTGTTTTACAGCGCTTGTCCTCGCGTATTGGGCACAGGAACGGCGCCAGCAGCGGCGGCATCAGCAGACGGAAATCGACAAGGCCGAGATCACCATCCTTTTCCAGACCATGCGCGACGTGGTCCGCCAGCAGAAGGACCTCGCCCGCCAGTTCAACGCCGACCTCGAAAGCAAGATCGACGGCGTAAAGCAGATTCTGGCGCAGAGCCTCGAAAAGAACGCGCGCCTCTACGACAAGCAACAAACGCTTGCCGAGGAATTGGATCGCGCCAAGGCGGCCTTGCGCGACGTACAACAGCACATGGCGCAATTGCGCGCCGCCTCGCGCGCCACGGCCGGGTTGCCGCCGCGGGACGTTGCCGTCGAGGAACCCGCCGAAAAACAGCGCAAAACGACGGCGCGACCGAGCGACCGCGCGCCCGATGCGGCCGCGCCCGCGAAACCGAGGGCCGAGCCGAGTCCGCCGGGGCTGATCGTAAAGCCTGCGGCGGTCGCCCCGGAGCCCGCCGAACCGCCGCCAAGCGCGATTATTCAGGAGCGTCCGGTCGAGAAATGGATAGGCGACGACCTCGATGAGGATGCGGGCGCGCCCCTGCCGCCTACGTCGCCCGAGGACCGGGACGCCTCGCGCCGGGCGTTCCAGGCGCTGTTGAACATCGCGCCCGCAAGCGCGAGCGACGTCCGTACCGACGCGCCGCTGCCCCAGCCCGACGACAACGGCGGCCATTCCCTCGCGCCGTTGCAGCAGCGCGTCGTCGAGTACAACGCCGCGGGCATGTCGGTGGCGCAGATCGCGCGGGAACTGGGCATCGGCAAGGGCGAGGTCCGGCTGATGCTGAGTCTCGCGCGGCAAAAGCGCGTGTAGTGCGCGACGCCCGGCGCGAACGCCATGCTTGACGGCATTTCATCCCTCATCCCGATTGCGCGGCACCACGTCCTGGCGTCGGCGCTCCGGGCCGGCCAGACCTTTCGCGCCACGGTACACGGCACCGGCGATCAGCCGGTCCTCCTGCTCGCGGGCGCGCGCATCCCGATCGAGGGCGGCGCACGCCTCACGCCGGGGCAAACGGTGCACATCGAAGTCGTCGACAGCAACGCCGGGCTCGCGCTGCGTGTCCTCCCCGGCGAAACGCCCTCGGGGAACGTCGCGGCGTCGCCGGACGCGGCGCTGCGCGCGGCGCTTGCCGAGGTATTGCACGCGATGGGCGCGGCGCGGCACGCGGATGCGGCGGAGGCGATCGTTCCGCGTTTTCTGCCGCCGTCGTCCTTGGTGTTGCGCCAGTTGCTCGCGCTGTTCTTCGAGCGCGGCGCGCTCGGCGCGGACCTCGATCGCATCCAACAGTGGGTCGCGCAGGCCGCGGCGGCGGGGGCCGCGCCGCGACCGACGGCGGAGAACGTACTCGCGATGCTCGCGGCACTCGCCGCGGGCGACGTGCGCGCCTTCGCGGACGCCCTTGAACGTCTGGCGCGCGCGCGCGGCCTCGAGGCGCGGCTTGCGAACCTGGCGACAGGCGATGCGGAGGCCGCCGAAGGACTCGATGACTTCCTGACGGCCTACCTCTCGCGGCTGGCGGCCCACGAGCCGTTCCGGCAGTTTCTGCGCGCGAACGGCGCGTTGCGCGGCTTCGAGGCGGCGGCGCGGCGGATTCAGGAGCGCCTTGACGGTGTCGCCGTGCAGAACCTACGCGGCCTCGAACAGCCCTACGTGTTTCTCGAACTGCCGTTGCCCGCCGACGCGGCCCTGCGGCATGTGCAGGTCCACTTCATCGGTACGGGCCGGGGCCGCCGATTTGAGAAGGACAACGCCCTCATCGTAATCGACGTGTCGACCGCGCGACTCGGCGACCTGTGGGTGACGCTGAGCATGGTGAACGGCGCGTGCCGCTGCGGTTTCCGCGCCACGGATGCGCGGGCCGTCGAGGCCATACGCGCGAACGCGGGCGAACTTGCGGAGGCGCTCCGCGACGCGGGCTATCCCCGCGCGCACGTGGAAGCGGCCTTGTGGGACGGCGACCGGCTGCGGGAGACCGCCGCGCTCATGCGGCGATTCGGCGGATTGGACGTGAAGGGATGAACCCGAAAGATACGGAAAAACGCCGGAAGGCGGTGGCGCTGCGTTACGACGTGGCGCAGGACACCGCGCCGCGCGTCGTGGCCAAGGGCGCCGGGTTGATTGCCGAGCGCATTCTCGAACTGGCGCGCGAGCACAACATTCACGTGCACGAGGACCCCGGGCTCGTGGGCCTGCTCGCGAAGCTGAACCTCGACACGCCCATCCCCGAATCGCTGTACCGGGCCGTGGCCGAGGTGCTGGCCTTCGTGTATCGCCTCGACCGCAGGCTCGAACAAACGCGGCGGTGAGCCCACGGCCAGGATGCCCGTGCCACGCCGTAGCATGGGCGTCCCGCCGGTGACTCAAGTCTTCTTTCTTTCTGGGCCGAAGGCCCCAGACATGTTAGCCCAGGGCAACGCCCTGGGAAATCGAGCGCCCCAAGAAAAGAAGCCCTGAAAGGGCGTTACGTCCTGCCGACATTCCCTTTGCGCACCGGCACAGGATCGCGTTGTGTCGCCCCTTCAGGGCTTCGCTATCTCGGCGCTCCCTTTCCCCAGGGCGTTGCCCTGGGCTAACGTGTCGGCGCCCCTTTGGGGCTACAGATTATCCGCAAATGTGCGGATTTCGATCATAGGCGTCCCGCCCATGAAGCCACGGGCAGGATGCCCGGGCCACCCCGTAGCATGGGCGTCCCGCCCAGGGTCTCGCCGGCAAGGTGCCCGTGCCACGCGGTCAGAACGAAAACCGCGCGGCGGCGTAGACGTTGGTGTTGTATTTGAACTGGCCGAAGAACGAGGCGTCGGATTCGCCGAGGAAGACGTTGGCCCCGCCCTCGACCATCCAGTGGTCGTTGATCTTGTATTGCGCGTTGGGCCGGAAATAGGCGTCGCCGTCGGTCGGGCTGTAGTAGCCAAACCATGAGAGCGTGAGATTCTGGTTCATCAACAGCTTCGTGAGCCGGACCGTGAAGAGGTGGCGGTCCCGGTCCCGCGCCTCGATGAGCGGGATGCGCGCGTTCATGTACGCGCCGTAGTCCATCATGCGTTCGAGGTAGTACTGGAACGCCGCCGTGAAGTCCTTGCCGATCTCGCGTTCATACCCGACAAGAAACCGGAATTCGCTGTTGTTGATGAACGGGTTGTCGCCGCTCTCGTCCTGCCGCGAATCGTAATAACCGGCCTCGACGTTGACGATGCCCTTGCCGACGGGCCCGCGCGCGCTCGCGCCGTAGACGCGCAGCTTCGGGAATGACGCCTGCATGAACGGGACAAGCCGCTGGCCGCCAGGGCTCTTCCAGTAGCCGGAGTAGCCGTAGGCCGCGACCTCGAACTTGCCGACGCGGCGGTACAGGCGCAGTGCGAATTCGTCGTCCTGGAACCACGTGCTCGGCGCGTTGTAATCGACCTCGCGGGACGCGCCGTCGTGCCGGTCAAACAAGGGGTTCCAGAAACTGATGCGGTCGCCGGTGATGAAGCGGTCGTGCGCGAACTGGGGCGTGTACACGAACTCGACGTTCACCGCCGGGTGGTACCAGCCGACCTTGACCGCGTCCGACGGGGCTTTCAGATACTCGACGTCGCGCCCGATGAAAAAGGCGTTCCAATCCTTCGGAAACAGATCGTTGATGAACAGGAGGTCGCCCGTGCCCCACGTGAGCACCTGCCGCCCGATCCGCAGATCGATGCTGTCCGAGACGGTCCAGGTCAGCCGCGCCTGACGCAGGTCGCCGTCAATCTCCTCCATCACCCCGTCGACGATGAAATCCCCTGTGAACTCGAAGATGGCCCGGTCCCATTCCTTTTGCGTCTTGAGTTGCAGCCGCGACTCCGCCATGGGCGACGACCTCGACTGCGCCGGGTCGTCCCGTGGGCGCAACCCGCCGCGCGTGTCCCAGAACCCGTGCAATTCGAGGGGAAAACGGCGTTTTCCCTGGGTTTCCGCGTCCGGTGCAGGTTCAGGCGTTGCCGGGGCCGTTTCCAGACCCGGCGGCAAGGCAGGCTCGGACGGCGCACCGCCCAAACCCGGTGGCAGCGCCGGCGCCGCAGGCTGCGGCGCGGCAAGTCCGGGAGGCAACGGCGGCTCCTGTGCTACGACCTCAGACGACAGAAGCAGCGCAGCAAACAGCGTCGCTATTCCCCGCCGTGCGTTCATGTGATGCGCCTCGTTTCGATGATTTCAGGTTACATGGCCACAAGGGGATCGCCACTGGTCTCCCGCGGCAGCAGCGTCACTCCTTCAAGTCGCCGCTTGCACTTTCAAATCGAGCGCCTTCGCCTCGACCGATCTAACGAGCGCCTGGATGGCGTCGACTTCCCGCTCCTCGAAATAGGCTTCCCCGCACTGTTCGCACACCCAAGCCGGCACTTCGTCGAGTGTCACGTGACAACCGCCGCGGTCCACGTGGAATGGCGTGGTCCCTCGCCGCATCTCGCCCTGGCAGTGAATGCATCTCATGGTCTCAACCTTGTCTTGAAGTCCGCATAATGTCCCAGCCACGGAAGCATATTCAACCGCTTTTAGCCACAGGTCGGGGCAGTGGCCGCAACGAGACTACCGCAGGTGTTGTCGCGGCGGGTTGCGGAGGTAGCGCTCGGTGAAGATGTCGGCGGGAAGGCCGGTTTCGTACTGGACGTCGCTGTACTCGACGGTGGTGTGGCCGCCGATGTTGGTGTCGGTCATTTTCGATTTGACGACGGTCTTGTAGCCCTGCACGTCCTTCACCTCGACGACCTCGGCGGTGCGGTAGACTTTGCCGCCTTTCTCAAACTCGACCTTGACGGGGATGAAGGTCCCCTTGTGTATCCACATGGTGAACGAGTCGAACTCGACCGCGCCGGGGTTCTTGGGCGTGTTCTTGACCACGTAATAGGTGTCCGAGGTCTCGGCCAGTTCGTGCTGGTCCTCGTCCAGGCCGCGGCCCGAGACGTCCTCGTAGAAGAAGTGGGAACCGACGAAGCTGGTGCGTTCGTCCGCGGCGGCGATGCGCTTGATCACGTCGAGGTTGGGCAGATAGAGCCAGCGGTCGTCGTCGCGACCCACGTGCTTGTGGACCATGAAGACCGTGTCGCGCATATCCGCCGGTCGGTGAAAATAGACGTAGAACTGCTGTTTCTCGTCCTTATCGTCGGCGTTGCGGCGCAGGATGGTGAACTCCCGTTCGCGCGTGTTGCCCGATCCGTCGGTGATGGTCATCAGGACGCGCGCGCGGCCATCCTGGCCCTGGTAATAGGCGGTATGGTTCGTCTGCTTTACGATTTCGCTCACGTCCGTGAGGTCCTGAGCCTGCACGGCCCAAGAGACGGCGACGGCCACCAGAATAAGTAACGGCATGGTCTGTTTCATGTCTTCGACTCCTTCACTCCCTCTCCCCGAGGGAGAGGGTTCGCCGGGGGTGAGATGCCCCGCTCAGCGTCTTTCCGTCTTGGGCCGTAGGCCCAACACATGTCAGCCCAGGGCAACGCCCTGGAAAAGCGCGCAAAATCCAATAAGAAGCCCTAAAAGGGCGTGACAATCCGCCGACACTCTTGGATACCGTTTTCGACGTTCATACCGCCTTGTTTCGCCCTTTCAGGGCTTCGCATTCTTGTCCTTCCCTTTCCCCAGGGCGTTGCCCTGGGCTATTATGTAACCGCCCCTTCGGGGCTATAACATGTCCGCGAAACATGTGAACCTCAAACGGGGGCGGGACGCCCCCACTCCTTGTACTCTACGTTTTTTCGTCAATAGACGCCATTCGTACTCGCTTCATTCACCCGAGGGCAAGTCGATCCTGCACGGGGCGCGGCGCGCCGTGATCCAGCACACGATCGCCAGGATCACGAGGACGACCACGCTAATCACGGTAAGCAGGTTGCGACTCGCCCCAATGAACGGCTGGATGTTGAGCACCACCACGCCGACGAGGGTCGCCGCGGTGAGGAACAGCGTGCCGAAACGACAGGTGAACCGGCGCGCGGGCGTCTTCGGGAACGCCCACCCTTCGAGCGCCGTAAGCAGCGCGGGCAGCAGGAACAGCGTGCCCACGCCCGAGACCAGCAGGATCGCCGCCATGAACACGCCGACGGTCACGTAGGGCATGAGCGGCGCGGCCAGCAGCGGCAGGAACCCGACGGCGATGACGATGACGTTGCGCATGATCGCGCGGGCCGGCTCGCCGAAGACCTCGACGTGGGCGGCCTCCCACGAGCCGCACTTCTCGTACAGCATCGCGGCGCGGGCGAGGAAGTGGATCGCGAAGTCGATGGCCATGCCGAGGGTCAACGCGGACAGCACGGCGACCGGCATGTCGTAGTCCTTGCCGATCAGGCCGATGACGCCGTAGATAAGGCCGATCGTGATGGTGAGGGGGATCATCGAGAGGATGCCCCAGATGCCGCTGCGGAACAGGATAATCATCATGAACAGTACGATGAGGAAGGAGCCGAGGAACGAGGACAACATGCCCCAGACCATCTTCTCCTGCCAGATGACGTTGATGTACGTGAGACCGAACCATTCGAGGGCCAGCCCGGCGGGCGGCGGGTCCTGCGCGGCGAATTCCGCGACGGCGTCCACGACGCGGCTCATGTCCTGGTTGTCGCCCCCGCGCAACTGCACCCAGACGCTCACCTGCTGATAGTCGCTGGTCACGAAGTGCCAGAGGTCATTCATGCGGCGGTTCCCGTTCTGAAACTGATCGAGGCACTCGCCGATCATGCGCTGCCGCTCCGGGATCGTGAAGTGCGCCTCGTCGCCGCCGAACAGGTCGCGGTGCACCGTCTTCACGATGTCCGCGACCGAGTTGGACTTGCCCACCAACGGTCTTTCCGCGTATTCCGGCTGTGTCACCGTCGCAAGCCGCGCCTGCAACCGGTCCATCCACTGGAGCGCCTCGGGGCGCTTGAAGACCTCCTCGTCGAGCAGTTGCGCATCGAGGAAGTACATAACCTCCTCCCAGTCGTAGCGATCTTCGGCGTTTTGATCGCGGGCGACGTCGCGCCGCGCGCCCGCGAACGCCTGGAGCCGCTTCACGAGATCGATGCGGCGCGGGGTCTCCGGCGCGGCGGCGGCGAGTTCCGCTTTCACCTCCGTCACCAGCGGCGCTAGGCCGTACTCCGACGCAAAGTCATCGAGGCGCTTGGCCAGCGCGTCAGCGTATTCGACGATATTCTCAGCCTCGGCGGGGCGTTCGAGGGCGATATAGGCCATGTACGTGCCGCCGAAATGCTCGTTGAGTACGGTGTCCGCGACGCGGATCGGGTGCGACGCCTTGAACCATTTCGTCGGGTTGTCGTTTACGACGATCTTGGTCATGCCGAAGACGGTGACGGCAATCGCCGCCACGCCCAGGCCGAGCACGACCTTGACGCGCCGATAGGTGAAGCCGCCGAGATAATCAAGGAATCGGCCCATGAGCGTGGCGTGGGCTTTCGCCTCGCTGTCGGGGGAATGGGTCGCGCCGAAGTTTTCGAGGCGCTTCTGCGGAATGAACATGACGAACGCCGGGATGAACGTCACGGTGAAAATCCACGCAAGCAGGACGCCCAACGCCACGAAAATGCCGAAGATTTGCACCGGCGGGATCGGCGTGATCGCCAGCGATCCGAACCCCGCCGCCGTCGTGAGCGACGTGTAGAGCATCGGCATGAAGAGCGTTTCCATGACGCTCGACATGGTCTTCCGGCGGTCGCGCGTCGCCTGGTACCGCTCGAAGAACTCCGAGAGGATGTGCACGGAGTCGAGCACGGCAATGGGCATGATGAAGATGGGGATCATCGAACTCATGATATGCACGGTGTTGCCGGTCACGATGAGCAGCCCCATCGTCACAATAACGCTGACCATCGCGAGGATCATGGGCGACAAGATCAGCAGCAGCTTGCGGAAGAACACCAGCAGAAGGATGAAGATGACGAGCATGGCCAGCGGGGCGGATATGGCCATCTGGAGGAACATCTCGACGCCGAAGGTGTCGTTCGCCACGGGCAGGCCCGTGATGTGAAACTGCTCGGGGCCGCCGAGTTCCGCGATCTTGGCGTTCAGCGCGCGGTAGATGCGGTAACTCACGTCCTTCGCGGTGATGGGCAGGTAGATGGCGAGCGCCTGCTCGTCCTCGCTGATGAGCGTGCCGCGGAAGAACGGCACGCGCAACGCCTTCTCGCGTATTTCGAGCGCCTCGTCCTGTGTCGCGGGAGGTTCGGGCATCAGGTCCTCGAAGCGGATATCCATCTCGCCCGACGGAATAATGACGTTCATCTCGGACGGCGCGATCATGTCGGGCGGAATGACGCCGGCCTCGCGGCCATCCTGCTCCCAGCGCAGCGTCTTGGCGAACTCGGTGAGTTCGTATACCTTGCGAAGCGTCTCGGGGTTGAACACGCCGTGATCGTGCGTCTCGTTCACGACGCCGACCACGATGATCTCGTGCAGCGCCATTTCGTCCTTCATGCGGTTATGAAAGACGCGGACGGGCTCGTCGCTGCCGAGCATGTTCTCCGGGTCGGTGTCCACCGTCACCCCGTGCAGCATGCCGAAGGTCCGCGGCCAGAGCGACGGCAACGCCACGAGTACGATCAACACCACGGCCAGCGCCGCCATCGCGCCCGCGATCACCCGCGGGTGGTCCAGGCTGAAATCCACCATGCGCTTTCCGATATTCATTCGCCTCGCTCCTTGTCAGGCGGTCCCGCGCCACGGGATCCAACGAACGTTATGGACGCACGACAGCGTATGCCCCCGCCCCGCAACGACAATGCGCGTCGTCCGCCGTCACGCGCCGCCGCCGCGCAGTCCCGCCTTTTGGAGTATCCACATCATGGGACACCAATCGGTTATGCCTGATTGAAACAGGTTGAGCCCGACAAAGGCCGTGAACCACAGCCAATGCGGACTGTGCCAGACCGACAGCCCGACACTCAGCAGGATGAAAGTCCCCGCGATCAATCGTAATGCGCGCTCGATAGTCATTACGCTGGACTCCTCTTGCTCGCCGCGACGGAGCGCCTGGGCGGGCACGCGGCGCGGCATCGTTTCGCGGCGTATTCTAGCGTATGAGGGCGCTCTTGCCAAAGAAACGGGACGCTATCGATCCGTCCGATCCGTCCGATCCGTCCGATCGGTCGGATCCGTCCGATCGGTCAGGCGCGATCAGCTTCCGACGTATTGGTCGATAGCCTCACGCAGGGTGCGGAAGACCCAGGCGCGCTTCGCGTCGTCCGTTTCGAGAAGCGTGAAGCGGAAGCCTTCGTGGTCGCACTGGAAGCCGGTAAGCGGCACGATCACGATGCCGGTGGCGCCCATGAGGTAATAAACGAACCGCTTGTCCGGCGTGACGCCCTCGACCAACTGCTCGATGCGCGCGCGGATGCGCGGATCGTCGATGGGCAACGATTGATGGCTGTTCAGCACGCCGTCCTGGAACATGATGGTGTAGTAGAACGCGCCGCCGGGCTTGTTCGAGATGACCGCGTCGCATCCCTCGAACGCCTCGTAGGCTTCCTGGGCGCGCCTGGCGAACATGCTCGCGCGCCGTTCGAGGTGGCCGGCGTACCGCGGGTCGCTGTAGATGCGCGGGATGGCCATCTGCGGCAGCGTGGTCGAGCAGACCTCGAGACGCTTCGCGGCGACAAGACTGTTCACGTAGGTTGCGAAGTTCTCGTCGACGTTCCGGTTGAGCACTTCGAGCCAGCCGCAGCGCGCGCCGGGCCAAGGCACTTCCTTGCTGATGCCGCGCATCGTGAGCGCGGGCACGTCGCCTATCCACTGGCTCATGTGCAGCTTGGGATAGCCCTCGTACACGATGTGCGCGTAAATCTCGTCGGCAATAATGAAGAGACCGAATTCACGGGCGATCTGCGCGATTTCCTCAAGCAGTTCGCGCGGATACACGGCGCCGGTCGGGTTGTCCGGCGACAGCAGCAAAATGCCCGCAATCGAGTCGTTGTAGCGCACCCGCTTGCGGATATCGTCCACATCGGGCAGCCAGCCGTTGCCCGGATCGAGTTGATACGTCACGTGGTTATAGCCCGAGTGGGCCGCCTCGGCGGACGAATGGGTGCTATAAGCGGGCGACGGGCCCAGCACGCGCGCCTCGCGCTTCAGGCCGCCGTACACCCGCGCCACCGCGTCGCCGATCCCGTTAAAGAAGATGATGTCGTCGGCCGTGATCTGTACACCGCTAGGACGCTCATTGACATGCTGCGCGAGGAACTCGCGCGTCTCACGGACACCCGCCGTGTCGCAGTACGCGAAGGATATGGGCGTGTCGATGAGCCCGTGCAGGATGTCACGGATCCACGGTGTAATGGCCTCCCCCTTCTGCACGGGGTCGCCGATGTTCTCCCACGTGATCTCCTGTCCGAGATCGCGAACCTGATGCGCGACGGTGACGATCTCGCGAATCTCGTAGCGGAGGTTTTTCGCGCCTTCGTGAACAATGTCTCTTCTCATGATGATCTTCTCAAACGTGTCGGTTTACGCCTGCGCCTTGCCCGTTCGCGCGCCCCGATCGCGCCGACGGGGCGCGGCCTCGAACCATAAATGGACTCGCGGCGCCTGTTACTGAGGGAAACCCGGCGTCGCGCGGCCACTTCGCGCGAGTGGATGGGAACCGTATGATATGCCGTTCTCGGGCGAAATGCAACGCGCGCGGGATCAGCGGAACCGGAGCGCGAAGATATCGGCGTCCTTCATGACGAAGCGCAGGCGCACAGGCGACCCCGCAAGACCGCTCACGTCCGTGCTTCCGCCCCAGGAAACGGCGCGCTCGATGAAGTTGCCGATGAGCGTGGCGCTGTCCTCGATCGCGTACCCCGCGATGGGCGCGCCGTCGGGACGTTGTATCTCGACGCGCACGTCGCCCGCCGCCGAGGTCGCGAAGTTGAGGACCAGTTCCTTGCCGGCGAAGAGCAGCGGCTTGGTGACGCATTCGCCGCCGGCATACGGCGCGTTCACGGAGGCGAAGCCGTCGGTCCGCAGCACGTACCGCACGAGATGATGCGTCGGCTGGCCGTACTGGTGCTGGACAAACAGCGACATCTCGTGTTCGCCCGTCGGCACGATTCCCCAAGCGGGGTAGTTCGTGCGCGAGGTCCAGTTCTCAGGGCCGACGCCCGGCCGGATGAACCCTTCCATGAAGGTGCGGTCGTAGCGCGCGCCGCCGCGGCTGGTCATCAACACGCCGTCGCTGCAGTCGCCGGAATACGTTGCCTCGACGCCGAAGGCCGCCGCTTCCTCGTCGGAGACGATGCGCCGTCCGGGCATGAACCGCGCCGCCAGCGCAACGTAAAGATGGGGCGCGCGAAAATAGGGGTGCGTCTGGTTGGTGTACAGGTGTTCGCGCGGCGTGCCGCCGTAATCCATCTCGATGGGGGCCGTCCAGTTCACGAAATCGGGGGACGTGACGCGGCTCACGCTGCGGTACCCCGCGAATTCGCCCTCGGACCACGTGCGGTAATAGCAGACATAACAACCCTCATGCTCGGACCAGAACGCCACGTTCTGCGAATCGAAAGCGCCCTGCGTAATAATCGGATCCTCCCGCCACTTGCGCCAGCGGAGGCCGTCGTTCGAGACGAAGACGTGGAGGCCCGTATGACTCGTGCCCGCAAGCGCCTTGTAGCGCTCATCCGCCGCTACGCCGGGCCGCGTATCGATGAACGGCGCGAAATTATGCGAGAACGGCGCCTGATCCGCGAGTACGACGTTGTTGTCCTCGTCGCCGTCCACCTCGAAGAGGCCCAACTCCGGCTTGGCCCAGTCAATGCCGTCCCGGCTTTCCGCGTAACAGGTCACCTCGGCGGCCGATCCGTCCTTCCCCGCCTGCGGCAATCCGCGATAATACATGCGGTACACGTCGCCGTCCTGGAATACCGTGACGTAGCCGCAGTACCGTCCCTCCCACGACGCGTCGAAGGCGATCGCCACGTCCGCCGGGCGCGGCTCGTGCAATTTCAGCGTCACGCCGCGCAGTTCCTCGATCAGCGTCCGGTCTACGAACAACTCGCGGCGGCTACCGATATCAACCGTTTCCTGCGCAATGGCCGCCGTTGTCGCCAACACGACAACCGCGAACACCAGAGATGCGACGCGCTGCATGACGGTTCCCTCCCGAAAAGTTAAAGGGACAGACTACGAGACATTTGCCCCTCGGTCAGGTCGAGCTAGTGCATTCTATGTTCCTGAAATGTTGAATTTCCAGACGCTGATTTGTAGTGTGTCATTGTTCAACGGGGAGACACACGCCATGACATCCGAGTACAGCCGCAGAACGTTCCTGAAATCCACTATGGCCTTGTCGGCGGCGGCCGCCGCCTTACCTGGGGTGAATAGGAGCGCGTTCGGGGCCGCCTTGGCGCCGACGCCCCGTGCCAAGCAGCCCGCCAGGGTCCGGGGCGCATTCTTCTATCCCCCGGCGCAGGTGGTCCTCGACGGCCAGTGTGAGGACGGCTGGAGCGCGCACCAGTGGTCCACCTGGCCGGGCAACCAATTCGAGCCCGAAGAACAGCAGCGCAAGTTCCTGGCCGAACTGCGGCGGATTATCCAGGGGCTGGACCTCGAACTCATCATGGACGAGGGGCCCATCTACACGGACGCGGCGATTCAGGCATTCATCGGCGAGGTTCAGGCGAGCAAGCCGGACGCATTGCTGCTGTTCAACTTCTGGAACAGTTTCAGCGCGAAGCTCTTCCCCATTCTCGACGCCTTTGACGGCCCGATTATCCTGTACCATCCGCTGGGCGCGAGTCATCAATTGCCGCCGGAGCGGTTCCGCACCGCGCCGCGCCTCCAGTACATCCATTCGATCGAGCATTACGACGCGCTGGAAGCGGGCTTGCGCGCCGTTCACGCGAAAACGCGCATGGCCAGGAGCAAAGTCCTGCGGGTCTCGGGCCGCCTCGAGCAGGAAGCCGACGACACCGAGCCGTTCTTCGGCCTGCCCGTCCACGGCGTGCCCGCGGCCCATTTTAACGACCTCTTCGACGCGACGGCGCTAACGGACGACATGCGGCGGCTGGCGCGGCGCGTGCGCAAGGGCGCGCGCAACGTGACCGATCTCAGCGACGAGGCGTTTGCGGATGCCGTGCGCGCGCACGGGGCCGTCCTGGAACTCATGAAGCGCCACGACGCCGATGCCATCACAATCGAATGCCTCTTCCTCAAGCACCGCAAGCCCTGCCTCAGCTTCTCCCTGAACAATGGCGCGCTGGTCCCCTGCGGCTGCGAGAACGACCTCAACGCGACGCTGTCGTTGATGCTGGGCGCGAACCTGTTCGGCGTGGGCGGCTTCCAGCACAACCCCGAGTTCGACACGGTCGAGAACCTCTACTTCGGCGCGCATTGCACATGCGCCACGCAACTGCACGGCCCGGGCAAGGAGGAGGCGCCTTATATCCTGCGCCCCTTCTTCCACCAACTGCCCAAGACGCTCGCCCTCGATGTGCAATGGCCGGCGGGCGATCCCGTGACCCTCTTCAAGTACCAGAGCGACGGTCCCCTGCTGCACGCCTGGGCGGGCGAGATCGTGTCGTCGCCCGCGTGCCCGCCGGCGGGCGGCTGCGCCACGCGGGTGTTGGTGCGCCTGCGGGACGTCGACAACGTGTGCGACGTGTATCCGGGGCCGCACCCGGCGCTCTTCCACGGCGACCACGCGCGGCGCGCGAAGACGTTCGCGAAGTTGTACGGACTGGATCTGCGGACGAACGGCTGAGCGTCAAGCGCATGATCGCATTGACTGCCGCCGCGTCGCGGGGCTATCCTACGCGCGAAGCGTAGGGGCATATACACAAGTACGGAGGCAAGACCGGCTATGGCAAGGGTCGAACTCAAGAACGTGCGCAAGGTCTACCCCGGCAACGTCGAGGCCGTCAAGAACGCGACCTTGACCATCGAGGACAAGGAGTTCGTCGTCCTCGTCGGGCCCTCCGGCTGCGGCAAATCGACCACCCTGCGGATGATCGCGGGCCTCGAAGAGATCACCGAGGGCGAAATCCTCATCGGGGACCGCGTGGTCAACGACGTGCCGCCGAAGAACCGCGACATCGCGATGGTGTTCCAGAATTACGCCCTCTACCCGCACATGACCGTTTTCAAGAACATGGCGTTCGGGCTGATCCTGCGGCGGTATCCCAAGGCCGAGATCAAGAAGCGGGTCAACGAGGCGGCGGAAATCCTGGGCATCACCGAGTTGCTGGACCGCAAACCCAAGGCGCTGTCGGGCGGCCAGCGGCAGCGCGTGGCCGTGGGCCGCGCCATCGTGCGGAACCCGAAGGTGTTCCTGTTTGATGAGCCGCTGTCGAACCTCGACGCGAAGCTGCGCGTGCAGATGCGCGCGGAAATCTCGAAACTGCACACGCGCCTTCAGTCCACGATGATCTACGTTACCCACGATCAGGTCGAGGCCATGACGATGGGCGACCGGATCGTCGTCATGCTCGACGGGGAAATCCAGCAAGTAGCGACGCCGCTGAACCTGTACCACCGGCCCACCAACAAGTTCGTCGCGGGATTCATCGGCAGCCCGCCCATGAACATGATTGACGGCACGCTCGTGGCCGAAAACGGCCACCTGCGCTTCCGGGACGACTCCGGCGTGATCAACCTGATCGTTCCCGCCGCGAAGCGCGACGCCATCGCCTCCTACGTGGGCAAGCGCGTGACCTGCGGCATTCGCCCCGAATTCATGAACGAGAACCCGACCCAGCACTTCATCGACGGCGCCAGTCTCGAGGCGAAGGTCGAGGTCGTCGAGCCGATGGGATCCGAGACGTACCTCTATCTCGATCTCGGCGGCCAGTCCATAACGGCCCGCGTGAAAACGGACCACGAGCCCGAGGTCGGGAAGCCGCATATCATCGACGTCATCCCCGACAACATCCACTTCTTCGACCGGGACAGCGAATTGACCATCGTCTGAGCGCAAGAAGAGGACGCAGTACAAATGCGCGCCGACGGCTATGAAGGAGAGACAACGTGTCCCCCCAAGTGCAACTGGACGACGAAACGCTGGCGGCATTCTGTCGCAAATGGCGGATTCGGGAGCTTTCATTGTTCGGTTCGGCGCTTCGTGACGATTTCGGCCCTGAGAGCGACCTGGACTTTCTGGTCAGCTTCGAGTCCGGCGTCTCATTGGACTTGTCCGACCTGCTGGACATGAAAGAGGAACTGGAAACGCGCTGCGGCAGACCGGTGGACATCGTGGAAAAGGAAACGCTGCGCAACCCGTGGAGAGCACACGAAATCCTGAAGACGCGCAAGGTGCTCTATGCCGCCTGATAACCGGGAGATGGCGTGGCTCTGGGACATGCTGGACGCCGCGCGAACGGCCGTCGCGTTTACGCAAGACCTGCGATTCGAGGCGTTTCTCGAAGACCGGAGAACCCGCAACGCCGTCGAGCGCAACTTCGAGATATTGGGCGAGGCGGCCCGACGTATATCCGACAAGACGCGTGGCGAAATCGAGGAGATTCCCTGGCGGTCCATCATCGGTTTGCGCAACATAGTGGCTCACGAATACGGCGAAATCCGGTACGAAATTCTCTGGAACGTGTGTCGAGAGAATCTACCCTCGTTGATTCGTTTTCTCGAATCAATGGGTGTCGATAGTCCCCCATCGGCAAAGGACCTTTGACAACTTGCGCATCTTACTTGCGGCCGGCAGGCGGTACGGAGTGGCACGGCGCGGGCCCAGGTAAGTACGTTGATGGGTAGCCGCACACTGCGAAGTTCTCAGGTCTGAGAGGCCAAGAATACGAACGATATGTGCAAGACCTACGTCCAGGACCTTTTTGACCGCTTCCGCGCCGCCTTCGACGCGGAACCGCGGGTAATTGCGCGCGCGCCGGGGCGGGTAAACCTGATCGGCGAGCACACGGACTATAACCACGGGTTCGTGCTGCCGATGGCCATCGAACGCGAGACACGCATCGCCGCGCGGGGCCGGGAGGACGGGCGGCTCGTGGCGGTCGCGGCGGACCTCGACGCGCGCGCGGAGGCGGACCTCGATCAGCGCGCGCGCGACCCGAAAGCGCCGTGGATGGATTACCTCGTGGGCGTGGCGGACGAATTGGCGCGGCTCGATCTCCCCCTGACCGGCGCGGACCTGCTGGTCACGGGCGACGTGCCCATCGGCTGCGGCCTCAGCAGTTCCGCCGCCCTCGAAATGGCCGCCTTGACGCTCTTCGAGGCGCTGGGCGGCTTCCAACTCGACGGCGCGGAGGCGGCGCGCCTGGGCCAGCGGGTCGAGAACCGGTTTCTGGGCCTGAGCACGGGGATCATGGACCAGTTCATCTCGCGCATGGGCCGCGCGGGCCACGCCCTCTTTCTCGATTGCCGCGGCTTCGACCACGAGCTCGTCCCCATTACGGGCGAAACCACCACCTTCGTCATCGCGAACACGGGCATCTCGCGGGGGCTCACCGCCTCGAAGTACAACGAGCGGGTCGCGGAGTGCCGCGAGGCGGTCGAGGCAATCCGTCGCGCTACCGGGAAGCCCGGCACGCACCTGCGCGACTTCACGCTCGACCACCTGGAGACGGCGGCCAAGGACATGCGTCTCGAGGCGTTCCGCCGCGCCCGGCACGTCATCACGGAAAACGCGCGCACGCTGGCGGCGCGCGAGGCCATGCAGCGGGGCGAAATGGCCCGACTCGGCGAACTGATGACGGCGTCGGACGCCAGCCTCCGCGAGGATTACGCAGTGACCTGCCCGGAACTGGACGCCATCACCCGCATCGCCCGGGACCTGCCGGGCTGTCTCGGCGCGCGCATGACCGGCGCCGGATTCGGCGGTTGCAGCATCAACTTGGTCGAGAAGGCCCACGCGGGTGATTTCGGCGCGCGGCTGCTGCCGGCGTACCGGGACGCCACAGGCTGCGAGGGCGAAATCATTGTTTCCGGGGCGGCCGACGGCGCGGGAATCGTCTTCCGCTCCGAGTGACCCAGCAGCCCTCAGTTTGGTCGCTTATCCATATCGTCCATACCGTCCATTCCCGGGAGCGCGCCCGGATTTGGGCAGAATCTGCCGGACTGCTGCACGGTCTTGCCGCGCGGCGCGGTCCGCCCATCGATGCCGCGACCTTCTAACCCCTTATTTCGCAATATGTTGCGA
This sequence comes from Candidatus Hydrogenedentota bacterium, assembly GCA_029556545.1. Classification (GTDB taxonomy): domain Bacteria; phylum Hydrogenedentota; class Hydrogenedentia; order Hydrogenedentales; family JAGMZX01; genus JAGMZX01. The sequence continues at coordinate 104,054 of JAKQEQ010000111.1, forward strand.
CTATCGGCCCACATGGCACAACGGTTGCTTTCCATGATCCGGCACAGTGGGTGTCCCCAAGAGGAGGCAAGTAATTCCGTGCAAGTCTTCGCCGGTGTGAGCGCGGATCGGATGTTGATCGAGGGGCTGAAGGTGAGCGCCACCAATCACCGCATCCTCGCGAACAACATCGCCAACGCCGATACCCCGCGATTCGCACCGACGGAACTGGACTTCCAAGCCACCTTGCGCCGCGCACTCGAGGGCCGGGACCACGTCGATCTCCGCACGACCCAGGTTCGGCACCTCGAGTACCGGTCGCATCGCCCGAAATTCGAAGGTCTTGCATTTTTGTCAAAAAATGACTACAATGCAGTGGACTTGGATGACCAGTTGGCGAAGCTGGCGGAAAACCGGGGACGTTACGTAACGTATTCGGCCCTGCTGACTAAGCAATATCGGTCATACAGGACCATGCTCGACAACCTGCGTTAAGGATTGTTGACATGCTGGAACAGGTGTCCGCGAGAGAAATCGCCGTAAGCGGCCTCCGGGCGCAGCGCACGCGGATGAACGTCATCGCGAACAACATCGCGAACGCGACGACGACCCGCACGCCGGAAGGCGGCGCGTTTCGCCGCCAGATGGTCATTTTGCGGGGCGAGGAGCTTCGTTCCGGGTCGAACCTCGAGCGCCTCGGCGTCGAGGTGAAGCGCGTGGCGCATGACCCGTCGCCGTTCCGGCAGGTGTTCCAACCGGGCCACCCGGACGCGGACGCCGGCGGCTACGTAAGTTATCCGAATGTGAATCTGGCGGTGGAAATGGTAGACTTGGTCGCGGCGCAGCGCGCGTATGAAGCGAATGTCGCGGTGCTGGTCACCGGGACGCGGATGCACGAGCGGGCGCTCGAGATCATCTCGGCATAATGGAGGCAGCGCGGCGTGGACACGCCCATCCAACGGACTGACTTGGGGTTGCGACGCCTCGAAACCGAGGCGACACAACTGCGTCAGCCCCGGGTGCGCCCCCATGGCGCGGAGGATGTCTCGTTCAAGGACATGCTGGCCGAGGCCGTTGCCGAGGTGCGCAATCTGCAAACGGAAGCGGACAACACCATCAAGAAACTCGTGGCGGGCGAGATCACGGACGTGACCGAGGCGATGGTCGCCGTCGAGAAGGCGGACTTGGCGTTCCAGACCATGATGACGGTGCGGAACAAGGTGGTCACGGCCTACGAAGAGATTATGCGGATGCAGGTGTGACGCGGGCCGCGCGGTCCATGGACCGCCCATCGCGCCATGCCTCGATATGCTTCGCTTGGTGGAGCGATAGCGGCGTCGGGACCAGGTGGCGGCCCCGACGCGAATGGACCGGCGGGCGTGCCGTGCTGGGCGTCGGCCGGTTGCAGGCGGAGATACGAGTTTAATCGCCTTTTCGGGCGTCGCGGCCGGTGCAGGCCGCGGCGTCGGTGGGTTTGTCGCGCCGGCAGGGCGCGCCACGGCGTTGCGGGGCGTGGCGCGGCTCGGGCGTCGCGACAAGGGCGCAAGAAAACACGGTGACGTGGGCGGTAACGTGACCGACGGGCGCGGTGTGCGGCGCGATGCGCACGGGACGCGCCCGGCGAGAGGAATGAGTCCGTGGATTTCTTGCGGCAGTTGGCGGCCGGGATCGCCGCGACGTGGCGGCAACTCACCCTCAGTGCGCGCGTCAGTATCGCGCTCTGGGGCGTTGCGGCGTCGATTATCATCATCGTTGTGGTCATCATGGGCAGCCGGCCCCAGTACGTGACCCTCACCGAAAGCGTGGACGCAAAGGCGCTGAGCACCATTCGCGGCGTACTGGACGACCAGGGCATATCCCACCGGCTGCGCGACGGCGGCCGCGGCATCGAGGTGCCGCTGTCGTCCCTGAGCGAGGCGCGCCTCCTGCTCGCGGAACGAAACCTGCCCGTGGACCGCGGGCGATCCCCCGGCTTCGAACTGTTCGATGAAACGGACCTGATGACGAACCGGTATCTTCAGGACGTGCAGTTCATGCGGGCGGTGCAAGGGGAACTCGAAGCGGTCCTGAACGATTTTGATTTCATCGACTATTCCCGCGTCATCATCCGCGAGGCGCGGGCGGAATTATTCCGGCGGGACGAGCGGCCCGCCGAGGCCCTGGTCACCTTGCAGACCAACCGGCGGCTGCGCCCGGATGAAATCAAGGGCATTCTCAATCTGGTGGCGCAGGGGGGCGGTCCGAGTCTTGACAAGGACCATATCACCATCATGACAACCTCGGGCGAGGTGCTGGTCTCGCCGCCAGACAGCAAGTTCGCGTCTATTGCCAACTCGAAGCGCGAGTATATCGTCGCGTTGGAGCGGGAGCGCGAGGCGCGCGTGCTCGAGAGCCTGCGCGAAATGGGAGTGCGGGCGACGGTGCGCGTGAGCGCGCAGGTGGACTTCGACGAGAAGGAGGTCACGCAGGAGAAGGCGGAGGAGGGCCCGGTCATCAGTTCGTACACGACCTCGACGACGATGACGACGACGGACACCCCGCCGGAAGGCGCGCCGGGCGTGATGGCGAACATCGCGGAGGCGGCGACGACCGGCGGCACGCGCCATCAGGAGGAGACCTCGGAGACCATCGAGAACCTCGAACCGTCGTACACGCGCACAACGACCAAGTCGGGGCCCGGAAACGTGATAAAATACATGGTCGGCCTCGTGGTCGAGGGCGATTACGAAGAGGAACGGGACGCGCAAGGCAACTCCTCAAAGACGTACATCGGCTTGTCCGACGCGCGCAAGAAGACCTACAGTGATTTGGCGCGCATGGCGGTGGGCGAAGGCGAAGTCGAGACGGAGGTCATCCTGCACGACCATCCGTTCCAGGTGGATACGGCGGTTGCGGCGGCAGGCGTGCGGGAAGCGCTGACGCTGGCGAGTTGGGCGCCCTGGCTGGACCGGCTCTGGTTCGTCGGGCAGGTCCTGCTTATCGGCCTCGGTTTCCTGCTGATCCGGGCGTTTCTGCGGCGGGCCGTCGAGACCGCCGAGGACGAAGAGGCGCCCCGCCTCGAAACGCCGAAGGCGTCGCCCGAGGAACTGCGAATGCAGGAGGTGACTCAGGAGGTCGGGCGCATGTCGCGCGATGAACCGGAAACGGTCAGCGCGCTGCTGCGGACGTGGATGCTGGAAGAAGAGGATTAACAGACGGCGGTGGCACGCAAACACGCGGAGACGCCCGTACTCGATGGGCGGCGCAAGGTGGCTATTTTCCTGGCCAGTCTCGGCCCGGAGAGCGCAAGCCGTGTGCTCGGGCAAATGAGCGACGAGGAGATCGAGCGGATCACGCTCGATCTGTCGAGTCTCGGCCCCGTCGAGCCCGAGGTGCGCCAGACGGTGGTCGAGGAGTTCTTCCAGATGGCGGTCGGGCGTCGTTTCCTGACCCAAGGCGGCATCGAATTCGCGCGCGACCTGCTGGAGAAGACCTTCGGAGCGGAAAAGGCGTTCGATATTCTGAACCGCCTGCAAACGAGCCTACAGGAAGTCCCGTTTCAGTTTCTCAAGAAGGCGGACCCGGCCCAGATATCGAGCTTCATCCAGGACGAGCATCCGCAGACGATTTCGCTCATCCTCGCGCACCTCCCGCCGCAGACGTCGGCGATCGTTATTGCCTCCCTGCCGCAGAGCGTGCAGGCCGAAGTGGTGATGCGGATCGCCACGATGGACCGCACGCCGCCCGAGATCGTGCGCGAGGTCGAGCGGGTACTCGAGCGCAAGATGGCGGCGATATTCAGCCAGGGCTTCACGTTCGCGGGCGGCGTGAAAGAAGTGGCGGAAATCTTGAACCGCACCGAGCGCTCGACCGAGAAAACAATCATGTCGGAGCTGGAGGAGCGCGATCCGCAGCTTGCGGACGAGATCGCCCGGCTCATGTTCACCTTCGAGGATCTGGTCCACGTCGAGGACAGCGGCATTCAAAAGGCGCTGCGCGAAATCGAGACGAAGGACCTCGCGCTCGCGCTGAAGTCGGCGAACGACGACGTGCAGGAGAAGATTTTCCGCAACATGTCCGAGCGCGCGCGGGAAATGATTAAGGAAGAAATCGACTTCATGGGTCCGGTGCGGCTGCGGAACGTGGAAGAGGCCCAGCAGCGGTTTGTCAGCGTGATCCGGCGTCTCGAGGAGGCCGGCGAAATCGTAATTCACGGACGCGGCGGGGCCGACGAGGACGAAATCCTGGTGTAGACGCCTCGAAACACGGGCGGAGAGCGGTTCACGATGGGCAAAGTGTTCAAGCGAGCGGCCGACGCGCGGGAGATCGCGCCTTACGAGCGCGAGCCGCTCGAGGACCTCTCACGGGAACTCCTCGCCGCGCTCGACAGTGATTCCCTGAACCTTGACCCCGCCGCCATGCGCGCGGCGCTCCTCGCCGACGTTCGCGCCGAAGCCGAATCAAAGGTACGGGAAGCCTTCGCCGAAGGGCGGCGACGCGGCTTCGAGGCCGGCCACCGCGAATTCCTGGAATCCGTCGCCGGCGCGACCGATACGCTGGCCGCCGCCGCGCAGGCCATTCGACTCGCCCATGACGAATTTCTTGCCTCGCTCGAACCGCAGGTGTTGCACCTCGTGAGGCGTATCGCCGAGCGCGTGCTCGGGCGCGAGATACGGACCGACCCCGATCTGGTGGCGCGCACCGCGCGCCGCGCCCTGCAATGCGTGTCGGATCGCGCGCGGGTAACCGTTCTGGTGCATCCGACGGACCTCGATACCATGCGCACCCAGGAGGTTTCGGTGCTCGAGGAATTCAAGTCGGTGGGCGAACTGGTTATCGAGGCGGACGAGAACGTGACGCGGGGCGGCTGCGTGGTCGAGACGGAGACGCTCCACGTGGACGCGCGGCTCGAACACCTGCTCGAAAAAGTGTTTGAAGAACTTGCGGATTAGCAGTCATGGCCGCCATCAATCTACAGCGGTATCATGAGCGTTTGGACACCGCCGTCCCGCTTTCGGCTTACGGGAAGGTCGTTGACGTGGTCGGCTTGACCATTCAGGCCACCGGACCGCACATGAATATCGGCGACTTATGCTACGTGGCGCCCGCCGCGCGCACGCGGGACCGGGGTGTTCGATCCCCGGCGCGCCTGCCGGTCGAGGTCGTGGGATTCCGCGAGGGGCGCATCCTGTTGATGCCGCTGAGCGACACGCGCGGTATCGGCCCCGGCAGCCTGCTGATTCCCACGTTTCGTCCGCAACTGGCCCACGTCGGGCCGGAATTGCTGGGCCGGGTCATCGACAGTATGGGAAGGCCGCTGGACGGCGGACCGCCGCCGCGCTGGGCGGCGCAGGCCCCGTTGCGGGTGGCCGCGCCGCATCCGTTGCGCCGCCGTCGGATTACCGAGCCGATAGTGACCGGGATTCGCGCCATTGACGCCTGCCTCACCTGCGGCAAGGGGCAGCGCGTCGGTATCATGTCCGGCAGCGGCATCGGCAAGAGCAAACTCATCGGCATGATCGCGCGCAACACCAACGCGGATGTCAACGTAATCGCCCTCATCGGCGAACGGGGCCGGGAAGTGCGCGATTTCATCGAGGGCGACCTCGGGGACGAGGGACTGGCCCGGTCCGTGGTCGTGGTGGCCACGTCGGACGGACCCGCCCTGCAGCGGCTGAACGGCGCGTTCATGGCCACCGCCATCGCCGAGTGGTTCCGGGACCAGGGGGCGGACGTCATGCTGATGATGGATTCGGTGACGCGATTCGCCATGGCGCAGCGGGAAGTCGGCTTGGCCGTCGGCGAACCGCCGACGACCAAGGGATATCCGCCGTCCGTGTATGCGCTGCTGCCGAAGCTGCTCGAACGCGCTGGCATGTCCGAACGCGGCAGCATCACCGGCTTTTACGCGGTGCTGGTCGAAGCGGACGACCTGAACGACCCTGTGGGCGACGCGGTGCGCAGCATTCTCGACGGCCACGTCGCGTTGTCGCGCGACCTTGCGACGCGGGGGCAGTATCCCGCCGTGGACGTGAACCAGAGCGTCAGCCGGACCATGATTGACGTCACCGGAGAGACGCACCGCGAACTGGCGGCGCGCATCCAGGCGGTGCTCGCCACCTACCGGGACGCGGAAGACCTCGTGAACATCGGCGCATACGCGCCGGGGAGCAATCCCGAGATTGACCGGGCGCTGCGACTGATGCCGGGCATCCGCGCCTTCCTGAAGCAAGGGCTTCACGAGCGCTTCGATTTCGCGGAGATCGAGGCGTACATGCGCGCGGCGCTGGGAGAAGCATAACGTGCCGCACCGGAAGCCAGGGCATTTTGCGACGCTCCTGCGTGTGCGCAAGCGCGTCGAGGAATTGAAGGCACAGGCGCTCGCCGCGACCCGCGGCAAGATCTACGCCGCCAGGAATCAGCGCGCGGCCATCGCCGAGGAACAAAAGGAGACGCTGATGCGGGCGGGCGCGCTGCTGCGCGAGACATTCGACGCGAGCGACGTCCGAAGGTATTATCAGTTCGAGCGGCATCTCGCCCGACTCGCCGTGCGCAAGGACGCGGAAATCCGCTCCCTCGAACGCACGGCCACCGGCCAACGCAAGGAACTCGAGGAGGCGGTAAAGGGCAGGCGCGTCGCGGAGAAACTCGAGGACCGCACCAAGGCGGCCTATGAGGATTTTGTGCGGAAGGAGGAACAGAAGTTGGTCGACGAACTGGCGAGCGGCAGGGGGCGCGGCGCCGCCTTCGCGGACGGCGCGAAGGGCGCGCGCCAAGCCCAGCGCACCGGAACGCGTCCGATACGAGGGAAGTGACCGGATATGCGGTTGATACTCTACATTGTCACTGCCTTGGCGTCGTTTCTCCTTGTGCTCGTGGGCGCCATGGCCGCCACCGGCCT
>JAKQEQ010000118.1 GCA_029556545.1 Candidatus Hydrogenedentota bacterium
TGGCCGGGCGGTGGGGGAAGCGCCGGAGAACCTGAGGCACGATCACCTTCCGGGGCACAAAGGGATGTTCAACGCGCCGGCGCTCCTGTCTGAAAAGTGCTACATAACCGAGGGCGCTTTCGACGCGATCAGCTTCATTGCGGCGGGCTATGCGAACGCGGCGGCTGTGTTCGGCGTGGACGGTATGCGGTGGGAATGGCTGCGGGCGCGGCAGGTGGTGCTGTGCCTGGACGCGGACAAAACAGGGCAGGAGTCATGGCAAAAACTCGCCCTGGAGGGCTACACGCGAGGGCATGGAGTGTCCTTCGCGGACGCGGCGACCTACGGCGGCTGCAAAGACGCGAACGAGGCATGGGCCAAACTTGGCCGGCTCGAACTCGCTCCAGGCGATTCTGAACCCGGAGCGCCCTTCGCGGCGCGCGGGGCGGGGTGGAAGCTGAACTTCTCGAACACGGTGGGGGAATACGTGGTGTTTGCAGATAACGAAGCGGCGGCGGCTCACGCGCCGGCGGGGTATGTCACCTATACGGGCGAGGAACTGCGGGCGCTTGGCGGCGGCGGGCTGAACGCTGAGGGCCTGCGGCAGATTCACGAGGCGAAGAAGCTCCTGGGCGGGCGCGTCGGCTCTAAACCGGAAGAATGACGCGCGACAGCAAAAGCCCAGGTAAACGCGCTATTGCGCGGCTCGCCACACGGCTCTAGGACGCGCGATTATAACGCACAGGTGCAATGACTCAGGGGCAAGGGTTTACGGCCCGCACAGGGCGTTTTGGAGGGCCGATTTTCACTGAGAACAGTGGGCAAAACAGCGAAGGAGGCGCGGGGCATGGCAGAACCCGAACTTGTGCTGTTTGTGTGTGCGCGCTGCGGCTCGCGGCTCCAGGTGATGGCGCGGGCAGAGGTGAAATGTCGCTGCGGCGCTCAGATGAAACCGGCGGCGCGCGATCCGCATTCCCTGCGCGACTCGCGCGGCATGGAACAACGTTCGTTGTTTGGCGGCATCGAGCGGAAACGGCCCTGACCAGGGCGGGAGTTTTGCGAGTTTTGCGAGGTGTTCGGGGTAGTTTTCGGACGCAGTAAAAAGGGGACGCGAGGCGAATTTCCGGACTCCCTAAAGGGCCGGCTGATTTATTCTAACCCGGCGCGCCGGCGCAGGTTTGACAGAACCCGACACAAGTTGACGGTTTGGGGGGGTGTGAGACATGGCGAAGCATAGGGGAGCAGAGGAATCGAAGAACCTGACGGCGACGCAGGAGAAGGCGCTGCTTCTCTTGGCGAGCGGCGAGACGGTCACGGCGACGGCG
>JAKQEQ010000124.1 GCA_029556545.1 Candidatus Hydrogenedentota bacterium
TTGGCGAAGGGCACGGCCCTGAAAAGGGCCGGAGAAGACAGCCCAGGGCAACGCCCTGGGAAGAGGGATGCCTGCTATAAAGAGAAGCCCTGAAAGGGCGAAACACGACGGGAAGATTCCACGCGGGCAGGGAATAAGGGCGCCCCACATACAGGCCCCTTTTGCTGTTACGCCCTTGCAGGGCTTCACATTGAGGCGCGCACATTTTCCCAGGGCGTTGCCCTGGGCTACTATGTCATGGGCCTTCGGCCCTAAATGGGGGAACTCGAGCGCGCGACGCGGACCCAGGGCAAGACACCCACACCTCGAGTTCGCATATGTCCCGGAGTAATTATGCACATCGAAGCGGAATGCTCGTACTTTTTAGTGCGATTGCCCTGGGTATTGAGCACATTTTCCCAGGGCGTTGCCCTGGGCTACTATGTCATGGGCCTTCGGCCCTGAATGCGGGAACTCCAGCGCGCGACGCGGACCCAGGGGAAGACCGACACATCGAGTTCGCATATGTCCCGGAGTAATTATGCAGATGGAAGCGGAATGCTCGTACTTTTTGGTGCGATTGCCCTGCGTGATGAGGTGGCAATACACCGTGATGCGCGGGTATGCTGTTTGCGGGAAGTTGAGGCAGGGACAGACGGGGCAGGTGCGTGAGCCGTTTCTCGATGGGCCTGTGTTGCCGCGGTACTGCTTGGAGGTATTGAAGATGGCGGCCTGTGCGGTTGCGGTGCTGACGGCCATGCTGCTTCGCGCGGGCGCGGAAGTCGCGCAGTCCGAAGCGCCGGACCCGTTCGTGTCGTTCGGATCGTTGAATCGCGCGTTCGCGGTGCTTGACGAATCGCCGGAATACATCGAGCGTTTTCGGTCGCTTGATCCGGGCGAGGATACGGCGGCGATCGATGGGGCGCTGGCGGCCATTTTTCCCGAAGGCGCGACGCGGGACGAGGCGGGGGTGCTGCGTATCCTGTCCTATGCGGCGCAGGCTATACGGCTTGAAGCAACGACGACGCCGCTGGGATCGGAGGTGCTGAAGCAGGGGCACGCGTACTGCAACGGGATCGCGATTGCGTTTGTGGCGTTGTGCCGGCGCGCGGGGCTGCCGGCGCGCGTGAACGCCTTCCACAACCTGGAATGGATGGAGGGGCACAATGCCGCAGAAGTCCATTATGACGGCGCGTGGCGTTTCTTCGACCCGACCTACGGCGCGTTCTATTATTCGACGGCGGCCTACGACGGCGCGGGGCGCGTGCTGGGGCTGCGCGAACTCGCCGCGAACGCGGGGCCGCGCCACGGGTTTCAGGTGACGCGGCGATTGTGGGAAGGGGACTTCGACGGGCGGGTCGACGTGGAGCCGATTGATCCCGAGGCGCGGTACGGCGATTACCCGTTCACGCTTGTCGCATTCCATGAGCGGCTGTTTCGCAGTGCGTTTCCAATCATCCATTCCGATGACGCCGCGTCGTCGTATCCTCTCGATGTCGATCTCCGAGATACGGACTCGGTGTGGATCGGCGCGAGGGACGGCGCGATCATGGACCAGTTGGGGAAGGCGGAGGGGGGCCGCCGGCCGCGGTTCCACGGGACGCCGGTCATCGGCAAGACGCGGCTCGGCACGGCGTTTCAGACCGTCACGATGGAGGTTCGCGAACCGGGGCGCTATCGCTTGACCTACCATGTCGCGCCGGGCGGGCGGCATGACCGCATGGCGGCGGTGGAACTGAAGAGCGTGACGGTGATCGGGGCGCGGGTTGAGAAGGACGCCTGGATTCTCGAGTGCTACGTGCAGGCCAGCCCCGCAGTGCTGGTCGTCGTTAACCGGTACTACTTCGCGGCGATTGACGCGGTCCACGTCGAGCGCATCGTTGACAAGGCCGACACGGAAACGGCGGAATAGGGCGCGGGCGGCTTTTCAAGTGCTTCAGCACTGAAGTCATCTGGAAAGCGACGCTGAAGCGCCCTATCGGCGGGAAAGGCAATTTGGCTACACCCCTGCTAAAGCAGGGTGCAAAGAAGAGCGCGCTGAAGCGCGCTAACAAGTCGCCCGCACTATCCGCAACATGCGCCACGATTCGACCACGACTCCGCCGAGAATCCGGCAATCCAGCGGTAATAGCGGAACAGCACCCTATAGTAGTCCTTCGATCAAAGCGCCGACGCCCTCGGGCACCTGCGGCGCGTTTTTCAGGAGCGAGCCGACACCCGCGCCGCCGAGCAGGGTCTCCTGATCGAGTTGCAGGGTCTGGCCGGCGGCGGCCTCGAGGACGAGCCGGGCGACCTTCTGGCCGAAGACGCGGGTCAACACGCCGCTGGCGATCGGTCCGCCGAGGTCGAGCGAGACCTCTTCGATACGTGCTTCCTCGGCACGGTAGGGCGGCGCGACGCCGAGTTCGTAGCCGCCTTGCTTGCAGTGGAAATCCACGGGCATGGCGCCCTGCGTGAGGTCGCATTTGACGGGGAACGTGCCGACGCGGGTCTGCGCGTCCACGGAGACGCCGAGCCGGCCAAATTGGGCGAGCGTGCCGAGCAGCGGACGATCGTGGAGCCATTGGGGGGCCGTGTCGTGATTGATCTTGAAATCGCGCAGCCGGACCTCTTTCAGGTACAGCTTGATGCCCATTCGCACGAGGTCCTCCGTCCCCTCCATTTTTTCGAGCGGGATGCGTTGCACTTCTCGCGGGACCTTGATGGTCATGCCGCCGAAGGAGGTGGCGCGCGCGAGCAGTTGCAGGAGGTTCAGTTGCCCGCGCACGTCGTTTAGCGGTCCCTCCCACTCCTCGATGCGACAGGTTTCGCAGGGGTCCGCCGAAGGCCGCACCACCTCGTCGGCGGGCTCCGGCGCGACGGTTTCGGCGAACGCGGCGTCGGTCCCGACAAGGAGCGCGGCCAGCATCGCGATCAGCATGCGCAACGTGAATGTGGTCATCGTCAGCCGTCTACCTCCAAACCGCCGATTGGGAACGGTCCCTGGGTTAATCTTCCGAAATCGCCGCCGGTTCCGTCCCGATGACGTAACGTATTTCGACCGTCCGGGTTTCGCCCGGCCCCAAGGGCTCTGGCGGCGGCGGCAGTTCCAGTATCACCCGCTGCTGTCTGGGGTCGTATCGGCACCGAAATTCGTGCTTCCCGTTGCCGTTGAATATGCTCGTTATCCATTGGCCATCGGATGCCTGCACCGCCCAGGCACGGACGCCGTCGAGCGCATGGGGCCGCGCGTTCCACAGCGGGCCGAGGGGGTTGTCTTCCCCGTCGAGGCGCGTCCAACGGCCATTCCAGTGGGCCTGGAGTCCCGGGGCAAGCAGGGCCTGCGTCTCGAAGGCGGCGCGCACCCCGGTCGCGGGCGTCACTTCGCGGTCCGTCACGTTCCTGATCTCGAAGACGACGACGAGCGCGTTTTCATTCACGTCGAGGCGAAAATGGTGATCGAGCGAGAGGCCTTCGCAGGTTGTTGCCCGCAGTAGCGCGCCTTCCGCGTCGCGCGATACGACGTCGCGGGATGTGGCGGCGGGCGCGCCGGGACCGTCGGCTTGGAACGCCCAGGGTCGCCAAAGGGCGGAATTGGGATCATGTCCGAAGGGGTCGTCCACGAGTTCAAGCGCGGACGCCTTGTCCCGCCAGCGGACAATCGGGGCTTCGCTTGACGGCGCGACCCAAACGAGCAGGCGATCGTTTTCGAGCGCGATGAGCGGTGTTTCCTCACGGCGCGGCGGGGTCGCGCCGCCGCATTCGGCTTCGAGGCGAGCAATCAGGGGTTCCGTTTCCGGGCCGAGTTCCGCAAGCCGCGCCGTAAACCGGTCGAGATCCTCGCAGGGCGGGCGATCTAGCACCAGGGCATCGCCATCCACGGAGACGCGGGGCGGGCAGACCAACGCGGCGTAGGCAAAAGGCAACTGGGCGATCGCGAGACGGGCGCGGCGATCGTCGGACTGTGGCGCGGCGAGGGCGTTGTCGAAGCGCGCGTTGATTGCCGCGACCGTGTCGTAATCCAGCCAGGACATGCCCTTGAAGGGATGGAGGTAGACATTGGCCGCGCGTGCGCGCGCATCGAGCATGGCGAGGGCATCGCGGACGGCCGCGCCGGGCGATCCATAATAACGTGGGATGAAATCGTCGCGGGCCTGCTCCCAAGGGAAGTCGGGGTCCCAGAGGGCTCTGGACAGCACGTAGGCGCGCAGGGCGTCGAGTTCGCTGGGCGCTTCGCCGCCCGGCTGCCGCGCCTGCGTATAGACGCCGCGGGCGCGGCACTGGTCATACAGGAGGAAATTCTCCCTGAAGACGTGGGGGTCCGGGTGCGGTCGGAGGGGATTATCCTGATTTGACGCATAATCCCAGACGTACAGGTTGTCCGTGATCGCCGCCCAACCTTTGAGGTCACGAGCGAATGCCGCGTTTACCGGCGACATTGCGTCGGTCAGCGGGCGCCGCATGTCGCAGCCGTCCGTGCGGAGCCAGACATTCACGTTGGAGCGCGGGCGGAGGCTGGCGGGCGGGCGGCGGCGCGTCCCCGTGAAGAGCGCTTCGATGCGGTAGTCCTTTTCCGGGGACGCCTGATCGATTGCTTCCGCAACGCGGTTCAGGAGGATGAGGAGCGGTCCCGCGGGGCTGCCCTCGCGGTCCTGGACGGCGCGGCACAGGGGGCACTCACAGGCGCCGGGCCACGGCGTGGGCGAGAGGGTGATGACGTGCGGTTCGCCATCGGCAAGCACGATGTCGCGCAGTGCGCGTTGCGCCGGGTCCAATGCTTCCGGCGCGGCCTCGAGAAGCGGCAGCAGTTTGGCGATGATCGCGTCGGCGACGGCGGGATTCGCGTAGCAGAGTTGCGTCGCGTCGGCAATCCGCGGTCCGCCTTCCTCGAACAGTTTCACTGTGCGCTTTCCGGCGATCTCGGCGTAATACTCGGGGTGGTCCTTGAAATGGCGGTCGGGTGGGAGCAGGGCGAAGAGTGCGCCCTCTCCGAGGGCGGCGCGGGGCGGCGGTCCCTCGAGTTTGTGGGCGTGGACATATTCGTTGGGATCGGCCTTCCAGAAGGGGGTATAGCCGCTGCGGCGCATTTCGAAGGAGGGGCGAAAGGGCAACTCGATTTCGTTGATGACGAATGCCGCGCGGGACGCGACGGTAGCCGAGGGCGCGAGCCACCGGACGTTGACGAAGCGTTCGAGAAATTCGTGCACGCCGTGCAGCGCGCCAGCGTCGGTCAAGGCCGCGATGACAAGCTGTTTGTGCGCTCCCATCATCTTCTCGCGACGCGTTGGCGTGTAGGTGCGGATAAGAAAGCCCTCGGGGCCCAAGGGTTCGAGTTCCTTGTGTTCCACGAGGTTGACTGCCAGCGCGCTCCTTCCGAGCCACACGTTTATTTTTCCGGTGTTTTCCACGCCGATGGTCAGTTCGTGGCTGGTGGATTCGCGCCAGTAGCGCTGAAAGACAGATGCGGCCAATTCCTCGCTCTCGGTGGCGTCTGGGGGGATTACGGCGTGGAAATTGCCGAAATCGCCCATGGTCGCCCAGCCCCGACTGAGCGGCTGTGCAAGGACGGCTTCGGCCAGGGCGACGGCCAGCGCAATAATGGCTCGTGTCATGAACCGTTACTCCCGCGTGGGTCTGAAGAAGGCTTCGTACCGACGGGATTATAGCGGATTGCGTCTTGTGCGTCGCTGTGGATGGGCGGGCGCGTCACGATGATCGAGGTCGTTTCAAGGCCAACCCTTCCGCGGCGGTGCGGCGGGAGACGCCCCTCGTAGGTCCCAGCGCCCGGTGGCGCCACGAGGGTCGAGAGGGGCCACCGGAGGCTTTGTATTTCCCGGGGTTCCTCGGAACTTTGCTCCGGGGACGAAGTATTCTAAGATAGGGGTCGGGCGATAGCGCCCAGGAGTAATTCAGGCCCAAGAAGGAGGAACGTCATGGTCGCCGCCGTATTACTCGCCGTGCTGGCGGGTGTTGTAAGCGCGAATCCCGTGGTCGAGACCGTGGAGGACTCGAGCATTTCGGCGCGGGTCGCGAGTAAGTTTCTGATGAACAAGCACCTGAGCCCGCTGAATATCACGACGAGTACGAGCGCGGGGGTGGTCACGTTGAGCGGCAGCGTGCGGGAGGACGCCCAGAAGCAACTGGCCGAGGAACTGGCCCGGGAAGTTCCGGGCGTGGTGGACGTGCGCAACGAATTGCTGGTGGTGCCCACGGCGTACACGGAACGGCAGAAGCGCGGGTTCGGTCAGCGTATGCGCGACGCCTCGGTCAGCGCGAACGTGCGGGGCGTGCTACTGCGGGACGGCGAGACCAAGGGGGTCAAGATCGGGGTCGAGACGGTGAACGGGGTGGTCACATTGTCTGGGGTGGCGAACAGCGGAGAACAGAAGGCGAAGATTGGGCAGTCGGCGGCGCAGGCGCGGGGCGTGGTTGAAGTGGTCAATAATCTGACCGTGCTCGACAGGCCGGCGCTGGGCACATTTCAGAACATCGGGCGGCAATTCAAGGACGAGTGGGTGGAGAAGCGGGTCGAGACGGCGATTACGGTAAACCGGCACGTGCGCATCCGTCATCTCGACGTGGAAGTGAATGACGGCGTCTGCGTGTTGTCGGGGAACGTGGACTCGCAGGAAGAGAAGGAGTTGGCGGGCAGCCTTGCGTCGGCCGTTCCCGGCGTGCGGGAGCTTGTGAACGACATCGCGGTGCGCGACGAGCCCGGGGCCGCGCCTGTTGTGGTTCTCGAAGGCGTCGACCCCGTCGAGGAACCGCTCTAACCCCTCAACACCGTTCTTTGCATCCCCACGTGGCGCCGTTTACACTGCTTGCATGGAGGATCGCAGGCAGACGGTGTTTCTGATCGTTGTGATCGCGTTGACGCTCGGTGCGATCGGCGTAACTTGGTGGTTGGCGCAATCGACGGGGCAGCAAGGCGGCCTTGCCGCGACGCAGCGGTTCACCGCGCGGCCGGGCACGACGCGCGAGAAAGCCGTGGCGCTTACCAGCAGCAAGCGTCCTTCCGGCGTGGACGAGTTTACGACCGACCCAGCCTCCTTGGGCAAGAACGCCCCACCGCGCGTACGATCGCTGTCGCAAGAGGACGGCCCGGAGGAGACGGCCACCGTCGAGCGCCTTGTGCGCGAGGCGCTTGAGGAAGCGCGGCCGCGAGACGGCATCCGCAAACTGGAAGAGTTGCTGCAAGAAGCGCTGTACCCGGATGCGGCATGGCGTCTGCATCTCGGTCTGGCGGCGCTCTACGGGCGGCTCGAACCGCCTGAGACGGATGCCGCGGCAAGGGCGTTCGCGGCAGCCCGCGCGGCCGCCCGCGCCACCGAGACGCAGTGGCAAATCGGCATGGAAGAAGCCGCCGCGCTGGCGCGCGCAGGCAGGAGCGACACGGCCCGGGCATGTCTTGAAAGCGCGTTGGACCAGATGCCGCCACGGGACGCCTCGCTCGCGCCGGGCGCGCTGCACCTGATCGTCCGGATGGGCGATATGCTCGCAGAATCCGGGCACGCTGGCGCGGCAGAACGGGCCTATGAGCAGGCCGTTGACCGGGCCCTCATTGCGCGAGACGGCGCGGCTGAGGACCTCGCGGACGCGCTGCGCCTGGCGGCGACGCGCTTGACGCTCGCGCTTCGCGCGGCCGGGCGCCACGAAGACGCCGACGCGTTGGGGCGGCGCGTCGAATTACGTCTGCGGGCGCTGGCGCGTGCGGGCGGTTGAGGCGTGGAGCGTTGTCACGACTGACCTCATCCTCCTGAAGACGCCGCGTCCGTTACGGAGCAGTCGGGAAGTAATTGACGTTCTGAACAGATTGGGGTTTGAGCGCAAGCGGTCGGGCTTGTGATCCACAGCGCGGGCTTTGGCCGCAACCAAAATGTTGCATCGGCGAGTGCAGTGAGTGGCCCAACTGGGCCGAAAGGACCAAAGGGACCAAGAGGACCAAAAGGACACAACGCGACGTTTGATCTCGACCAAGATCCGACAAGATGTTACCATGTAGCAGCGCAAGCTTGCGAAGAGCGGCGCCCGCGTAACCGGTTGCCGCACAATGACTTGCATAGGCGACTGCATGAAGAGGGCGAAAATTCTTCTGCCCTTTCGTTTGAATCCAACGCGGCGCGACGCTGTTGCACGGTACCCATTGCCGTTTCGGACGCTTTGTGTTATGGTGGGTGCAGTCAAGCGGGGCACTCAGAGACCGCATTAACCGCAGGGGAGTCGAGCTATGCGAGTCGTCGCCGTGTCAGTTTTCCTAACGCTGCAACTTTTCACCGCAAATCCTGCCGCGTTTGGGGCCGAGTCGGCGCCAATTGTGCGGCGGGGTCATTTCGAGGAGATTACGGATTGCGCCAGCGGGAACTACGTGATCGAGTCGTTCCGCATGAGCGCCGATGGAACGCGGGCGGTATTCTACGTGCGCCAGACCGTCCAGGATGCCCGGGGGTGTTTCTCGTATCAGCTGCGCGTAATCGACACGGACGGCGGCAATGAGACAGTGGTCGAGCAGGGTTTCACGTACGACACAGGCGTGGGCAACTTCTGTGCGAACGGGCTTTACGATGCCTACGACATCTCGGACGACGGCGGCACGATTGCCTACTTGCGCCTGCGCAGTCCGGCCGACCTTGCGCTGGAGATAATGGTGTATGACGTGGCCACGGCGGGAAAAACGAGCGTGCTTCAGACGTTGCCCCACCGTTCTTATGGCGAGACCCACCAGGTGGATATTGACGCGTATGGCGGGCGGCCGGGCTTTGCCATGACGGGCGACGGCGCGCAGGTGTTCTTCATCAATGGTTTCGGCCCCTACGGGAGTCCCGGCAGTTCGGGGGAGCCCGAGGCATCGGGGTTGACGGTATACCGGGTTTTCACCGATGGTTCGGGGGCCGAGGCGGTCTACACGAGCGCGGATCTCGCGACGACGCCGGGTGTGGCCGAATCGGCCATATACGTCGTGGCCGCCGGCGGTTGGCTTGCGGTTGACAAGACCGGTTCATTGCTTCTCCTGCCCGTGGGCGGGAATTTCCCGAGCGCGAACCCGCCCAAACACATCCTGAAGATCGACCCGAACGTCGGCGCGGCTAGCGCCGAGGTCTTTTTGGATTTCATCGGGCTAGGTCTCAGCGGCCCTTCGCTGTCCGGTGACGGGACCACGGCGGTCTTCGCGCGATCCGGCAGCGCGGACCCGGCGCTGAACGGACTGTTCGCCCGCGGCACGGGCGCGGATGATCCCGAAGTGTTGCTCGATGCGAAGCTCCGCTGGGCGACCAAGCCGGCGATCAGCGACGACGGCGCGGCAGTTGTCCATAACGTGGACTTGGGCGGCGGCAGCAGCCCGGCCCTGCGGTACGCCACGACGGACGGCATGTTGCTCGTGCCGCTGACGGAACCGATAGTCTTCGTGCGGTTTGACTACGGCGCAATTAGCGAGAACGGGGGCCGGGTGGTGTTCTGCGGCGAGGTAAAGGGAGCTACGGCGTTCGAACCGCTCACGAACTACAACCTCGTCCGCATGGACTGGGGCTCGGATGCGGATCCGCGGATTGACGGTATCGACGCGGAGCCCGAGCTGACGTTGCTGCGCACCACATTCACGGATTATGACCCGCCGCGCAACACGCACTTTTATACAGTCAGCGGAACGGCGTTGGCGGGCATGTACACCTATCCGTTCAACAATGACGCCAGCGTGCCGGGGGGCACCAGCCGTTTTCACGTCAACGGCGGCATTTTGGATGACGGCGTATACCGCGGCGACGCCGTGGCGGGAGACGGCATTTTCACGGAGAACAGCTTATTTGTCACGAGCGAGGAAGTGGAGGCGCCACTGAAATTGCGCGCGGGCGTGACGACCACGGCGGGCAGGGCAAGCTTCGTCGATACCGTGATTCCGCTGCGGAACAAGGTGCTCGCGATTGCCGATTTCTCGGCAAGCCCCGTGATCGGCGTTGCACCGTTCGAAGTCACCTTCCAGGACCTCTCGACCGGCGACTATCTTGAAACTGCCTGGGACTTCCAGGGCAACTACAGCTTCGATCTGACGGGAACACGCGGCGAGACGGTAACCTTCACGTACGCGACGGCGGGCAGCTACACGCCGTGGCTCGAAGTGAGCGGCCGGGGAAGCACCAACGAGGCGCGCAATGTCGTCACTATCCGGGTCTTCGCCACCCTTGGCAGCATGGCCCGAACCTTGGCGGACGGGCTAGCCACCGCCGACGTCGACGGATCGGGAACGCTTGATCTTGACGAGGCGGTAATCATCGTGCCCGGACTCGATCAAACGCTCTTCGACGAATGGGACACGGACCAGGACGGCGCGCTCAGTCGGCGCGAGCTGCTTGTCGGCGCGGGCGGCGAGGGCGTCGTACATACGGGCGATCAAGACGCCGATCTGCGTATCCAGCTTTCGGAATTGCTGCGCTTGATTCAGTTCTTCAACTCCGGCGGCTTCCATTGCGCCGAGCCGCCCGACGCGACGGAAGACGGCTATGCGCCCGGCCCCGGCGATCAGTCTTGCGATCCGCACCGGAGCGACTACGAACCGCAAGACTGGGCGGTCCAACTTCTCGAACTGCTGCGTCTAATCCAGTTCTACAACATCGGAGGCTACACGCCCTGCCCTGATGCCGGCACGGAGGACGGCTTTTGTCCCGGTCTGGGGTAAGCGGGCGAATTCCGACGGTGAAAAGGGACGGGGCAGCCGATGGATGCGCGCTGTGACGACGGCCGGCGGCTAACAACGCTGGCGCCGGGAGAAAGGAACTGGCCATGTGGAAGCGGCTGATGCTGGTTTTCCTCTGTGGTGCGATGGGCGTGGGTGCGTGGGCGAGTGTGGTGGCGCCGGCCGAGGTGTCGCTGACCCAACCCGACGGCACGAGCTATCCAGCCCGACCCCGCGGCGATGAATACGGGGACTGGGTGGAGACGCTGGACGGCTACACGGTTGTCCAGTCGGCTTCCAGTGTCTGGGTGTACGCCGTGGAAGGCCCTGACGGGAGCCTGGCCGCGTCGTCGCACGCGGTGGGCAGCCTCTCGCCCGATGCCTTGGGCCGACTTGCCCGACATCTCCGCCCGCCTGCCGACCCGGCGGTGCGCGAGCTTCGAGTTCCGCGACGGTTGCCTCGATCGGACGGCAAGGCGATCGTCCATTCTCAGCCGCTTCTGACCATCCTGGTCTCATTCACCGACACTAGCTTCCTGTATTCCGCCTCCAGTTTCCAGAGTTTGGTTTATGGCGCCGCCGGCAGTGTGAAAGCGTTCTACCTCGAAAACTCCTACGGCAATTTCACCATTGTGCCCGCGACCGAGAGTGAGGGCGTGGCGAACGACGGCGTCGTGGCTGTCAACGTGGGATACGTCCATCCCGATTTCGGCAACAATTGGGGCCCGGCGACGTATCAACTGGTTGCCGACGCCATTGCCGCAGCGGACCCGTATGTCAATTACGCGGCCTATGACGCCGACACAAACGGCGCGGTGCACGAGCACGAACTCTCGATCCTGTTGCTTGTCGCCGGCTACGAGAAAGGCTACCGGGGCGCGTTGTCCAAGACGCCCAACGTGTGGGCTCACAAGTACTTCATCACGCCGGTAACGCATGACGGCGTTACGCTTTCGCCCTATGCCATGGCGGGTGAACGGCACGGCGAGACTGGTTATCCGGACCATCAGTCGACCATCGGCGTACCCGCGCATGAACTGGGGCATCTGATGCTGGGACTTCCCGACCTCTACGATACCGACGGGAGTTCGGAAGGGATCGGCGAGTGGGGCGCCATGTCATCCGGGAACTGGAACTACACGGGGACCTACCAGGGAGACTGCCCCGCCCATTTTTCCGCGTGGTGCAAGGTCACGGTCGGCATGGTGGACCCGGTGGACGTGGACACGTCGGCGACGGGCGTACTGGTCCAGCCAACAAGCAGCCAAGCCTCGGTGAAGAGGCTCTGGATCGACCCTTATCGGTATCCGAAGGGGGAATACTTTCTGGTCGAGAACCGGCAGTTGTCCGGCTATGACGGCGGGCTTCCCGGGGCCGGTCTGTTAATCTGGCACATCGATCCGGCCGTATCGAACAATACGAACGAAGCCCACAAGTTGGTGGACCTGGAAGAGGCCGACGGCTTGAATGACCTGGATTCCCTGACAAACCGGGGAGATACCGGCGACCCCTATCCCGGGAGCACGGCAAACACTACGTTTGACGATTCGAGTACGCCCGACTCGACAGATTACGGCGGCAACAGCACCGGTATCGTGGTGACCAACGTTTCCACCGCGTCCCTTCCGGCAATCACGGCGGATTTCACGCCGCGCACCGGCGGCGTCGGTGATTGGATCGGCTACGACGAGAACGGCGTCACGCACGGCTTGGGGTACGGCCAGCCGACGGCGTGGACCGCACTTCGGGTCACGAACACGACGACCATGAACACGCTGGACGGATTCCAGGTATATGTCAACGATGTCTCCGCCTCGATAGACTTCGCGCTGTACGATAGTATTCCCGGCGGCAACCTGGGAACGCTCCTTCATTCGGAATCCGGATTTGCCGCTGTCGCAGGTTGGAACCGGTTCCTGCTCGCGGCGCCACAGTCGTTTCCGCAGGCCGGGGATCGGGTGATAGTGCTCAAGATCGCCAACAACAGTTGGGGATGGCCCGCGGCTTATGACGGCACAGGCACGCCGTCGGGACGTTGCTATATCAGCAATACCGGTACCGGTACGTTCTTTGATATGAGCGGCTTCGGCGATCTGAATCAGCATGCCTTGCTGAGTCTTGGGGGAAGCGAGGGCGAAGGCGAGGGCGAAGGCGAGGGCGAGGGCGAGGGGGAAGGCGAGGGCGAGGGCGAGGGCGAAGGGGAGGGAGAGGGTGAGGGCGAAGGGGAAGGCGAGGGCGAGGGCGAAGGTGAGGGCGAAGGTGAAGGCGAAGGTGAAG
>JAKQEQ010000125.1 GCA_029556545.1 Candidatus Hydrogenedentota bacterium
GCGGGAAGCGAAGCGCTCGGGATCGACGGTCCATTCGGCGTTCGGGTCGAAGACGCAGACGTCCGCCGGGCCGCCTTCGCGCAGGACGCCCACGCCGAGGTCGCAGATGCGGGACGGCTCGCAGGTCATTAGGGCGATGGCGCGTTCGATGCTGAGGTGGCCGGGCGCGACGAGGTCGGTGATGGTGAGTCCGAGGAGGGTTTCGAGTCCGACGATGCCGAACGGGGCGAAGCCGAACTCGACGTTCTTCTCGGTGGCGGTGTGTGGTGCGTGGTCGGTGGCGATGCAGTCGATTGTGCCGTCCTTAAGCCCCTCGATGATGGCGGCGACGTCTTCGGCTTCGCGGAGCGGCGGGTTCATCTTGGCGTTGGTGTCGAATTCGAGGACGGCGTCGTCGGTAAGGGTCCAATAATGGGGGCAGGTCTCGCACGTGACGTTGATGCCCTTGGCCTTTGCGCGGCGGATGATGTTCACGCCTTCGGCGGTGGTGACGTGCTGAATGTGGAGATGGGCGCCGGTCAGTTCGGCGATGCGGATGTTGCGTTCGATGGCGATTTCCTCGACGGCCTTGGGGATGCCGGGGATGCCGAGTTTGGTGCTGTTGAAGCCTTCGTTCATCGCGCCTTCGGCGCCGAGTGTGGGGTCCTCGCAGTGGGCGAGCACGGGGAGTCCGGCCATCTTCGCGTATTCGAGTACGCGGCGCATGGTCCAACTGCTTGGGATATCGCGTCCGTCGTCGGTGACGGCGACGGCCCCCACGTCATGCAGTTCGGCCATCTCGGTGAGTTCCTCGCCTTTCATGCCTTTCGTGGCGCAGGCGGCGGGCCGGACCTTGATGCAGCCTTCCTCGCGGGCGCGGCGCTGGACGAACTCGACCATGCCGGCGTTGTCGATGGGCGGCGCGGTGTTGGCCATGGTGACGACGGTGGTGACGCCGCCGCGGGCGGCGGCGCGGCAGCCGGTCTGGATGGTTTCCTTCGATTCGAAGCCGGGCTCGCGGAAATGGACGTGGATGTCGACGAGTCCGGGGCAGACGACGCAGCCGGAGGCGTCGATGACCTGGTCACCGGTGAGGCCCGTGCCGATTTTGGCGACCACGGATCCGTCGATGAGGAGGTCGAGCGGCGCAGCGGTTCCAGCGGCGGGGTCAATGAGATGTCCATTCACGATAGCGAGGGTCATGAACCGAGTCCTTGTCTTGCCTGTGTCTGGGGGGCCGACGCGGCGGCCTGCGCGCGGGGGCTGTTGGCCAGCAGGTGCATGACGGCCATGCGAATGGCGACGCCGTTGCTGACCTGTTCGAGGATCACGCTGCGGGGCCCGTCGGCGACTTCGGTGGCGAGTTCGAGGTCGCGGTTGATGGGTCCGGGATGCATGATGAGGGCGTGGGCGGGGGCGTGGCGCAGCGAATCGTTGTCGATGCGGAAGAGTCGGATGTATTCGCGGATGCTGGGGAAGAGGCCGCGTTGCTGGCGTTCGAGTTGGATGCGGAGGGCGTAGATGACGTCCGCGCCTTCGAGGGCCTCTTGGAGCCGGGAGGTGACGCGGACACCCATGCGATCGACGGCGACGGGCATGAGCGTGGTCGGGCCGCAAAGGGTCACTTCGGCCCCGAGCTTGTTGAGGCACCAGATGTTGCTTCTTGCGACGCG
This sequence comes from Candidatus Hydrogenedentota bacterium, assembly GCA_029556545.1. GTDB lineage: Bacteria > Hydrogenedentota > Hydrogenedentia > Hydrogenedentales > JAGMZX01 > JAGMZX01. Next base: position 1,653 of record JAKQEQ010000125.1, read on the forward strand.
GCTGTTGGCGACGTCGCCGATGATGGAGACGCGCAGGCCGTCAAGGCCGGCGTCGGGATCATTGCGTAGTTTGCGCACGTGCCGGCGCATGGTAAATGCATCGAGCAGGGCTTGGGTGGGGTGTTCGTGGCGGCCATCGCCGGCGTTGACGATGTGGGATCGGTGCCGGCGCGCGAGGATGTGGGGCGCGCCCGCGCAACTGTGTCGGATCACGATGATGTCGGTGTGCATCGCCTCGATGTTGGCGAGGGTGTCGTGGAGCGATTCGCCCTTGACCTCGCTCGAACTGCTGGAGGTAATCGCGAGCGTGTCGGCGCTGAGCCGTTTTGCCGCGAGTTCGAACGAGGTTCGGGTGCGCGTGCTGGGCTCGTGGAACCAATTGACGACGAGGCGTCCCTGCAATAGGGGCACCTTCTTGATCCCGCTCTCGCGCCGCGAAATCTCGACGAACTGGGGCGCGGTATCGAGGATTAGTTCGAGCTCGTCTCGTGCAAGGTCCTCGATGCCGATCAGGTCCTTGCGCGTCCAGACCGTCGATGGCGCCTCCCTCATGGCGCGTTATTCTCCTCCCTCTGTGGTTGTTCGGGCGCGGCGTTCCTCGAGGACCGCGTCCTCTCCGTCGATCTCCTTCAGGCGGACCGTCACCCAGTCGTTTGGATGCGTGGCGACGGTCCATCCGAGGTAATCGGGCTGTATGGGCAGTTCGCGGCCGCCGCGGTCCACGAGACACGCGAGTTGGATGCGCCTCGGGCGGCCATAGTCCATGACTTCGTCGAGGGCGGCGCGGATGGTGCGTCCGGCGGCCAAGACGTCGTCGACGAGGACCACGGTTCGGTTGTCCACGCTGAAATCGAAGTGGGTGGTCCCGCCCAGTTTGGCCTCGCCGACGCCGGCGCGGAGGTCGTCTCGGTAGAGCGTGGTGGCGAGGGAACCGACTGGTGGCCGGAAATGGGCCATTTCGGCGATGGTGTCCGCAAGCCGGTCCGCGAGGGGACGTCCGCGCGTGAGGATGCCAAGGAGCACGAGCGACTCGATGTCCTCGTTGGCGTCGATGATGGCGCGGGCCATGCGTTCGAGGGCCTCGCGCATGGCCTGGGCGTCCATGAGCACGGTCTTTTCGGAGGAGGTGTTGTCGTTCTGCGTCGCCATTCCGGTCACACAAAAAAAGCCCTTCTCACCGTGATGAGAAGGGCTTGCTGTTTCATGGCCTTTTCAATCCTCGGGGCCACGCCCTTTCGGTCGAAACGTTTCAGTACGTTGCGGATTCTATCAGGGCGGCGGGAGGGAATCAAGGCGACAATTGGGGGAGCGTTGGGTTGATCGGAGGTGGGGCAGGTTTGGAGGCGGGATGAGGGCGATTACGATTACGATTACGATTACGATCACGAGTACGAGGGGGAGGGGGCAGGAATCAGGGCGCGGGGTTCGGGTGTTGGTTCTGGAAGTTACTGGAACTCGGGCAGATGGGAACGCTTGAAATGACGAATGTCACGGAAGACGTTGGCGTTATTGTCGTGGACCATGGTTCGCGGCTTGAGGCGGCGAACGCGATGCTTTACGAGGTGTGCCGGGTCTATGCGGAGGCGACGGGGATGCGCAATGTCGAGCCGGCGCACATGGAACTGGCGAAACCGACGATTGCGCAGGCGTTCGCGCGGTGCGTGGCGCGGGGGGCGCGGCAAATCATCGTATTGCCCTACTTTCTGTCGCCGGGCCGGCACAGTATGCAGGATATTCCGCGGTTCGCCGCGGAAGCGGCGGCGCGGTTTCCGGGCGTGGCTTACCGGATCGCCGAGCCGCTCGGGGTGGACGCGCGTATGGCGGAGATCATGCACCATCGGGTCCTCAACGCGCTGGGGCGATAACGTCTACTGGCCGCGCTGGGCGCGTTCGTGGAGGAGGTTTTCGAGTTCGGGGAGGTGCTCCTGGACGCGCTGGACGCCGAGTTCGGCGCCGCGTCGGAGGAGGTCGGGCATGACGAGGACGGCTTTTTGGCCGGTGTCGGTGCTGTAGAATGCGATGAGGTCGTGGAGTTCGGCTTCGGAGAAGGATTCGACGTAGAGGTCGAGGAGGTCCTCCTTGAGGGCGTCCCAGTTCATGTGGCGGCGGAAGAAGTCGAGGAGGAGTTCGCGGTAGGGCTTGAGATCGGGGTTGGCGATGATTTGGGCGTCGATGGTCTGTTCGTAGGACTGCTCGATGAGGCGGTCCATGTGGAGCAGGCCGGCGACCTGGTTCGCGGCGTCGCGGTGGGTGTCGATGGCGGCGATTACCGAGGCGGAAACGAGGGCAAGGCCAAGAATGAGGGCGGCCGAAATGGCGTACTTGTTCATGATTTAGCTTCTCCGGCGGCGTTGTGTTGCTGTTGCGGGGGCAGTATAGCAGCGGAGCGGGCGGGCGGCGCAATTCGTGGGGCGTGGTATACTGGAAGGGCGGTATGGAGACCACGCGCGGCGCGTGGTCGGGCCGGTGGCGCGGTCGGGAGACCGGCCACAACATGCTAATCGGGGGCAAGATGCCCCCGCTCCTATGGAGATGGTTTTATGCGGGTGATCGCCATAGCGACGCTTTCGGCGCTGTTTGCGTGGGGGTGCGGCGTGGAGGTGGTCACGGTCGCGGCGACGCAGGCGGAGTTGCAGCGGCAGGCGGCCACGGCGGCGACGCGGCATTTGGAGCGTGCGGAGCAGGACACGGCGCGCGCGCGGATCCAGAACGCGGTGCAGACGTATCAGGCGGAGCATGGAGTTTTTCCGCCGACGCTGGATGCGCTCGTGCCGGCGTTTCTACCGGGTATCCCGCTGAAGGCGGACGGTACGCCTTATGGTTATGACCCGACTACGGGGCGGGTGTTGGACCGGCCGCTGACCGGCCCGAATCCGGCGGACTTGCAGAAGATCGAGGAAATCCGGGGGGCTATCCATCGGTACGGCACGGCGACGGGGTATTATCCGCCCACGCTGGATGCGCTGGCGCCGGTGTACCTGCCGGCGCCGCCGCGCACGGTGGACGGACGCCCGTTCGTCTATAACAACCAGAACGGGTTCGTCGGGCTGCCGGAGGCGGCTCCGGCGGGGGCGGAGAGGGCGTTGGGCGGGGGGAAGCAGTAGCGGGCTTGAAAATGGACGGGATGGACGGTATGGACGGGGCGCGGCCAAGAAGGACCAAAAGGACCAAAGGGACCAAAGGGACCAAGAGGACCGAAGGGACCGAGAGGACCGAAGGGACCGAGAGGGCCGAAGGGACTAAGAGGGCCGAAGGGACTAAGAGGACCGATGGGACCAAGGTCTCCGACGCGCGCTCTCAGGCGGCTTTCTCGACGTGCGGGCAATAGCGGAAGCGGAGACACTGTTGTGGTCGGTCGTCTGACCGAGCCATTGGGCCGGGAGATTGGCGGCAACGGATATTTCGCGGGTTTTCCTGGATTCGGGGGGGGCGCATTCGCTATGCTGTGGTTCTCGCGGTCAATGAATTCCACTTTTGCCGGTAATCAAGGAAAGGAAAGGCATGTCTGAGAAGCGGGAAGTGATCTTGTCGGGGATTCGCCCGACGGGTCGGCTGCATTATGGGAACTATTTCGGGGCTATCCAGCATTTCATCCGGCTCCAGGACGAGGGCCAGTGCTGTTATTACTTTATTGCGGATTATCATGCGCTGACGACGATTACGGAGCGGGAGGACTTTTACGGTCAGACGATCGAGATGCTGCGGACGTATGTGGCGTGCGGGCTCGACCCGGAGAAGTCGGTCATCTATCGTCAGAGCGATCTGCCGTGCACGGCGGAGTTGATGCTGCTTCTGGGCATGATCACGAACATCGGCTTTCTGGAACGGGGGACGACGTACAAGGATAAGCTGACGAAGCTGCAGGAGGATCCGAAGTCGGAGGGCAATCCGCTTTCGTATGGGCTGCTTGGGTATCCGGTGCTGATGGCGGCGGATATTCTGATAGTGCGAGCGGACAAGGTGCCGGTGGGCGACGATCAGCGGCAGCACGTGGAGATGGCGTGCGATATCGCGCAGCGGTTCAACAGCCGCTTCGGCGACACGCTGCACGTGCCGCATCCGGTGGGTCGCGACGCCTTGCGGCTGCCTGGGCTCGATGGGGCGTCGAAGATGGGGAAGAGCGAGCACAATACGCTGGATTTGCTCGATGAACCGGAGACGGTGCTGAAGAAGATTCGCGGGGTGGAGACTTCGACGGATCCGCTGCCGCTGGAGGTGGAGAGCAACGACCCGGACATCATCGTGCCGCGCATGCCGGGCGGGGTGGGGGTGTTGTACCGGCTGCTGCATTTGCTCGCACCGGAGGAGGTGTATCTTGATTTTGTGGGCAAGTACCGGCGCAAGGAGAAGTTCTACGGCACGTTGAAGCAGACGCTGGCGGAGTACGTGTCCGCGTTTAACGCGCCGATCATCGAGCGGTACAACGCGCCGGGGAACGACGAGGCGTCGGTGTGCGACTTCCTTCGGGCGAACGCGAAGCAGGTGACGCCGGTGGCGCTTAATATGGTGGAGCGCTGTCGCGCCGCCATCGGGATCGGGCACAGCCTGTACCGGGCGTAGCGGCGTTCTCGAAGGGGAGTGCGTATGCGGCGGGAGCCGTACACAGGCGGCGCGAAGCTCTGCTTCAGGAAGCGCGATCGGGCGATCGCGCGCGTTTGCGTTCTTGGGCTCCTGGCGCTGATGGGTTGCGGGGGCGAGACGTTGCCTCGGGGGGGCGTCGTGTCGATGGGTCCGAATATCACGGAGACGGTTTTCGCGCTGGGGCAGGGGCATCGGCTGAGCGGGGTGGACTCGTTCAGCGATTATCCGGCGGAAGTCGCGCGCCTGCCGCGGGTCGGGGGGTATATCGACCCGAATCTCGAACGACTCTCGATCATTCGTCCGGAACTCATCCTGCTGGCGGGGCAATACCCGAAGGTTATGGACTTCGCCGGGCCGCGCGGCCTGCCGACGCTTGTGGTCGCGATGGACAGCCTCGCGACCATCGACGCGGGCATTGGCAGGGTCGGGGATGCATTGGAGTGCGTCGCGGCGGCGGATGGCCTGCGGGCGGCGATCAGGAACGGGCTCGATGCGGTGCGCGGGGCGGTGGCGGGCCGGCCGCGTCCGCGGGTGCTCGTTATTACCGGGCGATCAACTCATGACTTGCACGCGCTTCAGACGGCGGGCGGGAGTTCGTTTATTTCGGAGGTGGTGGCGTGCGCGGGCGGGGACAACGTCTTCGCGGAGGAAGCCGCGCCGTATTTCGAGGCGTCAAAGGAGACGGTCGTGACGCGCGCGCCGGAGGTCATCCTCGAATTTCACGCGGGCGAGACGCTGAGCGCGCGCGACCGCGCGGCGTTCGTGGCCGATTGGGGGGCGATGCCGACCTTGCCGGCGGTGCGCGACGGGCGAGTATACTTGGTCACGGAAGCACACGCGCTGCGACCGGGGCCGCGCATTGTCGACGTGGCCGGGCGTCTCGCGGCGCTGTTACATCCCGAGGCCGAGTTGCCGGAATGAACCGCTGTCTTGCCGCCGAATCCGTGGCGTTCGCCTATGAACCGGGCGCGCCCGTGTTGCGCGACGTGGCGGCCACGGTGCGCGGGGGCGCGGTCGCGGGGATCGTGGGGCCGAACGGTTCGGGGAAGAGCACGCTGCTGCGGCTGCTTTGCGGTCTGCTGGAACCGGGGTCGGGGCGCGTGACGCTCGATGGGCGTCCGCTGGCTTCGTTTCGTCCCCGGGAGCGGGCGCGTTCGTTGGCGTTTCTGCCGCAGGGGGTGCAGCCGGTCTTTTTGCTGAGCGCGTTCGAGGTGGTGTGCCTTGGGCGGTATCCGCACGTCGGGGCGCTGGCGGGACCGAGCTCGCATGACCTTGAGGTCGCGCGGCGTTGCATGCGCGACACGGCCACGGATGATATCCGGCATCGCAGTTTCATGGAACTGTCGGGCGGCGAGCGGCAGCGTGTGCTGCTGGCGAGCATCCTGGCGCAGGAACCCGAGTTATTGCTGCTCGACGAGCCGACCGCGGCGCTTGATATTCACCACGAGACGGAGGTGTTCACGCTGCTGGCGCGGCTCGCGGGGGACGGCTACGGCGTCGGTGTGGTGACCCACGACCTGAATCTGGCGGCGCGTTTCTGCGACACGATGGTGCTTCTGTCGCGCGAACACGCGGTGGCTGCGTGCGGCGCGCCGGAGGCGGTGCTCCGCGAGGAGACCTTGAGCGCGGCTTACGGCGCGCGGATTCGGGTGGGCGCGCACCCGTTCACGGGGACGCCGCTCGTGTACGCGGAACCGCCGGAGGGCGCGCCATGACGCGCCGGGTTTCCGCCGGCCATGCCGTGCTTGCGGCGACGGCGCTGTGCGTCATCGTGATCGCGGCGAGCCTGAGCATCGGGCCCGAGCCGTTGGGTCCGTTGCATCTGCTGCGACAGTGGCGCGCGGGTGAGTCCATCGAGGATGCCGCGTACATCCTGTTCAGTCTGCGCCTGCCGCGCACGCTGGCGGCGTTTCTGGCGGGGGCGGGGCTGGCGCTTGTCGGCTGCGCGTTCCAGGCGCTGTTGCGCAACCCGCTAGCGACGCCGTACACGCTTGGCCTTGCGGGCGCGGGGTCTTTCGGCGCGTATACGGCGCTGGTGCTCATCGATTTCGGGCGGCTGCCTTACAGCGTGATCGGCGTGCCGATGGTCCAGGCGTTTGCGTTTCTTTTCGCCGCGGCGGACGTGCTGCTCATCTTCCTCGTGGCGTCGCGTCGCGCGCGCCCGACGCCGGCGGTGCTCTTGCTGACCGGCGTGACGTTGGGCATCATCGCGAATTCCGGGATTATGCTGACCCGTTACTTCGCGCGGCCTGAGCGGCTGATCGATATGGACCGCTGGCTGATGGGCGGCGTCGATATCGTCGGGTATCGCCCTGTGGCGGTACTGGCGATCGGCGTGGTGCCCGCGTGTTTGTGGCTGCTGACGCAGGCGGGCAAACTCGACCAGTTCGGGTTCAGCGAAGAAATGGCCGCGGGCCGCGGCGTGAATATCACGCGGCTTCAATTGACCGTGCTCCTGCTGGGATCGTTCATCACGGGGGTCATTGTTTCCGAGGTTGGCCCGATTGGTTTCGTGGGACTGGTCGTGCCGCACACGGTGCGCGCGTTCACGGGGGCGGGGCACCGGCTGCTCATGCCGGTCAGCCTGCTTTCCGGCGGGGCGTTCCTTTGCTTGTGCGACCTCGCGGCGCGGAAGGTGCCGGTCGCGGGGGAAATTCCGATCGGTATCATTACGACGCTGATCGGCGGCCCGTTCTTCCTGTACCTGCTGGTGCGCGGGCGCTTCGCCGACTGGGAGACGTGATATCTCTGTAGGCGCGAGTTTCTGGTATATTGGGGTGGTTGTTGCGCCGAGAAGGACGCATTGGCCGAGAGGCCGGGTGCGTAAGAAAGGATGAAGGGAAAGCGATGAGTCGTATTGCCAGAATACCGCTGGTGCTCACGCCGCAGCCTGAAGGCGGTTTTACCGTTACGAGTCCCGTCCTGCCTGAACTGCTTACTGAGGGCGATTCCATTGACGAAGTGCTGGAAAATGTCCGGGATGCGCTCGATGCCACCTTGGAACTCTATGACGATCTCGGCAAAGCCCTTCCCTCGGTGCTCGTGCAATCGACCCCTGATGCGCCCATCACCTTCGATTGTCTTACGGCTGTGTCATGACGTATCGGGAATTGGCCAAGCGGCTGCGTGAACTTGGCTGCGTGGAGATTGAACGCAGGGGTTCCGGTTCGCATCGCAAATGGAAGAATCCCGACAAGGACCGTGCGACGGTGATTCCCGACTGGGGCGCCAAAGACTTGAAGCTTGGAACCGTACGCGCGAGTATCCGTCAATTGGGTCTGGAATGGGACGACTTCGCCCCAAGGTAAAGGAGGATGCCTGGAACAGCGAAGTCGCGGTTTCTATGTCTCCATCTCGTCCAATAGAAACGCGGACACCTGAGTCGCTGCCCTGTCCGGATTGCGGGAAAGAACGGATGATGCGCACGGTATAGAGTTATTGTGTCGCAGCCGGATTTGCGGTCAGGCAGCTTCAGCACTTAGGATCGGGGACAGGCACGTCTCGAAGACTCGCTTGTGCCAGTCCCCGGTCGGGCAAGGGTTTTTATGGTCGATCTCGGCGCGCAATCGGATGTAACGGGTGTGCCCGCGTCGCGGGCTCGCGGAACCGCCTGGGGCGTGTACCGGCGGTTGATGGGGTATGCCTGGCGGTATAAGGGCCGGCTGCTTTTGGCGCTGTTTTTCGCGCTGGTGATCGCGGTTTCGTTCGGGGGGATGTTGGTCAGCATCGGGACGGTGGTGAAGATCACGTTCTACGAGCCCGCGCCGCCGAAGCCGGGCGAGGCCGCCCGGATTGATCCGGGGGAACGGCTGATCGAGGACATCCGCGGCGGCAACGCGTGGCTTGAGGACCACGTGGGTTGGGCGCCGCGGGGGCTGGAGGCGCGGGCGGCGGCGCTGGTGCGTTCGATGCGCGAGGATAAGATGCGGGCGCTGCGGATCGCGTGCGCGATCGTGATGGTGCTGGCGGTGGTTATCGGCGGGGCGCGCTTTCTTCAGGAGTATTTCGCGGGGGCGATCTGCACGTACATTACGACGGATCTGGGGGAGGAGATGTACGAGAACCTGATGCGGCAGTCGGTGGGGCTGTTCGAGACGCGCAGTTCGGGGGATATCCTTTCGCGGTTCACGAATGACATCTTCATGGTGAACCGGGGTTTGCTCGGGGTATTCGAGAAGGTGCTGCGCGAGCCGCTGAAGGCGCTGACGTTCCTGGTTATCGCGATAGCGGTGGATCCGGCGCTGACGTTCATCGGGCTGTGTGTGCTGCCGCCGATGGCCTACGTGCTGGCGTATATTGGGATGCGCGTACGGAAGAGCGTGCGGCGATCGTTGCAGAAGATTGGGTCGATGGCGTCGGTGGTGAATGAAACCGTCACGGGGATCACGATCGTGAAGGGTTTCGGCATGGAGGCGTACGAGATCGGGCGGGTCAAGGGCGAGATCAAGAAGTTGAAGCGGTTCCTGATGAAGATGATCCGGGACAGCGCGGCGACGGGTCCGCTGACGGAGTTGATACTCGTCGTTGGGTTGATCATTTTCGTGCTGATGAGCGGTAAGCGGGTCGTGGACGGACGGCTCGATGCGGGGGACTTGGTGCAACTCTATTTCGCGCTGGCGATGATGCTGGATCCGGTCCGGAAGCTGTCGGCGGTCAACAACATGGTGCAGACGAGCATCGCGAGTGCGGAGCGGGTCTTCGAGTTCATCGATCTTGAGCCGGACGTGCGGGAGGCGGTTGACGCCGCGGACCTGCCGCCGTTGCGGGATCGGCTGCGCTTCGAGGACGTGCATTTCGCCTATGACGGCGGCGCGGAGGTGCTGCGCGGGCTTAGCTTCGAGGTGAAGAAGGGGGAGATGGTGGCATTGGTCGGGTTCAGCGGCGCGGGCAAGAGCACGGTTACAAAGTTGATCCCGCGTTTCTACGACGTGACGGGGGGCGCGATCACGTTTGACGGGGTGGACATTCGGCGTGCGACGTTTTCGAGTCTGCGCGAGCAGATCAGCCTCGTGACGCAGAACACGATCCTCTTCGACGAGTCCATTCGCGACAATATCGCGTTTGGCCGCGCGGATTTCTCGGATGAGCGGGTGGAGGCGGCGGCGCGGGCTGCGCACGCCCACGAGTTTATCGTGCGGCTGTCGCAGGGCTACGCGACGCGCATCGGCGAGGCGGGCCTGACGTTGTCGGGCGGGCAACGGCAGCGTCTGGCGATCGCGCGGGCCATCGTGAAAGACCCGACGATTCTGATCCTCGACGAGGCGACATCGAGCCTCGATTCGGAAAGCGAGCGGCTGATCCAGGAGGCGCTGGACGAGTTTGTGGCGGGCCGCACCGCGATTGTTATCGCCCATCGGCTGTCCACCATTCAGCGGGCGGACCGCATTCTGGTCATTGACGAGGGCGTGGTGGCGGAGCAGGGGACGCACCAGGAACTTCTGGCGCGCGACGGGCTGTATAAGCGCCTGTACGATGTGCAGTTTGCCTCGGCGAATCAGGAGAACGGCGCATGAGGCCGTGGGCCGCGGCGGCGGTGGTGATCGTGCTGATTGGGTGCGGGAGCGAGGCTCCTGCGCCGAAAGGACATGGGCAGGATGCCCATGCTACTGGGGAAGAACATGGGCAGGATGCCCATGCCACGGGGGCAGAACATGGGCAGGATGCCCATGCTACGAGGGGCCAAGTCAAGGGTTACATCCGCACGGTGGACCTCGAGGGCCGCCCCTTGGCGAATATGGCGCCGATCGCCACGTTGCAGCCGAATGCTTTTGACGCGCCGATCGCCACGGGGCCGCTCACGGGGGATGACGGGCGGTCGCACTTGCTGTTTCCCGCCGACCAGCGTGTTTGTCTGCGGGCGTGGGACCCGGAATTGCGGTACTTCGCCAACAATTTTCTCGAAGTGTTGCCGCACACGGGAAACGTGACGGATGAGACGGACATTGTCATGGTTCGCGCGGCGTCGTTGGCCGCGACGCTGATCCTGCGCGACGGCGCGCCGGCGGCGGGGCGCAACGCGGGGCTGATGCTGTTCCATCCGACGCGGGGCGCGTGGTGGCCGGGCGAAGCGGATGCGGATGCAACGGGGCGCGTGGAGTTTGCTCCGATTCCTCCGGGGCGTTTTGTGGTGAAGCTGAAGTTGGACAGCGGCGAGGCCGTCGATTTGCCGGAGGTAAGCCTGCCTCCCGCCGCGGCGGTCGACTTGGGGCCGATACTCCTGCAGTAAAGGTACACGGATCGGGATGCGGTAACGAGAGCGAGGCGTCATGCCGATATTCCGACTTACGCGCGACCTGGCGTTTCCGCCGCCGGAATTGGCGGAGGAGGGCTTGCTTGCGGTGGGCGGCGACTTGAGCCCGGAGCGGCTATTGCTCGCGTATCGGTGCGGCATCTTCCCGTGGTATTCGGACGGCGAGCCGATCCTCTGGTGGTCGCCGAACCCGCGCATGGTCATCTTCTCGGAGCAATTGCACGTGTCGCGGCGCCTGGCGCGGGTGCTGCGACAGGGGAAGTTCCGCTTCACGGCCGACGCGGCGTTCGCGGAGGTGATTCGCGGCTGCGCGAAGGCGACACGGCCGCGCGAGCGGGGGACGTGGATCACGCGCGACATGATCGCGGCGTATACACAGTTGCATGAGCAGGGTTACGCGCATTCGGTCGAGGCGTGGCACGAGGGGCGACTGGCGGGGGGTATCTACGGGGTGTCGCTGGGGGCGTGCTTTTTCGGCGAGTCCATGTTCACGCGCGTGACGGACGCTTCGAAGGCGGCGATCACGACGCTTGCGCGGCAATGCGCGCGCTGGGGCATATCGGTGATCGATTGCCAGTTGCCGAATCCGCACCTGCGGCGGCTGGGCGGGGTCGCGATGCCGCGTGCGCAGTTTCTGCGCCGGCTTGAAGAGGCGCTGGAAGGCTCGACGCGGCAGGGGCGGTGGCGGCTCGATGACGACCTCGCGGTTTCGGCGTTCACGCCACCGTCTGGCGGGTCGCAATTCGAATGAGCGCGACGGCCTCGGCGGCATGCGCGAGGGCGTCCTCGCGGCGCGCGCCGACGGCGAGCACGTACCCGATGCGGTCGCGCGATTCTTCGTCGACGACGTGGCCGAGCGCGTGGCCTGGGGCCGCGGCGAGGGTCGCCTTTCGCACCCCCGGCGCGTTCCGCGCCTGCTCGACACCGGAAATCGTCTCGATGACGCCGCTGTGGGAGGGAATCCATCGGACGGCGGCGGCCAGCGCGCGGCGGGGCGTCTCGAGGGGCATGTCGCCGACCGCCACACGCAGGCAGTCGCGTTCGAGGTCGATGCCGAGCGCCTCGACAAGGAGGTCGTTGTATGCGGGGTGGGCAACGGGGGCGGCGGCGCAGCCGATGAGCAGCGGCGCATCCCCGTCGAGCGCGAGCTCCAGCGCGACAAGGCCGCAACCGCAGGGCAGATTCCGCGCGGCTTTGGCCGCGATCTCGATTATGTCTTGGTAGTCGTGTTGGGAAAGCGTTGGCGGATACGTGAGACCGAGGGGGGTCGGAAATGGCCCGGGCGACAATTGTTCCGCGACGATTTCGACTGCGGCGAATTCACGGCCCCGCTTGAAGCCGAGCAGGCGATAGACTGGGCCGGCCCATGCGCGTTGGACCCACACGGGCGCATTCGGCGCGATCTTGCGCGCCTTGACGAAGGCGAGGGGGAAGTCGGCCTCGTGCTCGACGCGAAAGCGCATCCCGGCGCCGCCGCCGGCGCAGGTCTCGACCCAGGCGGGCGTCTCGATCGCTTCGGCTGGGTCCGGGGCGTCCGTTTGCGGCGGGACGACATGGAACGCCGCCACGGGCAGCGCCGCCGCGCGCATGGCTTGGAGACATTCGAGCTTCGCGCCCGGCTGAAGCCATTCGAGGCCAAGGCACGGCAAATTCAGGGCGTGCGTGACCTCGACAACGGGCGCGAGTGCGGCGTGGTTGCAGGCCAGCAGGCCGTCCACGCGGTGATCGCGCGCCGCCTGCAAGAGCGCGTCGCGATCGGGAGTCCCCGCGAAGCGCACCGGATCAATGTCGATGGCGCGCGCCTTTTCGGCAAAGTGGTCCCCGCCGACGAGCAACAACCGTTTCGACATATAGACCTTCCGCCTTGAGCCCAATGATTGCTTACCCGCGAAAACGCGCGTCTTTCCCGGGGCGTCCCCTTTGCGCGCGCGTCACGGATTTGTCCCCTATTCTAGCGCGTGACGCCGGCGCGTATCACGTCATGTGCCCGGACCGAGCGGGCAGGTGCGCGAGGACGGCTTCGATGACGGATTCGACGTCGATGCGGGTCATGCAGCGGTGGTCGGTGTTGCAGGTGGGTTTCTGGCAGGGGCCGCAGTCGACTTCGACGCGGAGGACGCAGCCGCGTTCCCAGGGGCTTTCGGTGTATCGGGGCGAGGTGGGGCCCATGATGCAGACGACGGGCTTCTTTAAGGCCACAGCGACGTGGCGGGGGCCGGTATCGTTGCAGAGGAGCAGATCGGCTTGCGAGATCAGGGCCTTCAGCAGGGCGACGCCCGAAGCGCGGAAGGGGCCGTCGATGATGGGCGCACAGGTCTGTTTCGTGAGGGCCGCGCGCACGTCGGCCTCGTCCGGGCCGGTGAGGACGAGGAAGCGCGCGCCGACCTCGGCGGCGAGGCGGTTCATGACTTCGGCGTAGCATTCGACGGGCCAGCGCTTGCTCGGGCCGAAGGCGGCGCCGGGGGCGACGCCGATGACGGGGGCGGCGTCGCCGAGGGCCAGCCGGACTTCCGCGACAGCGTCAGGGTCGGCGTGGAGTTCGAGTCCGGCATCGTTGTCTTGGCATCCGAGCGGTTCGAGGAGATCCAGGTATTCGCGGGCCATGTAGACGGGGGTGATGTGTCCGTCCTCGCAATAGGGCGGGACAGGGTGCGTGAGCAGGGGGGTGCGCCCGCCGCGGGCGTAGCCGAGGCGGAGTTGCGCGCCTGCAAGCCGCGCGAGGAGCGCTGCGCGGAACGAGTGGGGGAAGATAACGGCGAGGTCGCGCGCATGGGGACGCAGCGCGCGGGCGAGCCGTGTCATTTCGTGGAGGGCGGGCCGCGGAGGCATCGTGACGCAGCGGGTGACGTGGGGGAGACCGTCGAGCAGGTCGCACACGGCGCGGCGGGCGGCCACGGTGATCTCGGCATCGGGAAAACGGCGGCGCAACGCGCGCAGGGCCGGGGTACACATTGCGGCGTCGCCGAGCCAGTTGGGCGCGAGGACCAGGATTCGGGTGATTGCGGCGGGGCCGTCGCTGGTGGAAGTGCGTCTCATGGGGCCGCGCGCCTCGATCTAACGTTTTCGTTCGCGGATGCGGCGGCTGAGCGCGTCCGTGAACGATTTTTCGCCGAGGGTTTCGCGGAAGGAGTCGCGCTCGTCGCGGAGGCGTCTGCGCGCGATCTCGAAGAGGTCCATGACGGCGCGCACGAGCAGTACGCCGAAGAAGAGGAAGAGCAGCGAGAGTACAAGGGCGAACCGCCTGGGATTATCGAGGGAAAACGCCATTTGCAGGCCGAGGAGCATGACGATCGGCACGGCGAGCAGGAGATAGAAACTTAGAGGACGCCAACGGCGCGATTGCCGGGTCTCCCGCGCTTCCTCCGCACAGGTTTCTTCCTGATCTTCGGGGTCGGGCATGCGGTGTTCCGTGGTTATTCCATGCAGCAGCCGCCCATGGGGCAACTCGAAGCGGCGGCGCAGGCACCCGAGGCGCACGCGGGCTCGGCGGGGGCGGCGCTGATGGCGGCAAAGCGGCTTGCCTGTTTTTCCAGGGCCTTCGAGCCGCATTCGGGACAGGCGGGGCGCTGATCGCCGCGGACCAGAATTTCGTGCTGCGCGCCGCAGGCGGCGCATTGATAGCTGAACAGGGGCATGGCGCATTCCTCGAATGACAAGACGCACGTCACAGCGGGATCATAACAGGCGGGCCGGACGAAAGAAAGCCGGTCACCATGCCTTTCCGGTTACGGGCGGGAGGTCGTGGGCGGCGTCGCGCATGGCGTGGAGGTACTCGGCGAGGGCGCGGTGCATCCAGGCGAGGCCCCAACGAGGGCACACGAGGCGCGAGGTGTAGCGGCGGTAACGGCGGTAATAGGGTGCGCCAGTCTCGGGGTCTCGGAGGTACCAGTAGGCCCAGCGCAGCGCCATGGTGGCTTGTTGGAGGGCGCTCTTGCGGCGGGCGGCGAACGCGGAGGTGCATAGGACGGCCTCGGCGCAGGCGTGGATGTCCACGGGATAGCGCCCGTAGTCGTTGACGGGCATGCCGTAGGGCCCCCAGAGATTTTCGAGATAGTAGCGAAAGCCGCGGGACAGGGCGGCGTCGACGTCCTCGTCGGGGAAGACTTCGTGGATCGCGAGCAGGGAGCGGAGCACGAAGCCGGTGTGATGGTGGTCGATCATACGCAGGTTCGCCGCGTCATAGGGTTCGTTTTCCGAAAACTCGCCGTAATGCCACGCGCCGTCCTCGCGTTGCCGCGGGAGAGAAAAACGCAGCGCGGCTTCCGCCGCTTCGCGGAGGGCGTCTTCGCGCGTGACGGCCCAGAGACGGAATAAGTGCTGCGCGGCCAGAAGGTTGGCGTTGTGGACGCGGCGGTGGTCTCCGACGGCGTAACCGAAGCAGAAGGCGCCGTCGGTATGACGCAGGCGGGGGAGGTCTTCGAGGATGAACGCGGCGACGGAGCGCGCGGCCTCGATGTAACGGGCGTCTCCGGTCAGGGCGTGCGCGCGGAGCAGGGCCTCTCCGGCAATCGCGCTGACGACGAGCACGGGCGTGCCCGCGGGGGTGTCGAGTCCCTTCGCGTAGACGCGAAAGGGATAGCCCCAACATAGCCCGGAATGGCCTTGGGCGGCGTGGCGTTCGAGCCACGCGACGTGGGTCTTGGCGTGTTCGAGGTATTCTTCGTCGCGCGTGATCTCGAATAGTCGCATGCGGCCAAGCGCGAGGAGCGCGTGTGCCTTCGGGTTCTCGGTCTTGGGCACGCGGAGCAAGCGGCGGAGCGCATTGGGGAACAGGTCGCACAGGGCGGTGGTCGCGCGGCGCGGCAGGCGATAGGGTTGAGCGGCGCGTATCCAGGGGTGTTGTTTGATATCGAAGGGGTCGTGGCCGATCAGGCCGTTCGCGTGGACCCAGGCTTCGAGATCGCAGAGCCAGTCCTGTGCGATGGCGACGTCCGGCTGATTCGAGGGCGGCATCCCGCGCGGCGCCTTCGCGTAGTGGGGGACAGGCAGGGGGGCGGTATGTTGATCCGTGGCGATCATAAGTCTCCCAGGGCATTGTTGGTGGTTGCGCTAATGGTGTTTCGAGTCTGAGGGCGACGCGAGCGGCCGATGGGGGCCGCATGGACGCAATGGACGGTATGGACGAGATGGACGGAATGGACAAGGTATTGCGAGGTCATTCTCGGTCTCGCGGTTGCTGTGGGGCGGCGACGGCCGATTTGCCCGGTCCGCTCGCGGCGACCTGGTCGATCATCGCCTTGAATTTCGGGTAATTCGCTTCATGGGAATAGCATTCCTGCATGCGGATGCGGGCGGCGCGGCCCATGCGCTCGCGGAGCGCGGCGTCCTTAATCAGCATCTCCAGTTTCTCGAGCCATTGTTGGGGCGTTTCGGCGAGGAATCCGGTGACGCCGTCCTCGATGACTTCCGCGTTCATACCGACGGGCGAAATGACGCAGGGTGTGCCGACGGCCATGTACTGCATGGCCTTATACGCGCATTTGCCGCGCGCGCGGGGGCTGTCGACGAGGGGCATGAGCCCGATGTCCGCTTCCTGGAGATATTCGATTTCGCGATCGAGGGTCCAGTGATGGTTGACGACGCGGACGCCTTCGAGGCGATAGGGTTTTCCGGTGGCGACGGAGAGCACGATGTCGTGGCGTCGGGCCAGATCGCGCAGGGTGTCCTGGATGGCCTCGAAGTAGCCGAGGTTCGTGTGGAGACCAGTCCAGCCGAGGACGACGGGCCGCTTGTCGGGGGGCGGGTACCGCTTTTGCGTGTGGCGGTCCATGTCGACGCAGGTGGGGATAATTGTGAGGTTGGGCTGTTTCGGTGCGACTTTCTTGTGGAGATATTGGTTTCCGACGACGCCGTGGGCGCACATGGCGCACATCTTCCAAATCCATTGGTGGTCCATGAAGCGCTCGAAGAAGGAATCGACGTAGGCGGGCGGTTCCCAGACGGCGTCGTCGATATCGAAGACCATGCGTGGGTTGAGCAGGTGAGTCAATCGTTCGAGGAAGGGCGGCCCATACGGGAGGAGCGGTCCGCGGAAGAACACGACGTCCGCGCCGATCACGTGGCGCAACTGGGCCGCGCGCCTGGCGAGCACAAGCAGGAAATACAGGGCTTTCGCGAGGGGTCCCCGGTTCTCGTAGAGGCTGCGCCACAGGGCGAGCGACGAGGTAAGACATACGGTGCAGTCGTATCCGTCCGCGCGCAGCATCTCGGCGAACGTGATGACGCGGTAGCGAATCGCGGCGATGCGCTCGGTCTCGTTTCCGAACAAGATGACGCGCGGACGGTTTGAACCGAATGTCATTATCTTCTCCGCATCACTCGACATCTGCATTTGATTCCGGGGGGGCGGCGCGTCCGCCGTTTCGGGCGAAGCCTTCGATGAAGCGCAGGACGACGACGCAGAAGGCGATGGCCATGGCAGCGAGCACGAGGATGAGGAATCCGTAGGCGCCGGGGACGCCGGAGAGGATGAAGGCGAGGAGTCCCATGCAGGCGGAGAGGTAGTAGAGGGAGAGCACGACCTGGCGCTGGCTCAGGCCGAGGTCGAGGAGGCGGTGGTGGAGATGGTCGCGGTCGGGCATGAAAAACTGTCCCTGGCGGGCACGGAGGAGCCTGCGGTAGAAGCTGAGGAGCGTGTCGAGAATAGGGACGGTGAGTACGACCATGGGCACGGCCAGGGCGACGACGGCGACGCCTTTTTGCCGCTCGATCAGGGTAGATGCGCCGAGGACGAATCCGAGGAAGAGGGCGCCGGCGTCGCCCATGAAGATGGATGCGGGATGGAAGTTGTAGCAGAGGAAGGCGAGCGTACAGCCCATAAGATAGGCCATCATGATGCAGGAGGTGGTCTGGCCGCGGGTGAAGCCGATGGCGAATATGGCGGCTGCGCAGACGAAGACGAGGCCGGCGGCGAGTCCGTCGAGTCCGTCGGAGAAGTTGACGGCATTGACGACGCCGGCGATCCAGAGGGGGGAGAGGATCAGTGCGAGCCAGCCGACGTGGATTGTGCCGCCGAAGGGATGGGCGATTTCGGTGGCGCGGAAGCCGCCCCAGAAATAGAGGAGGATGAAGAGGCCGAGTTCGAGTAGCAGCTTGCGCGAACTGGACATGTTCGCGACGTCGTCATAGAGTCCCATGAGGACAATGAGGGTGCCGACTAGGCACATGGGAAAGAAGGACGCCTGACTGTACTGGGGATAGAACGCCTCGATGAAGAGAATGGTTCCGAGAAACGCGAGGTAGAAGGGCACGCCGCCGAGATAAGGGATGACGCGGCGGTGGACCTTGCGCGCCTCGCTGGGGCGGTCGACCACGTCGAGTCTCCGGGCGAGCCATCGAAAAGCGGGCACCAAGACGAAGGTGACGAGAAACGCTCCCGCGGCGACGAGCAGATAGAGCGTCCAAGGTTGCTTCATGACGCCGCTCCCCACGGTCGCAGCACGCCACAGGCGACAGGATGGCCGTCGCAGGTCTCGAATCGTTCCGGCGCCCAGGCCTGCAACGCCGAGCTGCGGGGCGCGCCCTTCACGCCAATCGCGGCGAGGCTATGGCGGAGTCCCACAAGCGCGGGGGCGCGGTCGACGAGGGCGGCCCGTTCGAGCCCGAACCGCAGGAGTTCGATTTCGAGTTCTTCGGTCATGTTGACCGAGCCGTCGTCGAAGACTGCGAACGCGCCGATGCAGCCTTCGGGCGCGCGGTGTAACAGGCGGGCCAGACGCTGTGCCGCCGTGGCATCATCGTAAAGGTCGAAGCAATCCCAGTGCAGGACCTCGGCGGTCGCGGGGTCGAAAAGCACGACGTGGATGCCGCGTTCGCGGCGGGCGTAGTCGCGGCCGTTGACGACGATGTGGGCGGCGCGCTGGACGCCCTGACCGCCGCCGCTCTGGACGAGGATGTCCACGGGGCAGGCCACCCCCGTTTCGCCGATGATGCCGTCGGTGCGGAATTCGCCGCCTGCGATGGATAAGAGGGCGAAGTGTTCCTCGAATCCCATGTCCAATATGGCGCGTCCTGCGCCGTAAACGGCGGTGAGGTTGACGGCGAAGCGCTGTAGGGCCTCCGCCGTGACGGGCGCGACTCCGGGAGGCTTGTCTTGTTGAAGACGAGCGCGCGCGGCGTCGCGGAGCATGGCGTCGCGCCGGTCGGGGTCCACGTTTTCGAGGGCGGCGCGGAACATAACGGTCGGTTCGAGCGCGTCGTGCGCGGCGAGGTCGCCGGCTTGCGCGTAGAGGCGCAGGAGCTGCTCGTAGGGCGCGGCGCACGACGGGCGAAACGCGGCAATACCGCGTTCGAGCGCTGCGATGGCGTCCTGAACGCGGCCGTTCGCTTCGAGCCTCTGCGCGTATGCGGTGAAATTGGCGGGGTCCGTGCGGACACGATGGGCGTTCAGCGGCCAATAGGCGGCGTTGAACGCGGCGAAGCAGGCCGCGGTGACGGCCCACAGAACCACGATGCGTGTGAAAGGCGTCATATAAGGTTGCCGAATAGTGTTGGTGACGCGCCTCATACTAGACGTAAGCGGGCGGAGGATCAATATTAACGATTTGCGCGGGCAGGGAGCGTCGAATAAGATAGCGGTCTCGCGTGTAATAGACGCAAAAGGGAGGACCGCGCCGATGAAACGGATTCCCGATCGCCCGCCGGAGTTTCGTCTTCCGCAACTGCCGCCGGAGATTCGTATCCCTCATATTCCGAAAGGCGTTCTGGCCGGCGTGTTGGCGGTGCTCGTGCTGCTATTGATCGTGGGCGGCGGGCTTGTTTACACGGTCGCGCCGGACGAGCAGGGGGTCATTCTCACGTTTGGCCGCTATTCCGGCATCGCGAACGCCGGATTCCACTTCAAGTGGCCGTGGCCGATCCAGACGGTCGAGAAGCCGCGGGTGGCGGAGGTGAAGCGCATCGAGATCGGATTCCGGTCGCGGACGGTGGGCGACGCGATGTATTACCAGACGTTCCTTGATACGCCGGCGTTGCGGCAGGAAGCGCAAATGCTGACGGGCGACGAGAACGTGGTGGACTGCTCGATGGCGGTGCAGTACCGGATCAAGGACGCCATCGATTATCTCTTCAATTTCCGGGCGGGCGAGGCGGAGTTGTCGTTGCGTGCGGTGGCGGAGGCGGCGGTGCGTCAGGCGGTGGGGGATCACCACATCGACGACGTGCTGACGACGGGCAAGTTCGAGGTGCAGAACGAGGTGCAGACCAAGATGCAGGAACTGGCCGACAAGTATGGGCTCGGCGTCACGGTGCTCGCCGTGCAGTTGCAGGACGTGCAGCCGCCGGACGAGGTGGCGCCGGCGTTCCGCGACGTGGCCACGGCCCGGGAGGAACGGGAGCGCATGATCAACGAGGCGCAGGCTTACGAGCGGGAGCAAATCCCGCGCGCGGAGGGCGAGGTGGCGCGTATTAAACAGGAGGCGGAGGCGTATCGACAGACGCGGGTCGCGGAGGCGAAAGGGCAGGTGGCGCGTTTCCTCGCCATCGCCGGGCAATACAAGGCGTCGCCCGAGGTGACGCGGCTTCGCCTGTACCTCGACGCGATGGCGGCGTTGATCGCGAAGGCGCGGTTGACGGTGATCGACGAGGCCACGGGACTGGATAACCTGCGGCTGCTCGAGGGAGGCGACTTGCCTCCGCCGCCGGCGGCGACGCAGGACAGCCCGGCCGCGGGCGCCGCCGCGGCCACAACGCACCGGAGGGTCGCGCGATGAATCCCGCGAAGCTGATTGCCGCCGTCGTGCCTGTTGTGATTGTGCTGATTGGGCTGCTGTCTTCGATGTACATCATCGACGAGCGGGAGCAGGCGGTGATTACGCGCCTGAGCCGGCCCGTGCGGGTTATCGTCGGCGACGTGGCCGACGATCGCTACGAGTCGATCAAGGGCGCGGTTCAGGAGACCGCGCGGAACCTGGCGAAGGGGGCCGAAGTGGAGGTGGCGCGGGGGGCGGGCCTGTACTTCAAACGGCCTTTCATTGACACGGTCAATCGTTTTCCGGACACGCTGCTTTTTTACGACGCGGAGCCGGAGGACGTGATCCTCGCGGACAAGAAGAAGCTGATCGTGGATAACTTCGCGCGGTGGCGCATCGAGGACCCGCTCCTGTTCTGGATCAGCGTGCAGGACGAACTGCGCGCGCGCGGCCGCCTCGACGATATTATTTACTCGACGGTGCGCGAGGAACTGGGCCGGAATGACCTCATCGAGGTCATTCGGACGTCGAACCGGATGATCGAGGCGCCTCTCGCGCCCGCCGAGGACGCCGTGGTCGAGGAAATCGTCGTGTCGGCGGTCGAGGCGAGCGACGATCCGTCTCGCCAGATCATCCAGCGGGGCCGCGAACGCATCATGGACACGGTCTCACGGCGCGCGGATGAGCAGGCGCGCAAGCAGTTCGGCATTCGCATCGTCGACGTGCGCATCAAGCGCGCGGAGTTGTTGCCCGACAACCTTCAGGCGGTGTTCGAGCGGATGACCGCGGAGCGGTCGCGCATCTCGAAGGCGTACCGGAGTGACGGCGGCAAGCAGTCCGAGATCATCAAGAGCGAAACGGACAAGCGGGTGCAGGTGCTGCTGGCCGAGGCGCGGCGGGACGCGGAAATGGTGCGCGGCCAGGGCGAGGCGGAAGCGCTGGGCATCATCGCGGAGTCGTTCGGCTCGAATGCCGAACTGTACCGCTTTATCCGCACGCTCGAAGTGATGGAGAAGGATACGCCGGACGGCAGCGAATTCATCATCGGGATCGATTCGAGTATCTATCGCGCCATCCGTGGGCCGGAAGGTCCGTAAATGGGGCGCGCGCCGGACGGGTGCGTGTCTCGCCCCAGGCGGTTGTGGCATGATGCGCGGCGGGAAACGCGCATAGGCTTGAAACCCGAGAAGAGGGAGGTTCGCGGCCATGTTTGATTTGCTTGCGCTTTTTGTTCTGGGTGCGCCGGATTCCGGCGGGCTGGTTGCCGGTGAAGTGGAGGTGGTGGCGGAGGGGTTTCAGTTTACGGAGGGGCCGGTCTGGCTGCCGTCCGAGGGGTTGATCTTCAGCGACATTCCGGCGGACACGATCTACCGCGCGGACAAGTCGGTGTTCCGCCAGCCCAGCGGGCAGTCGAACGGGTTGATCGTGGACGCGCGGGGCCGGCTGATCGCGTGTGAGCACCGGAACCGGCGTGTGACGCGAACAGAAAAGGATGGAACGGTTACTGTGTTGGCGGACCGTTTCGAGGGGAAGCGGTTCAACAGCCCGAATGACGCGGTGGCCGCCGCGGACGGCGCGGTGTATTTCACGGACCCGCCGTATGGGCTGGAGGGCGGGCTTAAGGGGCCGAACGCGGAATTGGACTTCTGCGGCGTGTTCCGGGTGGACGCCTCGGGCGAGGTGCGGGCGCTCGCGCGGGATTTCAAGAAGCCGAACGGCATCGCGCTGTCGCCGGACGGGAAGACGCTCTACGTCGCGGATACGGAAGGGGGCCACGTTCGCGCGTTTGACGTGGCGGAGGACGGATCGCTGCGGAATGACCGGGTGTTCTTCAAGGTGTTCTCGCCGGACGGCATGGCCGTGGACGCGCGCGGGAACGTCTGGACCACGGGCGGGAAGGCGGTCACCGTCGTCAGCCCGGAGGGCGAACAATTGGAGCAAATCGAGTTCCCCCACATCCCGGCGAATTGCGCCTTCGGCGACGCGGACGGTATGACGCTGTATGTGACCGCGCGCACGACGGTCTACAAGGTGCGGACGGGGGTTGGGGGGAAGTGGGAAGTGGGAAGTGAGAAGTGGGAAGCGGGAAGCGGGAAGCGGGAAGTGGGCGGCATGTCCACACATGTTGCACACAACTTCCACCTACGTTGGACAGTAGCGCGCGGACCCTCTTGACAGGATGCATCTAACCGTAGTACTGTTGCGGTAATCGATTCGATGGAGAGGGGGGCGATTATGCCCGCACTGGAAGGACCGCCAGGCTTCGTTGGCGCGCCGCGCGCCACGGGTGCGAGGCTCCATGTCACCGCCGCGCAAGCCGCGCCACGATACCCGCAAACTGTCCCGTAACTCGGAGGCCGCCATGAACTACAACCTCTTGAAGGAAGACTGGATTCCAGTCCTCTACGCGAACGGAGAATGGAAGCGGGTCGGGATTCTCAAGGCATTCGAGCATGCGCACCGAATCCGACAAATCGCCGCGACTAATCCGATGGACCGAGTAGCCATCCTTCGTTTCCTGCTTGCTATCCTGTACTGGTGCAAGGGAAGTCCACCTGAAACTACGAACGCGGACTTGCCCAAGTCGTTTCCAGCAGAGTGGTTTGCCAAACTCGAAGAGAATCGAGAATGCTTCAATCTCCTGGGCGAGGGAAGACGGTTCTTTCAGATTAGGAAATGTGGCGAGGCAGTACAAACGAAGCTTCCGTCAAACTACCTCATTCACGAGATTCCCACTGGCCGGAATGCGTGGCATTTTCGACACTCAAGGGATGGAGCAAACGGATTGTGCCTTGCTTGCTGTGCGGTCGGGCTCTTGCGGCTGCCGTTGTTTGCGACATCTGGTGGCCGCGGCAAGCCACCGGGCATCAACGCTAAACCACCACTCTATGCAGTTCCCGTGGGGCCTTCGCTGGCCACGACATTGTGGCTTTCATGGTGTGAGCAACCAAACTTGGGGACACCTGCGTGGGAGTCCGTAAACGTAGAGCTTCCACCAACGGGCGCCGTCCCGACACTGGTCGGGCTGACATGGCTGCCGCGACGAGTATGGTTGGATGATCCCGAAAATTGTTCTGACCAATGCATTTCCTGTGGTCGGGAGGAAACGCTTGTTCGAAGATGTGTATTTGCTGGAGTCGGCAGCACGAAGACAGGCGACGGTGAATCGAGTCGGCTGTGGAGCGATCCGCACGTTATTTACGTTCGCGATTCCAAAGGTAACGTCACATCGATGCATGCGAGTGATGCCTTGGGCGCTCCTGATGCCGCAGCGGGGCAATGGGCAAGAATTGCCGCAAGTATGGTTGCACAGCGGGAGAACGGGGATATCACAAGCCTTGGGTGGGCAGACGCAATCGAAGGAACTCGGGCGCACGTATGGCTGGTGGGTTTCTCAACTGTGCAAAACGACAAATACTTGGAGGCAATGGAAGCCGTTGTTGATCTGCCTTTCGACGTTCAGGAGTTGTCAGAGGTCATCGCGCGATTCACGCGGTGGCAAGCGCAAGGACGCAGTCTAGAGGCGCGTATCCAAGCCATCGAGCGGCCCGAGAAAAGAGGCAAGTCCGAGAAGAGAGCAGTGAGCGTCGTTGCGGCGATACGTCCACATGTCGAGGGGCTTGTATCGGGCCTCACGGACCAACTTGTTGTCGGTGGCGACGAGAAGTGGCAGGAAGCAGCCGAAACGTACCGGCCAATGATGAGCGCTGTATCCAAGTCATTGTCGCCGGGGTTTACTGTGCAAGCCGTGCAACGGCGACGGCAAATGGGCGCGCTGATGCCGGATGTGTGGCGTGCAACGAAAGTCACGAAAGAAGAGAGACGAAAGAAGGGAGGTGCGCGATGAGTCCTACGGAGCAATATATCGAGGCACTAAGCAACTTGAAGTCCGGGGATTTGGGCCTGCTCCGGACACATGCCGGACAAGGGCTAGATCAATCAGTAGAGGGATTTGACCTCTTCGCCGGGCTATGGTGGCCGTTGCGGGACAAGAATCACCGCGCGCCGCGCCGACAGGTGGCTTGGCTTATAGCGAAACTCTACGCATGCTGTCCAATCGAGCACGCTGACGGCCAAGTACTCGGGCGTCAACTTCGCCAGTGTTGGCTTCACGTTCCGGCAGATAAGCGCGAGCGATTCCGGGCGCTTGTTGACCAACTCCTTGTCTCAAGCCTTGCGGAGATTGAGCCTGCGATACGTTGGGCGTTGATGGAAATCAGCGACAGGGAACTTAAACTTGATTGGGTCAAGTTGACCGATGACCTTTCCATTTGGGAACGAGAGAGTACCCGCCTTCGGTGGGCGGAACAGTTTATTGCTAACAACGGAGGGTTGAAAGATGTTGATTGACATGCATGTGATTCAGAACCACAGTCCCGCGAATCTCAATCGGGACGACTTGGGCGCGCCGAAGACGTGCTACTTTGGCGGAGTACTTCGCTCTCGAATTTCCAGTCAGTGTATTAAACGAAGTATTCGCATGAGTGAGCAGTTTAGGGTGCTTTGTGGTGGAGTGAGAACGCGCCAACTGGCAAAGTTGATCACTGATCGGATAGAAGGCGGGCCAGAGGTTCAGAAGCGCGCCGAGAAGATTCTGGAGATTTGCGGTCTCAAGCCGAAGAAATCGAAGAAGGAGGAATCTGAGCAGAGTGGTTCAGAACGGAGCAAGATGCTGGTCTATACAAGTCGCGACGCGATTGAAGAAATGGCCCGGCTACTTCAAGCCAGCACTGGCAAGAGCGATGACAAGTTGGCCGAGGAATTCGGCAAACTAATTGCCACGCGGACCGCGGTTCCAGATATGGCGCTCAGTGGGCGGATGCTGGAGACAGGCGTGCTTAAAGATACCACCGTTGAAGCCGCTTTGCAGGTAGCGCATGCCATTTCCACCCACGAGGCGCGGCCGGAAGTGGATTACTACGTTGCCGCCGACGATATCCCAGGGGACGACGCGGGAGCCGGCTATGTGGACGAGGCCATGTTTGCCTCGGCTTGCTTCTACAAGTACTTCTCTATCCACTGGGAGATGCTGGTCGAGAATCTTCAAGGCTACTTGGAGTTGGCCGCACATACGGTCGGGGCATTCATTCGGGGTGCTGCGCTGACCAACCCGACGGGAAAGCAGAACAGTTTTGCCGCGCACAATCCACCGGATGGCATGCTTATCGAGTTCAAGGACACGCCAATCAGTTACGCGAATGCGTTTGCGAAACCGGTGTCTCTCGACGGGGGGCGGGACATGATCTCGCAGAGCATTGCGCAATTGAGCCAGTATGCCTACGACCTGGAAGCGGGTTATGGTCCGCCTCGGGAACGTTTCTGGTTCTCGCCTAATGAGAGGTATTCCCTGAATGTTGAGAAGGACACGGAGCGTTCCCTTACTCCAAACAGCTACAAGTCTTTGGATGCCTTGATCGAGGCGGTGATTAAGGGTATTGACCCGAAGTTGGACTGGCAACAAGTGCAGCAAGCCGTAGTCTGTTCCGAGGTGGCCCCATGAGTGGAAACACGCTCTTTCTACGGCTCGAAGGCCCTATGCAGGCATGGGGCAATCAGGAGTCGAAGTTTGTTATTCGCCGCACGACGGACGCACCAACGAAGTCCGGGGTGCTCGGCCTATTATGCGCCGCGATGGGTGTGCCTAGAGTCGAAGCGTCACGCGAGCGGCTGCCGCGACTGGTGGCACTGCAAATGGCCGTGCGTTGCGACAGGCCGGGCATACACTGGTGGGATTACCACACCGTCGGCGCCGGAATGCGCATGAGAACGGCGGAGGGCGGGATGAAGGCGGACACCATGCTGACCAGGCGCGAATACTTGTGTGACGCCAGTTTCCTTGTTGTCCTTCAGGGCGATCCGCCGGTGATCGAGGAGTTGGCCGGCGCCTTGCGGAATCCGGTATGGCCGCTGTACTTGGGGAGAAAATGCTGCCCCGTCTCGCGACCAGTGGCAGAGGCGGAGTCAGTGACGTGCTCCGATCTCTTGTCGGCCCTAGCGTTCCTTCCGTGGCGGCCGCGATATGAAGGTGACGAAGTCCCTGAATCCGTGGATTGTCTGTTCGATTGGGTGCCGACTGCCCAGGAAAGCGAAGCACCGCCGGAGACGGAAGTCTGGTATGACGTACCGATTTCGTTTGAACCGCCAAGCCATCGACCAAGGTTTGTTTCTCGAAGGCAATTGCAGTTGGGCAGGGACGGTCAAGTGGAGACCGGAGAGCCAACCCAACGCAGGACTCCGCGCCCGCCGCGGCCACGCGCCAATTACGGGAATACACAGTACCGGCGGGTTCGCCAAGAGCGATTAGATCGTGACAAGCATCTCTGTGTCTTCTGCAAGTCTTCCGCGACGACTGTACAGCATGTCACTTATCGGCACGCTGGCGGCGACGAACAAATTGAGGAACTTCGTTCACTCTGTCGCCTGTGCCATGACGCCGTGACAATGATCGAATATGGCCTCGGGATGGGACTGGACAGAATCAATCCCGAGGAACAGCGATGGCGAGACACGATTATTCGTAAGCGGGACGAGATCATACGCTTTCGGTCCCTGGAGACGCGGCGAAGGAGACTGGCGGCAGAGGAGGTCGAATAATGTACCTGTCGCACCTCTTGATCAATGTTGGCGACAATCCGGACCGGCCGCGGCCGGGGCGGCTGTGGCTGCGAAATGTTTACCATGTGCACCAGCGGCTTTGGATGGCGTTTCCCACCGAGGCGCAACGCACGGCCGATCCGGAGTTCCTTGCCCCCTTCAATCCGAAGGGCTTCGCGGCCCCGCGCTTCCTCTTTCGTGTGGACAATAGCGTCGAGCGCAATTGTCCCCGCGCAGTAATCGTGGTCCTGTCGGGGTCGGAACCGAATTGGCGCTATGCCTTTCAGAATGCGCGCACGTTCCTTGCCGCCGAAGCGGAAACGCGCGAATATAGTCCAACGTTTGCGACGGGGCAGGAGTTCTGCTTCCGCATTCGCGTCAACTTGAGCAAGAAAAGCGTGAAGTATCGCAAGACAGGGGAGAAGACGGACACAGAAGGACGCCCGCGAACACAGGGCAAGCGTATTGCGCTGACGTGGGAGAAGGACCAGCGGCCTGACGAGGTCATCGTTCCCTGGTTTGCGAGAAAGGGGCCACGGAACGGCTTCGAACTGCGGAAATGCGAAGTGATTCAAATCGGTTGGGTAAACGCGTTTCGGCCCGGCAAAGGCGAGCGGATGAAGTTCCGGTCCGCGCTTCTCGAAGGCATTTTCGCGGTAAAGGACGAGAAAGCGCTTGCCGATGCTATTGCCGCCGGCATCGGTTCGGCGAAGGCGTTTGGTTTTGGTTTGCTTTCGGTTGCGCCGCGCTGATTGGCGCGGCGTTGCAGCGCGGGTTCTTTGACAGTTGAATCGTGTGAGAGCGGCGTGAGGATGTTGCCTACGGTGTTGAAGACACGGGCGGGACGCCCGTGCCACGAACTTGGGAAAAGGGGGAAGCCATGAGAACAAAGGACTATCACGAAATCCCGAAGGTGCGCGATAAGTGGAGTTACCTGTACGTCGAGCACTGCCGGGTGGATCAGGAAGAAAAAGCGATTGCGGTGCATGATCAGTACGGGGTGACGCCGGTACCGTGCGCGAATTTGACGTTGTTGATGCTGGGTCCCGGCACGAAGATCACGCATGCGGCCATTACAACGCTGGCGGACACGGGCTGTATGGTTGTCTGGTGCGGGGAACAGGGGGTGCGCTTCTATGCGGCGGGTACGGGCACGACGCGCAACGCGGATAAGCTGCTGCATCAGGCGAGTCTGTGCACGCACCGTCAGAGTCGCTTGCACGTGGTGCGGCGCATGTACGAGATGCGCTTCGAGCAGGATGTCGATCCGAACCTGACGCTGCAACAGATTCGCGGGATGGAAGGTGTGCGGGTGCGGGAGGCGTATGCCCGCGCTTCGCTCGAAAGCGGCGTGCCCTGGCGCGGGCGGTCGTATGACCGCGGCCAATGGGCGAAGGCGGACCCGGTGAATCGGGCGCTATCCGCGGCAAACTCGTGCCTGTACGGTGTCTCCCATGCGGCGATTGTGGCGGCGGGGTATTCCACGGCGCTCGGGTTCATCCACACGGGAAAGCAATTGTCGTTTGTCTACGACATCGCGGACCTCTACAAGGTGGACGTCACCGTGCCCGCGGCTTTTCAGGCCGCCGCGTCGGTCGAGAAGAACGTCGAGCGCGAGGTGCGCCTGCGGTGTCGTGATACGTTCGCGCAGAAGAATCTTCTGCCGCGTATCGTGGATGATATCGATTACGTGCTGGCGTTTGCGCCGCCGGAAGAAGAACCCACGGGGGATTTCGACAGCGACCCGGCCAGACCCGGGGACCTGTGGGACCCGGAAAGGGGCGTGACGCCGGGCGGGGTGCAGTATGGCGGTGAGCCGCCCACGCAGGAGGAACTGCCGTTATGATGGTGATGATCCTCGAACGCGTGCCTGCTTCGTTGCGGGGCGAACTCAGCCGATGGATGATCGAGCCGCATACCGGCGTCTTCGTCGGTACGGTGTCCGCCATGGTCCGCGAAAGACTGTGGCAGAAGGCGTGTGGGAGCGTGAAAGACGGCGCCTGCATGCTGATTTGGAG
This sequence comes from Candidatus Hydrogenedentota bacterium, assembly GCA_029556545.1. GTDB lineage: Bacteria > Hydrogenedentota > Hydrogenedentia > Hydrogenedentales > JAGMZX01 > JAGMZX01. The sequence goes on from JAKQEQ010000125.1 coordinate 30,785, forward strand.
TTCCAATACGGAACAGGGCTTCAAGATCGACTTCTGGGGCGGCACGAAGCGCCATGTGACTGACTGGGAGGGACTTCAACTGGTAACAAAGCCACGAGAGCCTTAAAATGCAATGTGTGTTCCCCACGCACGTGGGGATGAACCGAATGATTGACACCATCGCCTTCGAAGTCCCAAGTGTTCCCCACGCACGTGGGGATGAACCGAATAGGACGCGCCTTGCGGACGAGGCATGGGAGTGTTCCCCACGCACGTGGGGATGAACCGTACCTTTTCCCTATACTACCTGTACTACACGCGTGTTCCCCACGCACGTGGGGATGAACCGCTCCGCGACCGTCGCCTGGCGTATGAACTCGGGTGTTCCCCACGCACGTGGGGATGAACCGGCGGACGCCAAGCCTCTTCTCTCGCGTTGCACGTGTTCCCCACGCACGTGGGGATGAACCGCGGGGGACAAAGCCACCGAGGGCGCGCGCAAAGTGTTCCCCACGCACGTGGGGATGAACCGAATCGCGGTTCTCGTGGACGCCACAAAATCCAGTGTTCCCCACGCACGTGGGGATGAACCGGACATGGACCCGCGAGTAGCAAAGTTAGCCGCGTGTTCCCCACGCACGTGGGGATGAACCGGAGAGCAATGACGTGGCAAGAGCGCATAGAACGTGTTCCCCACGCACGTGGGGATGAACCTTCAGACGCGCCCGCATCCGCCTCGGGCTGAACGTGTTCCCCACGCACGTGGGGATGAACCGCGAGTTGCAGGAACGTTCCATTACATTCGCTCGTGTTCCCCACGCACGTGGGGATGAACCGACGCCGGACACAACCAAACTGATACGGCCTGTGTGTTCCCCACGCACGTGGGGATGAACCGTAGCACGCCCGACTTCCCTACGCACCTATAACGTGTTCCCCACGCACGTGGGGATGAACCGGGCGAAGGACACCGGCGAGACATGGGTCGCGCGTGTTCCCCACGCACGTGGGGATGAACCGACGAGTGCGGGGTCGCCCTCCAGGGCCGGGGGGTGTTCCCCACGCACGTGGGGATGAACCGGAAGAGGAACAAGAAGAAGAGCAGCAAGAAGAGTGTTCCCCACGCACGTGGGGATGAACCGAGCTAGAGATAGGCGTTGTGGATGATGAAATTGTGTTCCCCACGCACGTGGGGATGAACCGGTCTGAGCCGGATGCAGCAGTACGGGACGGTGGTGTTCCCCACGCACGTGGGGATGAACCGAGAAACGCGGGCTCGCGCTCGCGGGCAGCACCGTGTTCCCCACGCACGTGGGGATGAACCGCATTGGGCCGGTCGTCTGGGCGGGTTCCGGGCGTGTTCCCCACGCACGTGGGGATGAACCGCCATGACCTACCACATCATCGTAATCGCCGCGGTGTTCCCCACGCACGTGGGGATGAACCGAGGAGACCCAGGACCGCGCCAAGGGACCCGCCGTGTTCCCCACGCACGTGGGGATGAACCGGCGGGAAAAGGCCCGGAAACACGGCGGGATCCGTGTTCCCCACGCACGTGGGGATGAACCGTCCGAGTCCGTAAGGCTAAGTGCAGCAAAGACGTGTTCCCCACGCACGTGGGGATGAACCGAGGGATGAGCGCGGTGAGGGGGACGGAGCGGAGTGTTCCCCACGCACGTGGGGATGAACCGTACTTCCGCACCTGCGCCGCGCCGTACATCAGGTGTTCCCCACGCACGTGGGGATGAACCGACTTACGAATCGTTGT
>JAKQEQ010000127.1 GCA_029556545.1 Candidatus Hydrogenedentota bacterium
GCCACCAGCCGCCGCACCGACAGCGTGCATGTCACGTTCCGCGTCCCCGCCGAACTACTCGCCGCCGCCATCCGCAAATACCCGCGCGGCAGCCTCTCGCAGTCCATCCGCGCCGCGCTCGAGGCCGCCGTAGGTGAGTGACCTCGAACGCGACCTGCTCATGGCGCAGATCCACGTGTGCTTCAACCGGGCGCTTCGGGCGCATATCGAGGGCGTCGAGCCGCCGAGCAACTACGCGAGCACCCTCGCGTCACTGGCCTACACGAGCGACCGGCAAACGATGGACAGCCAGACCGCCAGGGACTGGTACGCCATGCTGATGAGGGACTGCCCGCATCCGGTCTGGAGGCCGGACTCCAAAGACTTCCTGAACTGGCTCTTCTTCCACGTCTCTCAGCTGCGCCGCAGGCACTGGGAGGGCTGGTCCACCGAGCAGCTCAACGGCCTATTGTCGCTCCTCCGGCAGTTGAAGCACACTTTCGCAGCGAGTACATACATGGCGGCGGGTGTTTTCTTCTTTTCTCCCGCTACCCTCCTTCTCTCCGCCGGGGGGCGGAGTGCATCCCGTCCCCCGGTGTTTGTGAGACGGACACGCGACACGCAACAGCAGACGCCGGGCGGGGCTTCACTCCTTTCGACCCGCCCGGCGGACCAACCATGGCAAACAACGGCAAGGCAAAACTCAGCGACCTCACGCCCGACGACCGCAACGCGAACAAAGGGACGCAGCGCGGGATCGGCGTCATCGAGGACAGCCTGCGCAAGTACGGCGCGGGCCGCAGCATACTGATCGACCGCAACGGCAGGATCATCAGCGGCAACAAGACGGCGGAGGCCGCCGCGTCCATCGGGCTGGAGAACGTCCGCATCATCGAGACGGACGGCCACGAGATAGTCGCAGTCAAGCGCACCGACCTTGACCTGGACAGCAAAGAGGCGAGGGAGTTAGCGATAGCCGACAACCGGGCCGGGGAGTTGAACCTGGACTGGGACGTGGACGCGCTGACGGCGCTGGAG
>JAKQEQ010000133.1 GCA_029556545.1 Candidatus Hydrogenedentota bacterium
CGTGGCGTAGGTGCAGCAGCATGTGAACTGGCTGACCGTACGCATACAAATAATCTGGATCCGCAGATAAGCATCGGAGAAGGTGAAGGAGAAGGTGAAGGTGAAGGTGAAGGTGAAGGTGCGGCACCTGAACCTCTGAGCATCGTAGCGCATCCCAGCAATGCCGCAGTCTACGAGGGCGCGTCACACACGTTCAGGATCGTGGTGGCAGGCGGGGTGATCTCAATAGAATATGACTGGAAGAAGGACGGCGTAACTCTCGGCGCTCCCAGCCAGGCAACATATTCAATCGCCTCCGCGACTCAGGATCACGCCGGGACCTATCGCTGCACCGTTTCAGATGAGATGACGTCACTTGAGTCCAACGAAGCGGTTCTAACCGTATTTGAACGCCCCCTGGGAGGGAGCCACACGGCGGACCAGGACGGTGACTTCCTTATTGCTCTGACGGAGTTGCTTCGAGTCATCCAGTTCTTCAACTCGAGCGGATTCCATTGCGCTGACGATCCGGGAAGCACGGAAGACGGCTACGTGCCCGGTCCGGGGGCGAATGAGTCCTGCGACCAGCACGCGAGCGACTACGCACCGCACAATTGGCGCATCGAACTGACCGAGTTACTCCGCGTCATCCAGTTCTACAATTCCGGGGGCTACCGTCCGTATTGCGGCACGGAGGACGATTTCGCGCCCGGCCCCGGTGTCAGCCAACCTTGCGAGGCGGAAGGGGCGAAGCGTTGAGAGAAGCGAACTGCATTTTGATGGCCTTGAGGCAACGAAATGCCGAACAAGCCTGATCCGGCCCGATACCTCTTGTTCGGCTTGTTCGCGGTTGCGGCGGCGTACAGCGTTGTCGCGTGCCTGATAGGCGCGTTGCCTATGACCGCCTTCCTGCGCGCGCTGCCGACCCTGTTGCTGGTGGTCGCGGCGGCGTTATGGTCGCGGCGGCGATACGGTCTGCTTGTCGCCTTGGGATTGCTCTGCGGGGCATGCGGCGATTATTTCCTCGCGTCGGCGGCGCGGGACTGGTTCCTGCCGGGCTTGGCGGCGTTTCTGATCGGCCACGTGTTCTACGTCGTTGCGTTCGCGCCGGCGCGCCGTGTCACGGGCGGGCGGCTCGCGGTGGTGGCCGTGACGGCGCTCGGCGTTGCGGCGCTGACCGCGACGGTCGGGCAGCGCCTGGTCGCGACGGGCGAAACGCGCCTGCTGGCCCCTGTCATCGCATACAGCGCGGTGATCCTCGCCATGGCCGCCGCCGCCGTGCTGCATGCCTGCGCCACGCCGCTCATCGCCGTCGGGGCGTTGATCTTCGTTGTCTCCGACGCGCACATCGCCGTGAACCACATGCTGCGCGAAACGCCCCACCTCGCCCTGACCGTCTCCGGATACGCAACGTACTACCTCGGGCAAGGGCTTATCGCCGCAGGCGCGGTTATCGCCGCTTCCGACTCGTCGCAGTGGACGAATGCCGCGGCGCGAACTCTCCCAATTGCGGAATAAGGCACTTGGTGCTACACTAAGCGCGTAACGGGATATGCTTTAAGCACAAGATGTTGTGGCCTGAAGCAGTGTAGCGCCAGCGCCGCTCAACATGTGGTGCGCTAACCAAACGCTCCGGGAACGAAAGTGGCCGAGGAAAAACAGCGTGACCCGCCGAACGGCGAGGAACAGCCGGAAGCAGCCGCGTCGAACGACGACCCGGCTGCGGATCGTTCCGATGCGCCCGGCACCGCAGCGGAAACCGACGCGGCGCCGACGCCGCTCGACATCGAGGGTCCGGCCACTGTGGCGCCGGGAGAAACCGCGTCGGATAGGGAGATTCCCGATGCGGCGGCGGAGGCCGACGCCCGGTTGGGCGTCGATGACCTAGAGGCGCTCCTTACCGCTGTCGAGGGAAAGACGCGCGGCGGTCCCACGCTGGACGATAGCGAGGAAGGCGGGCCCATCACACAGGATGTGCTCGATGCGCTGATCGCCGAGATGACCGCGTTGGAAATGCCGGCGGCGCCGGAATCGGTCTCCGCCCCGTCGTTTGCCGAATTGGAAGACGATGAGCCGCTCGACGACAAGCGCATGGAGGACGCGCTGACGGCGCCCGGTCCCGAGGCCGTGACGGAACCGCCATCGGCGGCGCTGCCTCCCGTCTCGACGCCGGCGGATACAACTCCCGCCGAGGCGGCCGTATCGGATGCGATATCCGCGCCTTCGCCGGACGACGCCGCTCCGGTTGCGCCCGTGGCTCCGACTCCATCGCCGACGTCGGCGGAAGATGCAGGCCTGCTTTCCCAGGCTGACCTGGACGCCCTTATCGAGCAGGCGCTCAAACAGGACAGCGAGCCGCCCTCGGCAGAGGCGCCGCCGCCGATCGTCGAAGGCGCGATACCTGAAACGGCGCCCGAACCAACACGCGAGGCAGCGCCCAAATCCCCTGCCCATAAGCCGCCCGGCGCGGTCGGCGTCTGGATTCAACAGTACTTCCCGCGACTGGCCGCGTCGTTGATTGTCGGGTTGATGGCCGCGATGGGCACGTTCACCCTCTTGTACCGACACCAGGAGCAAGTTCCCGACCTTGCCGCCCTCGGCGCGCCTGAAGCGACACAATCCATAGAAGAGGCGCTGGTCCTGGCGCGGGAATGTTTCGCCGCGGGGGCCTATGGCGAAGCGGTCCAGATGCTCGATGAAGCGCTGGCAACGGCGCCGCCCGGCGCGCCGCGTGTGGACGCGGCGTATCTGCGCGTCGAGGCGCGCTACCGGTTACTGTCGGCGGACGCGGCGCGGCCGGACCTCGATGCCGTAATCACGGAAATCGACCGGGCCGTCGAGGGGGCGCGCACCCATGCCAAGGCGCCCGAAGCCCTGGCGTGGAAGGCCGAACTCTACGAGCGCATGGGCAACCTCTCGGCGGCGCAGGCAGGCTATGAGCACGTGGTCGCGTATTACGCGGATGCGCCCAACGCGGACGCGGCCTTGTTCCACGCCGCGCGCATCGCGCTGGCCCGCAAGGAGGCGCGCGACAGCGTCGACTTCGCCCGGCGGCTCCTCCAGCAGTTCCCGAACTCGCCCCGGACCGACGAGGCGGAGATGCTCATCGCGGACGCCTACGCGCTCACCGGGATGACCAGCGAGGCGCGAACCCTTTACGCGCGCACGGCGCAGGAAGTCCCGAGCACGCCGATGGGCGCGCAGGCTTACTTGCGGCTCGGCGAGATGGCGCTACGGGACGGCGACTTCGAGGCGGCGATCCGCTACTTCGAGTCGCGCCTGCGAACCGCCACGACGACAGCGGGCAACGACCGGGTCCATCTCCAACTCGCGCGGGCCTACCGCGCGGCGGGCCGCATCGAGGACGCGCGCAACACCCTGAACGACCTCATCAACTTCTTCCCCGTCGGCGAGGTCACGCCGCACGCCTTCGTCGAACTGAGCCAAGTGCTCGATGCGCTGGGCCGACGCGATGAAGCCGTTCAACTCGCACTGCAGTCCGCCGCGCGATTCCGGGACAACCCGGCGGTGCTTCGCAACGCGGGCGAACTCCTCGGCCTCGCGGGGCGGCCCGGTCCCGCGGCGGAGATGCTGGTCGCCGCCGACGAGGCCGGCGCGGGCGACCCCGCCCTGCTTATCGCGGCGGGACGGCACTTTCGCACGGCGGGCCGCATCGAGGAGGCGTTCGCCGTTTACGAGCGGGTGCGCAGTCGCTATCCGCGCGCGCCGCAGGCCGTCACGGGCGGCATCGAGGGCGCGGCGGCTCTGTATGATCTGGGCCGCGTCTCCGAGGCTGTGGACCGCCTCGAAACGCTTGCCAAAACCACCGCGGGCACGCCGCATCATCTGGCCGCCGTTACCGGTCTCACGCGCATTTATCAGGCGCTGGGGCTGCGCCGGCGGGTTACCGAACTCGCGCAGGAACTCGCGGGGGCCTCCTCCGAGCCGGAAATCCTCGCTCAGGCCGCCCTCGACCTCTTCCGCGCGGACGCCGTCGATGCGGCGCGCCAGTTGTCCGAGCGTATCGACTTGACGCGCCTCAAGAACGACACCGCATATGCGCTTCTTACGGCGGAAGGCGCGGCGCTGACCGAGTCGGACCCGCTCCGCGCGGTCGAGAAACTCGAGACCGCCGCGTTGAGTTACGCCGACGCCCGCAAGCCGGAAGGCGACGTGGCGTTGTTGCGGGCGTATCTCCGCACGGACCGCCGCGCGGCCGCACGGCGCGTGGTCATGGAGCTGGACGGCCACGTGCGCGCGCAGCCGGTGGATGCGCCGTGGCTGGCGAAGGCGGCGGTCGTATGGGGCGATCATCTGCTTTCCATCGGCGACGCGCGAGAAGCCGCGAACGCATACGCGCTGGTCGCGGACATCGACCCCGGTCCCGGCGGCTTTGACAAGGAGACGCAACGAAACCTCGACTGGGCGAAGTTCCAGCGGGCGAATGCGCTGCTGGCGCTTCGCGATTACGCCTCGGGGCTCTCCCTCCTCGAGGAGATCGCGCGGTCGACCACGCCGTGGGCGGCGGAGGCCGCGTTGAAGGCCGAGTACGCGCGGGTCGAGCAACGACTGCGGGGAGCGACCCCGCCGCGCGGACAAGGGTGACGCGCCATGCCGCACGAAGACCTCGTCGCGCGCGTCAAGCGGCACCTCGAACACCAGATAGTCTGGCTGGAAAAGACGCTGCGCAACCTCGAACGCATCGAGCACGACCTCGACGAAGCGGTATTGGACGAGGTCGCCGAACGCCACGCGCACGACGCGGCGCTCACGGCGCAGTACCTTCGCGAATGCGAGGCGCTGCTGCACGAATGGGGCCACGTGGAGGACATCGCCGACGCGGACCGCGAAGAGGTGCGCGCCCTGGCCGACCGCGTCGAGGAGCTGATCGCGAAGGTGACCCGGCGATATGAAGAAGCGGCGCGGATTGCGGGCGAACGTCTCGACGGTCTGCGCGAAGCCTACGGCGCGCTCCACCGAAGCCGGCAAACCCTGCGGCGATACCGGCCCGGCGGCGACCACGAGCCGGGATTCCTGGACAAGAAGGCCTGAATCGACATCGCATGACGCCTCACGATCACGATAGCGCCATCGACGTGGCCGCGCTTGCGCAAGCCATGAGCGCCTTTACCCAGGCGACCTCGACGATGGAGGAGGCCTACCGCCGCCTCGAGGAACGGGTCCAGAGCCTGGACCGTGAACTTGCGGAAAAGAACCGGCGGCTCGCGCTGACGACCGAGTACCTCACCAGCCTGCTCGAGAGCATCTCGGACGGATGCATCGCGATTGACGCCGCCGGCGCGATCACCCACTTCAACCACGCCGCCGGCAGTATCCTCGGATACGGTCCGGACGACATGATCGGCCGTGATTTCGCACAAGTGTTTGGCCGCGACTTCTTCCAGCCCAGCATCCCCGGCGTCACGCATCTGCGCGCCAAGAGCGGGCGGCCCGTACCCGTGAACGAACGCAACTCGCCCATCGCGGACCGCCAGAACCGGCGGCTCGGCCACGTAAAAACGTTCCAGGACCTCAGCGAAATCATCGCGTTGCGCGAGCAAATGCGCCAAGTCGATCGGCTCGCCGCCATCGGCGAGATGGCGGCGTCTGTCGCCCATGAAATCCGCAATCCGCTCGGCGGCATCCGCGGCTTCGCCGCCTTGCTCGCGCGGGACATCCCCGAAACCGACCCGCGCCACAGACTGGTCGAGAAGATCATCGCCGGGACGGAGAGTCTCGATCACGTCGTCAACGAACTACTCGAATACACGCGCCCGGTCGAGTTGCGGCTTCGCCCAACACCGTGCGCGGACGTCGTCACCGCGGCCCTGACGTTTATCGACCTTGGCGCGAAGGATGTAGCGATGCGCAACGAGGTCGATCGAGGATTGAAAGTCCTGGCCGACCCCGAGAAACTGCGTCAAGTGTTTCTGAATATCCTGCTGAACGCCGTGCAGAGTATTGACCGGGCGGGGGAAGTCCGCGTGCGCGCGGATGCGGACGAACGCTTCATCACCGTGACCATCGAGGATACCGGTTGCGGCATGACGCCTGAACAACGTGACCGCATCTTCTCGCCCTTCTACACCACGAAAGAAAAAGGCACCGGCCTCGGGTTGGCGGTGTCGCTCAAGATTGTCGAAGCCCACGGCGGCGCCATCGAGGTTGCCACGGAACCGGGCCGGGGCGCCGCCGTGTCGGTGATCCTGCCTCGGGCCGAATAGCGGCGGACCGGTTTGTCCGCCCGGAGATTACAATGTCCAGATACCGCGTCATGGTAATCGACGATGACGAACTCATGCGCGAATACGTCCACGAGGCGATGACGCGCGCCGGACACGACGTCGACGCGGCCGCAAGCGGCCCCGAAGCCCTCGCGCGCATGGAAACGACCGCCTATGACGTCGCGATCACCGACCTGAAGATGGCGCCCATGGACGGCCTCGAAGTGCTGCGCCGGGTCCGCGCCGCCGGCCCTGACACCCAAGTCATCGTGATGACCGCCTACGGCACCATCGAAACCGCCGTCGCCGCCCTCAAGGAAGGCGCCGCCGATTACATCCTGAAGCCCTTCACGCCCGACGCCCTCGAGGTCGCCGTGGACCGCTGCCTCGAGCGCGCGCGTGTCGCCCGCGAGAACCGCTACCTCCGCGATGAGGTCGATGCTCGCTACGACTTCGGCGCCATGGTCGGCGACAGCCCGGCCATGCGCGCCGTCTACGAGCAGATTCGCAAAGTCGCCGACAGCCGCGCCACCGTGCTCATTCGCGGCGCAACGGGCGTCGGAAAGGAACTCGCCGCCCGCGCCATCCACTTTGCCGGCGCACGGCGCGACAAGCCCTTCATCAAGGTGAATTGCGCGGCGCTGAGCGCGGGCATCCTAGAAAGCGAACTCTTCGGCCACGAGAAGGGCGCTTTCACGAGCGCCCATGACCGGAAGATCGGGCGTTTTGAACTCGCAGACACGGGTACACTGCTCCTCGACGAGGTGAGTGAAATTCCGGTCGATCTCCAGCCCAAGCTCCTGCGCGCTCTTCAGGAACGCGAATTCGAACGCGTCGGCGGCAACACGCCCATCCAGGTCGACACGCGCATCGTGGCCACCTCGAACCGCGACCTCGAATCCGCCGTCCGGGAAGGCAAATTCCGCGAAGACCTCTTCTACCGCCTCAACGTGGTGGT
>JAKQEQ010000140.1 GCA_029556545.1 Candidatus Hydrogenedentota bacterium
CACGCACGTGGGGATGAACCGTAATTCTTGACGGTTCGGCCTCATACCCCACAGTGTTCCCCACGCACGTGGGGATGAACCGAGAAGCTGGTGAAGGTGGTGGGGCCGAGTCCCGTGTTCCCCACGCACGTGGGGATGAACCGATACGGAATTACGTGCCCTGAGTTATCCTGAGGTGTTCCCCACGCACGTGGGGATGAACCGTGTTTTGTCTCGACGTTCATTTTCGTGGCGCGGTGTTCCCCACGCACGTGGGGATGAACCGTGTTTCGCCGTGATGATCTGGACCTCGGACCCGTGTTCCCCACGCACGTGGGGATGAACCGCACCATTCAAATTCCGCACCCCCCACTCCTCAGTGTTCCCCACGCACGTGGGGATGAACCGTTCATCGCCTGCTCGAACGGCTCCTTGAACACGTGTTCCCCACGCACGTGGGGATGAACCGCGCACCGTGATGGCCGTCGCTGTCCATGGATCGTGTTCCCCACGCACGTGGGGATGAACCGAAGCTGCTCTTGCCCGCCGCCCCCTTCGCCAAGTGTTCCCCACGCACGTGGGGATGAACCGGCGGACAAGCTCATCGTCTTCGGCTACAACGCGTGTTCCCCACGCACGTGGGGATGAACCGCGATTGAATGGGCTATCGCCCAGGTCGCCGCGGTGTTCCCCACGCACGTGGGGATGAACCGTGAAGACTTCCCGGCATGGAGGAACGAGACATGTGTTCCCCACGCACGTGGGGATGAACCGCCATGGGCCACATCATCAACATCACGCGCGATGTGTTCCCCACGCACGTGGGGATGAACCGAATGGAACGAAAAGACTGTATCGTATGGTTACGTGTTCCCCACGCACGTGGGGATGAACCGTAGAGCGCGATCTGCACTCGGACCTTACGCCAGTGTTCCCCACGCACGTGGGGATGAACCGGCGGCGGATGTCGTTCTGCGAGTACACCCCAAGTGTTCCCCACGCACGTGGGGATGAACCGCCTCCTGAACAGGAGTACGCGCGCGTGGGAATGTGTTCCCCACGCACGTGGGGATGAACCGACCAAGCTCGCGGACTATGCCGCGCCAGCGTTGTGTTCCCCACGCACGTGGGGATGAACCGGTTTCACCATTTACCCCATGAATATGAACCCCGTGTTCCCCACGCACGTGGGGATGAACCGCGTTTACAAGCCTCCACTACACCGTGCCCTGCGTGTTCCCCACGCACGTGGGGATGAACCGCGGATCGACGTGCCGATCGTGTCGGCAAGGCTGGTTGCCGACACGACTGGCGTGCATAGGCCGGGGGCCGGCGCGTCAGAGCAATATTTTCTGGTGTTGTGGGGTGTTGCGGTGGTGGAGTTTGTGGCGCTTTTTGGGGGGATGGTCGCGCCGGCCCCCGGCCGTTGAGGCGTAGCCGAAAACGGCGGGAGGGAAGGGGGAGTGCGGAGTGCGGAGTGCGGAATGCGGAGTGCGGAATGCGGAATGCGGAATGCGGAGTGCGGAGTGCGGAGTGCGGAGTGCGGAGTGCGGATCGGGGGCCAGGGCCAGGGTGGGGCTAGACGTGGGTGAGGTAGGCTTGTTTGATGCGTTGGAGGAAGCCGGCCTGGTCCTGTTCCCAGTAGGTGTTGGAGAATATCTCGACTTCGATGTCGCCGCGGAATCCGGTGTGCTCGACCCAGGCGCGGATGGCGGGGATGTCGATGCAGCCTTCGCCCATGAGCGCGCGGTCGTTGAGGATGTCGCGGGTGGGGGTGCGCCAGTCGCTGACGTGGAAGGAGAAGAGGGAGCGTCCGGCGCGTTCGATTTCGGATTTGAGGGTGGGGTCCCACCAGAGGTGGTATACGTCGATGGTGACGCCGAGCCAGTCGGAGTTGAGGGCGGTGACCATGTTGTTGGCTTGTTCGAGGGTGTTTACGGCGGAGCGGGAGTCGGCGTACATGGGGTGGAGGGGCTCGATGGCGAGGCGCACTTTGGCGGTCTGGGCGTGGGGCAGTACGGCGGCGATGCCGTCGAGTATCTGGCGGCGTTGTTCGGGGAGGGGGATGCCGGGCGTGGCGCCGCATACGAGGACGATGAGGTTCGTGCCGAGGACGACGGCCTCGTCGATGATGCGGCGGTTTTCGTCTTTGGCGTGTTCGCGGTCTCGGGCGCTGGAGGCGGTGAAGAATCCGCCGCGGCACAGGCTGGTGACGCGGAGCGCGGAGTCGCGGAGGCGTTTGGCGGCCTCGATGACGCCGTTGTCTTCGTAGTGCATGCGCCAGAGGGTGAGTGCGGGCACGCCGGCGCGGGTGTAGCCGTCGATGATTTCGGGGAGGGACCAGGGCTTGGTCGTGATGCTGTGGATGCAGAGGCGGGAGCAGTCTGGAAGCGGCGCCGCCATGTCTTTCTCCTTCGGTTGGGACGGGGGCACTCTACGGCGTGAGACGGGCGTGCCGCAAGCGCATGTGGTTTTGCGGGGGCAGGCGCGGTCTTTTTTCACCACGAATCACACGAATAGGAACGCCCGGGACGATGCCCGGGCGTTCGCATCAACAGGGTGTGTAGGGTATCAGGTCATCCCTCGGCGGGACGGCCATGTTTGATCTTTTCCCACGCCTGTTCGAAGTCGAAGCCGGCTTTGGTTCCGTCCTTGAGGGTATATCGTTCGGTGTTCCAGGTCGGGCTCTGGTCGTTGTGGCATACGATGCAGTCGTTGACGTCGGGTCGGGTCTGGTTCTTCGTGATGTCGACGTCTTCGCCCTTCTTCTTGCGCTTGCCGTCTTCGAGGTGGAGGGAGGCGGGGCCGTGGCAGGATTCGCACTGGACGCCGTCTTTCTTGTCGATGGTGGCGGGGGCCTGGCCGGCTGCGACGTCGAATGCGGTGACGTGGCACCGGAGGCACTCGGGGGCTTCGGCGGGGGGCTTTTCGAGGCCCTTTTCCTTGCCGATAGCGACGGCTTCGTCGCTGGAGAGGACTTCGAAGGCGCTTGCGTGCTTCATGGCCTTCCAGGCGTTCCAGATTTCGCCTTCCTGCTTGCTGTTGTGGCACATCTTGCACTTGCTGTGCCCGACGTAGGTCGCGGGCTCCTGGGCGGTGACGCTGGTGAGTTCGACGACCGGCAGCAGGATGGCGACGGTCATGATTACGGCCAGAAGGACATTCATCTTCATTTCGCTACGATGCTCCTCTTAATCGCGCCGCTCGGATACCCCTCGCGGCCCACGCAACCCGACGGATGAAAAAGTCTACTTATTCATCCACAACGTTGTCCAAATGATACCCGTCACGGGGGGCGTGCGCATCCGTAGAAATCCACAAGACGGCGGGACGCCCTGAAAACGGGGATTTCAGTCGAATTTCAGCATACCGTTGTCGATGGCGTAGCGGACGAGGTCGGCGCGGCTCTTGAGGTCGAGCTTGGCCATGATGTTGGTGCGGTGCGTCTCGACGGTGCGGTCGGAGATATGGAGTTTTTCGGCGACTTCGGCGTTGGTGTGGCCGTAGGCGAGGAGGGTGCAGACTTCCTTTTCGCGCGGGGTGAGGAGGGCCATGGGGTCCTTGAGGCGGGTGGAGGGCCGCCCGACGTAGGGGGAGACGACGAGTTCGGCGAGTGTGGGGTCGATATAGACATTCCCGCGGTGGGCGGCGCGGATGGCCTGGACGAGTTCGGATCCGGTGGATTTCTTGAGGACGTAGCCTCGGACGCCAACGCGGAGCAGTTCCTGGAGGTAGTATTCGTCCTCGTGCATGGTGAGGACGACGATGGAGAGTCCGGGGTGCGCGCGAAGGGCCTCGCGTGCGACGCGCTGGCCGGGCAGTCCGGGCATGCTGATGTCGAGGAGGAGCACGTCCACCTCTTTCTCGTTCAGGAGGCGGAGGGTGTCGACGCCGGAGCCGGTCTCGCCGACGACCTGGAATTCCTCCTCGTGTTCGAGCAGTGCGCGGAGGCCGCTTCGGAAGACGGCGTGATCATCCGCTATGAGCAAGCGTATTCGCATAAGCCTCCTCGTGTACCGGGATGCGGACCCGGACGGTTGTCCCGGCGCCGGGCTTCGAGACGACGGCGAAGTTGCCGCCGACGAGCGCGGCGCGCTCCTCCATGCCGATGAGTCCTAGGGCCGCGTCTTTGTGCCTCTGGATGGCGCGGAGGTCGAAGCCCTTGCCGTCGTCCTCGACGATCAGGCTGACCTCGTGGTCGTGGCGCATGAGGACGATGCTGGCCTGGGTGGCCCCGGCGTGCCGGATAACGTTCATGACGGCCTCCTGGGCGATGCGGTATAGGGTCACCTCGATCTCGATGGGGAGGCGTTCGGCGTCCGAGGGCACGACGCATTGACAATCGATCGGGAGCGCGGCGCGCTTGGACATTTCCTCGACGTAGCGGGCGAGGGCGTGGTCGATACCGTAGTCGTCGAGGATCGAGGGCCGGGCGTCCCAAGCGAGGCGTCCGACGTCGTCAATCAGTCCGCGAATCGCCTGCCGGAGCCTGGCGAAACGTTCCGGGGAGGCGGCGCATTCCTTGGCGAGGGCGTCGACGCTGAGGAGGACGTTCGACAGGTTCTGTCCGAAGTGGTCGTGGAGTTCCCGGGAGATGTTCTTGCGTTCTTCCTCCTGGACTCGCACGATTTTCCCGAGTAACGAGACGCGGGCCCGGTCCTTTTCGAGGACTTCCTTCTGGTAGTTTTCGAGCCCCTCGGCCATCTGGCTCAGGGCCATGCTCAGTTTGCCGATTTCATCGCCGGAAAAGACGCGCGCGCGGACGGAGAAATCGCCCTCGCGAATGCGGTTGGTCGCCTGAACGAGGTTGTGGATGGGGCGCACAATGAGATAGGCGAGGGCGAGGGCAAGCGAGATGCCCAGGACGGTGCATGTGGCGAGGGCGAGGACGATGGAGCGGCTGATGGCGGCGAGTTCGTGGGCGATAAGGGTATCGCCGACGCCGAGGCGCACGGTGCCGATGGGCTCGGGCCCGATGGTCACGGCGGCCTCGATGATAAGGTGGTCGTCCTTGCGGAATTCGCGAATCCTGCCTGCCGGCAGGTCGAGGTCGGTCGGGACTTCGAGCAGGCTCGACGCGATCTCCCGGGCGGAGATCGAGGCGTGGCACGTGGCGCAGAGATCGCCTCCATGCTCGACAAGGTCCGGGGGGGCCTCCTTCGGGAAGGTGAACCCGTGGGAGAGTATCCGTCCGTCGAGGTCCTGGACCAAAGCATAGCGCACATCGGGCACGACCGCCATGGCACGGTCCAATGCAACGTCTATGGCGTCGGTGTCGCCGGAGCGGACATGGGCCTCGACGTTTCGCGCGAGAGAGGTCGCCACGGACAGGGCCTTGCGACCGTGTATGCGGTAGTGGGTTCGGTAGATGCCGGCTCGGCTTTCGTAGTAGGCCACGCTTCCGAAGAGGACGGTGACGACGACGCCGACGCCGAGAATCTTGACGAAGATGGGGACGGAGAAGAGACGCCATAGGATGCGTCTCAACGCGCCTTCCTGGGCCTGGGGCGAATCCACGGCGTGATCATTCTCCTCGTGCATGGCTGCGTCATGCGTGCTGTCTTGCGATCGGTAATGCATTGGTTTGGTGTCCTACAGCCGGGCACCGCCGGCCATCATAACAAAAGAAATCCGCGAAAAACACGTGGGCGACTCGCGGGAGCTTGTCCCCCGTAACGTATACACGGCTTTTCCATGGTTCGACTTCAGGGAAAAACACGGACTGGCCGCGGTGAGTTCCCCTTTTTACGGATGCGAAGGGCGGATGGCGAGGGTATGCTTCAGCGCATTCTTATTCCGCAATGAGACTTCAGGAGACTCGATACGTGGAACGCGAGCGACGGCGCACAGTGTATTTTGGCCTCGTTCTTGCGGTGGCCATTGCGTCGCCGCTTGCGGCGCAAGAGGACCAGGACTGTTTCTTCTGTCATAACGATGCGGACCTGACCCGTGAACTTGAGGATGGCACGCTGCAGTCGCTTTATATCAGCGAGCCGCTTTTCAAGGCTTCCGTTCACGGCGAACAGGGGTGTGTGTCGTGTCACACGGACATCACGGATCTGCCGCATGAGGCGCGATTGGCGCCGGTGGATTGCGGGAACTGCCACGAGGAGGCGAGCGCTTATGCAAAGACGCCTCACGGCCAGTTACTGGCCCAAGACGACGGGGACGTGAGCGGGTGCGGCGACTGCCACGGGACGCATGACATTCGGGCGGTGAGCGACCCGCTGTCCCACGTGCATCCGACGAATCAGCCGCGCACGTGCGGCAAGTGCCACTCCGACCCGGGACTGGTGAAGTCCCACATGATTTCCGTGGCGAATCCTTCCGAGAAATACATGAAGAGCGTGCACGCGCGCGCTATCTTTGAAAAGGATAACCTCGACGCGGCGAGTTGCACCAATTGTCACGGCGCGCACGACCTGCTTCCGTCGCAGGACCCGTCCTCGAAGGTCTATCGGCGCAATATCGCAGACACGTGCGGCGCGTGCCATCCGCGGGAGCGCGAGGAATTCGAGCAGAGCATTCACGGCAAGGCGTTGACGGCGGGGATACGATTCGCGCCGACGTGCATCGACTGCCACGGCGAGCACGGGATCGAGGCGCCGAGCGAGCGCACGTCGAGCGTGAATCGCCAGCAAGTCGCCCGGTCCACGTGCCCGCGCTGTCACGACGATGAGCGTATCATGACGCGGTTCGGCATCGAGACCATGCGGCAGGCCAGCTACATGGACAGCTACCACGGCTTGGCGAGCGCGGCGGGATCGGAAGTGGTCGCGAGTTGCACCAGTTGCCACGGGACGCACCTGATCCTGCCGCACCTGGACCCGGCGTCGTCGACGCACGTGTCGAATCTGCCGCAAACCTGCGGGCAGTGTCACGCGAACGCGAACCCGAACTTCGCCGTGGGGGCGGTGCATATCATGCCGACCAATCCGGGGCAGAAGGCGCTGGGGCTGGTGCGGCTGGCGTACCTCGTGCTGATCGTGGGGGTGGTCGGGGGGATGGTCTTCCACAACACGATCATGATGGGCCGGCACGCGCTGCGGAAGTTCAAGCAGGAGTTGGGCGGCGAGGGGACGTATCGGCGGTTCAGCACGGGGCTAACCATCGGCCACATGGTGCTGACGATCGCGTTTATCGCGCTTGCCGTGTCGGGCTTTGCCTTGCGCTACCCCGAGACGTGGTGGGCTCGCGCGATCTTCCCCGGGGAGGCGGGACTGGCGGCGCGGGGTGTGGTGCATCGCATCGCGGCGGTGGTGCTGGTCGGCATCGCGGTGAGCAACGCGATCTATCTGCTGCTTACAGGGGGCGGGCGACGCGAACTCGGCGCGCTCTGGTTCCGCATCAAGGACTTGAAAGACGTGTTCATGAATATGGGCTATGCCTTCGGGCTGGTGAAGCGGGAGCCGCGATTCGACCGCTACAGTTACATCGAGAAGTTCGAGTACTGGGGCATGTGGTGGGGCACGCTGCTGATGATCGTCACCGGGTTCTGCATGTGGTTCGCGAACACGTTCCTCGACCTGTTGCCGAAGATCGCGCTCGATGTTGTCGCGCTGGTGCACTTCTACGAGGCGTGGCTCGCGGTCCTGACCATCATTATCTGGCACCTCTACTATATGATCTTCGACCCCCACACCTACCCGATGAACTGGTCCTGGATCACCGGGCACATCACGGACGAGGACTTCAAGGCGCGGCATCCGCTCGAATATGAGCGCGTCGTGCGGGAGCGGGAGGAAGGGAGGGGGGAGTAGGGACTAGGGATCAGGGACTAGGGATCAGGAATCACGGACCAGGGGTGGGTGTCCGTGCGGTTCATACGGTCCGTGCTTCGAGCTCGCGCGAGGGGGGCGTGTTTCTCTCCCGGCGCTTGGCAAGGTATACTGCCGTGGAACCTGGGGCGGCGAGGGTGTTGCATGGGTACACTTACACGCAGACGTTTCTTGGCGCATTCGACGGCGGCCGGAGTCGGCGCGGTTGTCGGCGCGGGGTGTGGCCGCGCTTCGGAGGATACGCCCGGAGCGGAGGCCGGCCGCGTCGTGGCTGAGGAGGCCGTCGCCGGGGAGAGTCCCGGTTCGCGACCGCCGCACATCGTGTTGATCATGCTCGATACGCTGCGGGCGGACAAGCTGGGCTGCTATGGCTATCCGCACGATACGTCGCCCGCGCTGGATGCGCTTGCGGCGCGGGGGGTGGTGTTCGAGCGGGCCGTGGCCCAGTGCAGTTGGACCCGGCCGTCGGTCGGATCGCTGCTGACGTCCCGATATGCGCGCGACCTCGGGCTGTATGTCGAGCATAACGAAATCCTGAACAGCCGGTTCGAGACCATCGGGACGCTGCTGAAGCAGCACGGTTACACGACCTTCGGCGCGACCGCCAACCCGAATATGAATCGGAGTTACAATTTCCATCTCGGCTTTGACGAGTATATCGAGAGCGCCGTGGTGTTCAGTTGGATGGAGGAGGCCCATGACGACAACGTGCGCGGGCGCGTCTCGCTGCCGTCCGCGCCGCGGCTGTACGAGCAGACGCTCGATTTCGCGCGGCGTCATCCGCAAGGTCCGTGCTATGTTCAACTGAACCTCATGGAAATCCACGAATGGTACGTGCGTGACAACTATACCCTGCGGCGCCCCGAGTACCAGGGCCTTTTTCTGGACGTCGGCGAGCGGTACCCGAAGTACCTGCAATCGGTGCGGCAATTGACGGACGACACGGCGGGGTTCATGGAAGCGTTGAGCGGGCTTGCCGGTTGGGAGGATACGCTGTTCGTCATCCTGAGCGACCACGGCGAGGGACTCGATGACCACCCCGGCATCGCCAAATCGCTTTATCACGGCTGGCTGCTGTACGAGTCCCAGGTTGTCGTGCCGTGGATACTGTATCGGCCCGGCTGGACGCCGGCGCAGCCGCGGATAGCCCAGCCCGTGCGCCTGCTCGAACTCTTGCCGACGGTGCTGGATTTCGCGGGCGCGCCGATTCCGGAAGACATCGCGGGCGTGTCGCTGAAGCCGCTGGTCGAGGGCCGGGTCGCGTCGGCGGCGTTGCCCGAATACTTCATCACCGAGACCGACTTTCGCGGCGCGAGCAAGGTGGGCGCGTACGCGGCGGCGTGGAAATACTTCAATAATATCGCGCCGCACGCGGGATTGCCGCCCCATGAATTGCAGGCGCGCGGCGGTCGCGAGCAGGGCCTTCGCACGAATCAGTCGCGGCGCCGGGCGGAAGACATGGAACCGCTGCGGGCCTACGTCGAGGCGTGGATGCGGGAGCATCCGAAGACGCCGCCGACGCCGCAGTTGCAGGCGTTGTCCGAGGAGGAGCGACGGCAGTTGGAGGCCATAGGTTACCTGGGCGACGAGGAGGAGACGCCGTAGCGTGGCGGGGCGAGGGAGCGAGTACGAGTGCGAGTACGAGGAGAAGAAGAACGATTACGATTACGATTACGATTACGAGGACGAGCACGAGGACGAGTAGGAGGACGAGTAGGAATGGCGACGCTGGTTGTTGAATCGGCTGCAAAAGTGTTTAATATTTCTCTGGATATATGATGAGTCAATCGCACGGCACATGGTACGGGCGCTTCTTGGGCGGCTTTCTGCTGGTGATATTCCTGGCGGGGCTGATGACGGTCGCGGTGCGGGCGTCGTGGCTGTGCGATGACGCCTATATCACGTTTCGGACGGTGGACAACGTGGTGAAAGGCCACGGCCCGCGGTGGAACGTCGAGGAGCGCGTGCAGGCTTACACGCATCCGTTGTGGATGCTGTTGTTGTCGGCGGTATACGTGTTCACGCGCGAGGTTTTTGTCACGGCGCAGATGGTGGGGCTCATACTGACGCTTGCCGTGGCGCTGTTGCTTGCGCTGGTCGTCGCGCGGACGCCCGCCGCGGCGCTGGCGGCGCTGGCCGCGCTTGGGCTGTCGAAGGCGTTCATCGAGTACAGCACCTCGGGACTGGAGAATCCGCTGACGCACCTGCTGCTCGTGAGTTTTCTCGCGCTTTTTTTCAGTGATCGGCCCGATGCGCGCAAGGTGTTGCCGCTGTCGCTGTTGGCGGGGCTTGCCGCGCTCACGCGGATGGATACGCTGTTGATCTACCTGCCCGCGCTGATTTTTCTGATCGTGAAGGCGCGGTCGGCGCGCGCCTGTGTCTACATGGCGTGCGGGTTCCTCCCTTTCGCGGCGTGGGAAGCGTTTTCGGTGATCTACTACGGCTTTCCTTTTCCAAACACGGCTTACGCGAAACTGAGCACGGGCGTTCCCGCGGCGGACCTGGCGCGGCAGGGCCTCGCCTATTTCATCAGCCAGGCGGATATCGACCCGTTGACCCTGGCCGTGGCGCTTTGCGGGTTGGCGCTGCCGTTCGCGCTGCGCGAATGGCGCGCGATCATGCCCGCGCTCGGCGCGGTCCTGTATCTGGTCTACGTGGTGCGCATCGGCGGCGACTTCATGGTCGGGCGGTACTTCACGGCCCCGATGCTCGTGGCGGCGGTGCTGTTGGCGCGGGCGCCGATGCGATTCGGTCACGCCTTCACCTCGATCATGGTCCTCGGGTTGCTTTGTTTCATGGGGCGGTATCCCATCGTGCTCACCGACGCGGAGTACGGTCTCGATCGGCTGTCGCAGCCCGGGAACGCCTTCCGGGACGAGCGGGGCGTGAGCGATCAGCGCGGGTTCTACTACCACGCGACGGGGCTGCTGCGGGGCCCGCAAAACGGCTGGGAGGCGAAACACGAATGGGTCGAGACGGGCCGGATGCTGCGGGCGAAGGGGAAGAACGTGTCCGCTTACGGGGCGACGGGTTTCAAGGGCTATTACGCGGGGCCGGACGCTTACATCGTCGATTATCATGCGCTGTCGGACCCGCTGCTGGCGCGGTTGCCGGGGAACGACCTCGTGAGGTGGCATATCGGCCACTTCAAGCGCGATATCCCGGCGGGGTATCTCGCGGTGCTGCGCGGCGAAAAGGAAGCGCTTGACGACCCGGACCTCCAGGCGTTCTTGGGAAAGTTGTTCATCATTACGCGCGGTCCGGTGTGGAGTCGCGAGCGACTGCGGGCTATCTGGGAGATGAACCGCGGCCGATATGACGGGCTGATCGCGATGTACGCCGCGCAACGGGCGGCCAACGCGGAGCCGGCCCGCAGGGACATCCTCCTGCCCCCGTGGACGGGACGGCCTGCGGCGTCGGAGGTGCGTGCCGAGGAAGATAGCGAGACAGGGGAAGGAGACAACGACGAACCCGAGCCGGAAACCGGGACTGAATCGGAGCCGGATCATGGGTGATCCTCAGGGAAAGAGTCCGGCGGACCGCGTGGTCATCGCGCTGGCGCTGGCGTTGCTGGCGCTGGTGCTCGTGCGGACGGCGTGGCTGTGCGACGACGCCTATATTACCCTGCGCGTCGTGGACAACCTCGTCGATGGCCACGGGCTGACGTGGAACGTCGGCGAGCGCGTCCAGACCTACACGCACCCTTTGTGGCTGTTTCTCCTGGCCGCGCCTTACTATCTCACCCGCGAGCATTTTCTGACGACCATCGGCGTCTCGATGCTGGTCAGCCTGTTGGCCGCCGCCGTGCTGGCGGGCCGGGTTGCGCGGGCGACGGGCACGGGGCTGCTGGCCGTGGCGCTGCTCGTGTTCTCGCGCGCTTTCGTGGATTACAGTTCTTCCGGCCTCGAAAACCCGCTGACGCATCTTCTGCTCGTGCTGTTTTTCGCGGTGCTGTTTCACGGGCAGGCGCGGGCCCGCAACGTACTCGCGCTTGCCTTGCTTGCGGCGCTGGGCGCGCTGAATCGCATCGACACGCTGCCGCTCTACGCGCCGGGACTCGTGGCGGCATGGTGGCGCGCGAGAAAAGGCGGCGGGACTTGGCCCGCTTTCCGGGCGACGGCGGCGCTGGCGTGCGGCATGCTGCCGCTGATCGCGTGGGAAGTCTTCTCGCTGGTCTACTACGGGTTCCCGTTTCCGAACACCTTCTACGCGAAGCTCGGTGCGGGCATCTCGTCGTCTGACCTGGTCACGCAGGGCTTGCATTACGTGGAGAACTGCTGGCGGCGCGACCCGCTGACCCTCGGCGTCATGGCGGCGGGCATGTTGGCGGCCTTGCTGCGCGGGAGCGGGGCGGCCCTGGCGGGCGCGTTCGGGATCGCGATCTATCTTCTCTACGTGGTCCGCATCGGCGGGGATTTCATGGCCGGGCGGTTTTTCTCCGCGCCGTTCGTCTGCGGCGTGGCGCTGCTGACGGGCTGGACCGATGCGGAACGCGCGCGGACGGCGGCCCTCGCGCGCGGGATTGCGTCGCGGTTCGTGGAGGCCGTTCCCCGGCTCGCGTGGGCGCCGCTGGTGATCCTCGTGGCGTGGATCGGCCTGGGCATGCCGGGCCGGCCCGAGAGCGACAGGCCGGCAGCGCGCGCGACGGAGGCCGTCGTGGACGATGCCTGGGCGTCGCCGACGCCGACGGTGTTCTCCGACTCGCGCCACGGGAAGACCTTGGCCGGTTTCAAGGACGGGCACGGCATCGGCGACGAGCGGCTGTTCTACTTCGCCAACGCCGGGCTGTTGCGGTATCGCCGGAACGCGGAGTTGCCCATGATCGGATTCGCGACCGAGGGGCGGCGCTACCGGCTTCTGGACCGGCCCGCGACGTATGTTCACGGCAGCGTCGGGTTTCGGGGCTACTTCGCGGGGCCGAAGGCGCATATCATCGACTACTACGCGCTTACCGATCCGCTGCTGGCGCGGCTGCCGGCGGTGTACAGCCCGAACTGGCGCGTCGGCCACTTCGTGCGCAACGTTCCGCCGGGCTACGTGGACACCGAACAGGCGCTGCACACGCGGTCCGTCGATTTCGGGGACCCGGAACCGATCATCGCGGGGCCGCCGTGGCGCTGGCCGATCTGGCGCGCGCTCGCTTGTGGCACGGGCGTCTCGCCCGTGGTTTATGGGCAGGATGCCGATGCCACGGCGTTCGCGTTCGACGGGAACGAAATCGAGGATATGCGGCTTGCCGCATACTACGACCAGCTTATTTTGATCACGCGTGGGCCGATCTTGGCACGGGAGCGGTGGCGCGCCATCTGGCGGATGAACACGGGCCGGTACGACCACCTCATCGACCAGGACGCCTATCGTTATCCCGGTATCCGCCGCGTCGTGGCGGATGAACTGCCGCGGTTCGAGGCCGCCGAGAATGACTGGAAAATCGCGGCGGGCGTTGCCTTCACGCAACGGGGGATCGAGGTCGCACTCGGGGAGACGCGCCGCGAGCGCGGCATCGAGATTGCGCTCGACGGCAACGATAAGTACCGTATCCTCGTGGTCGGCGACGACGGCGTTCTGGTCGTGCGCGACGTGGGCCCTTCGGCGCAGGCGTCTCGGGCATGGGCCGTGTACGAAGTCGCGCTGCCGGAACGCGTGGCCGCGCGCGGGTATGCCGCGTTGCGGGTATTTCCCGTGGGAGGCGACCGGCGTTATCGCCTGGGTTGGGTGCGTCCGGCGGAGTAGCGCAGGGCGCGCGCCGGGTGCGCGTCGCGCGGTATAATGCCGTATAAGGAGTTTGTCATGGTCGAGCTCGAACTGTTGGGCGTCAGCCAGTCGCCGGAACAGCACCATCCGCTGGTGCTCCTGCGGCATGAAAACCGCGTGCTGCCGATCCTCGTGGGCCTGCCCGAGGCCCGGGCCATCCAGGCCGGACTCATGGAGGAAAAGCCGCCGCGGCCGATGACCCACGACCTGATCCGCAACGTGCTCGCCGGGCTGCGCGGCGAGGTGCGGTCGGTCACCATCTACAAGCTCGAAAACGACACCTTCTACGCGCACCTGAACGTCGAGCAGAAGAACGCGGCGGGACTGGTCGAGCAGGTGCTCCGCATCGACTCGCGCCCGAGCGACGGCATCGCCATCGCCGTGCGGGTGAACTGCCCGATCCTCGCGTCGGAGGAGGTCATGGAAATAGCCGGGCAGGACGCCTCGATCCTCGGCGGTCCCGAGGACGAGGACGACGAGGACGAGGACAGCGATTTCGATTCGTAGCGCGGGGGAGGCGGGCCGAGGGGACTGAAAGGGATTAAAAGGACGGAAAGGACCAAAAGGAAGCAGAGGCGGTTTGCGGGCCGAACCGCGTTGCAGCTATGACGGATTCAGCGGCGTGTCGCCCGGCACCGCACCGTCCCTTCTCCTTGGTCCTTTACGTCGTCTTGGTCTCTTTGGTCTTTTTCCCGCTCGTCCGCGCATATCCGGGTTACGGCTCCGGCGCGATTTCACTGATCACCACATCGCTGTACAGGGCGCCACCCGCCAGTCGATACTCTATTTCGCCCGACACCTGCTGGGCACCGTCGGCGTCCGCCGGCACACGCACGACATAGGTAAACGTGGCTGGGAATGGCGGTACGGCAATCCACAGAAATTCAAAGGGCGAGGAATCGCCAAGAACCGGCTTGAGCACCGGATCATTGGGACCCGCGGAGGAGACAAATGTCCAGCCCGCGGGAAACACTTCACGCATGCTGATGGCCGCCAACGCGCCACCGCACGTGCTACCCAAGACGATTTCCACAGTGAGCAGGTCGCCTGGCGTATAGGTGGGCAATACCCTCCGTTCAAAGAAGGTGCAGGGCCTGTAAGCCTTGAATGTGCGCAACGCCGCGCCTGTCGCCGCGTCCCAAAGCATTGCCGAGCTATCGTGTGATCCCGTCAGCACGTGCCTGCCGTTTGGTGAGAACGCTACGGATAGCACGCCTGCCCTATGACCCGAAAAGGTACGCAGCTGCGCTCCAGTGGCCGTGTCCCATAGCCTCGCCGTTGTATCCCACGACCCTGTCAACAGGTGTGTGCCGTCCGGCGAAAACGCCACGGAGTGTACGCGATGCGTGCTAATGCTATTCGTGCGAATTATGGCCCCTGTTGTCGCGTCCCAAAGCCTTATTGTACCGTCACTTGCTCCGGTAAGCACGCGCGAACCATCCGGCGAAAACGCCACGGAATTGACTGAACCTGTGTGGCCAGAGAACGTGCGGATTTCCGCGCCTGTCGCCACAAGCCAGAGTTTGGCCGTTTGGTCCCCCGATCCGGTCAGAACGTGCGCGCCGTCCGGTGAAAACGCTACGGAGTTTACATAACTTATGTGGCCAGAGAACGTGCGGATTTCCGCTCCCGTCGCCGCATGCCAGAGTTTAGCCGTCAGGTCCGTCGAGCCCGTCAGGACCTGCATACTGTCCGGTGAGAACGCGACGGAATAGACTGTATGTGTGTGCCCCGAAAACGTCCTGATGTCCGCGCCGGTCGCTGTGTCCCAAAGCCTCGCGGTGTGGTCCGTTGACCCCGTCAGAACTTGCGAGCCGTCGGATGAGAATGCGACAGAATTGACTTGGCCCGTGTGACCGAACAGGCAGCTCGTGGTCGTACCGGTTGTGGGGTCGAGAATCATCGCCCCCACGGCCCCGCCGAAAACGATTCGCCTCCCGTCGGGGGAGTAGGCCACGCCATGGATATCGAATATGTCGGCATCCTCACAATCCCCGCCGTCCTCGCCTTCCCCTTCGCCTTCGCCCTCGTCCGGATCCACAGGCATTAGCACGCTCGATACGAGGTCCGAGGTCAGTTCGGGGCCGGTGGTGCGATATAAGGCGCGGCCCGAGAGCGTTTGGGGACCCGCGGCATCCTCGGGTACGGCGAGCACGTAGGCGAAGTTCAGGGGAAAATCAAAGCCCGAGAACCACACGAATTCCAACTTTTCTGTGGTCTCGGAGGGAGGGAAGATGGCCGGTGTATTGCCGCCCGCGAGCCCCTGGAAGCTCCAACCCGGCGGGAGATACTCGATGACGCCCAGCGCCCTCACTTGCTCCGTGCCCGTGTACTCCAACTGAATCTGGACCGTGAGCGTCGCGCCCGGCATGTAGAAACCGCCGCTGTCGAAGGTACGCAGAAGCACCATGTCTTTCGGCGGTTCGGGTTCGCCCTCGCCTTCGCCTTCCCCCTCACCCTCGCCCTCGCCTTCCCCCTCCCCTTCGCCCTCGCCTTCGCCTTCACCCTCGCC
>JAKQEQ010000172.1 GCA_029556545.1 Candidatus Hydrogenedentota bacterium
ATGGCGGAGACCGCCGCCCGCCTGATCGACGAGACGCTGCCGGAGGCCCCCGTGCGCCAGTGGGTGCTGACCGTTCCCCACGCCCTGCGCTTCCTGATGGCCTACGACCGCGAATGGATCGCCGCCGTCCACCATGTTTTCCTCAACGCGGTCTTCGCCTCCCTGCGCCGCCGCACGGGGCATTCCAGCCTCGGGCGCAACGCGAAAGGCGGGGCCGTGACCTTCGTCCAGCGCTTCGGCGACGCGCTGAACCTCAACGTCCACTTCCACGCGATCGCTCTCGACGGCGTGTACAGCGAAACCGAAGACGGCGACCTCCTTTTCCATCCCGCCGGACCGCCGTCCGACGACGAGGTCGCGCGCGTGATTGAACGCGTCGCCCGGCGGATCAAAGGCCTGCTCGCCCGCCGCGCGGAGGCTGGGGACTTCGATGCGGGGCCGGACGTGGACGACCTCCTTCCGGCGCTCTACGGCGCGGCGGTGGCGGGCCGGGCGCTTTCCGGCCCGCGCGCCGGACTGAAGGCCGTCCGCCTGTGCGGCGTGGACGGGCACGTTAACGAAGAGGCTGAGCCGGACACCCCACGCTGCTGCGCGGAGGCGGACGGCTTCGGCCTCCACGCCGGCACGGCCCTCCCGGCCTACGACCGGGAGGGCGTCGAGCACCTGCTTCGCTACATGTGCCGCCCGCCCGTCGCGCTCGACCGGCTGGAGGAACTGCCCGACGGGCGATTGCTGTATCACCTCAAGAAACGCTGGCGCGACGGCACGGACAGCGTCGTTTTCGAACCGCTCGAGTTCTTGGAGCGTCTGGCCGCGCTGGTTCCCGCGCCGCGCTTCAACATGATCCGCTACAGCGGCGTTCTCGCGCCCGCCGCGTCGTGGCGCGACCGCCTCGCCCCCTGCGGCGCGGCAACGGGAGACGAAGCCCAAGACGAAACCGCCGCAGAATGTCCGGAACCCCAGCCAGGCGCGACCTATCCGTCGGACAGGCATGCGAATGCGGACATCGGACTGGTTGGCCCTGCGCTCGTTTCGGCAGGACCGCAGTCCGCTGCGGCCTCGTGGCTCGCCCTGACATCCTCAGGTCCGGCCGGTGGTGCGGGTTGTCCTCAACCCGCCTTATCCAAGAAACAGCGCCCCAAGCGGTACGCCTGGGCGGAACTCTTGAAGCGGGTGTTCGCCGTCGACGCGCTGGAATGCGACCGCTGCGGCGGCAGGATGCGCATCCTGTGCGCGGTCAACCCGCCCGAGGCGATAAGGAAGATACTCGCCTGTTTGGGGATGCCGATCCGCGCCCCGCCGATAGCCCCCTCGCTGAGCGAATGGGGTGATGGTGCCGAAGACATCCCCGTCTATTCGGACGCCTACGCCTGACGGCACGTTAGAGCCCTCGCGTACACATCCGACCCTCACTTTTTTCTCCGTGCAGGCGCGCCCGCGCCCGCACGCCCGAGAGGTTTAGCCTCTCCTGCTTGAAAACGTTGGTTATCCTACGTCTTGGGGTGCCCGCTGTCAACTCTCGGGCTCGAAAAAC
>JAKQEQ010000175.1 GCA_029556545.1 Candidatus Hydrogenedentota bacterium
CGGGGTCGGCCTTCGCGTCGGCCATGATCGGCACGGGCGCATGGAAGAGCGGTGTCACGGCGTTCTTGCCGAGGTATTTCCGGTAGCGTGCGTCGTCGGGATGCACCAGCACGGCCACGCACGCCGCCAGCAGTTCGGGCCGCGTCGTCGCGATGACCAGGTGGTCCTGTTCCCCCTCGACGCCGAAACGCAGGAAATGATATGCGCCGGGAACCTCGCGGTCCGCGAGTTCCGCCTGGGCGATGGCCGTCTGGAAGTCCACGTCCCAGAGCACGGGCCGCTCGTCCTGGTAGATCTCGCCTTTTTCGAGCAGGTCGAGGAAACTCGACTGCGAGATGCGGCGGCAATGCTCGTCGATGGTCGCGTATTCGAGGTCCCAGTCGTAGCTCATGCCGAGGCGCGTCCACAGGTGCTTGAAAACCTTCTCATCCTCGCGGACGACCTCGTCGCACAATTCGACGAAGTTGCGGCGGCTTATGGGCTGTGGCGCGCCCTTTCCACCCCGTTGCGGGGTGAAGGCCGGATCGTAGGGCAGGTGACCTTCGCACTTGACGTTAAGCAGATTCTGCACGCGCCGCTCTGTGGGCAGCCCGTTGTCGTCCCAACCGATGGGGAAGAAGATGTTCTTGCCGCGCATCCGCTGATAGCGCACCACGAAGTCCTGGTGCGAATAGCTGAACATGTGCCCCACGTGAAGCGAGCCGCTTACCGTTGGCGGCGGTGTATCGACGACGAACGTTTCGTCGCGGCCTCGGGCCGGGTCCCACTGGTACAAACCCCGCTCCTGCCAGTACGCCTGCCAGCGGGGCTCCACTTCCTCGGGCTTGAACTGTTTCGGCAACTCCATCATGCATTCCTGTATCGGGTCTGGTGGACAAAAGGAAGCACGCACGAGCCGTGCGTGAGGGCCGCATTATAGCAAAGCGCGGGCGGGCACGTGAAACGACGTCAGACTTCCTGGCCCCACGTAACGAACCACAGCAGCGCGTACTGCAGCTTCGGCATGGCGAACGACAGCCAGGGCCGCGCCACCAATATGGCAATCAGGATGCCGAAGGGCCCGATCTGCGCCAGCACCCGCTGGCCGCCCGGCGGCAGGAAATACTCGAGCACGTGATGCCCGTCCAGCGGCGGCACGGGAATGAGATTGAACAGGAGTAACAAGAGATTGATCATGATCAGATAGATCGCGATCATCATGAGAATCTCCGCGATCTGCACGTCGGGCTGCAAGCCGAATATCGAGATGAGGATGCGCAGGATCAGCGCGCACGCAAACGCCGCCAGGAGATTCGAACCCGGCCCCGCAAGCGCAATCAGCATCGGGTCCCGTCGCATATTGTTCAGGTTTCTCGGGTTGAACGGCACGGGCTTCGCCCAGCCGAACAAGTACGGAACGCTTGTGAGCATCATGAACAGCGGCAGGATGACCGTGCCGAGGGGGTCGGCATGTTTGACGGGGTTGAGGGTCAGGCGACCCATGAGCCGCGCGGTCGGATCTCCGCAATAATTTGCCATGGCCGCGTGCGCCGCCTCGTGGATGCACAGCGAGAACAGGAGGCAGAAATACTGCAACAACACAAAGCCAATGTCAATATTCATTGAAAAAAAGACACCTTTCGAGCGCCTGAGCCGTCTATAGTATAAGCGCCGTTATGAGACGATGCAAAGCGGCACGCGGGTTTCAGCGGTTCCGTCCGACGGGTCCGACAGGTCCGATAAGTCGGACTCCGCGGCGCGGTGCGCGCTGGTGTGGGGGGCGACCCTTGTTTCCCCGCGGCGGGAGCGGTATAATTAGGTGAAGCTGAGATGAAGCTTGAAAACAAGGAGAATACCCATGACTTGGGGTCCGTGGGAACTGTTTATCATTCTGGCGATCGTGTTGGTCCTCTTCGGCGGCGGCAAGCTGGCGGGGGTGGGCAAGTCTCTCGGGTCGGCCGTGTCCGAGTTCAAGCAGGCCATCAAAGAGAGCGACGAGACCGACAAGGAAAAGCCGGAAGCGAAGAAGGACGCCTGAGCAATTACGCGCGCCGCGAGTCGGCGGCGCGAAGGCGTATTGCGAAGGAGCGCGAAAGGGAGAGAAGCAGCCTTTCGCGCTCTTTCGCCATGTTGAGGTCGGCGCGCTCTATCCCTCCTCGTACGTTTTCAGCTTTCGATACAGCGTGCGCAGGCCGATCCCGAGCGTCTTCGCGCAGCGCGCCTTATCGTTTTCGCACACCCGCAGCGTCTCCTCGATCACCCGCCGCTCGACGGTCTCCATCGTCATGCCGATGCGCAGGCGGATTTCGTCGGACCCCGGCGCGCTTTCGGCGCGGATGCGCTGCGGCGCGTCCTGAAGCCGAAGGCGCGCGTTGGGCCGGGCCGCGGCGACCATGCCCTCGATCACGTTTTCGAGTTCGCGGACGTTGCCCGGCCAATCGTACCGGGCGAACAGGTCGAGCACCGCGCCGTCGCAACCGCCGAGGGTCTTGCCCTGACGCGCCGCCGCTTCCTGAATGAGGCGATGCACCAGCAGGGGAAGGTCCTCGCGCCGCTTGCGCAGGGGCGGCGCCTCGATGGTCACGGCGCTCAGCGCTTCGTGCAGCCGCGCGTCAAACGCCCCCTGCGCCGCGAGCCGGTCCAGCCGCTGGTCCGTCGAGGCGATAAGACGCACATTGACGCGGACGGCCCTGCCGTCGCCGGGCCGGGGCGCTTTCCCGGTGCGCAGCGTCTGGTGGAGTCGTTCCTGCAACGCCGGGGACAGGGTGTCAATGCCGGCGAGGTAAAGCGTACCGCCGTCGGCAAGCAGGAAACGGCCTTGACGCAGCGGCGAATTGCCCATGTCGCGCCCGACGGCGTAACCGAACAACTCCGAACGGACGACCACCTCGGGGAGTCCGCGACAATCCAGGCTCACAAACGGCTCATCGCGGCGCGGGCTGTTGTGGTGGAGCGCCTCGGCGATGAGGCGCTTGCCCGCGCCCGGCTCACCGTAGATGAGCACGCGCGCGTCGCTCGGGCCTATCTGCCGGACGGCGTTATAGAGTTGCGCCATCAGGCGGGATTTCCCTATGAGGGCCGTCAGCCCAAGGCGCTCATCCAGGCGGCGGTGCAGTTCGGTCTTCGCCAACGCGAGCCGCTGATGCGCCAGGCCATGCTGGATGATCGCTTCGAGTTTTGCCAGGTTGACCGGCCGCGTCTGATAATCATAGGCCCCTTGGCGTATCCCCTCCGTGGCCCGGTCGATATGCTTCGCGTCGGCGATGAGGATCGCGCACAGGTCTGGGTTGTGTGCTTTCGCCGCGCTCAGGATGCGCATCCCGTCGATTCGGCCCGGACCCAATTCCGTGACCACCGCGTCGAAGGGACGCCGGTCCAGACAGGCGAACGCCTTCTCCGCGCTGTCGACCCACTCCGCGCCGTAGCCGTGATCGCGCAGGTAGGACAGCATTGCGCGGCCCAATTCGCGGTCCCGCTCGACCACCAGCACTTCGCCTTGCGCTTCCGAAGTCATTCCGGCCCCTTTGCGGCCTTCACCGAGTAGCCGCCGATTAGGAAATGTTCCGGCCCGTTCCTGAAGTCCCGCGCAATCCACCGTCCACAAGCCGCGCGCGGCATGGCACGCCGTCTCCCCGGCCTGGCGACACCGCGCGCCGTTAATCCATCGTGTCCGCCCGCGGAAAGGCCATTCTACCCCGAGTCTCCACGGGTTCCGCAATCCAAGGCTTCGCCAATGACCCCGCGCCACAGTCCCCGCCGCCGAATTCCCGCTACAAATCTTGCGCGCGGCCCCGGATTCTTGCTAGACTACGTTTCCGCCGACACGCAGCGTACCCGTAGCTCAATTGGATAGAGCGCTTGGCTACGGACCAAGAGGTTGGGGGTTCAAGTCCCTCCGGGTACGCCATTTCTGACTTGAATCAACTACCCCTGACCTGTCAGGAACGCTCGGCTTCTTTCCGCCTGTGTTCACCAATGCGGTCCCTCCGCCGTATGAGCCGCCGATCGGTCTGACGCTTTCGAATTGGCGTCACCGCCTCACACGGAAGACGCCGACATTTTGCTTCCGGCTTGGCCGTCCGTTTCCATCGGACTGCGCCCGCGCCATTGTCGGAATGTACATCCGGGGGCACAAACGTGTCTCTGTGGAAACATTGGAAACAACGTCCCAGAGAGAGTACCCTACAGCTTCAAGACATGGCGTCCAAGAGATCCATCCATGTTGCTTGATTCGAACCGAAGTAAGCGTTGGCCAGCGCTATAACGTATCGTGGACGAGAAACTTATAGGTCCGGGCGTAGCATGCGCATAACCCACAGGTCATAGATCTGAATTCTTCCCCACTACTCGATCTTGACCCTGCGGAATCCCATATGCATTGACGGTGTACATTCATGATTGCCGGCACAATGAGACTAAAAGGCAAGAAAGCGCTCGTGACGGGTGCGGCGCGCGGTATCGGCCATGCAATCGCAGGGGCCTTTGTATCCGAGGGCGCGGAAGTTGCCATCTGCGACATAGATGGTCTCGCAGCCGCTCTGGCCGCCGACGAGATAAGGCGCGAATGCAGAGGCAATGCGTATGGATTTCAGATGGACGTTGGCGACCGCGGAAGCGTCTTTGCGTGTGTCGAGGAATGTGTTGCACGACTGGGGAAAATCGATATTCTTGTGAACAACGCGGGAATATCACGGGTCGTGCCCTTCCTGGAAATGCCGGAATCGCTGTGGGACGATACATTGCGGGTAAACCTAAAGGGTGTCTATCTGTGTTGCCAGGCGGTACTTCCGAGTATGGTCGCCGCGGGCGGAGGCACAATAATCAATATAAGTTCCCAATCCGGCAAGCGTGGCAACTCTCAGTACGCGGCCTACTGCGCGTCGAAGTTCGGAGTCATCGGCCTTACCCAAAGCCTCGCGCAGGAATTCGCGGAATCGGGCATAACCGTGAATGCCATCTGTCCTGGCGTCGTCTTCACCGAATTGTGGCGGTCGCCGGACATGCTTGACGCCTATGCCCGCAAACGAGGCTTGGCGCCTGAGGAAGTGGCGGCCTACTTCGAGTCGAAGATCCCGCTGAGGCGTCTTTGTACAGTCGAAGACGTCGCGCGCGTAGCTGTCTTTCTCGCAAGCGATGACTCGGCCTATATGACGGGCCAGTCGCTGAACGTCAGCGGCGGGCTTGAAATGAGCTGACCAGGAAAGGGAACAAGGACTCATGCCGGTCATATCGGATCCCGTTGAATCCCGGGAAGTGCTTGCGGAGGCCCGGGAGTTGGGCGTTGCGATTCCTTCCTTTTGCGCCGAAGACGAGCGCACGCAGGAATGTATTCTGCTTGGCGCGATGGAAAAAGGCGCGGAACTGGGAGTGGAGAACCTGCCCGTCATGATGGCGTGCACGGCGAACTACCCCTCTCACGGCCAGATGAAGCTGTATACGCGGGCCGGTATCGTTCGCTTGGGACTGCTGGGCTTCTTCTCCTATCTTGACGTCATGATGTCCGAGCACAGTCCGTACCGAAACTTGCGCGTATTGCCTTGTCTGGATCATGGTATTCCCGAACTGGACACCTATGCACTCAATGAATGCGCGGAAACGTTTTCCATTGTCATGTTTGACGGATCTGAACATCCCCTTGAAGAAAACATGCGCACGACGGCGGAATACGTTGAAAAGACCAAGGGCCGCGTTCTTGTCGAGGGTTGCGTGGACCACATCGTGGAATCGGGCGACGATGCCGAGAGCCAAATCACCAGCGTGGCCGACGCGGAGCGCTTTGTATCCGCGACGGGCGTCGATCTTATCGTGGCGAACCTTGGCACGGAACACCGCGCGGCGGCGGCGGAAAAGAAGTACCATTCGCAGCGCGCACGCGAAATCAGCAATTCCGTCGGCAGAATCCTTTGCCTGCACGGCACATCGTGCCTGAAGGACGAGGAACTCCCAAGACTGGCCGGGGACGGAATCATAAAGGTGAACATCTACACGATTCTGGCGCAACTGGGAGGCCAGGCCGTCGCCCACCACGTGCTCAAAGACTTGGGCAACATGTTCACGCGCGATGAGCTTGAGGCGTTACGCGACGCCGGCTACCTCGGCAATCGCTACTTCAGTGAGAGCTATCGTGAGCAGCAGTGCGGGGGCAAACTTGGCTCGAAACTGGCGCACGTCGCGGAGGTTCCCCGCCGCGATGTGTGGGTTGATTGCGTGAAGGAACAAATCAAGCACTATATGGACGTGTTTAACTACCGCAATTACGGACGATAGGGAAAGACGCGCGGACATTGTCAGGTTTTCGCGAGATGCGTTTCCAAATGGAAGGAAATCAAGCGTGAAAGCAGCGATTTACAACGGGCCCGGAGACATCGTGGTGGGTGACATACCGGAGCCGCGGTCAACATCCAGGAACGCCATCGCGCGAGTCAAGGTCTGTACTATCTGCGGAACCGACCTGAAGTTGTATACCGTCGGCAACCCGCGCTGTAAGCCGCCGCGCGTCATAGGCCATGAATTGGCGGCGGACGTAATCGCCGTCGGCAACAAAGTCGAGGGACTTGCCGTCGGAGATCGCGTCACGTTCGCCACGACGATTGCCTGTAAGCGCTGTGAGTACTGCAGCCGGGGACTTGAGAATCTCTGTCCAAACGTCAAGTGCATCAGTTTCGATTTCGACGGCGGATTCGCGGAACGCATCGAGATTCCCGCCGAAGCCATCGAAGGGGGGAACGCCCTGGTTGTTCCGCCCGAGGTAAGCGATCCGGGCGCGGCCCTCGCCGAACCCCTCAGTTGTGCCATCAACGCGCAGAAGATTGCCGGGGTCAAGCCCGGCGACTGTGTGGTCGTCGTCGGCGCGGGTCCGCTGGGCTGCATCAACGCGGAAGTAGCCAAAGCCTTCGGCGCGCACCGGGTGATCGTAACGCAGACCTCGCCGACCCGCGCCGCGCTGGCGCGCAAGCTGGCGGACATCGAGGTGCTGGAAGTGGGCCGCGATGGCGCGGCGGAAAAGGTGATCGAGGCCACCGGCGGACAGGGCGCGGATATCGTAATCGCCACGGCGCCGGTGGCGGCCTCCCAGGCGGAGGCCTTGGGCATGGTTCGAAAGGGAGGCACGCTGAGTCTCTTCGCGAGCCTGCCGAAAGGGGGTTCCACCATACAAATTGACACCCGAATTATTCACTATGGACAGGTGTCCATTGTCGGCGCGTCCGACTCGCGCCCGTGCGACGTGCGCGACGCCTTGGCGATGCTGGCGGCGGGAAAGATAGACGTGGACAGCATTGTGACACACCACTTGCCCCTTGACAGGGTTCTCGATGGGATTGAATTGATGCGGAACCGCACGGGACTGAAAATTGCGATCTACCCTTGACCTACCATTTACCCGGCGCGGAACCGCGGCCCGTAGTCACGGATGGATAACGGTGTACTCGAGGGGATGGCCCGGCTTGGGGCGGTCGATGGCGGCGGCCACAAACGGGGTGACCGGATAATCGCCCACGCTTTCGCCATAAGGCACGCGCGTCGGATATCGGAGAAAGCGCGCGTGGCCGTCCATGTACAGCACGTTCGCGCCGCCGGGAATATGGTTGAACGCCACCACGCCTACGCCGATGACGCCGGTCTGCGCGCCGCCGCTGGTGATGGTGTCGAACGCGATGGGTACGACACTCTGCGCGGCGGCGTTCGCGCCGGGGTTGTTGATGTCGGTAATCAGGAACCGTTCAACGCCTTCTCGGAGACGATAGATGGTCACTTGCGGCCCGGTCTTGCCGCCCGAGCCCGTCACCCCCACGTTCGGATAGATGCCCGCCAGGCCCATCGAGTCCGCGCCGGCGACGTCGGCGGGGTCGAAGGTCATGTCTTCCGGCTCGATTGGCGGCGTGTTGTCGGCCCCGCCGTACTTTTGCCCCACGAGCATCCCGAAGTAGTCCGAGTCCTGGGTCGTCACCCAGCCCAGGTAGGCGTACGAAAGGAACTTGCCCATGACATTCCAATCCATGAACTCCTGCACGGAACTCAGTGTGCGCGTGAGTGTGCCGCCGCCCTGAGGATAATCCACGCTCAGCACGTGGCCCGCCTGAAGTGCTTCCAGCGCGCCCTTCGGGCCCCGCGCCGTCGCGGACGACGGGCAGAAGAGCACGTTGAAGTCGGTCAGGTACTCGGGATACAACTGCCGCGGATACCAGAGGCTCTTCTGAAATCCCGGCTGAATCCGCCCGTCGCCGTCCAAGGTCAACGCGTTGGACGGATACAGGCCGCCTTCCGACTCGCCAGCGTACATGCGGCAGACAAGCCCGAGATTCTTGAGGTTATTGGCGCAACTGGCGCGTCGCGCCGCCTCGCGCGCGCGCGCAAGCGCGGGCAACAGAATCGCGGCCAAAATGCCGATGATGGCAATGACCACCAGCAGTTCGATGAGTGTGAATCCTTGTTTTCGCATACTACTTCCCCGCCGCCCGGTGCGCTGCGCCACGGCGACCTGTTCAAACAAAGGATACCGAGTCACGCCCGCCGCAAATGAGTCCTAAGACTTGCGCATTGGGCAGAGTCCGACCATACGCCAGTGACTGGTGAAACTCAAGGTATTGACCGCTCTTTCCGATATCGGGTTTCGTCTTCCATTCGGCGATTTGACAAGGCATGCCAGAACTAGCATAATACGGCATGGAAGTTCCGCAGTTGTTGAAGTCGATCTACTGGGTCGGGAGCGCACGCAAGGACATGCGGCGGCTGCCGGAAGCCGTCCGCTATACATTCGGGTATGCGCTGTATCTCGCGCGGCGCAACGAGAAACACGCCGCCGCCAAGCCACTCAAGGGCTTCGGCGGCGCGGGCGTTCTCGATATTGTAGAGGACTTCGCGGGAGACACGTATCGCGCCGCATACACGGTTCGCTTTCAGGGAGCCGTCTATGTACTGCATGTTCTTCAGAAGAAATCCAAGCAGGGCGCGGCTACGCCACAGGCGGACATGAACCTGATTCGTGAGCGCCTGAAGTTGGCCGAAGCCCATTACCACACGGAGCATTCACAGCCATGACGAAGCAACGCGAGCAGTCACGCGCCATCGAGCGGAGCAGCGGCAACACCTTCGCGGACTTGGGCGTCCGTAACCCGGAAGAAGCCCTTGCGAAAGCGGCATTGGCCCGCCAGATTGCGCGCATCATCGACGGGAAGGGGTGGACGCAGGAGAGAGCCGCCGTCGCGCTTGGAGTGGATCAGGCCAAAGTGTCTGCTCTGATGCGCGGCCGCTTGCAGGGATTCTCCACGGACCGCCTGCTTCGGTTCTTGCTCGCGCTCGGGCGGAACGTGGACATCGTAATTCGCCATCGAGCCGTCCGCGCCCCACGGCCTCGTATCCACGTGTCCTGCCGCTGAGCCGCCGCCTCGCCGTGGGTAAGGCAGGCTTCGTCCCCTTTCCTCACGGCCCCGAGAATACGCAACACGCCGTCTACGGCGCGACAGCGAGGGCCGCGTAGTCCTTCGGTTGTAGCGCCTGGAACAGGGTCCAGACACAGGGGTTCGAGTAGTAATGAGTGCCCCAACTGATCTCGCCGGTATCGGGTTTGAGGGACCACGGGATGTTCCATGGGATTCCCTGTCGCAGCGCGATATTCGCGTAGCTTTCCTCGAAGAGGCGCACGGCCTCTTCCTTGCGCCCGGCGAAGGCGGTCATGGCGCAGAAGTTCCAGACCTCGCCGATGGTGATCACGGCGGAGTGGGCTGCGAAGGAATCGTCTATCGAGCCGTCGGGGCGCACACCGTTCACGGCGCCGTAGGGCGTGGCGGCGACATTGCCCAGAAAGACCGTGTCAATCATGCCGCCCACGCGCCGTTCCGGCAGAATATTGCCGAGGCCGCACGCATAGGCGAACCATTGGCCGCACAGCGCGTTCGTGAGCGAGGTGTCGCTCGTCCGGTTATTCGTCGGGTCGTTGTAGAGCCGATAATACGCGCCGTTCCAGAGCAGAGCGTCGAAGGCGCGCGCGGCGCGGGCTCGGATTCCGCGCACTTCGTCCGCGAAGGCCTTGTCGTCCGTTCGCGTGGCGGCGGCCTCGGCGGCGTGCAGCGCGGCAAGGCTGATGCCGCCGGTGTAGGCGCTGGTTCCCCACCACGGCCACACGTCGTAGTACTGATTCGCGGGGAAGCCCGTCGCGCTGCCGGGCGCTTCATTCACCAGGCCGTCGCCGTCTGTGTCCAGGGTCAGCGCGTAGCGCAGCGCCTTCTTCATCGCTGGATAGACCGCGCGGAGATAAGCCTCGTCTTTCCAGAGAACTTGGTTGCGCCAGCATGTGAGCACGAACTCGGTAGAAACGATGGGCCGCTGCAGGTCCCACATCGGTGTGCGCGTGCCCGCCGGCGTGCCGAAACCGAAGGCAATCTGGCCGCTGTCCGCCTGCGTGCGGATAAACTCCGCCATTGTCGCCTTCTCGCACTCGGGCCAGAGCAGCGCCAGCGGAAACGAACCGTTGAAGCGGCATACAAAGGTCTCCGTAATCGGACAGCCGGTGAATGACTCACTGAGGAAGAAGCGCCCGTCGTCCATCCACCACGAATTGCGCGCCAGGACATAAAGACTGTTCAGCAAGGCATCCTGGAGCATCGGGGAAATTTCGCTCGCGTAGATGCGCTCCTGCCACCGGATCAGCGCGCGCTCGATGGCGGCCCCGCGCCGGAGCGCCGATTCGAGCGCGTCTTCGGCGTCGCGATAATGCTCCGCATACCGATGGCGCAGGCGCTCGCCGTCGCTCGAATTCCATTCCGGGAAATGCCACGCCAGCGCGAAGGTCACCTCCGAAGTTTGCCCCGGCGCGAGCGCGCACTCCGCCGTCGCGGCGAGCAGCCCGTCCTTGCTCTCTTGCCGCAGTACCGTCCAGTCGGGTCCGCTGCCCCCGACGGCGTAGCCGCCGTCCGTTGCTTCGGCGTCGGCTTTCACTTCGTGGCGCTTCCATTGGAGCACAATCGCCGCGGGAACGGAGTCCTGCCCCGTATTGGTCACGATGAACTTGAAGAACACCGCGGGCAACGCGGAGACGTCGTAGTCATGCGGGACCAGCGGCGCATAGGCGCGCAGATACGCCGTAACCGGGCCGAACGCGGCGCCGAAATCGAGGTCCGCGCAGGGAAAGTGGCCCCAGAAGCGCGCGCCGGGCACGGCGGCCCGTCCCGGCAGCAGTTCGACCGTCCGCCCGCCGATACGCAGGACAAACCCGCTTTCGGGCTCCACGGGACGCGGCTTGAGCCAGTCGTTCTCGACGCTCGCGGCGCCGAACGCCCCGCTTGCGGTCAACTCGACGAATCCCGTGCCGAGCGCGCCTAGCGGCAGCGGGCTTTTCAGCGTGGCTGCAGTATGCCACACGCCGCTGACGGGGCGCGAGAACCCCGGCACGTCGAAGCTGTCAAACTGCGGCAGCGCGTGAAGCAACATCGGGGCGAGAACGAGCAGCATGATCGGGGCCTCCCAAGCATCGTTGTCGGTCGGACGTGTCAGACAAGTCAGACCTGTCGGACTCGTCGCGCCACAGCATAGCCCAAACGGCGACGGAATTGACACCGACAAGAGGAGCGGGGCCATCCTGCCCCCGAATGGTGGGGCGGGACGCCCCACCTCCTATACCCCCGAATTGACACCGCCGCGTGAGAGTGCCATGCTCTAAGGCTCGGAGGCGCACGGATGGTCGGAGGACGTTATATTCGCGTGTTGTGTCTTTCCCTGTGGCTCTCAGGCGCATGGGCGGTCGAGCACTGTTCCGGACAGGAACCGACGCAGCCGAACGGTGAAGAGCCGCGGGAAAGCGCGATCCCGCCCGACTGGGAGCCGGTCGAACTCGACTTGCCCAGCCCCCTGTTCGTGGGCACGCCGCGCGAACTGTGGACGCCGAACCTCGGGCCGCCGTCGCTCGAACCGCGTAAGCCGTTTTTCGCGCCCAAGGGCGTGGCGAACGTCGCGGAAGGGGCGCGCGTCACCGCCGGCCAGTCGCGCCCGCTCCTCGGCGACCTCGAACAGGTCACCGACGGCGACAAGGCGGGTTCGGACGGCAGTTTCATCGAGATCGAGGCGGGGCTGCAATACATCCAGATCGATCTCGGCAACGATCACGAGATTTTCGCCGTCGTGGTCTGGCATTTCCACATGGAACCGCGCGTGTATTTCGACGTCGTGGTGCGTGTGGCCGACGACCCCGACTTCATCGCCAACGCGCGCACGCTGTTCAACAACGACCACGACAATTCAGCGGGGTTCGGCGTCGGCAAGGACAAAGACTACATCGAGACCTATGAGGGCAAGGTCGTCGAGACCGCGGGGACGAAGGCGCGATACCTCCGCCTGTACAGCCGCGGCAACACGTCGAACGAACTGAACCACTACATCGAAGTCGAGGTTTACGGCAAGCCCGGCAACGGAGGGTGAGTACATGAAATATGGAGTAGTCCTCCTTTGTGCGCTGTTGGCGGCCGGCGTCCGCGCCGAGGACAATGAAGGAACCGGGAAGGACGGCGAACCGATCAATGTCGCGGTCGTGACGGGCGGTCACGGTTTTGACGAGCCCGCGTTCCTGGCCTTGTTCGCCAGCCTGGAAAATGTCCACCACACCCATCTGCCGCAGAAAAAGGGCAGCGAATTCCTCGAAGATATCGCCGACTGGCCCTATGACGTCGTCGTGCTCTACAACATGTCGCGCGGCATCTCGGAGAAACGACGGGCGAATTTCGAGGCGCTGCTGGACCGCGGCGTGGGGCTGGTTGTCCTCCACCACGCCATCGCGAACTATCCCGAGTGGCCGGGCTACGCCGCGATCATCGGTGGGTCGTATTTCTTCGAGGAAACCACACGGGACAGCGTCACCTACCCGCGGTCCGAGTACACCCACGACGCCGAAATCCGCGTGAAGATTGAAGACGCGGGCCATCCGGTCACGCGGGGCGTCGAGGATTTCACGATCGTCGACGAGACCTATCGCAAGTGGGTCTACGACGCGGGCAATCACCTGTTGTTGAGCACGGATCATGCCGAAAGTAATCGCGAACTTGCGTGGACCCGCGAAGCGGCCGGACGGCGGGTCTGCGTTATTCAGCCGGGGCACGGCCCGGAAGTGTTTTCGGACGCCGCCTATCGGCGCCTGGTCGCGCAGGCGATTCGATGGGTGGCGCGGCGGGAGTCAAAGGAGTAACACGGGGACACGCGTATCGTGGCACGGGCGTCTCGCCCGTGATCGAGAGTTCATGGGCAAGATGCAAACGCTACTCGAAAATTTGTTCTTGCCGGTTGCGAGACAGTTACGGAGAATAGCGCATGGATATGGAAGCTCGGTATCAGGAACGGCTCAACCGCTACGTGACGGCGCTGCGAAACGGCAAGCCGGACCGTATCCCGATTCGGCCGTTCGTCGCGGAGTTCACGGCGCGCTACGCGGGATTCACCTGCCAGGACGTGGCCCACGACTACGAGAAAGCGTTTGTGGCCGCGCGTCGATGCGCCGCCGACTTCGACTGGGACGCGGTGGTCGCGAACATGGTGTACGTATGGACCGGTCTCGCGCACGCCATCGGATTGCGGTATTATGGCGTGCCCGGCGTCGATATTCCCGCGGATACCGGCTTCCAATACCTCGAACCGCAAGAGTCGGACGCCTTCATGCGCGCCGACGAGTACGATGCACTCATTGCCGACCCGACGGGTTTTCTTTACGAAACGTGGCTGCCGCGCGTGGCGCGGGACGTGCAACGGTCGGGCGAGCCGGTCACGTTCCGGCACAACATGTCGATTCTCAAGGGCGGCATGGCCATGATGACCTATTTCAACGCCTTCGGGCCCCAGATCGAGGCGCTGCGGCGCGAATCGGGCACGGTCTCCGCGATCGCCGGCATCTTCAAGGCCCCCTTCGACATTATCGCCGATAAGTTGCGCGGATACATCGGTCTGACGATGGACCTCATGACGCAACCGGACAAGGTGCTCGCCGCGTGCGAGGCGCTCATGCCCCATCTCTACCAGGTCGCCCTCGGCGGCGCGGATCCCGAGAAGAACGTGCCCATCGGCTTCTGGATGCATCGGGGCTGCGTGCCCTTCATCACGCCGGATCAGTTCGACAACCTGTACTGGCCGACACTCCGCCCGATTATCGAAGCGTTGTGGGCGCAGGGCCACCAGACCATGTTCTACGCCGAGGGCAAGTGGGACGCCCACCTCGAGGCGTT
The DNA here is from genome assembly GCA_029556545.1 of Candidatus Hydrogenedentota bacterium. Classification (GTDB taxonomy): domain Bacteria; phylum Hydrogenedentota; class Hydrogenedentia; order Hydrogenedentales; family JAGMZX01; genus JAGMZX01. The sequence continues at coordinate 14,178 of JAKQEQ010000175.1, forward strand.
CGCCGCGTTGCCCGATCAGAGCATCGTGTTCCATATCGACCGCACCGACTATCGCCGTGCGCATGACGTGCTCGGGCACAAGTTCTGCCTCAGCGGCGGCGTGCCGAACTTTCTGCTGGCCTACGGCACACCCGACGAGGTCCGCGCGTACTGCAAGGACCTCATCGATTACGCCGGACGCGACGGCGGCTACATCATGGACGCCAGCGCCATCATGCAGAATGACAGCAAGGCCGAGAACGTTCGCGCGATGACCGAGTTCACGCGCGAATACGGCGTCTACAACGGGGCCGCCTCGCCCACTGCGTTGAGCGACGCGCCCGGAAACGTTGAAGTGGACCCCGAGAGCTGGCGCAAGACGCGCCGCGCGCCGGGCGTCTGCGTGCCCTGGGAAGAGAAACTGGCGGAGTTGCCGCCCATCACCGGCGACGCGGATCTGGTCCGGCGCATCTGGGAAAACGTGGACGCCCTCGGGTATTTGTATATCTGGCAGTGCCTGCTTTCGTTCTAGGCGCGCCATCATGAAGGACACCGGAAAGCATAGACGGACACGGACGGACAAGGACTGAAGAAGAGACAGCGGCCATGTCCATTCGAAGAAAGGGCCTCGGGATGATGCGCGGGTTAGGTTATTGCATGGTGCTTGTAGGGGCGCTTGGCTGCGCTTGGGGATTTCACGCCGCGGCGGCGAACGCCCAGCCGCATGCCTTCTTCGCCATGGACACCGGTACCAAAGACGACGCCCATCAGACCGCCGAGGCGCAGGCCGCCATGCTCGCGGAACTCGGCTACGCCGGCATCGGCTATTCGGGCGTCGAGGGGCTGCGCGAGATGCTTGCCGCCCTCGATACCCACGGACTGCGCCTGTACACCGTCTATCTCACGCTCGATATCGACGCCGCCGAGCCAAACCCCGAGATCGCGCAGGCGATTGCCGCGTTGCAGGGGCGCGATGCGATTCTCTGGCTGACCGTCGTCAGCCAGGTTTACGCGCCCTCCGCGCCGGAGGGCGACGCGCAGGCCGTCGCCCTGATCGCGCCGCTTGCGGAAGAGGCTGCGCGCGCGGGACTGCGCATCGCGTTGTATCCGCACGTGAACACTTGGCTCGAGAAGGTGGCCGACGCGGTGCGTGTCGCGGATGCCGTGGCCAACGACCGCGTGGGCGTCACGTTCAACCTGTACCACTGGCTGCGGGAAGGTAAGCCCGATACACTGGGCCAGACCCTCGACGCGGCGCTGCCGCGCCTCTTCGTGGTCACCATCAACGGCTCGAACCGGCAAGGCAGCATCGAGACGCTGAACCGGGGCGATTATGACGTGCTCGGTCTCCTGCAAGCGCTGCGCAAGCGGGAATATGCCGGGCCGATTGGCTTGCAGGGCTATGGCATCGGCGGCGACGCCCGCATGAATCTCGCCTTGTCCATGACGGCATGGCGACAACTCACGCAGCGCCTGAAACTCGATTGGACGGCGCTGCTCGGGACCGGTGATTTCAGCGCCTTTCGCGAGGGAACCGGCGAATGGGTTGTGGCGGGAAATGTCCATCAGCACCCGGACGACGAGAAGCGGCTGGCGTGGGAAGCGGGCGCGGACGCGGTGGTCAACGGCGAGTCCGGGAAAACGGCGAATCTCGTGACGCTGCTCGAGCACGGCGACATCGAGGCGCATATCGAGTTCATGGTCCCGAAAGGCTCAAACTCGGGCATATACTTTCAGGGGCGCTACGAAATCCAGGTGCTCGACAGTTGGGGCGTCGCGCAACCGCAACACAGCGACTGCGGCGGCATCTATCAGCGCTACCACGAGGGACCGGGCGTCGCCGACGGCGAACGCGGCTACGAGGGGCGTCCCCCGCGCGTGAACGCATCCAAAGCGCCCGGCGAATGGCAGTCCTTCGACGTCCTCTTCCGCTCGCCGCGATTCGACGCAAGCGGCGCGAAGACCGCGAACGCGGCGTTCCCGCGCGTGCTGCACAACGGCGTGCTCGTTCACGTCAACCAGGAACTCAGCGGTCCGACGCGGGCCGCCTTGTTCGGCGACGAACAGCCCCTGGGGCCGATCATGTTGCAGGGCGACCACGGGCCCGTGGCGTATCGCAATCTGCGTATTCGCGCCGTCGACACCGGCCCTTACGCCGACATCGTGGGCTATGACTATGGTCAAAACCGCGCGGCGCTGCTGGCCCTCGAACGCGACATCCAGAGCGCGATTCCCGAGCGTTTCGCCGAGATCGAAGCGCGCTTGCTGGCTACCTTCGCCGCGCCCGACGCTACGCCCGCGTCCAGGCAGTTCGTCTGCCGCATGCTCCAGCGCGTCGGTTCGGACGCCACGGTCCTCACGCTCGCGCCGCTGCTCGGCGACATCCAACTCGCGCACATGGCGCGGTTCGCCTTCGACGGCATCCCCGGGCGGCTCGTCGAGGAAACGCTCGTGGCCGCACTCGCCGACGCGACCGGCGATCTCCGCATCGGCATCATCAACACCCTCGGCGATCGGGGCCGGGACGACGGCGTGGACGCGCTGGGCGCGCTGCTCGAGGACAACGACATTGAGACGGTCAAGGCCGCCGCGGCCGCCTTGGGCAAGATTTCCTCCGAGCACGCTTTCAGCGCCCTGCTGCGCGCTACACCCGACGGCGCGCCCGAACGCGAGGAGGCATTGGCGCGCGCGCTGCTCGCGTGTGCGGACGCCATGCTCGAGCGCGGCGACGCCGAGAAGGCCGCCGGCGTATACGAGGCGCTTTACGCAGCCGAGCAATCCGCCATATTGCACGCAAGAACGTTTCGAGGTCTGGCGCTTGCCAAGGGCGCGACGGCGCTCCCGATGGTCACCGAGGCGCTCACCGGCGAGGAAGCCGCAATCTACGCCGCCGCGCTCGACGTCGTGCGCGTAATGCAAGGCGACGGCGTCACGGGCGCGCTGACCGATGCGCTGCCGTCGCTGCCGCCGGACCGTAAGGCGGACCTCCTCGTCGCGATCGCGGACCGCGGCGACGCCGCGGCGCTGCCCGCCGTCATCGCGGCGCTCGGCGAGGACGACGGCACGGTGCGCCTCGCGGCCATCGAGGCGGCGGGGCGGCTCGGCGACGCGACCGCCGCGGATGCGCTGCTCGATATCGCCGCCGCCGCGAAAGGCCGGGAGAAAGTCGCGGCGGATACGGCTCTCGCGCGGCTGCGCGGCGAAGGCGTGGATGATGCGCTGATTGCACGACTTGCGGAAGGAACACCCGAACTCGGGCGCGGCTGTATCGAGGCGCTGGAGAAACGCGGGGCCGTCGAGGCGACGCCCGCATTGGTGGAAGCGATGCGCGACGCCGATCCCAAGGTGCGCGTCGCCGCCGTGCGCGCGTTGGGCGCCGTCGCGCCGCCGGAGACGCTGCCGGAACTCGCGGCGTTCATGGCCGCTACGAAAGACGACTCCGAACGCGACGCGGCGGAGACGGCGATTGCGGCCGTCGCCATGCGCGTCGAGGCCCCGCCCGAGCGCGCCGCCGCGCTCATGGCGGCACTGCCGACGCCGGATTTCACACCCTCGCTGGCGCGTGTGCTCGGGCGGCTTGGCGACGGTCCTTCCCTGGCGAAGCTGCGGGAAATGCTTTCCGCGCCAGTGCCCGAGACGCGCGACGCGGTGGTTCGCGCGCTTGCCGCATGGCTCGACCCGGAAGCCTTGCCGGACCTGCTCGCGCTCGCAGGGGACGCGCAAGACGAAACGCATCGTATCCTGGCCCTGCGCGGCGCGATTCGTTTGCTTGACGCGCCCGCCGACCGCGCCGTCGAGGATACGGTCGTGTTGTGCGCGAAGGCGCTCGAACTGGCGACGCGGCCCGACGAGCGAAAGATGGCGCTCGGCGTCATTGGCAAAGTACCGCATCCCGATGCGATCGCGTTGGCCGTCGCGCGGTTGGACGACCCAGAGATCGCGACCGAGGCCGCGCAGGCGATTCTCCAGCTTGCCGAGCCGCTCGCCGCCGCGAACGCGGACGCCGTCCACGCCGCCCTCGAACGCATCATCGACGTGCTGCCGGGGCAGGACCCCGCGACCCAGGCACAAACGCTCTTGGAGAAACTGACGGAACAACAACCATGAGTCCCTGCGCGCGCCGGGACCATGCACAAAGTCCATAGAGTCCATTCGTCGCGGCAGCCCGGTCTGAAACCTGCGACGAAGAGTGAGACGAAGCAACGAGGATTAGCGGCATGAACTTACGAAAGAACGACCTGACGCGGCGCGTGTTCCTGCGCGGCGCCGTCGCGGCGCTGGCCGCGCCGATGATCATCCCCGCCCCGGCTCTCGGCCGCGGCGGGCGCGTGGGGCCGGGCGACCGAATCGCCGTGGGCTGCATAGGCGTCGGCGGGCAGGGCCGGTACGTCATGAAAAACTTCCTGAACGACCAGCGCGCGCGCGTGATCGCCGTCTGCGACGTGAAAGAAGCCTGCCGCCTCGAAGCCAAGCAGCAGGTGGACGGCTTCTACAAGAACAGCGACTGCGCCGTCCACCTGGACTTCCGCGAACTGGTCGCCCGCGACGATATAGACGTGGTCTCGATCGCTTCGACGGACCACTGGCACGTATTGCACGCCCTGGCCGCCGTGCGCGCCGGAAAAGACGTCTACGTCGAGAAGCCCCTCGCGGTCAGCATCGCCGAATTGCAGGCCATGCGCGACGCCGTCCACGCGCACGGCAGACGCTTCCAATTCGGCACGCAGCAGCGGTCCGCCCGCGAGTTCCGCTTCGCCTGCGAACTGGTGCGCAACCGCCTCATCGGCGACCTCCACACCATCAAGGTCGGCGCGCCTGCGAGCATCCCATCGGGCAATTTCCCCGAACAACCGATACCTCCGGGCATCGACTACGAGATGTGGCTCGGGCCCGCGCCCTACGCGCCCTACAGCGAGAACCGAGTCAGCAATCAATACTGGTGGCATTGTTCGGACTACGCCATCGGCTTCATCTCCGGCTGGGGCATCCACCACATCGACATCGCGCAATGGGGCAACGACACCGACCACACGGGGCCGGTCGAGTTGATCGGGGGCGGCGTGTTTCCGAAGGACGGCATGTGCGACTGCGCCCTCAAGTGGAATATCGAGGCGCGCTACGCCAACGGCGTCCGCCTCGATTACACCGACGACGGCCAGAACGCCCACGGCATCACCTTCGAGGGCACGGAAGGCTGGGTCTACGTCAAACGCAACTTTATCGACGCGCACCCGAAATCGCTCCTGCGGTATGCACTCAAGCCCGACGAAATCCACCTCTACGAAAGCACGAGCCACGTCGGCAACCTGCTCGACTGCGTGCGCACCCGCGCCGAGACGATTTGCCCCATCGACGTAACCGTGCGTTCCGACACCATCTGTCAGATCAGCGACATCGCGATTCGCGCGCGGCGTCCGCTGCGCTGGGACCCCGCCGCCGAGCGTTTTGTGAACGACGAGGCCGCGAACCGGCTGCTGTCCCGCGCCATGCGCGAACCGTGGCGGCTGTAGTCGCTGGGGCCGGACGCAACTCGTCTCTATCCGGCGTCTGTACGGTATCGTGACGTATTATCGCCCCGAAGGGGCGGAGACATGAAAGCCCAGGGCAACGCCCTGGGAAAAGGAATGGATTAAGTGATGCGGAGCCCTGAAGGGGCGAAACACGGAGAAGGCCACTCCGTCGGAATAGAGCAGGCCGACAACCTATTGCGCCCCTTCAGGGCTTGTCATTGGGCCTGGCTCGTTTTCCCAGGGCGTTGCCCTGGGCTGCCATGTCTTGGGCCTTCGGCCCAAAATTAGTAGACTTAGGGCAGGGCATACCTCAGCCCCGCGTTTGGGGTTGCATTGTGCGATTCCCTTGCGGAACATGGACGCGCAAACGTCTGTGGTAAAGTGTAAAGAGCAAGCAGACCGTGGAATGAGGAAGAGACCATGAGCAAGCTGGGCGTCGGCATCATCGGCTGCGGCTGGGTGGGCGAAGAGTACATCAAGGCCTTCCAAAACGACGCGCGCTCCGAAGTGCGCGCCCTGGTCAACCCGTCGCTCGCGCGCCCGGAAATGTACAAGGCGAAACACGGCCTGAACTGCACCGTGGGCAGCGACGCCGACGCCATCCTCCCCCGCGACGACATCGACATCGTCGTCGTCGCGACGCCCCACGACCGGCACACGCCCTACGTCGTCGCCGCGGCCGCCGCGGGCAAGCATCTCGTCATCGAAAAGCCCGTGGCGCTCACGCCCGAAGACGTGCGGCGGCAGCAGGACGCCGTGCGCGAGGCCGACGTCAAATCCGTCGTCAGTTTCGTGCTCCACTGGAACCCGCTGCTCATGACCGTGGACCGGCTCATCGAACGCGGGGCCTTCGGCAACGTGTTCCTCGTCGAAGTCGACTACCTCCACCGCATCTGGTGCGGCCCGGACAGGTGGCTCGGCTCGGCCAAGCAGGGCGGCACGTCCATACTCGTGGGCGGCTGCCACGCCGTCGACGCCCTCCGCTGGTTCGCGCGGAGCGAGGCCGTCGAAGTCACGGCCTACCAGACCAAGACCGAGAACCCGAACGAATACCCCGGCACCATCACCGCCATCGTCAAGTTCGCCAACGGCGCGATTGGCCGCGTCACCAGCAGTTTCGACGCGCAAATGCCCTACGTCTTCCACATCGGCGTCTACGGCACGGAAGGCTCGATCCGCAACGACAAGGTTTACGCGCCCAAACTCTTCCCCGGCCAAAACGGCTTCATGACCATCCCGTGCGTCCTCCCCGACAGCGGCGACGTGGCGCACCACCCCTTCCAGGGCGAGGCAAGCCACCTCCTCGACTGCATCCTCGAGGACCGCCGCCCCTTCCCCGACCTCGACGACGCCGTCAAGACCATGGACATCTGCTTCGCCGCCGACGCCAGCGCCGCCCAAGGCCGCCCCGTGGCGCTCGCAAGCGCGTGAGAAGCGACACTTTCGTGACAAGCGTCGACGTGCTGTTCTCCCCTCGTTCCCAAGTTGCACTTGGGAATGCGTGTTTCCGGAATAACTGCGTTGTGGACGCTCTGCCTGCTGCGGCATCGATTTCTGCGCCGACGCCTTGCGCCGGAAACTGCATCGTTCCGTGAAACAAGACCAAGCCGACTAATCGCGATAGGTGGTCGCGCGTAGGCACGTAGTGCATGCCGTACTGCGAGATCATTAATGATAAACGGCAATCGATGGAGATACAGACCATGACTTGCAGCGGCTATGTGAAGGGCGGTGTTGTCGTCTTGGATACTCCCGACGCGCTGCCGGAAGGAGCGCGCGTCATAGTGGCCCTATCTGGAGCCGACGGGCAGGAGTCAAGCACACCGCAAAGCCTGTACGAACAGTTGGAACCGATTATCGGCATTATCGAGGGGCTGCCCCCGGACTTCGCCGATAACCATAATCGTCGTGGTTCGTCGTGCCAGCTTTAGCTTGTCTTGCAGGGGGCATGGTTCGTAGCTCAAGCACCAGCTTGCCTTGAAGGATGCTCAAGGATTTAGAACACGCGGAAGCATGCACTACAAACGACCGCGTCCGCGCGAAATCCGTTGCAGAATCGAGCAGCTTGCCATTATGAAACACCCGCGGGCCGTGGCGCGCGGCAATTCTCCCGAAAAAACATGCGCGCGGATTGGCATGCGACTTGTTCCCTTCCTTACAGTAGGTAGTGACGACGTCCGCAAGTGCGCGGTCGGCGGGTAGCGCGCACTACCAGCAAACGCACATGTATGCAGGGAAAGGAGCGGTTACGAAATGCGGTTGGACAAATTGACGATTCGGACGCAGGAGGCGCTTGCGGCGGCTGTGGACCTTGCCGCGCGGCAGCAGCACCCCGAGGTCACCGCGCTCCACGTGCTGGCCGCGCTGCTCGAACAGGATCAAGGCGCGGTCGTGTCGATTCTCCAGCGGCTTGGCGTGGCGCCGGGTCAGCTTGCGGGCGAGACGCGCCAGGCGCTCGAGCGGCTGCCGCGCGTCTCGGGCGCGGCGGCGAATCCGGGGTTGAGCGGCGAGGCGCAGCAGGCGCTCGAGGCGGGCTGGCGCGTCGCGCAGTCGCTCAAGGACGAATACCTCAGCACGGAACACGTGCTGATCGGCATCATCGAACATGGCCGCGGCGACGCGGCGCAGTTGCTCAAGCGCCACGGCGTAACGAAGGACGACGTGCTCCGGGCGCTGCGCGACGTGCGCGGCACGCAGCGGGTCACGGACCCGAACGCGGAGACGACGTATGACGCCCTCGAGAAGTACAGCCGCGACCTGACGCAGCTCGCCCGCGCGGGAAAGCTCGATCCGGTCATTGGCCGCGACGACGAGGTCCGCCGCGTGATCCAGGTGCTCAGCCGCCGCACGAAGAACAATCCGGTGCTTATCGGCGAGCCGGGCGTCGGCAAGACGGCCATCGTCGAGGGCCTGGCGCAGCGGATCGTCGCGGGCGACGTGCCCGAGGGTCTCAAGCACAAGCGCATCGCGGCGCTCGACATGGCGGCGCTCATCGCGGGCGCGAAGTTCCGGGGCGAATTCGAGGAGCGGCTCAAGGCGCTGCTCAGCGCGGTGCAGCAGGCCGAGGGGCAGGTCATTCTCTTCATCGACGAGATGCACACGATCGTGGGCGCCGGCGCGGCCGAGGGCGCGATGGACGCCTCGAACATGCTGAAGCCCGCCCTCGCGCGGGGCGAACTCCACTGCATCGGCGCGACCACGCTCAACGAGTACAAGAAGCACGTCGAGAAGGACCCGGCGCTCGAACGGCGGTTCCAGCCGGTGCTCGTGAGCGAGCCGGACGTCGAGAGCGCCATCGCCATCCTGCGCGGACTCAAGGAACGCTACGAGGTGCACCACGGCGTGCGCCTCAAGGACGCCGCGCTCGTGGCCGCCGCGCACCTGAGCCACCGCTACATCGCCGACCGGTTCCTGCCCGACAAGGCCATTGACCTGGTTGACGAGGCCGCCTCGCGCCTACGCATCGAGATCGACTCGATGCCTTACGAGATCGACGTGCTCGACCGCCGCCTGCGCCAACTCGAAATCGAGCATCTCGCGCTCAAGAAGGAAAAGGACAAGGCGTCCCAGGACCGCCGCGCCGCCATCGAGCAGGAAATGGCCGAACTGCGCGAGCAGATGATCGCGAAGAAGGCCCAGTGGCAGGCGGAGAAGGACGTGATCAACAGCATCCGCGGCGTTCAGGCGCAGATCGACGAGGCGAAGCGCCGGGAGGAAATCGCCGAGCGCAACGGCCAGCTCGACAAGGTCGCGGAAATCCGCTACGGCACGCTCAACGAACTCCAGCGCAAACTCGAAACCGAGAACAAGCGGCTCGCGGAACTGCAAAAGGGCGGCAGCTACCTCTCCGAGGAGGTGACCGAAGAACACATCTCGAAGATTGTCTCGAGTTGGACCGGCATCCCCCTCGACAAACTGCTCGAGGGCGAGATGGACCGCCTCCTCAAGTTGGAGGACCGGCTCGGCGAACGCGTCATCGGCCAGGAGGACGGCGTCCGTGCCGTGGCCGATGCGGTGCGCCGCGCCCGCGCCGGACTCAAGGACCCGAACCGGCCCATCGGCTCGTTCATCTTCCTCGGCCCGACCGGCGTGGGCAAGACGGAACTGGCCCGCGCGCTGGCGGAGTTGCTGTTCGACAGCGAGCACGCGATGGTGCGCATCGATATGTCGGAATACATGGAAAAGCATACGGTTTCGCGGCTTATCGGCGCGCCGCCCGGCTACATCGGCTACGAGGAAGGCGGTCAACTCACCGAGGTCGTCCGGCGCAAGCCCTACTGCGTCGTGCTCCTCGACGAAATCGAGAAGGCCCACCACGACGTGTTCAACGTGCTGTTGCAAGTCCTTGACGACGGACGACTTACGGACGGACAGGGCCGCACCGTCGATTTCAAGAACACGGTCGTCATCATGACCTCGAACCTCGGCGGCGAACTCTTCCAGCAGGAAGGCGGCGACGACCAGAAAGAAGAGGCGGTCCGCGCGATGATGCGGCAGTATTTCCGGCCCGAATTCCTGAACCGGGTCGACAAGGTGGTCGTGTTCCATCCCCTGACCCGCGAGCATATCCGCCGGATCGTGGACGTGCAGATGAAGCAAGTCGCCAAGCGCTTGCAGGACAAGGAGATAAGCATCGCGTTGAGCGACGCGGCCCGCGACCGCCTCGCGGACGAAGGTTTCGACCCGGTTTATGGCGCGCGGCCCCTCAAGCGGGCCATTCAGCGCCTCGTGGTGGACCCCTTGGCCCTGCAACTGCTCCAGGGCGCCACAAAACCCGGAAACCATGTTATAATTGGGGTGGACGGAGGCGGTGGCGGGCTTACGTTCGAAACAGTATCGCTCCAAACGGCCTAATGTGGTAGTTGACCTTGGACCGGTCCTAGAACCGGTCCGCAAACCCTCCCCGGGGTCGGGCGTATCCCCAGCGCCCGGCCTCGCATTGATTTTGGGGAAACGTCCGGTGAACGCCATGGTCTGCTGGCGACCGCGCGGGATCGCCGCCGGGCGCACGAACGGACTCTTCCACGGAAGCCACCGCGGGCGACGCGCCGACGCCAACCACTACAGCCTGAGCCAAAGCGCCAAGCGCCACCCCAGGCGTCTGCCCCCGGAAAGCACCCTGTGCATCACCTGACGCTGACCCGCCCAGGGGTTGACAGCCCCGCAAGGACGTGCTACAGTCGCGTCAAGGTGGGCGCAGGCCCGCCACGGACCACCATCTTAAATTGCCCCGGTGGCTGTCGAAAGCTGGGGGAAGCTCAGTTCTGCCATGATGTCGCACCAAGCGATGTTGAATCGATCGCGGCACTCTTCGCGCTCATGATACGCCTCACGCGAAGCGCTTGAGCGTAAAGAACGTCGTTCACGTGGCATTACAAGGATGCACATATGACGACACAAAGCGACTATTCTCTGTCCCTCGTTGGCGATCTTGCGCTGGGAGACTATCCCGTAGGTCTTTCCCGGCTTCCCGATTTTCTCGAACGTGCGCGCGAATCTCACACAGCGAGTGAAATCAAGCTGGATTTCTCTTGGTTTGATCTTACGATGCTCTGCCATTTCGCGCTAGCCATCAAGGCTTGCCCTGGGGCTCCTCCCGATTCCTTAGCAGAGAGGATAATGCTGAGGTTTGCTACGGAGCAATGTCCCAGGAAATATCGTTTTCTTTGGCGCTCTGGATTCTTCTCTTCCACACGTGTTGATCATAACAAGAGCCCATTTCATGTCTATCCAGATATCTGGAAAGAACAGCCGGCTGATGCCATACAACGTGCGAATTTCTCTCCGCTGCTAATCAGTGAATTACCGAAGAAAGATGAAGACAAGGAGCATGACCGCGTTTCGGGCTATTCCGAAATGTCGCTTTCCCTGGTCCAAGACCTTCTTGAACAGATCGAGAAGATGGCGGTCTTTCCGCTAGTGGCTCATACGAACCTGATCAGCTCACGAGAGTACCTTTACGTCGTCCTTTGGGAGCTTGTGCAAAATGCCGTGGATCATTCCAATGGGAAGAATGTGGCCGTTGCGGCACAGCTCTTCTATCCAGGGGAACTGCCCGGTGATAAACCTCTCGATCTTTCCAAGCAATATCGACTCGAAGAGCGCAACAGCAAGAAGTTGGAGAAGAGGCGTAATTGGCTCGCAAGGCATCGGAATTGTCCATATCTGTTGCTCACGTGTGTTGATGATGGAATTGGCATTCCGGCTTCCATGCGTCAGAGACCACAAGTGCCGGAAGGCGAAGATTCTGATCTGCTGGGCTTTGCGCTTGAGAGAGAGTTTTCCTCGCATGACTGCGTCGAACACTATTTCGATGTCCACGGACTCCACCTTATAGGGAATCTCCTATCAGCATACGATGGATACCTCTTCTTTCAGAGCGGGAGAGCGCGTCTTCAACTCGATGCTTCCGGCAAGAGCAGTGAGTCACTTGACGTGGACCACGTTTTGAAAGGTACGTCTTTTCAGATCCTCCTTCCGCTCGACGTTCTTGCAAGCAGCTACTCCGTCTTTCACACTGACGGCAGGGATACCTCGAACTCCGCTCCTCCAGTTGTTGTTGCCGAAGAAATTCGGCGGCACAGCATCGAACTGCCTCCGCCTCCCCATCTTCGGAAAGAAGTTGTCAATGCTGTTGTCAAGTCGGTTTCTGACATTGACAGGATTCTTTATCTGGACTTCGTCGGTATGCCGAGGGAAAGACATTTTGTTGGCCTCCTGCTCCACTGCATACGGCAAAGGAGGTCGCATTTCCCGACCGTCGTGTTGAATGCCCCTGAAGAACTGTTTTCGGCTATCGCCGGGCTCCAACGGTTTGAAGAGTCCAAGTCAGGCGGCGATCCAGAAATGAGGCAAGTCGACCAGGGACTGGCGCTATCTCTTTCGCGTGGCGTGGAGGAATACGCATCTCCGCTGATCCTACCCGTCGCACGAATCGTCCCAATTGAGGTAGAGGGTGCGGCGGCAAACAAGAGACGTATCGCTGTTCAATGGCTAGGCTTGGGGCGTCGCGGACCACATGCCCCAGCATTGGCAAGGTGTCTGCTTGATTATTTATTCGACTGCGAAGGAACAGCGTCAGAGGACGTTCTCGAAAGCGAGGCTCGCAAGCACGGTGGACATGACGGTATCGCCAACTCCGTTCTAAGGTGGATAAAGCGAAGCAACCCGGGGCTTCTCAACGAGCATTCCTCCTCCAGCGGCAGCAATGAATGGAGCCTTGCTTTTAGCGCATCGCAACTCTACTTTGATTCAGTTGCGAGCCTTGAAGACCAGATTTGTAGGGCAATTGAACGGTATGCCCACGTAAAGAAGAACGACCCTGAGGTCATCTATCACTGTAACTGGCGCGAGCATAACGCCTATCAGTCCGAGTATTACGAGGTTTGGAATGTCGTGGCCATTCCTCAGTATGCGCGGATGACGGCGTCTCTATTACTGACAAATTCACAAGCACACCCTGGGATTGGCGCGCATCTTGCCGAAGTGAAAGGAATTATAAGCGTAACCCCATCCGCGGGCCTCATAGCACGCGAGATCGCGCGTACGCTACGAATTCCGCATTGGGAAGCCAAGAGTGTCTATGACCTCGATGATGCCGAGTGGCCGGAAGATTTCAATCACGAGCCGGTCTTAATGGTGGATGATCTCGTTGGTACCGGAAAGACGTCCAGAATGGTCCTGGAGTGTATAAGTAAGAAGAACGCTCAATGTAGGGGTATCTTGACTTTGCTGGCTTCGACAGAAGGCTGCAGTTCTAGGGCGACTCTTGGTCAAAACATTGTACACGTGTTGGAGGTGGAACTGGGTTGCCCTTCTGAAGATAGGATTGCGGACGCCCGACAGCGCGGCAATATCCGTGAGATTGATCCGCACACCCTTGAGCCGATACCTGCCAGCTGGCTTGAAAGAGCAACACCGCCAGAGAGGGAGGCGCGGAGGAATGAGCTGCGCGAGATAGTCGGGATGAACGGCTTTCAAAGCGGTCACTATGCCTATTCCGGACACCACTACTACACTTTTTTTGACACAATCGGGTACATGAACAACTCGGCAGCACTGCAGAAGCTTGAGTCTTGGTTCTGGGACAGTATCCGCACCTGGTACAAGGACATCGTCCTCCCCATAAACAATAACGAGCCAGTGAAGAGAATCTCAATTATCTACCCCTACTACTCGCCAATTGCCGCGTTTCTTCACGAGATTTCCCCGCGCATTCCTGAGAGCGCTCCAACAGAAGAGGTCAGCGTTCACGTCGCCAAACCTTATCGGCGAACTATGGGAAAGACAGGATATCATGTTGTTGCCATCGGTACTGGGATCCCCGAGGAACCGGCGAGATTCTGTGTTTTTATTGATGATGGGATAGCAACCGGCGGCACGATGTCCGCTATCATCGAGGAACTCGTGGGACGTTATCCCGACGACCCCTCATCATCGAGGAACACCGTTGTTTTCCAATCAGCTATTCTCGCGCTGATCATTTTCGACCGTATCGGTATGGGACCGCGAAAGCACTTCAGGAAACTTTATTCATATCGCGGAGGAGTTAGGTTCGATTTCAAGCCTCTTCATTCATTCAATCTTCAGGCATTCTACGCCGCGGATTGCCCTATTTGCCGCATCAAGAGGGATATCGAGTCTTTGTTTCGAGATCACGAACACGTAAAGAAGCATATCGGCGATAGCATTGAGTCCGTTGATATCATTGAACCTGTTTCGAAGTGGCTCTCGCCGACGTACCTGACTGGGGTATCTACTCTGGCACGAAACAAGGCACCCGATCTGCTCAACGACAGTGATACTATTGCCGCCGTCGTTAACGCCAATGACGTGCTCTTCTCCGACAGAGCCACCGGGGACCAGATCCGCAGGAGCATCAGCGACACCGCAAAAACTCCAGTAGCGCGCCTTGAGATACTCCGATCGGTCGCGATGGACTCCTTCCTGTATCGCTCAGTCCACGATGAGCCGTTTCTTACCGCAACGATCGTGAAACTCTTGTTCAGAGGTTGCGTCTCAAGTTCCTACAGGAAATGGTTCCTCCTCCACGTCCCCTATTTCGTCTCTCACAAGTTGGCCACGAAGCTTCTGCTTGGCGATCTACCTCGAGATCTTCGAGCGGTCGACGATTCCGTTATCAACGACGGAGGCAACAGGGTGGGTATTGCCGAGTACTTCGATCATCGCGGCGATGTCTTCGATACCCTCATTTGCGCGATTTGGTTGTTGAACAATAGTTTACCGAAACCGTTCATTACGGACCATGACAACGGCGTCAGCGCGAGCGGCCAGGTGGTTACCGGAGTTGAGCCTGCCACACATTGGGACTCGGAATGGCGGAAATGTCTTTCAGATTATCCGCTAAGCTTCCGCCTCGCCAGTGCCACTTCGGCAACGAATCTTTACGAGGTACGTAGGCGGGCCGATATGCTGCTGTGCAATTTTGCGACACATTTCTCTCGTGATCATGAAGAATCGTACCGCTATAGACTTTCCGTCCTTCTCAATGAGGACATGCCTAGGCAAGAACTGGCGGCTTTCTATGCGCGAGACATGAAATACACAGTGGACTCCATCACACGCGTCAGGCAGTATTACGGGATTAATGAGGCCATGTTCCCCGATGACGTCCTGGCTGGTTTGTTGCGACTTTACGACAAATGGATAAGAGGTGATGCTGAATCGGGTGAGCAATGGCGTTCGCTGGTAACCTCTGCTCTAGTAGCAGAATCCTTCATAGAGCAGCCTGAAACCATGATTGGAAGACTCCTTGGGGAGTTGGCGCCGGCCATCACGACGGTACTATCAGTAACCTCTCAAGCGATTCATCAAAAGAACAGGAATGCATCACGGGAGACAGGAACGGAGGAGACATTACAGATTACTGTGGGAGAAGACGCCACGGCTCTACACGTGTTTTGCACGCGCAGGTTACTTTGCGAAACACTTAGCCACCTTGTTCGAAACGCAGCTCAGCGCCCCGGACGTGTTTTGCGAGATATTAAGATGGATGTTAAGACAAAGACAAAGGACGGCAGATTGCGCGTTGTCTTTGTTGTGACGCAGCCCGATGAATTGTCAAAGGAAGATATTGAGAACTGGCACTCTGCATATGGTGGAATCAGGTCTCAGAAGGACGCGCTGGAATTGTTCCGCGCCGATCTGAGCGTGAATCCCCCTCGCGAATTCTGCATTGAAGTGGACGCCGTCAGAATGGAGAGATAAGACATGAAGATCTTGTATTGTGACGACCTTCAAGCGCATAGAGATGGGCAAAAGAAACACCTTGAAGGCGAATGGGCGAAACTAGAGGAAGAAGGTGTGTTTCACGAGGCGCTGATTCTTAAGCCATGCGCAGACATTGTAGACGCGACGGAGGCGGCGGAATACGATGCAGTGTTGCTAGATCTTCTTTGGGGACCCGAGAAGAGGCCATATGGCATTGAATTGGCCGAGAAGGTTCGCAAGCAATATCCCGAGAAGCCGATCATGGTTTTCACGGTTTCCACAGACGCCCAGTATTACGACCGGCTTCTCGCGGTAAACATTTGTGCCTATTTGAGAAAAGCAGAGTCGTCGAGAACAACTTGCCTTCACATTATGCAAGGCATTGACCGAGCACGGAAAGCGCGCAAGGGCCAGTGTCTGTATAAACGTATTCGCGAGACTGCTAGGAGGGAAGGATGGAGCGGTGATGAAGTCGACAAGGCTGCGTCGGCCGTGTGGAAATTTGAACGACCGCATGACCGCTGGAGCGAATTCTGGAACGCTTTCGACCAGCGTCTTGAACTGATGGGCTTGGCATCGGCATTTAGGGAAATCGGTAAGTTCTTTGGCGATGCAGATTTGCTTATGCTGAGTAGCCTGCCTGGAATGCGTGGGCATTTAGAACACGTCCTTAACGTGTATTTTACAGGCTACGTAATCAGCAACAACAATGGACGCTTTCGCGCGGCGGCTCGTCATGCTGCGAATAATCTAAAGGACATGGATTGGAAAAGCGTGGAAGACAATGACGAATACTACTGGAGCCTTTTCCAGCTTGCCTGGTTGGCTGCTGCCACCTTTCATGATGCGGCGTATCCCCTGGAGGTACTACCGGACACATACGCTCGATGTACGGAAGTGAAAGGAAGATTTGCTCATGTGCTTAAGCTTGGGACCGAGCCGCCCAACGAAATTGCGGTACAGGACGCGGCGACATTGACGGAAGAACTCGCCACGACGCTCACGAATTTGAAGACAGGGATACCCCATACTTTTCTCCAACAAGGGCTCGTGTTCAACGGCTCCCGGGTTAATCATGGCGTTGCGGGAGGACTTCTCTTCGCGAGCGTAATCAAAAGCGTAGTAGCGCTTCCGGGTTCACCGCCCGAATTGAAGGCGTATCTGCAATGGGCTGGATCAGCGATGGCCCTTCACGCATTGAAGGTTCCAGGCAGCAAGCAAGGCGTCAAGATGTCGCTTGAAAAGGACCCTCTATCATATTTGCTGTTGGCATGTGATGAGATTCAAGTATGGGATAGGGAAAGACCTGATGCGAGTATGACGAGGTCACCATTCAAAAGCACGGAGCTCACAGGACTCGATGTCGAGAACGATAAGGTCGAGGCGCGTGTCACGTGTCATCTCTATGAGAACGTCAATACACAAGACCAATCATTCAAAGAAGCTAAGGACAGGATAAGCAAGTCCATTTCGGATGACAAGGTGATTCTTAATGCGTATGTTGACGGGTGCGGCCTCAAGATCGTTGTTAAGCGGGTGATATCTGCGCCTGCCTATGAGTTTGACGTGCTTACTTTCTGAAATCAGTGGACACTCGTGGGGAAAACGGGGTTTTCACATGCGACGTTCAAAGAAGTCTTGCATATCGTGTCCAGGGGACGCTGTCTGGCTGCATATCTCGTGCGCGTCCTGTGAAGTACAGGGTGCTTTTCTGTAAGCGTCCGGTGAGGGCCAACTTCCGTATTCGGCGGGTTCGTGGGACAATGCCGTCGTTACATCAACTGGAGATGACGGACGGCGGCGGGCAGGTTTGCGGGTGCGGGCAGTCTGCGCCCCACACTATCGGGGGCAGGATGCCCCCGCTCCTGTATGGCCGCTCGACGGGAGGGGGAGGACCAACTTTTTGTGTCGCGGTCCCGGCCTTGACGTCCAGAGCCGCAAGCGCGCAGTACGTGTGCTTGCGGCCCTGTATGCCAAATACCGAATTACCGCCTCTTGCGGAGCACGAACGCGCCCGAGATCGCAGTCACGCCGGCGAGGATGCTCAGTCCCAGCAGGCCGGTGACCGGGATGGGCGGATCGACCGTGAGATACACCACCGGCGAGTAGTGTGTCTCGAGGTCGTCGGACACGGCGAGATAGTACGCGCCCGCGTGAGCAAACTCGAGCGGGGTGAACGCGAGCACGGGCGTCGTGCTGCCGGTCAGGGTGTCGTTATCGCTGAGCGCCTGGACCGTCTTCAATCCGTCGTCGAAGTACCATTGCATTTCGACCGTGCCGAGCCCGCCCTCGACAATCGTCCGCAGTTCCTTATATCTGGCGGCGTTCCAGGTGAGGCGGTAGTTCCCCAAGCCGTCGGGTTCGAGTTCTTCCGTATCCATCGTGATCGAGATGTGCTCTCCGATGCGCATGTTGCTGACATCGGATACCACCTCCTCGAAGTAGTCGGTGATGCGGCTGTAATGCTCGAAGACGCCTACGCCCAGGGCCGCCGGATCGACCGAAAGCTCCTGCGAGTTCTCCGTCGGCGTGAACGAGATCAGAACGGTCTCGCTGGTCGATCCGCCGGGCCGCCTGATCCACTCGAAGGTAAGGGGACTGAAGCCGCCCGTAAAGCGCGTGCGCAGCAGGAAGGGAGGCGAATCCGTGTAGCCAAGCGCATCCGCCGGGCTTTCCTCGATTGCGAGCGGGTCGCCCACGAAGAGCCGCGCCGTATTCGACGTCGCGCTCTCGGGGCCGCTCATGTCGGATCCGGAGTCCTGGACGACGAGCCGGAAGTCGTGGCGGTCGTCCGCCTCCGATACCGGATCGATAGTCACCGTGTCGGTGTCCGCTCCCGAGATACTGCCCTCGTTCACCAGGGGCATGAACCCGGATCCGGCGTCCCGTTCCCACGTCAGGGTGAGCGGCGGGATGCCGCCCGACACCGTGGCCGGAATACTGACGGCGCCGCCTGGGCTGACGCGGTAAGTCACCGTATCGATGGCAACGGTTGGCCGTTCGAAGACCTCGACGACAGTCACGTTGGAGATTTCATTTTCGCTAGCGCCATCGGTGATGCTGCACGAATAGCCGCCCGTGTCGCTCAGGTAGGCGCCCGTGATTATCAGCGTGTCCGTATCGGCCCCGGAAACGTTGTCGCCATTGACCAACGGCGCGCCGTCGCGCAGCCAGGCGTATGTGTAGTTGCCGTCGCCGCCCAAAGCCGAGACTTCCAGTACCAGGTCTTCGCCTTCATATATTTGTATCGGGCCGACGGGGATGGGGCCGAACACGGTCAACAACAGCTTGAACTCCGCCGCGTTGGTCGCCTCCGTATGCGTGTTGTCCGTAATCAGACAGCGATACAGATTACCATCTATGGCTTCATCGGCCACCAGCGTCAACGTCGAGAAGAGTTCCCCCGGCATGTTGACGAAGCCGCCGCCGTCGTTTACCTGCCACTGGTAGTCCAGACCGCCCGCGCCATCGGCGTTCCGCACCTCGAAAACGACCGGCTGCCCATATTGGGCGGCCACGTCCTGCACGGGGTCATACGTGATCGGGCTGTGAATGTTCGCGAAGGAGTCCGACCCGACCGAGGCGACGGTCGTCGTGAAGACCCGGCCTGCCGGCAACGTGCCACCATTGACGGGTCGGGGTCCGTTCGACCCGACTTCGAGAATGACTTCAGGCAGGTCGAACAGGCTGTTGTTCTTGATGAATATCTGGTCATAGCCCGCGAAGGGCGAATTGGCGCCGGAGAGGCGCACCATCTCGATGCGGAACAGCCCCGGTGGACTTACGAGCCCCTGGTTCCAGAACGACGTGTTCAGAATGCCTTCAGTGGCGGCGCCGCTTGCTAATTGTCCGATGTAGGGATGGTTCTCCAAAGCATCGTACGAGTTGCCGCCTGTCAGTATATCGTCATTGCGCACGTTGCCGAACACGGGCGTCGCGTTGGGATCGGCGACGCGGTTTACCGCCGGGCGTTGACTCGATGGATTGCGCAGATTGCTGATCAGCGTTACCCTGCCGTTATGATACGATTGCGTCGAGGCCACGTTGTTCGCCAAGACTTCGCCGGCGCTGGCCAGAATCACCGAGCCCTGCAACTTGACCATGCCCGGCGTAGCTTTGCCGCCCACGCCGCCGGCCCCGCCGCGGCCGCCGGTTCCGCCGCGGCTGCCGGCGCCGCCCCGCCCGCCGGTCCCACCGGCGTTGCCGTTCCCGCTACGCGCGCTCAAATGTATATACCCCCAACCGAACGAACCGCCGGACCGGCCGGCCATACCCTCAGTGTAGTCCGCCGCGGCGCCACCGATTATCCCTGTCGCCCCCGCTTTCGGCAAGCCCGCCGAAATATTGACCGCCCCGCCAAACTGAAGAAGGCCGCGCGCGCCGAGCACGATGGCGCCGCCGCCGTGCGCGCCCACGCCGCCGGCCCCTCCTCGCCCGCCGGACCCTCCGTACCCGCCTGCGCCGCCCTGTCCGCCTGCGCCGCCATTGCCTTGACTCTCACCGCCCGGCGAAGGCGTATTGGCAACGGCAGTCGATGTACCGTTATTGGCGATGGGGCCTTGATCTCCTACGGCCCCCGGTTGACCCAATCCCGCGCCGCCGCCGCCGCCGCCGCCGCTGCCCCCTGACCCGGCGCCACCCGCGCCGCCACCGCCGCCGGCAAACCAAGTCACCGGCGATGATGATACGAACAAGCCGCCGCCTCCGCCGCCGCCGGCGGCCCCGCCCCCACCGCCCCCACCTGCGCCCCCACCGCCGCCGCCGCCGCCGCCCGCGCCGCCGCCGCCGCCCCCCCCGGGACCCGCGTATAAGTCAAGGGTGTTAGCCGGCGCGGTGAATTGCGCCGCGTTGCCGTCCCCGCCCGGATTGCCGATGATTCCGTTATCCCCCCCACTTTGTTCGCCAACCAGCGCGGATCCACCGTCTGCGCCGTTGCCTCCGGATCCGCCCACTGCGCCACTTGCCGGATAGGTGGCGCCTATCCCCCCCGTACCGCGTAAAGTCGACCCCGCGCCGGCTGCGCCGGCCGTCTGGTCGCCCAAGCCACCCGCGCCGCCCGCGCCGCCATCCCCTCGAAAGCCCGCGCCGGTAATGTTATTGAAACCGAAACCGCCGTTCAGACCATTATTCCCGGCGGATCCCGCGAAGCCGGTATTGCCGACGGTGCCGCCATAACCGTTACCGCCGACCGCCCCCTGTTGGCCGTTGTTGGATCCCGCCGTCCCTTGCCCACCGAAACCGCCACTGCCGCCCGGCCCACCGACGCCGCCCCCGCCGGCGTTGCCCCCCGTTCCACCGCCGCCGCCCCAGCCCGCCAGGCCGCCCATCCCCCCTCCCGAACGGCCCACGCTCCACCCGTTGCTCCCTTCGATTCCGGACACGTTAAACGTGGCGTCTATGCGCATATCATTCACGGAGAGGACAGAGATCGGGTGGGGGCCTGTAACGTCAATCGACACAGTATTGCCAATGAAGACATTATCAAAGCGGTAGGTCACGACACCGTCCTCGTAGACGCCGTCCGCGCGCTTGATCAAGTTGACGGTCATCTGTCGCAGGACCGTGTCAAACTTTACATAGGTCGGCGAATCAAGAGACAGGTCCCCTTGGCTTGGTGTTCTCAGCGGATCCAGGTACGAATACTGTGCATGCACGCTCGTGGCACACGCCACGACGGCAACTAGCAGCAGCACTCCCAAGCAACGGTGTCTCATGCATGCACCCCAAGAATCCCCCGGAAAAGTGGTGCATCGTATCATGACGCCTGCCTCCCCTCAATGAGGTTATCCCCGAATTACGTTATAAAAAAACCGAGGCGCCCCACAGCACCCCGGGCAACACAATCGTCGATACGCAGCCGTGCGTGTAATTAAGGAAACTGTCCCCAAGAATAT
The DNA here is from genome assembly GCA_029556545.1 of Candidatus Hydrogenedentota bacterium. Lineage (GTDB taxonomy): Bacteria > Hydrogenedentota > Hydrogenedentia > Hydrogenedentales > JAGMZX01 > JAGMZX01. Next base: position 35,791 of record JAKQEQ010000175.1, read on the forward strand.
TGCACGCTTTTAACGTCCCTCGCACCCTGCAACAACCTCTAGGGACCGCCACAACGGTCTATTCCCACGCTAGCTTTATTGTAGCCGCCAATGTGCTTTCTGTCAAGGATTGCCGACATGATTCATGGGAAAAAGCGCATGTTCAGCCACCTGATCGGATATGCAGGAGAGTTTGCAAACTCAGTAAACGCAAGCGCTTATGGCGATCTAACGCGACCGGACCAAGTCGAAGTCACGGTGGCCCGACCCTCCGTCGACTCCCCCGCGTGTCGGTCTGTTACCCCGCAGGGACACGCTGTCGGCGCCTTACGCGAAGCAAGATACCGACGAGGATGGCGAACAAGAGGGCGTCGGCCCGCTTCGCGGCGACGGGCGCGGCGCGGTGGCCGGTATCGGGTAGGCTGAATGCGAGTGTGCCGTCAGGGTCGCGGGACTCGCCGCCCGGATTGCGGGCAAGAATCCAATACGTGTAGTAGTGGTATTCGAGCACCGCTTCGCGGCAGGCGCCGCCGGGCGTAAGGGTCGGCGGCAGGGCGGTGAGATCCTCGAACCGGGTTTCCGTGATCCACTCGCTGATCGGAACGGCATTCGCGAGATTCTCGTCGGCGGACCGGTAGACCTGGTATTCCGTGAGCCCCGGGAATCCGGTCCAGGTGATGAGGACATGATCGACCGAGGTTCCGTCCGACGCGGCAACGTCTGTTGCGCGTTCGGGCGGCTGAGGCACGAGCGGGTCCGTGCCGATCACGAAAAGTTCGTCGTAGTCCGAACGGCCATCCCCGTCGGTGTCGGCGTCGTAGGGGTTCGTACTGTTAATGAAGTGCTCGTCATGATCGGGGACCCCGTCGCCGTCCGAGTCCAGGTCCAGGAAGTTGGGGACCCCGTCGCCGTCCACGTCCTCGTAGCCTTCGACGAGGTCCGGGACGCCGTCGCCGTCCGAGTCATCGTCGAAGATATTGGGGATACCGTCGCCGTCTTCGTCGCCGCCCCCCTTTATTATGTCCGGGATGCCGTCGCCGTTGGTATCGCCGTCGGTGATGACTGGATGCCACACTGCGCGCCTGCCCGTGAGGTTGTGATGGTGTAGCAGCAGCGCGCCGAGCGAGCCGCGCTTGGCGAATGCAGCCTCGTCATACCTGACCGGTAGCACGCCGCCGCCGGGGTTGAATCGGACCGGCAGGTCGAAATGGGTCGGGAGCCCGTCGGGTCCCATCGCGAAAGCCAGGCCCGGTCGCGCGAGATCGTATGCGAGGGGTCCGACTTCATCGACAACCCGGTCGACCTCGCCGCGCAGGACGCTCCGCACGCTGAAGGCAAATGCCGTGTTCACGTCCGAGAGGCCGAGGTCGGCGGCGGCAACGGACAGGTAGAGCCCGTCCGTGAGGAACAGGGCCGAATCATATTGGTGCGCGCCATAGCCGTTTATGTAGCCTTGGACCGTGTTGTTTCCCTCGAGGTCCACGAGCCGGGTCACGAATACGTCCGAATCGAACGAGATGTTCGGGTCCAGAACGTTCGACGTACTGTACAAGAGGAAGTCGGCCTCGCCGTCCTGATCCACGTCGATGCGGACCTCGAAACGGACCGCGTTCGGCGTGGCCCATGGCGCCCACGTGGCGACGCCGAAGTGGACCTTGGCGTCCGCGATCGCCTTGCCGGCGGCGTAGTCGCTCGTCACGCCGATGAACCTGAGGTCCGCACAGTCATCGAAGCCGGTTAACTCGGTCTCGTTCCCACTGTAGGCCAGCAATTCAAAGGGCGTCACGAGCGAGACGACGTCGAACATGAAGTACTCATTGCCCGTATTGATGCCGGTGCCGACGAGTTCCATGCCGGTTTCGGTCCCGTTCTCAAAGCGCAGCCCCGGCGTCTCGGTACGCATGTTGGCTACGCGGCGTATGGTGGCGTAAAACGGCACACGCAGCGGGATATGGCCTTCCGAGGTCGGGGTCAGGACCACATACCCCGACCACTCGCTGATCCAGTGGCGCTTGTGCTCGTTCAGAAGCTCGGGCACGGCGGGATCGCGCGGATGTTTGATGCGGCTCGCGTCGGCCTGGATGCCGACCTCGATATCGACGTGCCCGCCGGGCGGAATCGGGCCCGTCTGGGTCGGTAGGACGAAGTAGTCCACACCAACCATGCTCGTGACGAAATCCAGCCCCACGGCGTACGAGGCTGTGGTCGCGCCCTTGTTCTCAATGCGCAGGTACTGGCGCTCGACGACCATGGTGGCGACTTCGCGGGTCTCGAAGGTGATGCTCACGCGCTCCGGGTGCGCCGCATGATAGGCAATGACCGAACTCGTCGCGGCGCCCACGGGGTCGATGCGGCCCGCCCCCGCGTGCGCCGGTCCCTCGCGCGGCAATCCGTAGTCCGGGAGGCGAAACACGTTGTTGACGGCCGTGTTCATCAGAAGAGCCTTGAGTTCCGCGACGCTCCAGTCGGGGTGAAGCTCGCGGAGCAGCGCCATACCCCCCGACACGTGCGGCGCCGCCATCGAGGTGCCGCTGAGCACGGAACTGAGGGTGTCGGGATTCGCCGCGCTGAACAGGCGCGATGATCGAATGCGCTTGCCCGGCGCGGAGACGTCCGGCTTCACGATGACGCTGTCCGCTCCCTGCGACGGCCCCCGCGACGAGAACGAAGCAAGCCGGTCCGGCTTCACGTCGGCCTCAGCCGGGTCGTCGTCCTCCGAGGCGGCCACGCTGATGGCGCGCGGCGCGCTTCCCGGCGTCCCCGTGACGAAATAGGTACTTCCGGCATTCCCCGCCGACGCGACCACGATCACGCCGGCCAGCGCGGCATTGTCACACGCCACGGCCTCCGGGTTGCTGTGCGGCGCGAAGTCATCGCCCACCGACAAGTTGATCACATCCAGTCGGTCCGAGAAATCGCCGTCGCCATCGGGGTCGACGGCCCATTCGATGGCGGGAATGAGCACTAGCGACGCGCCTGACCTGCCGAAGACTTTGAGCGCATACAACGTAGCCCGAGGCGCGGCGCCCGGGCCGATCTGCAGGCTGTCCCTCGGTGTGGTTGCGTCATAGGGCCCGGTGTACGTCGCGCCATCAGCGTCCACTCCGAACCCCGCCGCGGTTCCGGCGACGTGGGTCCCGTGGCCGTGCTGGTCCATCGGGTCCGGGTCAGGAGTCGGCACGGACAGCACAGGGTCGAAGGGGTCATAATCGTCACCGACGAAGTCGTAACCGCCCGCCACCTTCATCGTAGGAAAGTAGCCGTCCGTGATGACGCGCGTGTTGTTGTTGGCGTGGTCCTGTGGGCTGCCCGATCCCCCAAAATTCGGGTGGAGGTAGTCAATACCCGTGTCGATCACCCCGATACGTACGCCCTCTCCGGTCAAGCCGAGGCCGGCGTTATCCCAGAGCACCGGCATTTCGAGAAACGGCATGCTGGTCGTGTTCCCCACGCAGACGGGGCGCAGTTTGTGGACCGCGCGGACGCCGGACAAGGCACGCAGGGCCTCGACGGCCTCAGGCGGGGCGCTGATCGCGATGCCGTTGTAGACTCGTTGCGCGCGGTACAGGACCTGCGTTCCGATGGTTGACTTTCCCGCCAGCGCCCGGAGCGCCCGCCGTTGTTCTTCCTCGATAGCGTTGAGGCGCGCCTTCGTCGCGCCTCCGGCCTTGGCGGCATGGCTGCCTGCTTCGAGGGACACCGCGTAGACCGTCGCGACGGGCGGGGTCTCGAGTTCGAGCATGTAGGCGTCTGCCGCGGCAAGCCTGCCGCCCACGAGGGAAGTGAAGGTAAAGAAACACGCTGCGTAATACGGCACACGACCCGCGACGGAACGAGACACGCGCAAACTCCCAGGGAAAAGGGGGCATTGCCCCCCTACAAACACACGCCGGCGCACCGCGTTGCCGCCCGGCAAGTTTATTGTAACACATGAGCAACGACGGCCGTGGCGCCGGCGTCACCGTGCCGGGCGCGCGCGGCGCTTCAACCCGGACCCGAAGCACACGTCATGCCCCGTTGCTGGGCAGCCACTCCTCCGGAGAACGCCGCAGTTGCGCGAGCGTCAGACGACGCTGGAGTTCCATTTCCTCTGGCAATTTGTCGCCCATTTGCTCGAAGAGTTCGGCGTGGGACTCCAGTTCTTTTTCCCAGGCGGCGCGATTGACCAGAATGACTTGATTAAACCGCTCCGGCGTGAAGTCTTCCATGCCGCCCCATTCGAGGTCGCGATACCGCGGCGTCCAACCCAGGGGATTCTCCTCGGCGCGGGCGCGCCCGTGCACGCGGTCGATGATCCACTTGAGCGCGCGCATATTCTCCCCGAAACCGGGCCAGGTGAAATTGCCGTCCTTGTCCCGCCGGAACCAGTTGACGCTGAAGATTAGCGGCGTATGCGCAATCTTGCGGGCCATGTCGCACCAGTGGTTCCAGTACTCGGCCATATGGTAGCCGCAGAACGGCAACATGGCGAAGGGGTCCCGCCGCACGACGCCGACCTTGCCCGCGGCGGCTGCGGTCTGTTCGGAACCCATCGTGGCCGCCAGATAGACGCCGTGGGTCCAACTCGACGCCTGCATTACCAGCGGCACGGTGTCGCTGCGGCGGCCACCGAACACGAAAGCGCTGATAGGCACGCCTTTCGGGTCTTCCCAATTCGGGTCGGCGCAAGGACAATTCGAGACGGGAGCGGTGAATCGTGCGTTCGGGTGCGAGGCAGGCCGCCCGCAGTCCGGCGTCCACTCCTGCCCGCGCCAGTCCGTAAGATGATCCGGGGGGGCCTCCGTCATGCCCTCCCACCATACATCGCCGTCGTGAGTGAGCGCCACATTCGTGAAGATGCCGTCGTGACTGATCGAGTCCATCGCGTTCGGGTTCGATTGATACGAGGTGCCCGGCGCCACTCCGAAGAACCCTGCCTCGGGATTGATGGCGTAGAGGCGCCCATCCGAACCCGGCTTGATCCAGGCGATATCGTCGCCCACCGTGGTGACCTTGTACCCCCTGAACGCGGGCGGCGGGATGAGCATGGCGAGGTTGGTTTTGCCGCACGCACTCGGGAAGGCCGCCGCGACATAGGTCTTCCCCCCCTGCGGGTCTTCGATGCCCAGGATGAGCATGTGTTCGGCAAGCCAACCCTCGTCCCGCGCCATCACCGACGCGATCCGCAGCGCAAAGCATTTCTTCCCGAGGAGCGCGTTGCCGCCGTAACCACTGCCGAAGGACCAGATGGACCGCTCCTCCGGAAAGTGAACGATGTACTTGTTGTCCTTGTTACAGGGCCATGGAACGTCCTGCTGGCCGGATTCGAGCGGTGCGCCGACCGAATGGATACAGGGAATGAACTTGCCCTCGCCCAGCACGTCCCACACCGCCTTGCCCATGCGCGTCATGATCCGCATGTTCATGACGACATAAACGGAGTCCGTAATCTCGATGCCGATATGCGAGATGGCCGACCCGAGCGGCCCCATGCTGAACGGAATGATGTACATCGTCCGGCCCCGCATGCAGCCGTCGAAGAAGCCGCGCAACGTCGCCCTCATCTCGGCGGGATCGACCCAGTTGTTGGTTGGGCCGGCATCCTCCGGGCGTTTGCTGCAAATGAAGGTGCGGTCCTCGACCCGGGCCACGTCCGCCGGATCGGACCGGAAATAGTACGAATTGGGCCGCTTTTCCTCGTTCAGCCTGATAGCGCAGCCCTTGGCTACGAGCTCGCCCGCGAGACGGTCGTATTCCTCCTGGGAACCGTCGCACCAGTACACTTGGTCAGGCTTGCATAGTCCGGCGATTTCCTCGATCCACGACTTTGCCGCCGCGTTGCGCACGTAGGCCGGAAATTCCATATCTGCGTCTCCTTCCTTCTCGAAGCGTCGGCTTGCCGCGCCGATTTCCCGGAGCATCCGACTCGCCGTTTCCCGCCGCGCCAGCGCCCAAGGTCGCCTTCCGACGCATGCGCTCCCTACATGCCTTGCAGGATGCGCATGATTGCACTGCCTCTCGCGCCGCTATCCCGGTGCCTGCCGCGCGCGAAAACCCCATCGCGGCCGCCGCGTATGCCCACGCCCGTCTTGCCCACAACGCCCCATCGTGGGCGAAAGTATATGCGGAAACCGGAGCACTTGTCCACATGATCCGTGAACATCTGTCGAGAACGCGTCCATTTATGGGATAAGAGCCCTGTGGCCATAGCCCGCGCCAGAGGGAGGCACAAGGTCGTAAAGCGCTGCAATCAAACACCTTATGGCACTAGATGATTCATTTTCGAGGGCGGTCGCGCGGCGAACGCCGCAGTCAGATGCGAAAATTCACGCCACGACCGAGTTTTCGGTTCACAGAACGGACAGTTTCTGATACAATAGAGTTGGTGGGCATTTGCCGCGATGTCGCTCAAGCGCACACTCGTTCTGGGCAGCGGAGGCTGCCGTAGCTCCGGGGGGGGGCTTTATTCCTTCGACCGTACTCCCTCTTTACGCCTGGTGTGCTTCCCGGGAGTCAGCGCCATTGCGCCGTCACTCCTGTGCTCATAGATAAGGCGGTACTAAAACGCAGGGCTGTTTGCGCGCGCCCGGGCTCGCAGGGGTACAGCGTGTCGTCGCGTGCAACGGAACCAGGAGAGGTGTCCCATGATTAAGAGCGCGGAACAACGCAATTCCACGCGGTGCCCCGTTCACGCTCCGGCGGAGGTACGGCTTGATAACGGGCTCTTGATGGAAGGGGAATCGCGCAACGTAAGCCTCAATGGCATGTTGATAACCTCGGAACGGCTGTTGCCCGTGGGGAATACCTGCCGTGTTTCGCTGCTGTTACACGGGAACGTGGGCAACCTGCGGCTCGAAATGCATGGGCGCGTGGTGCGCGTCGACGATGAGGGCATCGCCATCGAGTTTTCGCAGGTCGGTATAGAGAGCCTGGAGCATTTACGCAAGCTCGTGCTATATAATATCGACGATGTACACCCGATGCAGGAAGAAACGGAACAAGAGGAGGGATGGTATCCTTGACGCCGGCGGCGGGGAACGGCATCCGGGCGCGGCGTTGCGGAGTGCCTGATGCCGTCGACCGTCGCGCTCACCCTCAGCAAGTGGGTCCTTGATCTGGCAACGCGCCTGATCAAGGCCAACGTCCGGCTTCACAATACGGAACGATTGACGGACGACATGGCCGTCGTCTTCGTCGTGAATCACTTTACCCGTCTCGAGACCGTACTCCTCCCCTACGTCCTCCACCAGCACACCGGCAAGGAAATCTGGGCGCTCGCCGCGGCGGAACTCTTTGTCGGGCGCATCGGCGAGTTTCTCGAATCCACCGGCACGGTCTCGACGCGCGACCCGGACCGCGACACGCGTATCGTTCGGTCGCTGCTCAACGGCGAGCATCCCTGGATGATCTTCCCCGAAGGCGCGATGATCAAGGACAAGCACGTCGTGAACGCGCGGGGCGAGTTCGAGGTCTATAGCGGCAACGGCCGCCGCCCCCCGCACACGGGCCCCGCCGCCTTGGCGTTGCGCGCCGAGTTCTACCGTCACAAGATCGGCTGTCTCCATGCCCGGCCGGGTCAGCAAGGTTTGGCGCAAGCGCTCGAGAAATTCGCCCTCGACGCCGCGGAGCCCGCGCTGGCCAAGCGCACCGTCATCGTGCCGGTCAATGTCACGTACTACCCCATGCGCGCCCACGAGAACCTGCTGAGGCGCATCGCCGAACGCTACGCCGACAACCTTACCCCCCGCGCCCTCGAGGAACTCTCGGTCGAAGGCACGACTCTGGCCGAGGACACGGACATCGATGTGACACTGGGCGACCCCATCGATGTGCGGACGTATCTGAACGCGCCAGAGTATGCCGCCATGATGGCCTGTGGCCTGAACGACATGGACGATCTCGAACGCGACCCGAAGTCGCTCTTCCAGGAAGCGGTGCAGCAGGTCGCGCGACGGTATATGACCGCCATCTACCGGCTGACGACCTTGAATCTCGATCATGTGCTCGCCGCGATCCTGCGGCGAAGGCCCGCGGGCCGCTTCTCGGAGTCGGATTTTCGCCGCCGCGCGTATCTCGGCGCCCGCCGGGTCCGCGCGCTGCCGGGATACCGGTGTCACAAAAGCCTAGACCAGTACCCGGAACTGCTTACTGAGGAGCCCTGCCCGCCTTATGACGATTTCCTCGCATTGTGCGATCGCGAGGGTGCGCTGCGCCGCCGCGGCGCGACCCTCATCAAGAACCCGCCACGGATACACGATGCCGCCGACTTCCACCTCGTCCGCACGCGCGACATGACCTATGTCATCGCGAACGAAATCGAGCCGCTGGCCGAGGTGACGGACACGCTGAATCACGTCGCGCGCGCTCCGCGCTGCTGGACCGCCCGACGGCTGCGCGAAATCCTGTGGGGCGAAGACCAGCATCGTTTCGAAGAGGACTACGCGCGTTATTACGACCCCGCGCTCAGCAAAAAACCGGACGTCGGACGGCCCTTCTTTCTCAGGCCGCTTTGGCCGCGGGGGGGCGTCCTGCTGGTCCACGGCTACATGGCGGCCCCGCTCGAGGTGCGCAGCCTAGGCGAATACCTGTACACGCGCGGCTACGCCGTTTACGGCGTCCGCCTGCGGGGTCACGGCACGTCGCCCGTGGATCTCGCCGAAACGGGCTGGGAGGACTGGTACGCCTCGATCACGAACGGCTACGCCGTACTTCGGAGCCTGACCGATCACCTCGTCTGCTGCGGTTTCTCGATGGGCGGGCTCATGGCCTTGCTCGCG
>JAKQEQ010000181.1 GCA_029556545.1 Candidatus Hydrogenedentota bacterium
CACCGGCAAGTACATGGTGAACGGGCGCCCCGTGGGCGAGTATCTCGCCCGCGAGACCCTGGTGCAGGTCGCCACGCAGCCGCTGGACCTGCTGGGCCTCAAGGACAGTTTCGACATCCGCGCCCGGTGCGACGGCGGCGGCCTTGCGGGCCAGGCCGGCGCGCTGCGGCTCGGCATCGCCCGCGCCATTGCGGAGAACGACGAGAACCTGCGCCCCGCGCTGCGGACGGCGGGCCTGCTGACCCGCGACGCGCGCGAGGTCGAGCGCAAGAAGCCCGGCCAGCCCGGCGCGCGCAAGCGGTTCCAGTTCTCGAAGCGGTAATCGCCGCCCAATTTCATCCCTACGAAGAACAAGCGCCCTCGGCCATCCGAGGGCGCTTCACTTGTTCTACGGAAGCACTTGCCGCGGGATCGCGCGGCGCTACTGCTGAGGCGCGTTCTTGTCCCCGGGCGCTTGGGCGGCGGGCGCCGGCGCGGCGCCATCCGTAAACGCGGGCCCCTGCACGGCGCGAACGCCTTGACCCCGCTGCGCCGCCGCCGCGCCTTGGGACAGCGCCCGGTTCAACGAGCCGGGGGCCGGCATGACGGGCTGCGCGGGTTTGATGACGCGGAACGGTATCCGCACCTCGGGCATTTGCTCGGCGGTCGTATACACGATCAGTTCCTTGCCTTCGAGGGAGTCGTCGCAGGGCATGTCGATGAGCTTGATCAGCCATTGACTCTGCGGACGCGGCATCAGCTCGACGCCGACGCGCTCGTCCGGGACCACCACTTCCTTCACCTCGAATTCCTTGACCGTGCCGGGGCCGACGCGCAGAACCTGGGTAATCTTCTGATTGGGGTCCTCGCTGTATCGCACGGCGATGGTCGGCGGGCTGATGTCGAGGGGCCCGACGACGTCGGCGTACACGGCCACCATGACGCGGGGGCGCGTGGGGTGGGTCGTCTCGATGGTCAACATGCCGGTCTGCTGTCCCGCGGTCGGCAGCTTGTCGATATGGGCGCTGATCTCGTAGGCCCGCTTCGGTTCAAGCTCCTTGTACTCGGCCTTGACGAAGTCCAATGAGGACGTGACGGACGTGATTTCGAAGTCCTCTTTCGGCGCTCGCAGAACCACCGTCTGAGGGTTGATATTGTCGTCGATCACTTTGCCGAAATTCAGGACGCGCGGCTCGTACATGATCGGCGCGGTGACGACGCCCTTCATCGTGAGCACCAGGTTCGGCGTGACGGGGTCGTTCGACATCACCGTGATGGTCTTCGCGTTCTCGCCCTGACGGCCGCGCAGGGACAAGGTCGCCGCGATTCTAGTCTCGCTGCCGGGGGCCACGGTCGAGTCCTTCGGCTTCGCCGCGGTGCAGCCGCAGGACGTTCTCACGTTCGTAATTTCGAGCGGCGTCTCGCCCTCGTTCCGTATCACAAATTCATGCTCGACGCTGACGTCTTCGTCTTTTTCGCCAAAATCAAACTCCGGATCGGGACACACTATCTTGGGGGCCGGCCCCTCGGGCGCCGGCGTGGGCGCATTGATGGCCGGGGCCGGAGCGGGTTGCGGGGCGGAGAGTTGCGCGCCCGCGTTTGGGGACTGCGCCGCCTCCTGCGCGAACGCTGCGCCCGCGCAGACCGCCATGATCGCTGCGGCGAAGGCCAAGAAACTCGTAACTTGCGATTTCATCTCCATGGTTGTCACTCCGTCCTTTGTTGCACTCGCGGCGGTCGGGCCAAGGTGCGGTCGCCGCTTTTCGGCCCGCGCCGCCATTTGCTTGCCTGTAACCGCGCCTCCGCCGACATATCCCCGCGGCTCCATCACGACACGCGAATGTCGAAATGGGATATACAGCGAATCCTGCCGACGAGAAGCGTGCCCATACCATACACCCAACAAACGCGCAAGGGCAAGCGGATTGGGACAGCGGATTGGGGCGACCGCCGCCGCGAACTCCCCCACTCCCGGTCACGTCCCCTCGTTGTCCTCCGCGTCTCGGACAAGATCGTCGCCGCGGCCCGCCCGCAAGCCCCGGGCGCGTTTGCCGCGTATCCGCTCGATGCGTTCTCGCACCGCCGCCGTGTGCGGCGCTTCGCCGCCGGAAGGCCGCCGCTCGAGCAGGTCCAGGGCATCGAGACACAGCGCCTCCGCCCGCCCGAGGTCGCGCAGCCGGTGTTCGCAGTGTTTGGCGAGTTCGAGGCGCGCATCGAGGTGGGAAGGGAACTCATCGATAAGCCGCTCCCAGAAACGGGCCATTTCCTCGAATCGTTGCAGGCGTTTGCAGGCGAACGCCAGCATTTCAAGGCACTGGCGGCGGAGCGGTGAACGGTCCTCGCTTTCGAGGAAGCGCAGCGCATGCTCGACCACGTCTTCGTAGTGCTTCTGCCGGAAGTGCAGCCGCACAATCGAGAGCCGATCCTCCGCGTATTCGAAGCCGCCGCCGTCGGGCGCTTCGAGCAACTGCGACACGAGGCCCGTCAACGCGACCAGCGACAGAATGTCCGTCTGGTGATGCTGGAAGACCCCCGTGAGGGGCCGGGCGTCGCGGCTGCGCAGGTAATCGAACCAGAATTGCGGGATGAGGTGGCCGGGCACGTCGCCCGCGCGGCGCACGCCGAGGATGGCCTCCTCGACCGCGCCGAGGGTGCAACTGCCGAGGCGGTCCTTCCAGATGCGGCGGGCGGCGTGCATGGCATCGTAGTGCATGTAGCCGTCCAGCCGGAACGGGATGCGGTTCTGGATGAAGCGGGTCCGCAGGAGGGGCAGATCGAAGCTTTTCGAGTTGTAGCCCACCACGGCGTTGTGCGTCGCGAAAAGCTCCGCGAGGAAGCGCAACATCGGCTCCTCCTCGTCGAAATCGCGCATGAAACACTGATCGAGCCGGAAAGCGTCTTCGGTGAAGTAACCCACGCCGACCAGAAAGGCCACCGTCCCCGCGCCGCCCGCGAGGCCGGTGGTCTCGGTGTCCATGAACAACGTCGCGCGCGGGTCGAGGTCCTCGAGTTCCGGGTCGCAGGCCGAAAAGGCGATATGCTTCGAACTCGTGCTCAGGACCGCGCCCAACTCCACGGTGCCGTGCGCCACGTCGAGGGGAAAGTCGCTGCGGATGAGGTAGAACCGCGCGTCGCCCTCCCCCACTTCTTTTCCGGGCAGAACTCGGTCGAGGTCATAGGCGCCCGCCCGGCGGCGCTGATCCTCCTCCGCGCGCTGCCGCGCCCACTGCGCGCCGGTCATGAGGCCGGCTCTGCGCGACAATGCGGCGAGTTTGTCCTGAATCTCCGACATGTGAAGCCCTGCGTTACGGTCTCGATAGGTAGCCTACGCGATTTCCCGAAGTCATTCCAATCAGAGTCAGGGACCGGGTTCGAGTGCGGCGACGCGACAGGCGGGCGGCGCGGTGACGGGGTTGCGGCGCACGGGGCCGTCGGCGAATTCGACGGTATAGCCGGTTTCCTCGTGGGGTCGGCGGGGCGGGAAGTCCGTGGTGACGACGTGCGCGCCGCTTTCGAGCGCGGCGTCGCGCCGGTCCGCATCGACGCGGAGGCCGGCGTCCGCGCGGGTGCGGACCATGTAACCCTTGGACACAAGGCGCTGAATCGCGTTCACGCGCGGGTAATCCACGATAAGAAACGCGGCGTCGTCGCGGCCCTCTTGCGAGCGGATGAACATGGCGCGGCCTTCGAGGGACGGGCGGCCGGACGTGTAGAGGTCGCGCGTTGCGCCTATTTCGTGCAGCACGAACATGACGCGCCCGCGCACGTCGTCCAGCGCGGGCCAGCCCCGTTCGAGGACGGCGGCCTCGAGCGTGGCCGCGTCGCCGCGCACGTCGTCCGGCGCAATCAATTCATGCGGCGCGAAGACGCTCCGAATCTCCGCGTCGAGTTTGTCCAGCGCCCCGGCGTCGATGGGAAGAATGCGCGGGTCGAGCGCGATGGCTTCGTCCTTGATTTCGAGCAGGAAGATAATGGGCACGTGCCGCGGATGGGCCAGCGACCACGCGCGGACCGTGTCGAGGCATTCGATCAACGTGGGACAGGACGATCCCTCGTCAATGTACGGCGCGTGGAACACGGCGAAGCCGTCCGCCTTGTGATGGATATCCAACTCGAAACTGCGCACGCCCCAATCGAGTTGCAGGTCCAACGGCGCATGCGAGTAATCCCACGCCCGCGCCCCGTCCGTGACGGCCAGCGCCACCGACAATACGAAGTCGCTGGGTCGCTGATGATAACTGTTATGCGTCGCCACGACCTGAATCTGATTCATGCGGATCGGTTCTTCCGCGGCCGCGCCAAGAACGCGGCACAGCACGGCAAGGCCAAGCAGTAGCCGCCACGACCATGCGGACCCGCGGGAGAACGGTCGCGAGCCCGCCCGATACCGCCTGATGTGACGCCCGACCGCCATGCACGCACCTTTCCGGAATACCATTCGCGAATTACGCGAATTTCGACCGGGGCTTTCAAGAGAGGGTTTCACGCCCGTCCGTTCGCCCCCCGCCAAGTTCGTCCGCTACAGCAACGCCGCGGCGGTGTGGGCCTCGTAGTCGACGAGAAAGTGGCGCAACCGTTCTTCGATGAGGTCGACCTGTTCGATCTGCATGAGGTCGCGGCGGAGGTGGGCGATGTTCGCGACGCCTTTGAGGTAGCCCGCGTAATATTTGCGGAAGGAGAAGACGCCGCGTTTTTCGCCGCGGTGCGCGACGTGCGCCTTGAGGTGCCGCAGGCACAGCGCGACCCGTTCGTGGAGGTCGGGTTCGGGCAGGGTTTCGCCGTTGCGCAGGTAATGCTTGATGTGGTTGAAAATCCACGGACTGCCGATCGCGCCGCGGCCAATCATGATGCCGTCCAGGCCCATGTCGAAGAGCGCCTTGGCCTGTTCCGGCGCGACGATGTCGCCGTTCGCGATGAGCGGAACGCCGCTGACTTCCTTGATCCGCGCGAGCCACGCCCAGTCGGCCTTGCCGGTGTAGCCCTGCTTCCGCGTGCGACAATGCACGGTGAGCGCCCGCACGCCGAGTCCCTCGAGCATGCGCGCCACGTCGAGGATGACGATGCTGTCCTCGTCCCAACCGAGCCGCGTCTTGACGGTTACGGGCAGGGTCGTGCCGCGCAGGACCGCTTTCACCACCGCCTCGAACTGCTTCAGGTCCCGGAGCAGCCCGGCGCCGTCGCCCCGCTGCGCGATTTTCTTGACCCAGCAGCCGCAGTTGACGTCGATGAAGTCCGGGCGCATCCCCTCGGCGATGGCGGCGGCGGATTCCATCGAGCCTTCCGCGCTGCCGTAGAGTTGGACCGCGATGGGGCGCTCGTCATCGAGGACGCGGATGCGTTCGAGGGCCCGGGGCACGTTGCGGACAAGCGCCTCGCAACTGGTGAATTCGGTGTAGACGATGTCCGCGCCGAGTTCCTTGCAGAGCAGGCGGAACGGCGTGTCCGACACGTCCTCCATCGGGGCCAGGCACAGGGGGCGGTCTATGTTCACACGGCCGATTTGCATTCACGTTCCTTCGTTTACCATGATCATACCCCGGTTTCCGCGCGGACAACAACCGATTTCGGAAGACCGCCGGGAGGCGGCGCGTCTCCCCCATGCTGTCGGTCCGGACGGGAACTCCGGCGCGGCTGCGCGGATTGAGACGGGGGCGCGGAACGGGCAAGTAACGAGCAACTAAGAAGCGGATAAAGGAAGGAGGCATTATGCGTTTCCACACACGGGCAGGGGTCGTCTTGTGCGCGACGGTGCTGGCGTTCGCGGCCTCGGCGCAGGGACAGACGGTGGCTGAAGGACAGTGGATCAACCTCTTCGACGGCGAATCGCTCTTCGGCTGGACGGTCTTCGGCGACGGCGAATGGAAGGTCGAGGAAGGCGTATTGGTCTGCGAGCGCGGCACGGGCGGCTGGCTCGCCACGACGTGCCAGTTCAAGGATTTCGAGCTCGCGGCGAAGATGCGGGTGAAGCCTGGCTGCTCGACGGGGCTGGTCGTGCGCGGCGGCCTCGAAGGACACCCGAGTGAGAACGGGTCGGCGGTCGTCACGCTGGCCGAGCCAAAGGAAAGCGAGGCGGCCTGGCGCGAAATCGTCGTGAAGGCACTCGGCGACGAGATTAGCGCGACCATCGACGGCCAGCCGGTCGAGGGACTCAAGGCGGGCCGCGCGCGCGGCTACGTCGGCGTCCAGTACCACCACAACAACCGCGCCCGGGTCGAAGTGGCCGAGTTGCGGCTGCGCCCGCTCGCGCTCGAGGCGATCTTTAACGGCGAGAACCTCGACGGCTGGAACATCATCCCTGGCCGCGCGTCCAAGTTCCAGGTCGTAGACGGCGCGCTGAATATCACGGACGGCAACGGGCAGATCGAGACGGCGAACGTCTATAAGGACTTCCTGCTGCAACTCGACATCATCTCGAACGGCGATCGCCTGAACAGCGGCGTGTTCTACCGGGGACCCGTCGGCGTGTTTTGGAAGGGCTACGAATCCCAGGTCCGCAACGAATGGCGGCGCGAGAATCGCGAGGCGCCCATCGATTACGGCACCGGCGGCAATTACGGCAATCAACCGGCCCGCAAAGTGGTCTCGACGGACCACGAATGGTTCACCAAGACCATCGTGTGCGAGGGCAACCATGCCGCCGTGTGGATTAACGGCTATCTCGTGAGCGACTACCGGGACACGCGCCCCGTCTCGCCCGAGGGCGACGGCAAAGCCGGGTACGTCCCCGGCCCCGGCACGATTCACCTCCAGGGCCACGACCCGACCACGGACCTCTCGTTCCGGAACATCCATATCCAGCAGTACCCGTAAGCGACGCGCGAGGGCGTACATTTCGTCCTCGTTACACCGCTCCCGCGGCATAACGCAGGTGCGCGACGCTTCGCGCCGCAATCCCGTTTGATTTCGCCGTTGCGGCCTTGTCTAATGGGTCCGTTATGGTCGCTGCAATCACGGCGGGTATCGTGCTCGGTCTGTCGGCGGGTTTATCGCCGGGGCCGCTGCTGACGCTTGTCATTTCACAATCGATCCGGCACGGCGTCCGCGAGGGCGTCATGGTTGCCGTGGTCCCCGTGATTACGGACCTGCCCATCGTCCTGGTATCGACCCTTGTGCTGACGCACCTGGCCGGTTTCCAGACGCTGCTCGGCGTGATTACCTTCGCCGGCGCGTTGTTTGTGGCGTACCTGGCCTACGAGAGTTTTCGGACCGGCGCTCTCGACCCGGACGCCGAGTGCGCCAAGCCGCAATCGCTGAGCAAGGGCGTGATCGTAAACGCCCTGAGCCCGCACCCGTACCTGTTCTGGCTGACGGTGGGCGCGCCGATCGTCGTCAAGGCGTGGGCGGATCGTCCGATCGCGGCGGGCGGGTTTGTAGCGGGATTCTATGGCTTCCTGGTGGGGTCGAAGGTGCTGATTGCCGTGTTAGTGGGCAATTCGAGGCGCTTCCTCACGGGCAGAGCATACGTGTGCCTCATGCGCGCGCTCGGCGCGCTGCTGCTGTTGTTTTCCGTGCTGCTCTTCCGAAACGCGCTGGCGTTGCTCGGCGTGCTGATCCCTCACGTCTGAGCGGCCACGGCGCCCACTGAGCTTGCCCGGGGCAAGCCCTTTCGCGCGGGCGCTCCATCAGGCGCTCGCGACGAACGCCAACGCGCTCATCGGCCATCCGACGAAGATCGCGCTACTTCGCTTTCTTCTTCTCTTGCTTCTTCTTTCGTTTCTCGATAAGGGTAAGCTGGGCTTTCTTTTGTTCTTCCCGCTTCCCTTTGTCCTTCTTTCCCTTGTCGCCCATGTTCGTTTCTCCCTGTTCGAGGCGCGCGTCCCGGCAGTCTTGACGGGGCGCCTCTCCTCGTTGATCCTGATTCTCCTTCAACCGTCTGCGACAGGTCAACCCGGGCATCGTGAGTAACGCACGGAATCTGAAGCTCGTTCCGAACCTTCGATGGGGGCTTCCCGTTGCTGTCCTACGACCTGATGCCGGTTTTCCTGGATTTTCCTGTTTTGATGCAATTGCCGCGCGGCTCTTTGAATTGCAGCGTTTGTTTTTGATAGCATTGCGCTGATGGGCCGGAATGCGTATAGGACGTGACGTGAACACCATTATCATTGACACGGAACGGTGCAAGGGCTGCTACCTGTGTATCGAGGCCTGCCCGAAAAATTGCATCGAACAGAACGGGCGGCCTAACGCCTCCGGCAATTATCCCGTCCAGTTTGTGCTGGCATCGGAGTGTATCGCCTGCGCGTTGTGCGCACTGGTCTGTCCGGACGTCGCCATAACGGTTTTCCGGCACGTGAAAGAAGCGAAAACGGCCGACACGGCGATGGCGTGAAAGGGTAACGGTTCGTGGGTGAGCGCGGGGGTAAACGAGTGCTCGAAAAGGGCAACGTCGCCATGGCCGAAGGGGCCGTGCAGGCGGGTTGCCGGTGTTATTTCGGGTATCCCATCACGCCGCAGAACGAAGTGCCGGAGTATCTGTCGAAACGCCTGCCCGAGGTCGGCGGGGTTTTCCTTCAAGCGGAGAGCGAAATCGCCAGCATCAATATGGTGCTTGGCGCCGTGTCGACGGGCGTGCGCGCCATGACGAGTTCGTCCAGTCCCGGCATATCGCTCATGCAGGAGGGAATTTCCTTCCTCGCGGGCAGCCAATTGCCGGCGCTTATCGTGAACGTACAACGCTGCGGCCCGGGGCTCGGCGGGATCAAGACGACCCAGGGCGATTACTACCAGGCGACGCGCGGGGGCGGCCATGGCGACTATCGGACGCTCGTGCTTGCGCCGTGGTCCGTGCAGGAGATGTTCGATTTTCCGTTCCTGGCGTTCGAACTCGCCGAGAAGTATCGCAATCCCGTGCTGATGCTGCCGGATGCGGTGCTGGGCCAGATGAAGGACGCCGTGGTCATGACGCCGCCGGGTCCGATCATAACCTACGAGAAGGATTATGTCCTCGACGGCGCGAAGGGCCGTCCCGCGCGCAATATCCGCAGTATGTATTTGGAGGACGACGACCAGGAATTGCTGAATTACGCGCTGCGCACGAAGTACGAGATAATGGAAGCGAACGAACAGCGCCATGAGGAAACGGAGACCGACGACGCGGAGGTCGTGATCGTGGCGTATGGGACCGCGGCGCGGCTTGCGCTGTCGGCGATGCAGCAGGCGCGTGAAGAAGGGCTGCGCGTGGGACTGTTCCGGCCCGTGACGCTGTGGCCGTTTCCAGCGAAGGCGCTGCGCGCGCTGGCGCGGCGCGTCAAACGCTTTCTGGTCGTCGAGATGAATCTCGGTCAGATGGTGGACGACGTCCGGGCCGTGCTCGGGCCGGAAGTCGAGGTGGACTTTTTCGGACGTCCGGGCGGCGGCATGCCCACGCCGCGTGAGATTCTCGCGCACCTCCACGGTCGCGGCGTCGACAAGGGCAACGAGTGGGCGGACAAGGTCGACGCGGCCGTGGACCACTACGTCTGGTGGCGCGAGGGCGTGCTCCAGCCCCGTGAAGTGAGCCCGGTCGGGCACAAGGGCGTTGCCGATGAGTAAAGTGATCTTTGAACGTCCCCGTTACCTTTGCGACAAGGTGACGCACTACTGTGCGGGCTGCACCCACGGCACGGCGCATCGTCTGGTGGCTGAAGCGATCGAGCATTTCGGCGTGGGCGAAAAGGCGGTGGCAGTGGCGCCGGCCGGATGCAGCGTCATGCTTTACAAGTATTTTGACGTGGATTCCGTCGAGGCGCCGCACGGACGCGCGCTGGCCGTCGGCACGGGGATCAAGCGGGCGCGGCCCGACCTGTTTGTGTTCACGTATCAGGGCGACGGCGACCTCGCAAGCATCGGCCTGTGCGAGACGATGCATGCGGCGAATCGCGGAGAAGGGATCACGGTCATCTACGTAAACAACGCCGTCTACGGGATGACCGGCGGCCAGATGGCGCCGACGACCCTGCTCGGGCAGCGCACGACCACGACGCCCGCGGGCCGGAAACACGACAACGAGGGACATCCGCTGAAGATGGCGGAGATGATGGCCACACTCGAAGGCGTGCTGTACTCGGAACGGGTGGCGCTGTACGACCCGAAGCAGATACGCCGCGCGCGGAAAGCCATTTTCCACGCGTTCGAGGTCCAGACAAAACATAACGGTTTCGGTTTTGTCGAGGTCCTGTCGGCCTGCCCGACGAATCTCCACCTCAGCCCGGTCCAATCGCAGAAGTGGGTCGAGAACGAGATGTGCGCGGCGTTTCCCCTGGGCCTCTACAAGGATGTAACGGCGAAACCGCCCGAGCTGCCCGCGGCGACGCCGGAGGCGGAAGTCAACGGCGTAAGTCAGGGCACTTGCCATGCTGTTTGAGTTCATGACGGCGGGGTTCGGAGGGCAAGGCATTCTCTACCTGGGCGATGTACTCGCCGGCGCCGCGCTTCGCGAGGGACGCAACGCCACCTTCCTGCCCACCTATGGCGCGGCCATGCGCGGCGGTACGGCCAATTGCGTCGTCATTATTTCGGATAAAGCCATCGGCGCGATGACGCTCGACCAGCCCCATGCGGCGGTGTTGATGAACCAGCCCTCCTTCGAGAAGTTCCAGGCCGTGCTGCGGCCCGGCGGTCTCATCGTCGCCAACACGAGCCTTGTCGATCCATCGTCGCTGCGGCGAACCGACCTGCGCGTGGTGTGGATTCCCGCCACACAGATTTCCAAGGACGTCGTGGGGACCGAACGTTCGGCCAACATCGTGGCGCTCGGGGCCTTGCTGAAGGCGGAGCCCATCGTGGAAACGGCAACCATCGAGGCCATCTTCCGCGATGGGGCCACAGGCAAGCGCCGCGCCATGCTCGACAAGAATCTCGCGGCGCTCCGGGCCGGACTCGACTTTCAGGACTGACGCGCCCGGAAGGGGTCGGACTGCAACGGGGGCTCATAGGCCGATAACGGAATACACGATGTCTGTGACCACGCCTCCTTTTTCGAGCCGTTCGAGGACGGGGTCGAGTTCGCTCGGGGAGCCGGCGAGGAAATAGGTCCAGGTCTGGCCGTTCGCCTCGACGAGTTCGCACGTGAGGAAGGTCTGGTCCCCGGCGACATCATGGGGGGCGAGACGTCTGTTTGCGGTGATTATTGCTGATTTGCGTAGGTTTTGAGAGTTATATGGATGTTCTTCGAGGCCCGTTACCTTGCTCAGCCGCCGCACTTTGCGGACCATGACGTCCTTCTCGCGCTCGTTGCACCAGAAGGTCATGACGACGCTGCCGTCCACGCCAGCGTGCGCTTCGAGTCCATGACCGACGACGGTGTCGATGCTGATGCCTTCGTTGCTGAAAGCGGAGGCGATGCTGGTGAGGGCTCCCGCGCGGTCCAGGACGTGCGCGCGGAAAACCCAGTGCCGTTTTCCGGTATCAGTCATGACGGGTCCCTCCTTCCGCGGCGTGGTTGGGCTGTTCCCAGAGATATCGGTGAGGCGGGGAACCGGCGGTCAACGCGCCGAGGGCTCCCGCGGCGAGCGCTTCCATTTCGAGCGGCTGGTCGAAGATCAGTATAGGGGCGAGTTTCCCGACCCGTCTCCGAAGCTCGTTGCGGATACGTTCGGACCGAATCATGCCGCCGGTGAGCACAATGGCCTCGATATCGCAGCCGGCGGCGGCGAACATGGCGCCGATTTCCTTGGCGATCTGGTAGGTCATTGCGTCCACGATCAGGCGTGCGTATTCGTTGCCGGCGCGGATTTGATCCTCGATCACGTCGAGTCGGTATTCGCCGAGGTACGATTGGAGTCCGCCCCGCGTGGTGAGTTCTTCGAGGAGTTCCTCGCGCGTGAACCGTCCGCTGAAACACAGATCGATCAATTCGGCCGTAGGCAGTTGACCGGCCCGCTGGGGCGTGAAGGGCCCGCCGCCGAGAAGCGCGATGTTGCTGTCCACCATCCTGCCGTTGCGCACTGCGGTGACGGAAACGCCCCCGCCGAGATGGGCGACGACAAGATGAACGTCTTTGACGGGTCTTCCCATGATTTCCGCGGCTTTGCGGATGCCTGCGCGGATGCTCAATGCGTGTGAGATGTTGCGTCGGACGATTCCGTTGTATCCCGAGATTTCCGCCTCGGGGAGGAACTCGTCGACGACCACGGGGTCGACGAAGTACGCCGGGGCCGTGAGCGCCCTGGCCAGGACGGCGGCGACGGGAATGCCCAAGTTGCTTGCATGCTGTTTTTCGGGATGTTCGAGCACCGCGAACATGAGCGATTCATTGACGACCACGTCGCCGTCCTGGAGTTCCGCGATGACATAGGCGCCGCCGGACAGCTTCTCCGGCGGGCGGGGCACGAAGCCGCCTCGGGCGGCGATTGCGTCCACGGATTGCCAACTGGCGGCATGGAGGAGTTGCAGGACGCGCTGCGCCAGTTCGTCGGCTTGGTTTCGCCGTTCCTCGATCGTGCCGGCGGCGGGGATCATGTATTCCGATTCGAGATGCCGAACGCAGTCTTCATTTTCAAAGAGGGCGATCTTCGTGGACGTGGAGCCGGGATTGACGGCCACGACGCGATAGGTCCTTGTCCGGGCGGGCCCGGGCGCTCTTCGTGGCTTGGTCTGTTCTTCGGAAAACCGCTGGGCGTAAATGGCGCCGAGCGCCACGGAATTGAGCCGCGTTTCAAGGGCGTCGGACCGGGAAAGGAGTACATACGGCTGGGGGAAACCCATGATTATGTTGGCGAGCGAGGCCTCGCCGTACTTGATCAGTGCGCTCACCATCTTATAGATGACGTTGCCGGTGTCGATCCCTGGGCAAACCAGAATATCGGCGCGTCCGCCCACTTCGCGCGCGCCCGGCGCATCGGGGAGTCCCTTGGACGCGACGGCGCCGGGATCCGTGGCCAGGTCCAGAGACAGCGGGCCGTAAACGATCGCGTCGGGCCATCCCCGGCGTGCGAACTCCGCGCCGAGCTGCGTTGACGGGAGCGTGGGCAGGATTTTCTCGTTTGCAGACAAGAGAGCCACGCGCGGTGTCTCGATTCCCATGACGCTGCGCGCGACATCGACCGCGTTTCGGATGAGCCCGGCGATTCGGGCATAGGTGCAGACGGTGGTAACGCCGGCATCCGTGAGGATCATCGGGCGTCCGTTCGCGATGGGGGCGGCGTCGAAGATGGATACGAGACTGACGGTGGGGCGCACGGCCAGGGGAAGCATGTGGCGATGCAGGACATGGGTGGGCGTGCTCCCCTTGAGGACCATTTGCACGACCCCGGTCTTGACGAGCGCGACGGTGGCGGCAGCGGCCTCCTCCTCACCGTCGGCGGCGAGAATGTCTTTTTCGGGTACGTCGATTCCGACTTTGGCGACGGCCTCGGCGATACGCTGCTTCTTGCCGACGAGCACGATGCGATCAATGATCCCATGATCGCGGGCGGACTCGACAAGGAGCAGGTCTTCGACCCGTTCGCCGCCTGCCATGACCGCCGCCAAGGGGCGCAGCGAGCCGGCGATCTGGACGAGATCGACTACCCTTTCAAATCCTTTGCGTTCGGATGCGCTTGCGGTCATTTTCGAGCGTATCCCTTGATTCCCCGTTCAGTCGACGCGCGTGATCGCGATATATTGCCGTCGACTCCGGAAAGACTACCTGAAACGACGGAAGGAATGCACGGGGCAATGGTCGGCCGCACGCCGCGCGCGGATTCTACCAGTGTCCGGGGTCGCGGCTGACATTTCGGTCCGCGTCGGCGGGAAGGTTATAGGTTGCGCGCACAATGTAGAGGGGCCGTTGCTTCACTTCGAGCATGAGGCACTTGAGGTATTCGCCGATGATGCCAAGCAGTACGAACGTCGTTCCGAATAGCGCGCCGCCAAGAGCGATGACGACGTGCAATAGCGGGTTTTCGATGACAACGCCGGACGCGGCCAGCGCGCCCGCGCACGCCGCGTATCCGAAAGCCGCCACAATCAGCAGCAGCCCGCAATAGAGGCCGGCGCGCAACGGAAGCGCGGTATTCGACATGATCGCGTCGCGCGCGAAACGCAGGACATTGCGGACATGATACTTGGACTCGCCCGCGACACGCGATGCGCGAACGAACGGCAGGGTCGTCTGCCGAAACCCGAGGGTGGCGAACAGGCCGCGCAGGAATTGCACCCGTTCGGGATAGCGGCGCAGCGCATCGAGCACGCGGCGGTTGAAGCCCTTGAAGTCCGCGGCGTTCTCGACGAGGTCCGGCAGGACCCAGCGCCGCATGAATGCGTAGAAGAGCTTAGCGGTCGCGCGCTTGCAGAAGGAATCGACGGTACGGTCGGCGCGCACCGCATGGACGACGTCGTAGCCTTCCTCCAATTTGCCCAGCATGTTCGGAATCAGCTCCGGCGGGTCCTGGAGGTCGGCGTCCATCACGATGACGTAATCGCCGGCGCAGAAGTCGAGGCCCGCCGTAATGGCGCGCTGGTGGCCGAAGTTGCGCGAAAGAGCGACGCCTTTCACGTGGGCGTGCTCGGCGCACAAGCGGGCGATTACGGCCTCGGTGGCGTCGCTGCTGCCGTCGTCCACGAAGACGATCTCGAAGCGGAACCGCGACAACGCCGCGCACAGCGGCAGGAGCCGCGCCATGAATGCATCGATGAGGCCCGCCTCGTTGTGGCAGGGCGCGACTATCGAGACCAATGGGGACGGGTTCAGGCTCATGCGGGGATTCTAGAACAGCCGCCGCGTCACTGCAAGGGACGAGGCGCAAGCTACTCGGTGATTGCGGAGAGCGCGGCGTACTGCCGTTTGTAGTATTCGAGGTACTCGCCGGTCTTGATCTTTCGCCACCACCACTCGTTCTCCTGATACCAGCGTATGGTCAGCGCCATGCCCTCGTCCCAATCCATCCGCGGACACCAGCCAAGCGCGCGCAGTTTCGAGGCGTCAATCGAGTAACGGCGATCATGGCCCGGGCGGTCCGGCACGAAGCGGATAAGGCTTTCGTCACGGCCGGTGAGTTCCAGAATCCTTCGGGTCAGTTCGATGTTCTCGCGCTCGTTGCCGCCGGCGACGTTATAGACCTCGCCGGGGCGCCCCTCACGGAGCGCGAGGTCGATGCCGCGGCAATGGTCATCGACGTAGAGCCAGTCGCGGACGTTGTGTTCGCCGCCTTCGTACAGGGGAAGCGGCTGGCCGTCGATGGCGTTGGTCGCGAAGAGCGGCAGCACCTTCTCCGGGTATTGATAGGGGCCGTAGGTGTTCGAGCCGCGCGTGATGATCACCGGGACGCCGAAGGTCGTGAAATACGAGCGGCCCAACAATTCGCCGCCTGCTTTCGCCGCGCTGTACGGATTGCGCGGGTTGATCGGGTCCGTCTCCTTGAAGGACCCCGTGTCGATGCTGCCGTAGACCTCATCGGTCGAGACCAGCAGCACGCGCGCCGTGCCGAGCCGCTTCGCGGCCTCCATGATGTTGTACACGCCGTCCACGTTCGTGCGCAGGAATTCCGTCGCGCCCATGATGCTGCGATCGACGTGCGTTTCGGCGGCGAAGTTGACCACCGCGTCGCAGCCTTCCATCGCCGCGCCGAGAGCGGTGGCGTCGGCGATGTCGCCGCGCACGAAGGTGTGGCGGTCCGGCGGGCACTCCTTCACGTTGTCCAGGTTGCCGGCGTAGGTCATCTTGTCGTAGTTGACGACGTGCACGTCCGGATAGGTCCGCAGGAGGTAGCGCACGAAGGCGGATCCGATGAAGCCCGCGCCGCCGGTAACCAGGATGCGTTTCATGAGGATGCCGTTCTCCGTATCATGTAATCGGCCAGCGCGGCCTCCCATGAGCGCATGGTGTGGCCGGTGGCCCGCTCGATCTTGGCGTTCGACAGCACCGAATACGCCGGGCGGCGCGCCTTGGTCGGGAAATCGTTCGCGACGCACGCCTCGAGGCGCACGCCAATGCCGGCGCGGTCCAGAATTTCGCGGGCGAGCTCGAAGCGCGAGCACGCGCCGTCGTTGACCGCGTGATACACGCCGAAAGCGTCAGTCCGCGCGAGGGCAAGCACCGCCTCCGCGAGATCAAGCGTGTGCGTGGGCGAACCCTCCTCGTCGCACACGACGCGCAAGGGGCCGCCCTTCTTGGCGAGGCGCAGTATCTTCTCGACGAAGTTGTTGCCGCCCGGCCCGTAGAGCCAAGCGGTGCGCACGATGAAGTGACGCGGGTTGGCCTTGCGCACTGCGGCCTCGCCCGCCGCCTTTGTCTTCCCGTAGACGCCGAGCGGCGAGATCGAGTCCTCAGGTTCGTAGGGCGTCTTCTTCGAGCCGTCGAAGACGTAATCCGTACTGATGTGCACCATCGGAATATGATAGTACTCGGCAATTTCCGCGAGGTTGCGCGCGCCGACCTCGTTCGTCAGAAACGCCGTTTCGAGGTTGTCCTCCGCGCCGTCCACGTCCGTATAGGCCGCGGCATTGACGATGAGGTCGGGGCCGAACGCGGCGACGGCGGCCTGCACGTGCGGCTCGTAGGCGATGTTCACTTCGGGCAGGTCGTGGCCGAGCACTTCCCCTTCCCGATCGAAAACATCGAGCAGGTCGCGGCCCAACTGTCCTTTCGCGCCAAAAACCAGCGTTCGCATAATGTGTGAGTCCCTCGCGGCGCGCGAATTGTAGCAACTGGACCCGCCTGTCAACAACGAGGCGGCGCACCGCGCAACGCCGCCGCGCGAACTGTTGTATTCTTCGCCGCATAGTGCGGACGCGGTGACGATGAGGCCGCGATCGCCGACTCGCGGCATAGGGTGCCGGACGACGGCTCGCCGGACGACGGATCTGTTCGCCCTATCGTGCCTTGTTTCGTATAATGTCGCCGCGTATCTATCGGCGCGCGGCGGGCGCGCACAGACGCATTGTGGAAGATGGGGAGCTTCAATTGATCCCAGGAACGACGAGACCGGGCTCAACCTGGACACCGGACGCATGACGCAGGCGGAGGTCACCGTATTCTTCCTGGCGCTGGCCGTGTTGCTGGCGCTGGCGCGCATCCTGGGCGAGATGGCCGTGCGTCTGCGGCAACCCTCAGTCTTGGGCGAGATTCTGGCGGGCATCCTGCTTGGCCCGACGGTGTTGGGAGCGCTGGCGCCGGAATGGAGCGCGGCCCTGTTTCCGGAGCAGGGGGCATTCCCGGTGGCGCTGGAGGGGGTGACGTCGCTGGCGATTGCGCTGTTTCTGCTGGTGGCGGGCATGGAGGTGGACCTGAGCACGGTGTGGCGTCAGGGCCGGGCGGCACTGACTATCGGCCTTATGGGCATGATCGTGCCCTTCGTACTCGGCTTCGGGGCTGCCTGGGGTGACCCGGACTTGTTGGGGGCCGCTACCGGGACACCGCCCTTCGTGTTCGCACTCTTCC
The DNA here is from genome assembly GCA_029556545.1 of Candidatus Hydrogenedentota bacterium. Lineage (GTDB taxonomy): Bacteria > Hydrogenedentota > Hydrogenedentia > Hydrogenedentales > JAGMZX01 > JAGMZX01. The sequence continues at coordinate 17,318 of JAKQEQ010000181.1, forward strand.
TCGCCACGGCCTTGTCCATCTCCGCTTTGCCCGTCATCTCGAAGATTCTGATGGACCTGAACCTCTTCCGATCCGACATTGGTATGATCATCATCGCGGCGGCGATAATGAACGATCTGCTGGGCTGGATCATCTTCGCGCTCGTGCTGAGCCTGATGGGCGGAGGCGCGACCGCGAATGGCATGGGGATCGGGACCACAGTGGTCCTGCTGCTGGCATTCACGGCGTTCGTGCTCACGGCGGGCCGCTGGATCCTGAACCGGCTGCTGCCTTGGATACAGGCCAACACGTCGTGGCCGGCGGGGGTACTCGGCCTGGCGCTCGCGGGGGCATTGTTCAGCGCCGCGTTTACGGAGTGGATAGGCGTCCACGCCATCTTCGGCGCGTTTCTTTTCGGCGTGGCAATCGGGGACTCGCCGCACCTGCGCGAGCGCACCCGCGCCACGCTCGAACGGTTCATTGCCTTTATTTTCGCGCCGCTTTTCTTCGCCACCATCGGGCTGCGCGTCGATTTCGCCGCTCATTTCGACGCGGGGCTGGTCCTGCTTGTGCTGGTGCTTGCGACGGCGGGCAAGGTGCTTGGCTGCCGGCTCGGTGCGCGATGGAGCGGCCTGCGTCCGCGAGAGACCTGGGCCATCGGACTGGGCCTCAACGCGCGCGGCGCCATGGAAATCATCCTTGGGCTGCTGGCCCTCGAGGCGGGGGTCATCCGCGAGCGGATGTTCGTGGCGCTCGTCATCATGGCGCTGGTGACCTCGATGGCGAGTGGATCCGCGATCCAGGCCATCTTGAAACCCAAGCGTTCGGTCCGTTTCTTCGATTTCCTGTCGGCCCGCGGCTTCGCGGGCGCATTAAGCGGCCCCGAGCGCCATGACGCCATCGCGGAGTTGTCCCGGTGCGCGGCCGCCTGTTGCGACGCAACGCCCGAGTCCATTTTCGAGGCGGTGTGGGCCCGCGAGATGGTCATGTCCACGAGTCTCAACGCGGGCATCGCGGTCCCGCACGCGCGGTTGCCGCAGCTGAAGACCCCCGTGGTGACGGTGGGTCGCTCGCCGGCGGGCATCGATTTCGACGCCATGGACGGGCAGCCGACGCACATCGTGTTTCTGATTCTGACGCCGGCGGAGGACTACCGGTCGCAACTCGAAATCCTGGCGGACGTCGGGCGCACGTTTCAGGCGCCGGCCTTCGTTGAGAAGTGTGTTGCAGCGGCTAATTACACGGAATTTCTGGCGCTGGTCAAGAGCAACGAATGAATGCCGGCGGCCGTCACGGGTCGCGCGCTTCGCGATTATCGGGAAGCCGTGGTAAAATTAGAGAGAGCAGGCGAGCAGCGGAAACTCGGGGCATGGCCAAGACACGCAAGGAACGATTGCGCGAGTACGGGAGCAACGTGGCGGGGCAGTTGCGGCGGGCGTTGCGGCGCGAAGTGGCGCCCGCAGACGCCGTAAAGACGCTGTACCACGACACGCGGCATCTCGCCAAGCGAATGTTGCGCGGCGAGCAGACCAAGGAACGAAAGCGGGCCAAGCAGTTTCTTCAACAGGGCGTCGAGGCGTACAACTCGCGCTGCTATGACCGCGCTCATTCCCTTTTTGATAAGGCGCTGTACCATGACGGGCACTTTGCGCTGGCTTGGGCCTACATGGGCAACGCCCATTACAAACTGGGTCATTACGGGGAGGCGGTGCAGGCGTGGCAGAAGGCGGTCGAGGTCGAGCCCGGTTCCCGCGGGGCCGCCATGGCCAAGGAAAAGCTCGCGAAGGTGGGCACTGGCAACGAGGGCGTATTCGCCGCTATCAAGGACCAAATGCACGAGCGGTGAGGGGCTGCGGAAGGGGATGGGGAGAAATGGGACGGATGGGACCCGAGGGGGAACGACAAGAAACAATCGTGGATAGCGCGTACGGGCGTGCAAGACCTCTTGACGAAACGCCGACGCCGTGCTACCTTGGAGGCGTGGTGGCAGAACAGCCGCAAAGAGAAAGGGGCCTCTTATGCGAAAGCGCGGATTCACCCTCATCGAATTGCTCGTTGTGATCGCGATCATCGGCATCCTGGCGGCCATACTCCTGCCGGCGCTCGGGCGGGCGCGCGAGGCGGCCCGCCGCTCGAGCTGCCAGAACAACCTCAAGCAGATCGGACTGGCCCTCAAGATGTACGCGGGAGAGGACCGCGGCGAACGATTCCCGCCCAACAAGTACGCCGACGGCGACGACTGTTCGAGTCCGACCGTGGACGTGATCTGGCAGGGCAACCTCATGTATCCCGAGTACTTGAGCGATTTCGCCGTCGTGGTTTGTCCCTCGGATTCCGACGGGTTCTCGCGATATAACGCGGGCCGATGGAACTGCGAGGACGCTTTCGGGAACCGCAGTCTTGATAATCCGGTCTGTCCCTGCCAACTGGACAATCTGTCCTATGGCTACTTCGGGTGGGCGCTCACCGAGCGGCATTACATGAAACCGGGCATCAGCGCGAACGCGCCCAACTTCCCCACTGACATGGTCGGTATCATGACCTTCCTCGACAGCGGCTTCGTGACGGCGCTGCTGACGCTGGCGGAGCCGTTGATTACGGGCAACCCGACGATGCAGCAGGTACAGGAACTGACGGACAGCGACATGGAGATGGTGCATACCACTTACGGCCCCATGCCCGCGTATCGTCTGCGGGAAGGCATCGAGCGATTTCTAATTACGGACATCAATAATCCGGCGGCGGCCGCGCAGGCACAAAGCACGATCACCGTCATGTTCGACTTTGTCACGCCCGAGGCGAAGCATTTCAATCACGTGCCGGGCGGGGCAAACGTGCTCTACCTGGACGGGCACGCCAAATTCATCCGCTACCCGGGCGACCACCCCATCAACCGTGCTTTCACGGCCATTATCGCCTTGGTCAACAGCATGGATTAGTAAGGGGTGCTCACCGGTCGCGCGTCGGGACTCGGTGTCGCGTGTGACGGCCTGCGCGATACGAGGCTGACCGCCGACTATGATCTCAGTTCGACGCCCGCTTTCCGAGCCGCGCGCCGCAACGCTTGGTCCAACGTGGCCAATGGCAAGCCCATACACTGGGCAATCTCGAGATAGGCCGCATCGTAAGTGCTAAGCCCATATTTGCGCGCGGCAGACAAGGCCGCGGTCGCGTGCCGCAGCGGTTCATCGTCCACCACGTCGACTTGAAGGCATTGAAGAAGTGAGAGTGCCTGGTCCGCCTCGCGGGACGTGAGGCGTTTGCGCCGTTCGGCCACGAGAATCGCATTGGCCACCTCGATCCCCCAGAAGGAGGGAACCACAGGACGGTACCGTTTCAAATCCCCCAGGATTCCATCCGCGTAAGGAGAGTTCTCGTCGTCGAGCAAGAACGCAACAGTCACCGAGGAATCCAAGACAAATCGTTCCACTACCGGCGCCCTTCGTTGATCATCTCGCGAATGGACAACCCGGCGAGGGTCCGCCCCTTGCGAAATGCGCGGATCGCGCGAATCGTGTCCTCTACGTTGCGCGCGCCGCGCTTCGCCGCCGAGGTGAGCAGGGCTACCGGTACGCCGTGGCGCGTAATGGTAATCTCCTCGCCCTTGCACACGCGGTCCAGCAGTTCCGGCAGCTTGGTTTTGGCTTCATAAGCACCAACTGTCGCCATGTGAGAATACTCCTGACTGGTCTGAGACCAGTCTAACCTAAGTTGGCGGCAAGAAGCAATTGAAAGAGACCGCTAAACGGTGACGCCCGGGAGCGACCCCATCGCGCGTGCTTTGGCCGACGGAACGACTATCCGTTCTTCCGTTGGAACTCGATCATGAAGTCGCGCAGGGCCTCGCAGCCCGCCGCGGGCATGGCGTTGTAGATCGACGCGCGGCACCCGCCCACCGAGCGATGGCCTTTGAGCCCGTCCATGCCGGCGGCCTTCGCCTCGGTCACGAATCGTGCTTCGAGATCGGGTTCCGGTAAGGTAAAGGTCACGTTCATTAGCGAACGGCTGTCCGTCCGCGCGTGGCCCTTGTAGAAACCGCCGCTTTGGTCGATGGCGTCGTACAAGAGTTGCGCCTTCGCCCGGTTGACGGCGTCCATTTTTTCGAGGCCGCCGACGTCGTCCTTGAGCCACCGCGCGACCAGGCCGGTGATGTAGATCGTGTAACAGGGCGGGGTGTTGTACAGCGAGTCGTTTTCCGCCATGAGGCGATAATCCAGCAGCGACGGCAGACCTTCCGGAACAAGTTCGAGCAGGTCCTCGCGCAGGATCACGACCGCCATGCCAGCCGGGCCGGCGTTCTTCTGCGCTCCGGCGTAGAGCAGCGCGTACTTGTCGGCGGCGATAGGGCGCGAGAAAAAGTCCGACGAGGCATCGCAGAAGAGCGGGGTCTCCCCCACTTCCGGCTCGGTGCGCGTCTGGATGCCCTGGATGGTTTCGTTCGACGTGAAATGAACGTAGGCGGCGTTCGGGTCGAGGTCGAGTTCCTCGTTCGCGGGCATGCGGACGTAGTTCTCGTCCTTGCCGCTCCACACGGCGCGGACCGCGCCGAAGCGCTTGGCCTCGCTCATGGCCTTGCTCGCCCAAGAACCGCACTGGACGTAATCCGCGGACTTGTCCTTGCCGAGAAAGTTCATGGCCAGCATAATGAACTGCATCGTGGCCCCGCCCGCGATAAAGAGCACGCGGTAATGGTCCGGCAGACCGAGGAGCGCCTTGATATTCGCTTTCGCTGCCTCGTGAATCGCCGCGAAGGCCTTCGATCGGTGGCTCATCTCCATGACGGACATGCCCGCCCCCGGGTAGGACACCAGTTCCTCTCGTGCCCGCTGCAACACCGGCAACGGCAGCACGGCCGGCCCCGCCGAAAAGTTGAAAATCCGCTGTTCCACCGCACGAACTCCTGTACTGAAAACACCGCGTCCCCGACGCGGGGACGCTGAGAGGGACCGATGATAGCAGGAGGCCGCCCCGCCGCGCCAATGTGGTACAAGCGCGCCAAGTCAATCGCGGGAATGGCGCTACCAAAAGGCAAATCGTGGTGTAGGCCGACGAGATTGGACGTGACTAACTTGTCCGATAAACCTCGCGCCTATGGCCAATCTTGATCACCAGGACACGGAGCACCTGGTCGTGGATTTCATAGAGCACGCGGTAATCGCCGACGCGTATTCGATAGGAGCAGTCGCTTCCGGACAGTTTTTCGGCGCCTTGCGGCCTGGGATTCTCCGCCAACGCCGAGAGGCGCATGTCGATGCGGGTCCGGAGATGAAGGGGCAAGCCCTTGAGAACGCGGAGTGCAGCCCGTTCGATGATCACCGAGTAGGCCACGTCAGAGGCTCAGTTCCTTGCGAGCCTCCGCATAGGGGACCGCACCCTCACTTTCGGCCTTTGCCTTGGCCATATCGGCAAGGTCTACCCGGTCCTCAAGCTCGCGCAGGAGACGATATTCGCTCGCCGACATCATGACGGCGATGTCGTCGACAATGACTGGCTCGCCGCCCGCGGCTAATTGCGCCAGCGTTCGGCTGAGGTTCTCCCGAAGCTGGCGTTCAGTCACCTGCGTCATGGCGCATGTTCCTTATGTTGCAGCGAAGCCTTATGACATTATTGTAACTTGCGAAACAGAATGAAGCAAGGGCCATCGAGCCCGGTGCATGCGCAGATTGTGCCCCGCGCCGCCGGGGTCTGGCATAATGGCGCGCCCAAACATCGTTCCCATGACAGGAGGCACGCGATCATGGCGGCGGAAACGCGGAGTTTGCAGGAAGAGTTGCTGGAAATCGGCAGGCGGGCGCGACAGGCGAGTCATGCGCTGCGGTCGTTGTCGTCGCGGGTCAAGAACGCGGCGCTGTCGCGCGTGGCGCGGGAGTTGCGCGCGCAAGCGGATACGATCAAGGCGGCGAACGCGAAGGACATCGAGGCGGGCCGCGCGAAAGGGCTCTCCGGCGCGATGCTGGATCGCCTGGAATTGAATGACAAGCGGATCGAGGCGATGGCCGAGGGGCTTGAGGCGGTCGTCGCGCTGCCGGACCCGGTGGGCGATATCGTGCGGCAGTACGTGCACCCGAACGGACTGCGGATCGCGCAATTGCGCCAGCCGATCGGCGTCGTGGGCATCATCTATGAGAGCCGGCCCAACGTCACGGCGGACGCGGCGGCGCTATGCCTCAAGTCGGGCAATGCAACGATTCTGCGGGGCGGCTCGGAGGCCATCCACTCGAACGTGGCCATTGCGCGCATCTTCGCGGAAGGCGCGACCGCCGAGGGCGCCCCCGAGTACGCGGTCCAGATGATTGCCACGTCGGACCGGGCGGCGGTGGGCGAGATGCTGAAGCTGGAGCGGCATATCGATCTAATCGTGCCGCGCGGCGGCAAGGGGCTTATCGCGCGGGTGCTCGACGAGTCGCGCATCCCGGTCGTGGCGCACCTCGATGGCATTTGCCATACTTACGTGCACGAGGACGCGGACCTCGATATGGCGGTGCGCTTGTGCGTGAACGCGAAACTCCAGCGGCCCGGCGTGTGCAACGCGATGGAGACACTGCTGGTGCATGAGCGCGTCGCGCCGGAGTTCCTGCCGCGCTTGGCGCAGGCGCTGCGCGACGGCGGTTGCGAACTGCGGGGCTGCGAGAAGACGCGGGCGATCATCGACTGCAATCCGGCGACGGACGAGGACTGGGTGACCGAGTACTTGGACAAGATACTCTCGATCAAGGTGGTGGACTCGCTGGAGTGCGCGGTCGAGCACATCAACGCGTATGGTTCGCATCATTCGGACGCGATCATCACGGAAGGTTACGCGAGCGCGGAGCGGTTTCTCGAAGAGGTGGACAGTGCGACGGTGTACGTGAACGCCTCGACTCGGTTCACGGACGGTTTCGAGTTCGGCCTCGGGGCGGAGATCGGCATCAGCACGTCGAAGCTGCATTGTCGCGGGCCGATGGCACTCGAGGGGCTGACCACGCTCAAGTACGTCATCCGCGGCTCGGGGCAAATCCGTGAGTAACGGCGAACGCATCGGGGTCTTCGGCGGCACCTTCGATCCGGTCCACAAGACGCACCTGGATATCGCGCGCGCGGCGCGCGAACAGGCGCGCCTGGACCGCGTGCTTCTTGTGCCCGCCGCCACGCCGCCGCACAAGAAGGGCGACGTGCATACGAACGCCGAGGACCGCTTCGCCATGGTTGCGGCGGCCGTGGCCGGTGAGCCGAACTTCGAGGCGTCGCGCATCGAGATAGACCGCGAAGGACCCAGTTATACCATCGACACGCTGGAAGCGCTGAGCAGTATCCACCCCGGATGCCTGCTTTTCCTTATCGTCGGCTTCGATTCGTTGATCGATCTGCCGCGATGGCGGCGAGCGGAGGACATCGTCGCGCGCGCGCGGCTGCTGGTCGCGCCGCGTCCCGACACCGCCGGGAACGCGCAGGTTCCCTATGCGGACCGTTGCCAACTTCTGCGGATCACGCCATCGGCCGTATCCTCGACGGAAATCCGCAAACGGCTTGCGGCGGGCGAGGACCTGAGCCCGTGGCTCCCGGCGCCGGTACTGCGCGTCATCGGCGAGCGAGGGCTGTATCATGCCCATTATTAGGGCGCCGGGCGCCAAGGCATACGTGGCGCTGCTACACCAACGCGTGCCGGAGAAGAAGGCGCAACACGCCATATTTGTCGCCGAGTTCGTGTCTTCCTTCGCGGAGCGCGTCGGCGTCGACCATGACCTCGCGGTGACCGCGGGCCTATTGCACGACCTTTGCCGCACCCTCGAGAATGAAGAGATGCTGCGCCGCGCGCGGGCCTACGGCATCGTTGTCCAGCCATGGCACGAGGCCAAGCCGAACCTGCTGCACGGGCCCGTGGCCGCCGAGGAAATCCGGCGCGAATTAGCGGTGGACGACCCCGACGTGTACGACGCGGTGTACTGGCACACGACGGGCCGACCCCGCTTCTGCCGTCTCGGGCAGGCGTTGTACGTGGCCGACTTCGCCGAGCCGACGCGCGACTATGCCGAGGCCGCGCGGACGCGGGAGCTTCTGCGGCGCGAGGGGTTCGAGGCGGCGCTACGATACGCGGCGGAGGCCCGGCTGCGGTTTCACCGCGACACGGCGGTGCTGGACCCGACGAGCGCGGCCTTTCATGCGTGGGTCGAGGAGGAATTCGGGGCATGACCCGTCCGGACGCCTTCGACGTGCTCGCACGATATTACGACGTGATCATGGAGCACGTCGATTACGATCATTGGGCCGCCGTAACCGCGACGCTCGGCGAATTGCCGCCGCCGGGCTTCCGGCACCTCGACATCGCCTGCGGTACGGGGTCCTTGATCGCACGCCTGCGCGCGCAAGGCTGGCGCAGCGTGGGCGTCGACCTGTCCTTTGCCATGTTGCGGACGGGCCGCGCGCACACGGAAGGACGCGTGGCAGCCGCCGACATGTCCGCCCTGCCCTTTCGCGGCGGCTTCCACTTGATTACGTGTCTCTTCGACAGCCTCAACTTCCTGCTGGAGGAGGACGCCGTCAGAAGCGCGATCTCGGGCTTCGCCGACGTGCTGGAACCGGGCGGGATTCTCTATTTCGATATCGTGACGGAACGCATGGTGACCGATCATTTCGCGGACCGCTCATGGACGGAATCGAACGGACGCTTCGAGACGGCCTGGACCAGCAGCTACGACAAGACCACCGGCATCGCCGACTCGATCATCCGCGTCAACACCGGCCCCGAGTGCCTGGTCCGGGAACGAGTGTACCCCGGCCGGGTCTTTCAAGATGCCGTTAAAGGCGCCGGACTAACGCTACTTGCCGCAGTGGACGCCGACACGTGGCGCGCGCCGAGGCGGCGCACCACGCGCATCGATTTCGTGGCCGCCAAACGCCCGAAGAAGGACCAGGTGCGGCGATTCGACGAAATCCGCGAGCGGATACGGCGGTTTAGCTTGCGGTGAGTTAAGGAGGCGGGGTGTCTCGTCCCAAATGGATCACGGCTCCACGAGGGGGAACATCCGCTGCGCGACTTGCATCACCACCTCCTGGATACGGTGGGCGCCGCGCTCCAGGTCCGCGCGGGCTTCGGCAATGAGTTCCTCGCGAATATCGCGGTTTCCGGCGGCGACTACGGAAAAGCGCGCGCTTTCGGCGGCGGCCAGGGCTTCCTCGCTGATGACAACGCCGTCGCCGCCTGACGCGCGACGAGGCGCAGTGGCGGTGCGGGCAGGTCCGCTCCCCGGCTTGTCGGGAAGCGGCGTGTTGGCGGCTATGGCGTCGATGATGGACATATTCAACGGTCCGAGTTTCGCGCCAAGGGCGCGTTACAGTGTTCTCACAACAGAATATCGGCAGGGGCCGCCCGCGCTTTAGCGGCGGGGAGGGACCAGGGACAAGGGGGAAGGGGGAAGGGGGAGCATGTTTTTCCACGGAGCGGCAAGCTTTGCCAGCCGCGGCGCACGGCGCCCGATGTGACGAGTCGCCAAGCGCTTGTGCTAAAGGCACTTACGCGATATGCCGATAATTGGAACGCCGATTGCTCGATTTTGGTTCGGACTCGTCCGCCTATGGCGGATTCGTATACTCGTCCGCCTGTGGCGGACCGGAAACCAGGAGAATGCTGTGGGCACGCTTTTCAGCGCCTTGGACATCGGCCGCGCCGGCCTGCAAGTGGCGCAGGTGCAGTTGGACATTACGGGCCACAACATCGCGAACGTGAACAAGATCGGCTTCTCGCGGCAGCGGGTCGAACTGATAACGCGTATGCCGAATTACACGCCATACGGGGCCATCGGGCGCGGGCCGGGGGTTGCCGGTATCGAGCGACTGCGCGAAGGCTTTCTGGACTTCGTGTATCGCCAATCGGTACAGGGTTTCGGCAACGCCTCGATTCGGGCGCGCTATTTCGCCCGCATCGAGGATATTTTCCAGGAGCCGGGCAGCACCGGGTTCGGCACGCGGCTGGACGCGTTCTTTGACGCGTTGAACGATTTCTCGACGCACGTGGAGGACATTCCCGTTCGGGTAGCGCTCCTGAGCGAGGCGCAGGCGCTGGCAGCCGGTCTCAAGCAGGCCGCCGAGCGTTTGAAGACCCTGCGCACAAACGCGAACGAAGAGGTGCGCAACTTGGTCCCCGAGGCCAACTCGCTGATGTCGCGCATCGCCGACCTTAATGGCCGCATTCGCGAAGCGGAATTGAGCGGACAGAGCGCAAACGACCTGCGCGACGACCGCGACGTCCTCATCGACGAACTGGCTCAGATCATCAATATCACGTACCGCGAGCGGGAGGACGGGCAAATCGACATCATGGTGGGCAGCGACATGGTGGTGAATGGGGACAAGTACCGCGAGATGCGCGCTGTAGCCACGCCCGCCATCGACCCCGGCAGGCCCGACCTGCTCGAAGTGCGCTTCGTCGATACGGATGACCTGGTCACCATCACGGACGGCGAACTCTTCGGCGCGCTAAACATACGCGACTCGGTGTTGGTTTCGGTGGACAACCGGCTCGATGAACTGGCCCGCACGCTGATTCACGCGGTCAACCGCATCCACAGTTCAGGCAACGGCCTGTCCGCCGTCGGCGTGCCGATGACCTCGACGTACCCCGTAAACAGCGCGGCGACGGCGCTGACCCTGGCCGGCCTGCCGTTTACAGTGCAGGACGGTTCCTTCGAGATATACGTCTACGACAGCGCGGGCAATATCGTGGATTCGGTCACGGTGCCCGTGCTTGCCTCCGGCAATCCGGCCCTCCAGACGGACTTGGCCGCGATCGAAAGCGCGATCAACGGGCTTACCGGGATGTCGGCGCTCGTCGGTCCGGACGGGAGGCTGACCATAACGCCGGACGCCGGCTATTCCTTCACTTTCGCCAATGATACTTCGGGCGCGCTTGCCGCGCTCGGGCTTAACAGCTTCTTTACCGGTTTCGACGCCGAAACCATTGACGTGAACCAACTGCTTCTCGATCATCCGGAGTACGTCACGTCGGCGTACAGCACGGATCCGCTGGACACGGGCGACAACAGCGCCGCGCTCGACCTTGCCGCGTTGCGCAATGCCCTGCTGCTGGGCGGCGACACGCAGACGTTCAGCGCGTATTACCAGGCGACGGTCGTCCAAGTGGGCGTGGACACCCGCGCCAACGACCAGACCCTTACCGTCGAGCGTTCGTTCGTCGAGGACTTCGACCGCAGACGCCTCGAAGTCTCCGGCGTGAACCTCGATGAAGAGGTGACCTTCCTCATCCAGTTTCAGCGTGCCTTCGAGGCGTCGGCCCGCGTCATCACCGTTGCCGACCGCATGTTGGAAACCCTCCTGAACGTGGCGCTCTAAGGCAACGCCACAGCCGATTTGGCGAACGCGGTGCTCTTGGGCTATCATCCGGGCCGGTTACGGGGATGCGGTATGCGGGGAAAACCATCGGGAGAGCAAGCCTATGTTTGAACAACTCGAAATGGCGCCGCCGGACGCAATTCTGGGTTTGACTGAGGCATTCAAGAAGGACCCGAAACCGAACAAGATCAACCTCGGCGTAGGAGTCTACAAGGACGCGCAGGGCGGCACGCCGGTGCTCGAGTGCGTCAAACAGGCGGAACAGCGGCTCCTCGAGGACGAGAAGAGCAAGAGCTACCTGCCTATCCCCGGCGCGCCGGAGTACGGCATCGAGGTGCGCACGTTGCTCTTCGGCGCGGCCCACGAACTCGTCGCGGGCGGGGCCGCGGTGACGGCGCACACGCCGGGCGGGACGGGCGCGCTGCGCGTGGCGGCCGATTTCATCAAGCGTTGCAACCCCGCGGCTCGGGTGTGGCTGAGCGATCCGACTTGGGAAAATCACGCGGCGGTCTTCAACGCGGCGGGGATCGAGACGAAGGCTTATCCATATTACGATCAATCGGGGAAACGCCTGGCGTTCGACGCCATGACCGACGCGCTTTCGCGCGTTCCGGAGGGGGACGTGGTCCTGTTACATGCGTGCTGTCACAATCCGAGCGGCATGGACCTCGATGCGGAGCAGTGGCGCGAAGTGGCCCGATTGGCCGGGCAGCGGCACTTTCTGCCCCTGGTGGATTTCGCGTATCAGGGATTGGCCGAAGGACTCGAAGAGGATGCGGCCGGCGTTCGCGCGCTATATCGGGCCGGTTTCGAGATGGTCGTGTGCAGTTCGTTTTCGAAGAACTTCGGGCTCTATAACGAGCGCGTGGGCGCGCTCACGATTGTCGGCGGCGACGCGACCGCCGCCGAGAAGGCGTTCAGCCATATCAAGCGGTGCATCCGCACGAATTATTCGAATCCGCCCGCGCACGGCGGCCAGATCGTGTTAACCGTACTGAGGAACCCGGAATTGCGGGGTCTGTGGGCGCGGGAGGTCGCGGCGATGCGCGACCGGATTAACGGTATGCGGGCGTTGTTTGTCAAGACCCTCAAGGCGAAAGGCATCAAAGAGGACTTCTCTTTCATTACACGCCAACGGGGCATGTTCTCGTTCTCGGGCCTCAGCCGCGAGCAGGTCGCGCTTCTGCGGGACGAGTACGCTATCTATATCGTCGGTTCCGGCCGCATCAACGTCGCTGGCATGACGGAAGGCAACATGGACCGGCTCTGCGAGGCCATCGCGAGCGTGCTGTAGATTCCTTAAGACGCCGAGTCTCCGCCGGGGTCGCGTGATTGCTTGTCTGCGGGGGGGCCCCCTCCCCCGCTCGGCGGCGACTGGATAAGGTAGAGTGCGCGTAAGGCATCCTCTTCAACGGCGAGGGCGTGTTCGAGCGCCGCTCGCGCCCGCGGCGATCGGGGATTGCGCCGCAGGGCGTCTCGCGCCGCTTTGATATTTTCCGAGACCAGGATCGCGATGCGGCGCAAGGCGCGTTCCGCCGGGCGTTTGGGTGTCCGCGGGTCCGCCGCCGTGGCGGCGGCAAGCCGGGTTATCTCGTCCATGCGGTCGCGCGTCGAGAGAACGGGCTGCGACACGGGTACGGGGCCGGAACCGTCCCGGACCGCGAGTGACGATGCTATGTCATTCGGGGACGGCGCAAGCACGAATCGGAACCAGGTCGCGACGCCGAGGCCAAGCACGACGACAGCGGCCAGGCGGCCCGCACGCCGCAGCGGCTCGGGCACGCGCCAGCGAGGCTCCCGGCTGTGGTTGTCTTGGGCCGCCAGCAGAATCTGAGCTGTCAGGTCTTTCGAGGGCTCGAGCGCCTGGGCCGACGCTGTGAAATCGAGGGATTCGCGCATGTCGCGCACTTCGGCGGCGCAGCGCTTGCACCCGGCCACATGGGCGGCCACCGTCGAGGATACGGGCGTGGCCTGGTCGATCAGGCTCTCGACGTACGCCAGAAGCTGTTCCCTTGACGGGTGGCGCATGGAATCACCCCGTGCCGCCGCGCGGGCCGTTCAGGAGACGTACTCCCGGAACCGTTCGAGATAAGGTCGGAGCGCCCGTTCCGCGCGAACGATCCGCGACTTGACCGTACCGACCGGGACTTCGGTGATCTCGGCGATCTCCTGGTAGGAGAGGTCCTGGAACCGCCGGAGCACGAACGCCTCGCGCTGGTGCTCGGGAAGGTACTTGAGGGCGGCGTTGACCGCCTCGGAGATTTCGCCCTTCTGGAACGCGGTCAGGACATTGGCCCGATCATCGCCCACGGTCTCGATGGGGTCGACTTCCTGATCCGCCCGGTCGCGGTTCCAGAAGCCCGCCAGGTTGAAGAGCTTGGGCCGCCGTTTCTGGCGCGCCCACTCCTTCGAGACGATGTTCGACGCGATGGTGTAGAGGTAGGTCGTAAACTTCGCGGTCGGCTGGTAGCGCTCCGCGTTCTTGATGAGCGCCATGAAGACTTCCTGCGTCAATTCTTCCGCGATGTGGCGGTTCTGCACCATGCGGAACGTGTAGTTGAGCACGTTCTTCTGATGCCTCCGGACCAATTCCTCGAACGCGGCCTCCATGCCTTCGGCATGGGCCTGCATGAGCGGTTCATCCGCCCACTCCCGCAGCGGCGGCGCTTCTCCCGTGAATAACCGGAGCGCGCTGCCTTGCCGCGTTCTCGAAGCCAACTCCCTCTGTTCCATCATGACGGGGAATCCCATCCCGACACTTACCATTCAGGGCTGGTCGATTTATCCTCTTGTCCTGGGAAAAGTTCCCTGGCGCCTTCGACAAGAACGCACGCCGTCGTAAACAATGGGACGCTTACCCGGCGCTGTTATTCAATTCCTTCGGGTTGCGCATATGAGCAATGGCTTCCTCGCGCGTTATAAGTCCTTTGGTATAAAGGGCTTTCAGGGACCGGTCGAGGGTGGTCATGCCTTCCCGGTAGCTGGTTTCGAGAACGCTGTGCACCTGGTGGGTTTTCCCCTCGCGGATGAGATTGGCGACAGCCGCGTTGTTCAGGAGCAGTTCGTAGGCGAGGATGCGGCCCTGTCCATCGGCTTTGGGCAAGAGCCGCTGCGACAGGATGGCCAGGAGCGTCATCGAGAGTTGGAACCGGATTTGCTGCTGCTGGTTGCCGGGGAAGACGTCGATGATGCGGTCCACGGTCTGGATGGCGTCGTTCGTGTGGAGGGTCGCGAGGACGAGATGGCCGGTCTCCGCCGCCGTGAGCGCGGCCTGAATCGTTTCGAGGTCCCGCATCTCCCCGATCAGGATGACATCCGGGGCCTGGCGCAACACGTATTTCAGCGCGGCTGCGAAGGACCGCGTGTCCCCCCCCACTTCCCGCTGATCGACGATGCTCTGGTTATGGGTGTGGACGTACTCGATGGGGTCCTCGACGGTGATGACGTGACAGGCACGCTCCTTGTTGATCTTGTTGATAATTGCAGCCTGGGTGGTCGTCTTGCCGTGGCCGGTGGGCCCGGTCACGAGGATGAGCCCCTGTCGCGCGTGGGCAAGGTCATGCGCGATCTGCGGGAGACCCAGTTCGTCGATGGTCGGGATCACCTCCGGAATCGGCCGCAACGCGGCTGTGACGGACGATTTCTGGCGATAGACGTTGACCCGAAAGCGGTGGCGCCGCCCGACGGCCAACGAGAAATCGAGTTCCTTGTGTTCCTCGTAGTGGGCAATCTGTTCCTCCGTGAGAAAGCCGTAGATTAGCGCCTGCGTGGCCTCGGGGGTCAACGACTCGGTGCGTGTGCGAAATAATTGGCCGTTAATCCGGAGGATAGGCGGGGCCCCGGCACTGATTAGCAGGTCCGATGCCTTCTCGCGCGCGACCAATTCGAACAGGTCGTTAATATCCATCCCGGCGGCTTTTTTTGTGGGCATGTGCAATTCTCCCGGGCGGGATCATAGCGAAGGGCGGCGGAGCATGCAAAAACGGCTATGACGCGGCAGTTTCGAGGGCGCGCGCCCGCTCGTAGAAGTTCGTCATTACCCTGGGGAGGTTGTAGGACACGAGGCGGTTGATGATCATGCGCGGGACGAATAGCTTCGGCTCGATGTCCAGCGAATACGTGACCTCGACCTTGCGCTTGCCGCGCTTCTTCAGGTCCCAGGAGCCGTCCATCTTGCTGAACAAGTCGCCGCGCACGAGATTCCAGTGCACGCGCTTGAGGGGATCATGGTACAGGTCGAGCGTGTAGTTGAACTCGCGGATCAGGTGGACGAAGAACTTCACGCGGGCGCCATCGTCCCGCACCTTCAACACCTGCGTCTTCACGACGTTGTCCGCGAACTCGGGATACAACTTGTAGTCCACGATGACCTGATAGAACACGTCTGGACTAACATCGAACGTTTCCGTACGCGTGGCGCTGGGCATAGGCTCCCCTTTCTTGACGCGCCGCATTGTGGCAGAGACGCGCCAAGAAGGCAAGACGGACGGCTTCGCCGAATAGACTGGGGCTCTGGCGCGGGAACATTGTCGCGTCGCGGTTATTTCAGCGTTCGCTGGAGGCCGGCGACGACGCCCTGAATCTGGACGTCTCGCGCGGGGAAACGCATCGGTTGCATGTTCGGGTGCGCCGGGCGCAATTCCACCTGCGCTCCCGCGGGATGGAAGTATTTTACGGTCGCCTCGTCGCCGACGAGCGCCACGACGATATCGCCGGGCCTCGGGCGGCGCTGCTGGTCCACGACGAGGACGTCGCCATCCAGGATGCCGGCCTCGATCATGCTGTCGCCGTTCACTCGGAGGCAGAACGCCTTGCGCCGCGCCTGCGCCGAGGTCACGGGCACGTAGTCCTCGATGTTTTCCGTGGCGTAGAGCGGTTGTCCCGCCGCGACGCGCCCGACGAGAGGCAGCGCGCCGATGTTGTGCTGATAGAGCCCCGCCGCCGCCTGCTCTGTTACGCGGATGCCG
This sequence comes from Candidatus Hydrogenedentota bacterium, assembly GCA_029556545.1. GTDB lineage: Bacteria > Hydrogenedentota > Hydrogenedentia > Hydrogenedentales > JAGMZX01 > JAGMZX01. Next base: position 33,589 of record JAKQEQ010000181.1, read on the forward strand.
CGCGCCTTGGAACTGCGCTCGATGTAGCCCTTTTTTTCGAGCGCGACGAGGTGGTCGCTTGCCGCATTCGTCGAGGTCAGGCCGAATTCATCGCAGATTTCCGACATCGTGGGCGGCAGGCCGTGGTCGCGGATGCACTCGATCACGAATTCGAGCACGTTTCGCTGTCGCTTTGTAAGTCCCTTCGCCATAACCGGTCCTCGGAAAAGACTGAATTTGTTTACAGGGATATTCTTTCACGTTTCCGGGCGGATGTCAAGAGGGCGCGACGGAAAGGAGGAAAGGGACAAGGGACGAGGGACAGGGGACGAGGGACGAGGCACCCCGGAGAGGAGGATGGCGCGAACCGTGAGACACGGGCGGCGGGCGCGTGCTCAGGCGGGGGGCTGCGCGGACGGGAACGCGAAGGCGAGTTCGCCGTCGCGGAGTTCGATGGTGACGTCGCCGCCTTTTTCGAGGCGTCCGAAGAGGATTTCGTCACTGAGCGGGTCGGCGATCTTCTGCTGGATGAGCCTGCTGAGGGGACGCGCTCCCATTTTGTCGTCGTAGCCGTTTTCGGCGAGCCAGTGGCGCGCGTCGTCCGCGAGACGCAAGCGCACCTTGCGCGAGACAAGCTGCAATTCGAGTTCATGCACGAACTTTTCGACGATCTGCTCGATAATCTCGATGGGCAGCGGGTTGAACGCGACAATCGCATCGAGCCGGTTGCGGAACTCGGGGGTGAACGCCTTCTCGACGGCGTGGAGGCTCTTGCGCTGCGATTCGTCGTTGGCGCCGCGGAAGCCGATGCTGCGGGCGGCGAGTTCGCGGGCGCCGGCGTTCGAAGTCATGATGAGGATCACGTTGCGGAAGTCGGCTTTGCGGCCCTGGTTGTCCGTCAGGCTGGCATGGTCCATGACTTGGAGCAAGATGCTGAAGAGGTCCGGGTGGGCCTTTTCGATTTCGTCGAGGAGCAGAACGGCATAAGGGTGTCTGCGGATTTCATCGACGAGCAACCCGCCTTGGTCGAAGCCGACGTAGCCGGGTGGCGCGCCGATGAGCCGCGACACAGCATGCTTCTCCATGTATTCGCTCATGTCGTAGCGCGCGAAATGGACGCCCAGGATCGCCGCGAGTTGGCGGGCCACTTCGGTCTTGCCAACGCCCGTGGGCCCGGTGAACAGGAAACAGCCCACTGGGCGCTCGGGGCGTCCAAGGCCCGCGCGGGAGCGTCGAATCGAACGGGCGACGAGGTCAATGGCCTCGTTCTGCCCGAAGACGACGCGCTTCAGTTCCGTATCGAGGGCACCCAGCTTTTCCTTGTCTGAGGAGGAGACGGTGCGCGCGGGAATCTGGGCGATGTCGGCGACGACCTTTTCGATGTCGCTGGGCCGGACGGTCTTTCGGTCGCCAGGGGTTTCGAGGCGGCACACGACCCCCGCCTCGTCGATGACGTCGATGGCTTTGTCGGGAAGGAAGCGGTCATTGATGTGTCGGGCGGCGAGTTCCGCGGCGGTGCGGAGGGCGCTGTCCGTGTAAGCGATTTGGTGATGCTGCTCGTAGTACGCCTTGAGCCCGCGGAGGATGCGGACCGTTTCCTCGATGCTCGGCTCCGCGATGTCCACCTTCTGGAAGCGGCGCGACAGGGCGCGGTCGCGCTCGAAATGCTTCTTGAACTCGTCATACGTGGTCGAGCCGATGCAGCGGAGTTCGCCCGAGGCCAGGGCCGGCTTGAGAATGGTCGAGGCGTCCATGCTCGAGTCCGTTGTCGAGCCCGCGCCGACTACCGTGTGGATTTCGTCGATAAAGAGGATGATGTCCCCGCGTTTGATAATCTCGTTGATGACGGCCTTGAGCCGAAGCTCGAAATCGCCGCGGAATTTCGTGCCTGCGAGCAAGGCGGCGAGGTCGAGCGTGCGGATTTCGACGCCCTTGAGCGCGTCGGGCGCCTGCCCCTCGTGGATGCGCAGGGCGAGCCCCTCGGCGAGGGCAGTCTTACCGACGCCGGGCTCGCCCACGAAAACGGGGTTGTTCTTGCGGCGGCGGCACAAGATGCGCACGGTCCGGCGCAATTCGGCTACGCGCCCGATTAGCGGGTCGATCTTGCCTTCGGCGGCCTTCTTCGAGAGCGAGATCGTGAAAGATTCGAGCGGGTTCGGTGGCGGCTTGCGTTTGCCCTCCTCGTCGCCTTCGGCGCCGGCGGGCGTTGGCTGCCGCTCCTGGCCGCCGAGGCCGCGCTTCGAGATGCCGTGGGAAATGTAGTTCAGTACGTCGAGCCGGGTAATGCCCTGCGTCCCGAGCAGGTAGGCCGCCTGCGAGTCCCGCTCCTCGAAAATCGCCGCCAGCACGTCCCCGGCGTCCACCTCGCTCTTGCCGGAGTATTGCACGTGCATGACGGCCCGCTGCATGACCCGCTCGAATTCGGCGGTCTGCTGGAGCTGGGGCCGGCCGCGGCCCGGGGCGGGCTCGAGATCCTCGTCGAAGAAGCGTTCAAGGTCCTCGCGGAGCCGGTCGATGTCGCAGCCGCACTGTTCGAGGATTTCCCGCCCGTAGGCGTCGTCGAGCAGGGCGTAAAGCAGGTGCTCGACGCACAGGTACTCGTGGCGTCGCTCACGGGCGGCCCCAAGCGCCACGGAGAGGCTGTTCTGTAAGTCTCGGCTAAGCATGCTTTCCTGACAATGCGGTATCTATTCCGGTTCCATGCTGCACCGGAGCGGAAATCCCTGCCCTTGGGCAAGGTCATGGACGGTCCGAATCTTGGTCTCCGCCACCGCTTTAGTATATACCCCCGCCACGCCCATTCCATTCCGGTGCACGTTCAACATGATGCGCACCGCCTCGTCGCGGGGACGGCTAAATACCTCCTCGAGGACCATGACGACGAAGTCCATGGTCGTATAGTCGTCATTATGCAGCAAGACCCTGTACCGGCGCGGCTTCTCGGTCTTCTGCTGTTCCTCGGTCGCCGCGCCGCCGCCAGGCTTTTCCACGTAACCGGCCATGCCGGATTGCCTCCCAGGTTCGCCGATGCGTGTGCTTTGCACCTCTATTATAGGGCATCCGGGGCATCGAGGTGGAATGGGCGGCGTTGGGCATGAACACGCGGACTTGCCTTTGTCCGCCCGCAATACCTATTGTATGGGCACGCGCGCGCGGCCATCGCGCGGCGGCACACGCCGGAGGGACACCATGAAGTTCGCCATCTGCAACGAAGTGTTCAAGGACTGGAACGACATCGAGCGGACGATTGCCTACGTCAAGGAAGTGGGCTACGAGGGGCTGGAAATCGCCCCGTTTACGTTGGCGCAATATGTGACGGACATCTCCGGGGCGACGCGCCGCCAGATAGTGCGGTGCGCGGAAGAGGCGGGGCTCGACATCGCGGGAATTCACTGGGTCTTCGTGGGGCCGGAAGGCGTGTACCTGACGCACCCGGACAAGGCGGTGCGCGAGTTCACGGCGCAGTACCTGAACGAACTGGTGCGATTCTGCGGGGATATCGGCGGGAAGGTGCTGGTGTTCGGATCGCCGAAGCAGCGTAACGTGATGCGGGACGTTACGTACAACCAGGCGTTCGACTACGCGCGCGAGGTCTTCGAGAGCGCGCTGCCGCGCTGCCAGGAATACGGCGTGACCATCTGCATGGAGCAGTTGACGCATCTCGAAACGAATTTTTGCCAGACGGTGGAAGAGACGGTCGAGCTGATCGAGGCGATCAATCATCCGAATTTCCAGTTGTTGCTCGACACGAAGGCGATGGCGTTTCAGGCGGAGGACCGGCCGACGCTGATCCGCAAATACGCGAAATATCTGCGCCATTATCACGCGAATGACGATAACCTGGAGGGGCCGGGCTTCGGAGAAGTCGATTTCGGTCCCATATTCGAGGCGCTGCGCGACATTCAATACACCGGGTACCTCTCGGTGGAGGTGTTCAAGTTCGACCCGGGTCCCGAAGCCATCGCGACGCGGAGCCTGGAGTACATGCGGCGCTTCGTGTGAAATCAACCCGCAATGCGGACCGCTTTCCCGTCTATGACGAACAGGAGCATGGTGTTTCATGCCTATACCATTTGAGGACGACCCGCTGGTTACGTTTACGGCGTGGTTCGCCGAGGCGCAAGCCCGAACAGACGCCATTCCGGAGCCTACTGCCGCTACGTTGGCCACGGTCGATGCGCTGGGCATGCCGGACGCGCGGATCGTGCTGGTCAAGGCGGCGGATGCACGGGGGTTTTTGTTCTACACCAACCTGGAGAGCCCGAAAGCGCGACAGCTCGATGCACTGCCCCACGCCGCGTTGTGCTTCTATTGGGGACCGCTCGACCGGCAGGTGCGCATCCGGGGGCGGATCGAGCGGGTAAGCGACGCCGAGGCGGACGCCTACTTCGCGTCGCGGCCGAAAGAGAGCCAGATTGGGGCGTGGGCCTCGAAGCAGTCGCAGCCGTTGGTGGGGCGCTTCGAGTTGGAGAAGCGCGTGGCGATTTTCGCGGCAAAGTACGCCATCGGCAAGGTTCCCCGACCGGAGTTCTGGTCGGGATATCGCCTCGTGCCGGAGGCCATCGAGTTCTGGCTGAAAAGGCCGTATCGGCTTCACGAGCGCCTCTTGTATACCCGCACCGACGACGGCTGGGATAAGCAGTATCTATACCCGTGATTGGGGAGAGGCTGAAGGCTGTACTACGAACGTAGACCGGCTTCAGTGTGTCTTCCCGGCGGGCCGCAGGTCGCGGAGGACCAGTTGGATCGAGGTTTCGCCGCGGTAGGTGTTGGTCTCGGGCACGAAAGCGATGTCGAGTCTGCGGGGGATCGCGTCGGGGCGGATCCATTCGCCGAAGCCGAACCCGACGACATCGAAGACCCGGCCACCCTGCCGCACGGCGAACTTGACGTGGCCGCCGTTGAGCGCGCGGGGTGAATGGGGTATCAGGTCGACCTCCAACGCGCAGAAGAGGGGCGCGGGGTTCTTATTGCCGAAGGGCTCGAGCCGCGCAAGCGCGCTCATGAAGGCGCCGTCGATCTCGCTTAGCGACACGGGACCGTCGATATCAAGGGCGGGCAGGATTTCGTCCGGGCCGAGGCGGCGGAGGGCTTCTGCCTCGAAGGCCTCGCGAAAAGCCGGGATGTTCTCCTCGCGGATGGTCAACCCCGCGGCGGCCTGGTGGCCGCCGTATTGTTCGAAAGTTCCTACGCACGCGGCGAACGCGCCCACCAAGTCAAAGCCGGGGATGCTCCGGGCCGAGCCCTTGCCCATGCCGTCGTCGTCGATGGCGATGAGCGTTACCGGGCGGAAGAAGTGGGTTTGCACGCGCGTGGCGACGATACCGATGACGCCCGAGTGCCAGCCGCGCCGGGCGAGCACGATGGTGCGTTGCTCAGGTGTGAAGACGTGTTCAAGTTCCGCCACAGCCTCGTCGTAGATGCGTTTTTCTAGGTCGCGGCGCTCGTCGTTGGCGGCGTGAAGTTCGACGGCTAGTTCGCGTGCTTGGGCGGCGTCTTCCTCGAGGAGGAGGCGCAGTGCGGCGCGGCCGTCGCTGAGGCGGCCCGCGGCGTTGAGCCTTGGGGCCAGATGGAAGCCGAGATGCCGCGCGCGGAGTTCGCGCACGTTGAGTCCGGCCACGTCCGCGAGTTGGGCAAGGCTGGTGCGGGCGTAACGCGCCATGTGTTTAAGCCCCAGGGCCACGATGACGCGGTTCTCGCCCAGGAGCGGCACGATGTCGGCCACGGTGCCGAGGGCGGCCAGGTCCAGGTCGTTCCGGCTGCCGTTGAGCGCCTCGGAGAGTTTGAAGGCAATGCCCGCGCCGCACAGGTGAGCCGTGGGCAGGTCCGCGGCGTCCCGTTTGGGGTTGATCACCGCGACGGCCTCGGGCAAGAGGCCGTCTACGGCGTGGTGGTCCGTAATAATAAGGTCGATCCCGAGTTCCCGGGCGCGGGCCGCCGCGTCATAGGCGCGCACCCCGTTGTCCACGGTGATGATCAGGGAGACGTCGTCGGCGTGCGCGGCGTCCACGTGCTCGACGCTGATGCCGTAGCCTTCGACCAGCCGCTGGGGCAGGCCGCAACTGACGCGATCGACGCCGAAGCGCCGCAGTCCCGCGTGCAGGATGGCGCAGGCGGCGATGCCATCGACGTCGTAGTCGCCGAAGACGCGGACGTGCTCGTTACGTTGGCGGGCGGCGGCGATACGGTCCACGGCGGCGCGCATGTCCGTAAGCGCGAAGGGGTCGCCGAGTTGTCGAAGCGCGGGATTCAGGAACTCGCGGGCGGCGTCCTCCGAGGTCACGCCGCGGGCGAGCAGGAGTTGGGCCACGACGGGATGCACGCCGACCGTCCGCGCGAGTTCCATGGCGGCGGCGCGGTCTTGCGCGGCGATGCGCCATAGGCGCTTGGGCGCCCCGTTCACAGCCGCTCCCGCGCAAGGCGCACAATGGCGTCGACCACCTCGTCCGGGGTCATATCGGTCGTATCGACCAGCACCGCGTCCTCAGCCTGTTTGAGCGGCGAATCGCGGCGCGTCCTGTTCTTCTCGTCGCGATCATGTATCTCCGCGCGCAACGCTTCGAGGTCGACGGCAACGCCCTTGGATTCGAGTTCGCGCGCGCGACGACGCGTGCGCTCTTCGAGAGATGCATCGAGGAATATCTTGCACGCCGCCTCGGGGAAAACCACCGTGCCGATGTCGCGCCCCTCGGCCACCGTTGGGCCGCGAGCGCCTATCTCCCGCTGCAGCGCGACGAGCCGCCGCCGTACCGCCGGGTTCTGGTCCAACTTGTAGATCAGGCGCGTGATTTCCGGGGTGCGAATCGCGTCGGTGACGTCCACGCCGCCGACGGCGACCCGTTGTTCGCCGTTCGTCTCGTTCATCACGAGTTCCATCGCCTCCGTCGAGGCTGCGAGCGCGTCCGGGGCATCGAGGTCGGCCCCATTGTGCAATGCGCACCACGTGGCGGCGCGGTACATGGCGCCGGTGTCGAGGAACGCGAACCCGAGGGCCCGCGCGACGCGGCGGGCCGTGGTGCTCTTGCCCGCGCCCGCGGGACCGTCAATAGCGACGATTCGCGTAATGTTCGGCATGGCAACTCCCGTGAAGAGACGCATTACGACGTGACTTGGACCACGGGCGGGACGCCCGTGCCACGCGAGGGAAGCGCATGCTACCATGCGGGTGCGTGGGGGTCAACCGGCGCGAGGGATTGGGGCACGTCTCCCCCGCGAAGCGCGGGCTCGCCCGCCTGCGGCGGGGTCGCTTGTGCCGGTCACCCGGTCCTAAGCACGGCCAGGGCGTCTTGAAACGGGGGCCGGAGTACGCCGGCTTCGGTGATGAAACCGGCAATCAGTTCGGCGGGCGTGACGTCGAAGGCGGGGTTGTAGACCTTCACGCCTCCGGGCGCGGTGCGCACGCCCCAGGCTTCGGTAATCTCTTCGGCGGGCCGATCCTCGATGGGGATGCCTTCGCCGTCGGGCAAGGAGAAGTCGAACGTGGTCGAGGGCGCCGCTACGTAGAACGGTATGCCGTGGGCCTTGGCCAGCACGGCGACGCCGTAGGTGCCGATCTTGTTCGCGGTGTCGCCGTTGGCGGCGATGCGGTCCGCGCCCACGATAACGAGTTGCACCTGTCCCTCGCGCATGACCCGCGCGGCCATGCTGTCGCACAAGACGGTAACGTCGATACCGGCCCGGTCCAGTTCCCAGGCCGTGAGCCGCGCGCCCTGCAGCAGCGGCCGGGTCTCGTCGGCAAAGACGTGGATACGCCGGCCGAGTTCGTGGACGCGAAAAACGACCGCGAGAGCGGTGCCGTATCCGGCGGTCGCGAGCGCGCCCGCGTTGCAGTGGGTGAGGATGCCATCGCCGTCGCGCACCAGGGCCGCGCCGTGATCGCCGATGGCGCGGCAGATGCGCAGGTTCTCTTCGAAGATGGCCCGCGCTTCGTCTTCGAGACGCGCCGTGAACTCGGCGACATCCGCAACGGCAGCACACGAGGCCGCGGCGCGGCGCATGCGATCAAGAGCCCAAAAGAGATTGACGGCGGTGGGCCGGGACGTCGCAAGATACTCGGCGGCTTCCTTGACGACGCGCGCGGCGGCGGCCACGTTGCCTGGGGCGCGTTCGCGAAGGGCGACGAGCAGACCGAAGGCGGCGCAACAGCCGATGGCCGGGGCGCCGCGGATACGGAGGGCTCTTATCGCTTCCCAGACGTCTGCGACCGTCTCGAGTTCCATTCGTCGCTCGACGGTGGGGAGCAAGGTCTGGTCCAGAATCGTCAGCCGGCCTTCCTCCCAGGAAAGAGGCGCGCATGGTCCGCGGATTTCCGTCGTGTCTTTCATGCGCGGGATGCTACCGTCTTCCGGGCGGGAATTCCAGTTCCGGCGCGCACAGCAGCGATTTTTGGCGTGGCGAGCGGGCGGGCTTGCAGGTCGGCGTGGAGCGCTTGTATCCGGGTGCGTGTTCTGGCATAATCTCGTCTCATGCACTCGGGGATAGCAGTGTCTTCCGGCGCGCGCACCTAACTACCGTTAGGTACGCCCGATCCCGTCGCCACCGCCCCGAAAGAAACCAGAACGTCTGGGGAACACATATGGGTCATTACATTATCAAGAAAGGACTGAATCTCCCCATCACGGGCGAACCCGCCCCGCGCCTCGACGCCGCGCCCCCCGTCAGCCGCGTTGCCGTTCTGGCCGCTGATTATATCGGGATGAAACCCACCATGCTGGTGCAGCAGGGCAGTCCCGTCAAACGGGGCCAGCCCCTCTTCGAAGACAAGAAGCAGCCGGGCGTCCTGCATACCGCGCCGGGGGCGGGGACGGTCCTTGCCGTCAATCGGGGCGAGCGCCGCGCGTTGCAGTCGGTGGTTATTGAACTCACCGAGACCGAGCGGCGCAATCAACCGGAGGTGGGGGATTTTCATCCCTTCGCGGCGTACACGGGAAAAGACCCGGCCCTGCTGGACCGGGCGCAGGTGAAGGCGTTGCTGGTCGAGTCGGGGCTGTGGACGGCCCTCCGCACACGGCCGTTCAGCCGGACGCCGGCCATCGATTCCGTTCCCCATGCGATTTTCATCACGGCGATGGATACGAATCCGCTGGCGCCAAATCTCGATCTTTCGGTCGAGGGCCGCGAGGATGACCTCCGCTTGGGCGCGCTGGTGGCGGCGAAGCTGACGGACGGGCAGGTCTACTGGTGCACCACGCCGGGGTCGAAGGTACGGCCGCCGGCCAATCTCGGCGTAGACGTGGAGACCTTCGAAGGGCCGCACCCGGCCGGGAACGTGGGGACCCACATTCACCTGCTGACCCCAGTCAACCGCCATAAGACGGTCTGGCACGCGGGCATCCAGGACGTACTGACCATCGGCGCGCTGTTCCGTACGGGCCGGCTTTCGGTCGAGCGGCTATTAACGCTCGCCGGCCCCGGCGTCAAGGCGCCGCGCCACTTGAAGACCCGCGCGGGCGCGTGGATCGACGAGATCGTGCGGGGCGAGACAGCTGAGGGCGAACAGCGCGTTATTTCGGGGTCGGTGCTTTCCGGTCGCAAGGCGATGGGCGAGATTCTCGGATACCTGGGCCGGTTCCACCATCAGATCAGCGTGATCGCGGAAGACCACGACCGGAAGTTTCTGGGGTGGCTCTCGCCGGGCGCCGATACCTTTTCCGTTGTGAACGTGTTCGTATCCAAGTTTCTGGGGGGAAAGAAGTTCGCGTTTACCACAACGGCGAACGGCGCCCCGCGCGCGATGGTGCCCATCGGCGTGTATGAGCGGGTCACGCCGCTTGACCTCGTGATGACGTACCTGCTGCGGTCCCTCATCATGAACGACATCGAGCGGGCCGAGATGCTTGGCTGCCTCGAACTGGACGAGGAAGACGTGGCGCTGTCCACGTTTGTCTGTCCCTGCAAATTCGATTACGGCCCCATCCTCCGTCGCAACCTCGACGAAATCGAGCGCGAGGGATAGACGCGACGGGTCCGAGATGTTAAGGAACAAAGGAGGCGGCATTCGCGAGAACTTATGAGTGTTTTACGCAAACTGATGGACAAGCCCGCCAAGCTCTTCGAGAAAGGCGGCAGACTTGAGAAGTTGTACCCGCTGTGGGAGGCGATAGACACCTTCACGTTCACGCCGGGGCAGGTCACGCGGACCGCTTCGCACGTCCGCGACGGTCTGGACCTAAAGCGGCTGATGATCACCGTGGTCGTGGCGCTGGTCCCCTGTACGCTGATGGCGATGTACAACACGGGTCTCCAGGCAAACCTCGCGCTGGAGCAGGCGGACCTCGGGCAGTTGACGGGGTGGCGCAACGCCGTGATGCACGCCGTCGGGTTCGGATACAACCCCGGCAGTTTCCTGGCGTGTCTGTTCCATGGCGCGCTCTACTTCCTGCCGGTTTACATCGTGACGGTGGCGATCGGCGGGGCGTGGGAAACCCTGTTCGCCGTGGTCCGGAAGCACGAGATTAACGAGGGTTTCCTGGTCACGAGCCTCTTGTTTCCGCTGATCCTGCCGCCGACCATCCCGCTCTGGCAGGTGGCGGTCGGGATCAGCTTCGGGGTGGTGATTGGCAAGGAAATCTTCGGGGGCGTCGGCATGAACGTGCTGAATCCCGCGCTGACGGCCCGCGCCTTCCTGTACTTCGCGTATCCGGCGCAGATCAGCGGCGATAAGGTGTGGACCGCGGTAGACGGGTACAGTGGCGCGACGGCGCTGGCAGTCATCAAGGAGAGCGGCCTCGGCACGATCGCGCCTTCCGGTTTGTTTGATTGGAATCTCGGGGACGGGAAACTGAGCTGGATCGAGTCGTTCATCGGCATCGAGCCGGGGTCGATGGGCGAGACCTCGACGTTGTTCTGTCTGTTCGGCGCGGCGGTGCTGATCGCCACCGGAGTCGGGTCGTGGCGCACGATGGCGGGCATTTTGGTCGGAGCATTCGTATGCGCAACCGGCCTGAGCCTCGTGGAATCAAGTGCGAATCCTGCCTTTGCCTTGCCGTTCCACTGGCATCTGGTCATAGGCGGCCTGGCGTTCGGCGCGGTCTTCATGGCCACGGACCCGGTCACGTCCCCGTTCACCGATACGGGGAAGTGGGTCTATGGGCTTCTTATCGGGCTGCTCATCATTTTGATGCGCGTAGTCAATCCCGCGTACCCGGAGACGGTTATGCTGGTCATCTTGCTGATGAACGTGTTTGCTCCCTTGATTGACTATTTCGTCATTCAAGCGAACGTGAAACGGAGGGCGGCCCGTTATGCGGCGTGAAGGCACGCTCTATACGATCCTGTTCACCTGCGGCGTTTGCGGCATCTGCTCGGTCCTGGTGTCCGGCGCCGCCGTGGGGCTCAAGGAACGGCAAATCGCGAATCGAATCCTCGAACGGCAGACGCACGTGCTGGCCGTAACAGGCATGATCGACCGGGGCGCACATCCGACCGCCAGCCAGATTCGCGAAATTTTCCAGGACCGGGTCGTTGCGAAGGTCATTGATCTCGCGACAGGCGAATTTGACGACAGTGCGGACGTGGCGACCTTCGACCAGCGTCGCGCGGCCAAGGACCCAGCGACGAGCACGCCCGCCCCGGAAAACGATGCGCGCGTGCTTCGTCTGCCGAAGAACGCGCTGGTATACCTGATCAGGGAGAAAGGCAGCCGAGACGAGATCGAACAGATTGTCTTGCCGGTCGAGGGCATGGGGCTGTGGTCGATCCTGTACGGCTACCTCGCCCTGGACAAAGACACGACGACGATTCGCGGCATCACGTTTTATGAGCACGGCGAGACGCCGGGACTCGGGGGTGAAGTGGAGAACCCGACCTGGACCGCGAAATGGCCGGGCCGCAAGGCGTTCGATAATGCGTGGCAGCCGGCGGTGCGGGTGGTCAAGGGGGTCGCGGGCGGCCCGGAGGAAGATCCCCACCACGTGGACGGACTTTCGGGCGCGACGTTGACGAGTCGAGGCGTGACAAATCTGCTGGCCTTCTGGCTGGGCGACAACGGATTCGGCCCGTTCCTCGGAAAAATCCGCGAGCAACAAGGGAGTTGACCACGATGGCTTTCCCCTTCGCATTCGGCAAGAAAGAGCGGGCGGTCCTTCTCGATCCGCTGTTCAACAATAACCCGATCATGTTGCAGGTTCTGGGCATTTGCTCGGCGCTTGCGGTGACCACCAAGCTGGACAAGTCGATCGTGATGTCCGTCTCGCTGACCATGGTGACGGGATTTTCGAGTCTTGCCATCAGCCTTATCCGCAATTACATTCCCACGAACGTGCGCATCATCATCCAACTGACCATCATCGCGTCGCTCGTGATCGTCACGGACCAGATTCTCAAGGCGTTCGTGCCGGCGATCAGCAAGCAATTGTCGGTCTTCGTGGGGTTGATCATCACCAATTGCATCGTGATGGGTCGCGCCGAGGCGTACGCCATGCAGAATCCGCCATGGCCCAGCTTCATCGACGGGATCGGCAACGGTGTCGGCTACAGCATGATACTCATCGTCACGGGGTTCCTGCGCGAACTCTTCGGCTCGGGCAAAGTGCTCGGGTACAGCGTGTTGCCGCTGGTCACCGAGCAGGTGGCTCCGGGGAAATTCGGATGGTACGTGCCGAACGGGATGCTCTTGATGGCGCCCGGCGCCTTGTTTCTGATCGGATTGTTTATCTGGGCGCTGCGCGTGTGGAAGCCGGAACAAGTCGAGAAAGAGTAGGACCATGTGGGAACACTATCTGAACATCGGCATCAAGGCGGTCTTCATCGAGAACCTGGCGCTGGCTTTCTTCCTGGGCATGTGCTCGTTTCTGGCGGTGTCGAAGAAGGTCGAAACGGCGCTGGGCCTAGGCGCGGCCGTCATCTTCGTCCTTTTCCTGGCGGTCTCGGTCAGCAACCTGATCTTCAACTTCCTGCTTCGCGAGGGCGCGCTGGCCTGGATACACCCGAGCATGCGTTCGGTGGACCTGGGCTTTCTCAGCTTCCTCGCGTACATCGGGACGATTGCGGCGCTGGTGCAGTTCGTTGAAATGGTTCTGGACCGGTTCGTACCCACGCTTTATGCGGCGCTCGGTATCTTTCTGCCGTTGATCGCGGTGAACTGCGCCATTCTCGGGGCCGCGCTCTTCATGGAGCAGCGGGATTACCGGTTCGGCGAGAGCGTTGTCTTCGCCTTGGGATCGGGGGTCGGTTGGGCACTTGCGATTGCGGCCTTGGCGGCCATTCGCGAAAAGATGCGTTACAGCAATGTTCCCACCGCGCTGCGGGGTCTCGGGATGGCGTTCATCCTGACGGGCCTGATGGCGATGGGTTTCATGGCCTTCTCGGGTATTCAACTGTAAACCGGGGGAGCGAGCAGACCCTATGCAAATCGTTTTACTTGGCATGTTGATGTTCACCGTGGTGGTGCTGAGCCTTGTGATTGTTCTCATGATCGCGAAGGCAAGACTCGTGAGTAGCGGCAACGTGACCGTCCTTATCAACGACGATCCCGATAAGGCGCTCACGGTGCCGGTGGGCGGCACGCTCCTCGGGACACTTGCGAACCAGAAGATATTCATCCCCTCGGCCTGCGGCGGCAAAGGCAGTTGCGGCGTTTGCAAGGTGACGGTGAAGGAAGGCGGCGGCGCGCTGTTGCCCACGGAAGAGACCCACATCAATCGCGGCGAGGCCCGTGCGGGCGTGCGGCTTTCGTGTCAGGTGAAGGTGAAGCAGGACCTCAAGATCGAGCTGCCCGCCGAGGTCTTCGACGTGCGCAAGTGGACGTGCAAGGTGCGATCGAACCAGAACGTGGCCACATTTATCAAGGAACTGGTCCTCGAATTGCCGCCGGGTGAAGAAGTGCCCTTCCGCGCCGGCGGTTACATCCAGATCGAGTGCCCGCCGCACACGGTCTATTACAAGGATTTCGATATCGAGCCGGAGTATCGCGACGCCTGGGACGCCTTCAAGCTGTGGGACCTGAAGTCCAGCACCGACGAGACGGTGACGCGCGCCTACTCGATGGCCAATTACCCTGACGAGAAGGACGTCATCATGCTCAACGTGCGCATCGCGACGCCACCGCCGCGCACGCAGGGCATCCCGCCGGGGATCATGTCTTCGTACATTTTCAGCCGCAAGCCGGGCGAAGAAGTGATTATTTCGGGCCCGTTTGGCGAGTTCTTCGCGCAGGACACAAACCGCGAGATGTGTTTCATCGGCGGGGGCGCGGGGATGGCGCCCATGCGGTCGCATATCTTCGACCAGTTCAAGCGGCTCAAGACGAAGCGGAAGGCAACCTACTGGTACGGCGCGCGCAGCCTGCGCGAGATGTTCTACGTGGAGGACTTCGACTCGATCCAGGCGGAGAACGAGAATTTCAAGTGGTACGTCGCGCTGTCCGAGCCGGTGCCGGAAGACAACTGGACGGGCCTGACGGGGTTCATCCATCAGGTGTTGCACGACAACTACCTCAAGGACCACCCCGCGCCGGAGGACATCGAGTACTACATTTGCGGGCCGCCGATGATGCTCAACGCATGCCTCAACATGCTGCATAACCTCGGCGTCGAGGACGAGATGATCGCCTTTGACAACTTCGGCTGATACCCGACTCAAGATCAGGATACTCTGGAGCGCGGCCGCGGCCGTGCTCCTTCTTTTCCTGCTCGTGGGCCGTTGCCGCACCGTCGTTGGGCCCTCCGAATACATCGTGACGGGCGCGACCATGGGCACGACCTATACCGTCAAGCTGGGCGAGGCGATTGCCGGGGAACGTCTTGCCGCGATCGCGCGGGCGGTGGACGCGCTACTCTTCGACATGAATCGCGTCTTCTCGACGTACCTTGAGGACTCGGAACTCTCTCGATTCAACCGGAGCGACGGTGCCGTGCCCTTTCCCCTCTCCGACGATCTGCTGCGCGTTTTCGAGGTTGCCCTCGACGTGAGCCGACAGACGAACGGGGCCTTCGATGTGACCGTCGGGCCGCTCGTGAATGCCTGGGGCTTCGGCCCCGACAGGCCGGAGACGCCGCCGAGCGCCGAGGAAGTCGCCACGCTCCGCGAGCGGATCGGGTTCGAGAAGCTGCATCTCGAAGACGGCGCGCTGTCCAAGAGCCGACCCGACGTGTATTGCGATCTCTCCGCCGTCGCCAAGGGGTATGCCGTGGACCGCGTCGCCGCGTTACTCGAAGCGCAAGGGCTGCGCCGCTTCATGGTCGAGATTGGTGGCGAGGTGCGCACGCGCGGCGCGCGGGGCGACGGGCGGCCCTGGCACATCGCCGTCGAGGAACCCATCCCTGAGACGCGGGCCGTCCGCCGCGTCGTGCCGCTGGGAGATATGGCGATGGCCACATCCGGGGACTACCGCAACTTTGTCGAGCGGGACGGACGTCGCTACTCCCACACGATCAACCCGCGCACCGGCGCGCCCGTGCAACACGCCCTTGCCTCGGTCACCGTGCTGCATCCCGAGTGCGCTTGGGCCGACGCCTATGCCACCGGCATCCATGTGCTCGGATCGGATGAAGGATTCGACTTCGCAGAGGCGCGCGGCCTGGCGGTGCTCCTGATTTTCCACGGGCCGGATGGCGGCTTCGAGGAACGGGCCACGGCCGAGTTCGAGGCAATTTGCGCGGCGGCGATGCCGTGATCGCGCTTCAAATCGAAGGCGAGCGCGCTACCCGTTCTTGAGGGCATTGAGCGCGAGCAGGGCCTCCATGAACGTTTCCGTGTAGGGGAACGTGCCCTTCCGGACGAATTCGACGTGCCCATCGAAGTACAGGACATTGATGCCGTCCACGTCCCAGACACCGGGGCGCTCCCACATCACGGGCATGGTTGCCTGAACCTTGGCTGCCGAGCGCGGGTCGTTTATGTCCGTGATGAAGAAGCGATCTATGCCCTCGCGCAAGCGGTATATGGTCTTGCCGTCGGGCGTTTCGAAGTCGCGGTCGAAGCCGGTCCCGTCCTCAACGGCCTGGAAATACGCGGCAATCCAGGCCAGCCCCTCCTCCTCGTTCGTTACCGCGTGGGACAGGTAGACGTAGCCCTGGTCGTCAATAAGCCGGTCCGCGTCTTCCGGCGAGGATATCTCAATTACCGGGGCTTCGCCCGCGCCGGGATTCGACAATATTGCCAGATCGAACACGTATTCCGGGTAGATGAGACTGCCGCGGGCCATGAGATTGCCGGGAACGGGAGAGAGCGCCGGAAACCGCTGGCCCTTGCTTTCGTTGGCGAACATCTTGAAGACTATGCCCCATTGCTTCAGGTTGTTCTGGCTTGACGAGCGTCGGGCCTCAGCGCGGGCTCGCGTCAGCGCGGGTAGCAGCGCGGTAGTCGCGGGCGCCAGCTTCGGCGACTCAAGAACCGCCTGGACCCACGTCGCGTGTTGTTCCAGTGTAAGCGTCACCTGTCCCACGCCGGAGACGGCCGGCACTGCGAGACTGTCGGGCATATTCTCGGCGACGACCTGCATAATCTTGTCGCCGTTCAGCCAGAGAAAGCCATGATTCGCGGCGGCGAGACGCTGCGCATCAAGGGCGAAGCCGCCCGGGGGCGCCTCGGCAGTCAGGCGGTCGATAGCGTCGCGGAGGAGTGCTTCGTCGGTGGCCAGGATGAAGTGCGTCTCGGTGCTTGCCCAGAAGAGCCCGAAATCCAGACCGGGAATGTATTCGGCCGCGTACAATTGGCTACCCTTATACTTGTCCTCGGCTGTGCCCACGCCCGTCATTTCGAGGAGACCCTCGATCATTTTGGGACTTGGGCTTTGCGCGATAACGACGGCCTCCGGCCCCGTTCGCATGTCCACGCCGAGCAATGCGGCGGCGACCTCCTCGCCAAGCACGCCGTCAGCCGTGTTGATCATGCCTTGGATGATTTGCGCCTCGCCCGCCGCCATCGCGCTCGCGGCAACCGCCTCCTTGATGTAGGCGCGCAGCCCCGGCGACAAGCGCAGCGCCAACACGCCGAGCGCGTCCGCAGGCAGCCGCGCGGGCAGTTCCAGCGCGCCTGGCAAGGCCTCCTGGGAGGCAACGCCGTGAGCCGCGATCCGCATGCGCATGGCGTCTTCGCCGATTTCCGTTGCAAGGATCATTTCATCGCAAATCGCGGCAAGCGGGCGGAGCACCGGCCCCGCCAAGTCCACTTGGGACGGCAGGAGCGGGGTGTCGAACACGTTCTGGAGCGTCGCCGTGTTTATACGGACTACGAATTCCCTGCCCACGGCGGGGAAATCGGGGGTCCCGTAGTGGACCGTGCCCGGTTCGACGATCGCGCGGGCGGCGCGTTCGAGGGCCGCCGGAGCATCACCGACGATGGCGTAATCTTTATACAGGATGTACGCGACGTTGGCGTTGTCATATGCGCCCGTGCAGACCACGTTGCCGACCGCCACCTCGACCGGCGTGCTTTCGGCAAAATCGAGACTTTCGATGAAGCGGTCCGCCGAAGCGATCGGCAGCACCGCCAGCCCTTGAGACTCACCCATGGGCGATATCGCGATGCCGATGGGCCGCGCACCGTCGAGACCGGTTTTATCGAGGATGTCGGAGAGGGCGGATACGTCGCCAAGGCCGAGACTCGCACCAATCATCGACAGCACAGACTCCGCGGAGAAACCGGCCGTCCCGGCCAACTGCGCCACGGGTTCCGTGGCGAGATACCGCTCGAATTGACCGAAAGTGGCGTCAATCGACGGGGCGACCGCGGCGAGCACCGCGTCCTCGGGCGCCATGGCCAAGATGTCATGGACGGTCCAGCCCGTGGCGCTTGGCGCCGCGGCGGTCGGCGCGGAATCGGCGGGTTGCGCCTCGGGCTTCGCCTGTTGCTCCTTCGAGCACGCGCCTGGTATCAGGATTGCAGTCAGAAATAGAATAGTCCATCCAGCGTGTTTCGCGGATCGCATCGTGTCGCCTCCCCTGTATGGTTGAAGTGCTATCGTCCTTGAAGGCGGGGCTGAAAGTCAAGGGGGGCGGGGGCCCAAGGGATGGAAACACGGAATACGGCGCGTATTGCGGCATAATTCGGCGATGAAGGGCGTTCCGCAGGCGAGCGGACGAGGACCGGGTCACGGTGGGCGCCGAACTTGGCGAATTCGTGTCGGAAATCATACGGCCGCCACACGATCTTGCACGATTTTTTTACTTGACAAATGGTGTCGGATGTGGTATAAGCCGTCTGCCTGCAGGTGCGTCAGGGGGTTGTACCGCAAGACCAACATGCACGAAAAGGAGGTGAATTGTAGCATGCAGTGCCAGCTATGCAACGAGCACATTGAGGATGTAGAGTTCCAGTTCGAAGACGCATTTGAAATCGACGGCGAATTCTGGCACTCCGAGTGCTACGCCGAGTACTTCGGCGAAGTGTACGAAGAAGTAGCCTGAATCCTCACCCCACCGTTATCCGTTCGGAAGGACCTCGGTTGGCCTTTTGGCCCCGCCGAGGGTTTTCTTTTTTGGCGGGAGGCAATCAAGCGGAAGGGGAGGACAGGATGGACGGTATGGACAGAATGAAGGAGATCCGAAGGATAGCGCTTGCCTGAAGCCCGGACGCCGCTCCCTCTGGAATTCCTGGGGCTGCATCGCGGACCGAGACGTGGTAGAATGAGGGCCATCGAAGGTCAGAAAATTGTTGACGCATGGTAATTGCAACCGCAGTTTGCGCCGGTCGGGTGCGCGATGGAAGGCCGTCGCGCCATAACTGGTACGGCGTTGACAACGGACAACCGGGGTAGCCAGTTGGCGGTCATAGATCAGACGCTTCCGTTCGAGCGGGCGCTTGCGGAACTCCAGGACCGGCTCAAGGAGGCCGCGTCGGACGAGGAACGGCAAACGCTCGAGGCGGAAATCGAACGCCGACGGGACGAGGTCTACGCGGACCTCACGCCTTGGCAGCGGGTTCAGTTGGCGCGCCATCCGCAACGCCCGCGAACGCTCGATTATACATCGCGGATTCTGGACGATTTCATCGAGCTGCACGGGGACCGGGCGGTAGGCGACGACCCGGCGATGGTGTGCGGGGTGGGCCGTTTTCGCGGGAAGACGGTCTTTGTGGTGGGGCAGCAAAAAGGGGTGACGACGGACGAGAAGATCAAGCGGAATTTTGGGATGGCGCACCCGTGGGGCTACCGGAAGGCGCTCCGTGTGTTCCGCATGGCGGAGCGGCTGAACCATCCGGTGCTCACGTTTGTGGACACGCCCGCGGCCCATCCCGGGATCGAGGCGGAGCAGTACGGTCAGGGATCGGCGATAGCACAGAGTCTGTTGGCGTGCGCCGGTTTGCGGGTTCCGATTTTCGCGGTCATCCTGAGCGAGGGCGGCAGCGGCGGTGCGCTTGCGATCGCGATGGCGGACTGGGTGGCGATGTTCGAGTACGCGGTGTATATGATTTGCCCCCCGGAACGGTGTGCGGAGATTCTTTGGCGGGACGTCGAGAAGCGCGAGTTGGCGGCGGCTGCGATGAAGGTCACCGCGGCTGACCTCAAGGAGTTTGGCGTAATCGACGCCATATTGCCTGAGGCGGGCTGCGGGGCTCATCGAAACCCTGACGCGGCGGCGGATGTCTTAGCGGAGGAAATCGACCGGTTCCTGGTGGGCTGCGCCAAGGGCGCCTGGGGGCCGGAGCACCGGCAGCGCAAGTATCGCAACATGGGAGTCTGGGCGGAGGCGAGCGGTGATGGAACCCATTGAGGCAAAGGGGGATTATGTGCTGGTCCGGGTGCGGGTGCGTCCGCGAGCCGCCCGGAATGAGGTAACGAGAGGGCCGGACGGCGGCCTTTATGTCGCCTTGACGGCGGCGCCGAAGGAGGGAGAGGCCAACGCGGCGCTGCTGGCCTTCCTGGCGAAGCGGCTGGACGTGGCGAAGAGCCGGATCACGCTGACGGCGGGGGCAAAGGCGCGGAGCAAGACGGTGCGCATCGATGGTATAGCAATAGAGGAAATTTGTCGGGTGCTAAGCGTATGATTAGCGTCAGCGACTGGAAATTGGGCGTGTCGAAGAGGACTCCTACCAAGGGAAGGCATGACTGTGGGGTTGTATGAGCAGGTGCTGGAGGCGGCGGAGACTGTCCGCCGTAAAGCCCATATCGAACCGCGCGTCGGAATAATCCTGGGCACGGGCCTTGGGAATTTTGCGGACCGCATCGAGGACTCCGTGCGGATTCCTTACGAGGCCATACCCCACTTCCCGACCTCGACGGTGGATACCCACGCCGGTGAACTGGTGCTGGGGCGGGCGGCGAACAAGCCGGTCATTGCGCTGTCGGGGCGTTTTCACTATTACGAAGGCTACTCGATGGCGCGGGTCACGTTTCCGGTGCGGGTGGCGAAAGCCCTCGGGATCGATACGCTGATTGTCTCGAACGCGGCTGGCGGGATGAATCCCCAGTTTGCCGCAGGCGACTTGATGGTGATTACGGACCACATCAATCTGATGGGCGACAATCCGCTCATCGGTCCGAATGATGATCGGCTCGGACCGCGCTTCCCTGATATGTCGGAGCCTTACGCGAAGGAACTTGTCGCGTTGGCGGAGCGGGCGGCGCTCGAACAAGGGGTACGACTGCAACGCGGGGTTTATCTCGCGGTGGCGGGACCATGCCTCGAAACACGCGCGGAATACCGTTTTATGCGGGGTATCGGAGCGGACGCGGTGGGCATGAGCACGGTGCCGGAGGTAATCGTCGCCATTCATGCGGGACTCCGGGTGTTGGGGTTTTCCGCAATTACGGACGAATGCCTGCCGGACGCGCTCGCGCCGGTGGATATCGCGAAGATCATCGCCACGGCAAACGCGGTCGAGCCGGTGCTTACGCGGATCGTGATGGAGTGTATCGCACGGATGTGATGAAATGAAACGCGGATGCTGGACATGTCGTCAGTGAATCGTTATAGTAGAGCGTTGAAAGGGAAACTGGCCGACGCGCCATACAGAGGGGGGCCGTTATGGAAAAACAGCCATTATCAACCGTCGAGATGATCATCCGGGGCATTTTCGTGCTCGCGTGCGTGATCATGGGCGCTATTTGGGCGCAATACCTGCTGGACAGCCCACCAGCCAGTCCGGACGGCAGCCCACCGCTGTGGATGCTCGTCGTCGGCGGCGTTATCGGCTGCGCGGTGGCTTTTCTTGTCTTCTTGCTGTTGCACTTTGTAACGCAGGACGTATACGAGCGCATTTCACCGGCTCTGGCGTCGATCGCGCTGGCAATGATTATCGGCTATTTCATTGGCGCTTACATTCTGTCCTGGTTCCCCCATGCCGAGATTTCCTTGCGCGTGTTCGTCACGGTCTCGCTCGTGCTCGTATTCGGTTATATCGGCATCACGTTGGGGCTGACGCGGGCCTCGAACTGGGAATCACTGGTTTCCGAGGTGCGCCGAAACCGTCAAACCGGGGCGAGCTTGAAACTCGTTGACACCAGCGTGATCATCGACGGCCGGATCGCGGATATCTGCGAAAGCGGGTTTATCGAGGGGACGCTTCTGGTGCCGCGGTTCGTTCTGACGGAATTGCAGCATATCGCGGATTCCAGCGAGGTGCTGCGCCGCGCCAAGGGACGTCGCGGCTTGGACATTTTGAAGCGGATGCAGGACGGCGATTCGCGGGTAAGTATCGAGATAATCGAGGACGATCCGAGGGAGGCGCCGGATGTCGATGCCAAGCTGGTCCGGCTGGCGCTTGCGATGCACGCGAAAATCCTGACGAACGACTTCAATTTGAACAAGGTGGCCCAGATCGAGGGAATCCAAGTGCTGAACGTGAACGATCTGGCCAACGCGCTCAAGCCCGCCCTGGTGCCGGACGAGGTGATGGAGGTGAAGATCATCAAGGAGGGCAAGGAGCCCACGCAAGGCGTTGGTTATCTCGACGACGGCACGATGATCGTGGTGGACAACGGCCGGGCGCACGTCGGCAGGACGGTCTCCGTGGTGGTGACGAGCGTCCTGCAAACGGCGGCGGGACGCATGATCTTCACGCGATTCAACGGCGAGGTCAGGTGAAGGCGCAACTTCTGGTTCCCGCGGCGGGTATTGGGACGCGTCTGGGCGCGGAGGTTCCCAAAGCGCTCACCGAGATCGAGGGAAAGCCGCTGCTTGTGCGAACCCTTGAGCGCGCGGCGATCCCCGAGTGCCTCTCCCCCGCCGTCATCACGATTCCGCCCGAATCGCGCGAGGCCTTTGACGCGGCCTTGCGGGCTTGGTTTCCGGCCCATGCATACCATCTGGCGGCGGGCGGACGTGAGCGGCAGCATTCGGTCGCAAACGGTCTTGTGGCGCTGGACGCGGACACGGAGATTGTCATTATTCATGATGCCGCCCGGCCGTTCGTGCCCGTCGAAGCGGTGCGGGCGTCAGTGGAAGCCGCAATTGCATATGGTGCGGCCACGGTCGCAATTCCGGTAACGGACACCATTCTTGAGGGCGACGACGCGGCGTTTCTCGAACGTACCCCGGAACGCCGGAAGCTCTGGGCCTGTCAAACGCCGCAGACGTTTCGCGTAACGGTCATCCGCGAGGCGCACGCCCGCGCGGCACGTGACGACATGCTGCTGACGGACGACGCTTCGCTCGTGCGAGCCTACGGGGGAAAGGTCAAGCTGGTTCTCGGCAGTCCGCTTAATTTCAAGATTACAACGCCGGCGGACCTGCAACTGGCCCGCCTCATCATTCGCGAGGGGTTGACATGATCCGCATCGGCATAGGATACGACCTGCACCGCCTGATACCGGGCCGCCCGCTGGTTCTCGGCGGCGTCACCATACCGCATGAGAAGGGCCTCGCGGGGCACTCGGACGCGGACGCATTGTGTCACGCAGTCACGGACGCAGTGTTGGGCGCGTTGGCGCTGGGCGACATCGGCGGCCATTTCCCGGACACGGACCCGCGCTACGGGAACGCGAACAGCCTGCAATTGTTGGAGGCGGTGGTGCGCCTGGCGCATAACACGGGGTACCGGGTCGTAAACGTGGACGCGAATATCATTGTACAACGGCCGAAGATGCAGCCGTATATCGACGCCATGCGCCAGCGGCTCGCCGAGGCGCTGCAAACGGACAAGGCGCGCGTTTCCGTGAAAGCCAAGACGAACGAGAATGTAGGTCCGGAAGGGCGCGAGGAGGCCATAAGCGCCGAGGCCGTGGTGCTGCTGGAATCGGGCTGAAGGAGCGGGGGCGTCTCGCCCCCGAATGAAGAGTAACCCTCACCCTGGCCCTCTCCCTCGGGGAGAGGGAGGGGCAGTTATGAAGAAGCAACGTTTGGACATGCTCGTGCAGCAGCAGGCCGGAGTTTCACGGTCCCGCGCGCAGGGACTGATTCGAGCGGGGCAGGTCTGGTTCGGCAACGAGCGTCTCGATAAACCGGGACTGCATCTCCCGGAGGACAGCATCCTCGACATTCGGGCGCAGCCGCGCTTTGTCAGCCGGGGCGGCGATAAGCTCGAAGCCGCGTTCGAGGCGTTCGCGATCGACGTGACGGACCGCGTCGCCATCGACGTGGGCGCGTCCACGGGCGGATTCACGGACTGCCTGCTGCAGCACGGCGCGGCCCGCGTGTACGCGGTGGACGTCGGCTATGGCCAACTGGCCTGGAAGCTTCGTCAGGACCCGCGCGTCGTGGTGCTCGAACGGACGAACATTCGCCATCTGACGCGGGACCGGCTTACGGACCCGCCCGCGTTCTTCACGGTGGATTGTTCGTTTATCTCGTTGCGGCTGGTGTTGCCGCCACTCGTCGAACTGCTGGCCGCGAACCCGGAGGGCGTCGTGCTCATCAAGCCGCAATTCGAGGCGGGGCGCGACCAAGTCGGCAAAGGAGGGGTGGTGCGGGATGAGGAGGTCCATGAGCAGGTCATTGCACAGGTTCGCGAGGCGGCGCGGCAGGTGGGATTCGCGCGGATCGATGTGATACCCTCGCCCCTGCTCGGCCCCGCCGGTAATCGGGAATTCCTGGCATACCTGCGCGAAATGTGCGCGTGACGCCGGGGCGGGGACCGGGGCGCCGCACCACGAAACAACCATGCTCGAAACGCTGCGCATCCAGAATTACGCCCTAATCGATGCGGTGGAAATGGATTTCCGCGGCGGCTTCAATGCCCTGACGGGCGAAACCGGCGCGGGAAAGTCCATTCTCATCGGCGCCCTCGAACTTGTGCTCGGCGCGCGCGCCTCGGGCGAGATGCTGCGCGAAGGCGCCGATCGCGCGAGCATCGAGGCCGTGTTCCGGGTTCCACGACCGAGCGCGCGCCTCAGACGCATCTTGAAGACTCACGATATCGAGACCGCCGAGGGGGAACTGCTGTTGAGTCGCACCCTCACTGCGGACGGCCGTAGCCGGGGCTATGTCTCGGGCGTACTAACGCCGCTCGCGGTGCTCGCCGAGATCGGCGATGAACTGGTCGATCTGCACGGCCAGCACGAACACCAATCGCTTCTCAAGCCGGACCGGCAGCTCGACCTCCTGGACGCCTTCGGCGGCGCGGAGAAAGACGCCGCAGCCGTGGCGGATCAGGTCGAGGCGCTGCGCGCGCTGGACCGCGAGCTTGCCGGCCTCGAGACCGATTATCGCGAAAGAGTGCGCCAACTGGAGTTTCTGCGTTTCGAGGTCAACGAGATCGACGCGGCCGCGATTTCTCCGGGGGAGGAGGAGGAAGTTCGGAGCAGGTTGAATCTCATTACGAACGCGGAGCAGGTCTACTCGCTGACAAGCCGCGTGTATGCCCTGCTTTATGAGAACGAGGATCAGACAGCCATAGACCTGATCGCCGCCGCCTCGCACGATCTTGACGAATTGGCGAGTATTGACGAGCGGTTCCGCGTTCTGGCCGGACAACTGGCGGAATTGCGGACGGGCGTCGAGGCGGTCGCGGGCGAGACGCGCGGCTGCGCCGACGGCCTCGAGTTCGACCCACAGGAACTCGAGCGGCTCAACGCGCGCCTCGCGCTCCTGCGCGATTTGAAACGCAAGTACGGGGGAAGCATCGAGGAAATCCTGGCCTACCGCGAGAAGGCGGCGGCGCAACTCGATGCTTACGAAAAGCGCGATGAACGGCTGGCCGCCCTGCGCCGGGAACGGGAAGCGCTAGACGCGGCGACACAGTCGGCGGCGCGGTCGCTTTCGCGCAAGCGCGCCGCGGCGGCCCAGCGCCTGAACAAGAAAGTCACCGACACGCTTCAGGAACTGGGCATGAAAGGCGGCAGTTTCCGGGCGCAACTCGAGCGGGTTTCCCTGTGCGCCCAAGGCGTGGATCGGGTCGAATTCCTGCTCGCGGCGAACCCGGGCGAGCGCCTCAAGCCGCTGCGGCAGGTGGCCTCGGGCGGCGAAATCTCGCGTATTATGCTCGCGCTCAAGGCGGTCTTCGCCGAGGCCGACCACATCCCCACGCTGATATTCGACGAAATCGACGCTGGCGTAGGCGGCGCAATGGCGCGGAAGGTCGCGGACAAGATCAGGGATCTCGCGCGGACGCATCAGGTGGTCTGCATCACACACATTCCGCAGATTGCCGCCGTGGCACAGGCGCACTTCAGCGTCACCAAGGAAACGACTGGCAAGCGCACAACCACGCGGGTCGAGGAAGTGAAAGCTGATGCACGGGTCGCCGAGGTGGCGCGCCTGCTTGATGGTTCGGTTTCGAAGGTCAGCCTCGAACACGCGCGCGCCCTGCTGCGAGACGCCGGCTGAAGGAGGGTTTTCGTGCATTCCATGCGCATCAAAATCGGGGTCATGGGCTCGGCGGGCGGCGAAATGCAGCCCGAGATCATGGAAAAGTGCGTCGAGATGGGCCGGGCCATCGCCGACGAAGGCTGCGCGATCCTGACGGGCGGCTGCCCGGGTCTCCCCCACGCCGCCGTGATCGGCTGCAAGCAGAACGCCGGCCTGACCGTCGGCGTATCCCCCGCCATGAGCCTGGACGAACACGTGAATGTTTACGGCAGCCCGACCGACCACATCGACGTCATGATCTACACGGGGTCCGGCCTCATGGGCCGCGAAGTAATCGGCGTGCGCAGTTGCGACATAGTCATCATCGTCGGCGGGCGGTCCGGCACACTCGGTGAGTTCGCCATCGCCTACGACGAGGGCCGGCCCATCGGCGTGCTCACAGGCACGGGCGGGGTGGCGGACCACATCGATGACTTCCTGCCCATCATCAAGAAGCAAACCGGGTCCCGCATCATTTACGACGCCGATCCGAGGCGGCTCGTGCAGCGCTGCGTCGCGGAATACAGGAAGAACCCGCCGCGTATCCGCCAGCGCGAAGCATCGGGCTAGGGCGACACTTCTTGACTGCCGCTGAGCGTCCCCTCGAAACGACAAAGGAAACGAATAGCATGTCCGCGCCGACTATCCGTTATGAACTTGAGAGCAAGTTCGGGTCCGTTTATGGGCCGGAAGAGGAACAGGCCGTGCTCGCCGTGCTGCGTCAGGGCGCGCCCACCTCGGGGAACGCCTGCCTGCAATTCGAGCGGGACTTCGCCGCCTACTGCGGCACGCGGCACGCGCGCGTCGTCTCGAACGGAACCGCCGCCCTGTTTCTCTCGCTCGTGGCGTTGGGCGTCAAGCCGGGCGACCGCGTGCTGACCACGCCGCTGACGTGGATCGCCACGGCCGCCGCGGGCGCGACGCTCGGGGCCGAGGTCGATTTTGTGGACATCGACCCCGAGACGTACAACCTGGACCCGAATCGGCTGGCCGAGAAACTCACGCCCAATACGAAGGTCGTGCTCCCGGTTCATCTCTACGGCCAGTGCTGCGACATGGACCCGATCCTCGAACTGGGCCGCGATCACGGCTTCGCCATTGTCGAGGACGCCTGCCATGCCGTCGGGGCCACGTACAAAGGGCGCATGGCGGGCGCAATGGGGGCCGCGGGCTGTTTCAGTTTCCATGAGCAAAAGAACATGTCCACGTTGGGCGAGGGCGGCATGATTGTCACGGACGACCCCGACCTGTTCGAGCGGGTCGCCCTTTATCGATCCCATTGCACGCGCGTGTATGGCGCCAGCACGAAATACTGCCGGCTCGATGAGGCGCGTTTTCCGATGGGCAAGCGCTTCTGGTGGCAGGATTTCGACGACACGGGTTACAACTTCCGTATGGCGGACATCCAGGCCGCGGTCGGGATCGAGCAACTAAAGAAACTCGACGGCTTCAATCAACGGCGCATCGAGTTGGCGGCGTACCTCACCGAGCGTTTGCGGGATATTCCGGGATTGAAGACGCCGCGCGTGATGCCGGACCGGAGGCACGTCTTCCACCTTTACCCGCTCGAGATAGACGCCGTCCATTTCGGCGTGAGCAAGGATGACTTTATCTACGCGATGCTACACGAGCACGGCATCAAGTTCGGGACGCATTATATTCCGCTGCATTACAGCACGGCGTTCAAGAAGCGCGGCTTCACGCGGGGGCAGTTCCCCGCCGCCGAGGGGGTCGCGGAACGGCTTGTCACGTTGCCGCTGCATCCGAGGCTGACTTTCGAGGCCCTGGATTATATGATTGGCTGTATTCGAGGATTGGGGCAAAGGCGGTGAGGGTGAGGGGAAGGGCGATTACGATTACTAACACGAGCACGAGTATGGCGAGAGGAAAATCATGAAGATCACATCGTATGGCGCGGCGGAAGGGGTTACGGGAAGCAAACACCTTATCGAGGTCAACGGGCACCGCGTTCTGCTGGATTGCGGGATGTTCCAGGGAAGCCGCAAGGAGGCGGACGCGAAGAATCGGCGTTTGGGTTTCGACCCCGCGAAATTAGACGCCGTCGTGCTCAGCCATGCGCACATCGACCATAGCGGCCTCTTGCCGATGCTCGCGAAGGGCGGGTACCGCGGCGGCATCCACGCTACGCCGGCCACGCGGGACCTCTGCGCCATCATGCTGATGGACAGCGCGCACATCCAGGAGAAAGACGCGGAATGGCTTTCCAAGAAGCACATGACCTTCGTGCCGCCATTGTACACCGCGGAAGACGCGCAGGAAATCATGCGCCGATTCATGTCCGTGCCCTACGAGATTCGCTTCGCCCTGGTCCCCGGGGTGTTTGTGACGTTTCACGATGCGGGCCACGTACTCGGATCGGCCATGATCGAGCTGGAAATCGAGGAAGGCCCCCGGCGGCGACGGCTAATCTTCTCGGGCGACATCGGCCGGAAGAACATGCCCATCCTCGAGGACCCGTGGGAGCCGACGGACGCCGATATCGTCCTCATGGAAAGCACCTACGGCGACCGCGACCACGACCCCATCGAGCGCATGGACGAGAAACTGGCGCGCATCGTGACCGAGACGGTCGAGCGCGGCGGCAAGATCATCATTCCAACCTTTGCATTGGAGCGTGCGCAGGAGATCGTGTATGCCCTGAAGCGGCTCGAAGCCCGCAACGCGGTTCCCGACGTCCCCGTGTTCGTGGACAGCCCCCTCACGGTCAACATTACCGAGGTGTTCCGCCTGCACACAGAAGCTTTCGATCGAGACTTCCAGCGGGTGATGCGCGAGACCGGCGACCCCTTCCAGCTTCGCCGCATCTCCTACATTCGCGCGCTCAACGAGTCGATGCAACTCAACGACCTGCGCGAGCCGGCCATCATCATTTCCGCCTCCGGCATGTGCGAGTACGGGCGTATCCTCCACCACCTCAAGAACCATTGCGGCAACCCGAAAAACACCATCCTCATCATCGGTTTCCAGGCCAAGAACACCTTGGGCCGCCGCATCGTCGAACGCCAACCGCGCATCCCCATCTTCGGCGTCCAGCGCGACCTGCGCGCCCAGGTCAAGATCATGAACGAGTTCAGCGCTCACGCCGGGCGCACCGAACTCATCGCGTTCGGAAAGCGCTTCAAGGATTGCGCCGAGCGCCTGTTGCTCGTACACGGCGAACCCGCGTCGCTCGAAGCGCTGAAGGCCGCCCTCGAAAACGAGGGCGTTAAGAACCTTGAGATAGCGAAGGAAGCGGTAACGATCGAGTTCTGAGCCGGAAGAGCAACCCCCATCTTGGCGCGAGCGGTCCTTGACCCCGTCGCGCCGACGCCCTATCATCCGGTTTTTCGTCAGAGAGGGACCGATTCATGAATCCATTTCTTGGGGTGACGCTACATGCCGTGGGCGGGTTGGCCGCGGCGAGTTTCTACATTCCATATAAGGGCGTGCGGCGGTGGTCCTGGGAGAGTTACTGGATTGTGGGCGGGGTGTTCAGTTGGCTGATTGCGCCGTGGGTGGTCGCGCTGCTGACCGTGCCGGGGGTACTGGGGATTCTCCGCGCCGCGGAGTGGAGCACCCTCTTCTGGTGCTATTTCTTCGGCGTGTTGTGGGGCGTCGGCGGGCTGACTTTCGGGTTGTCGGTGCGGTATCTCGGCATGTCGCTCGGCTATGCGATTACGCTCGGTTTCTGCGCGGCCTTCGGAACGCTTATCCCGCCGATCTTCGCGGGCGGCTTGCCCGAACTGCTGGGGCATTTCAGCGGCTGGGTGGTCTTGAGCGGCGTCGCGGTGTGTCTGGGCGGCATCGCGACGTGTGGCCACGCGGGGATACGCAAGGAGCGCGAACTCTCGGACGAGGCGAAGACGGCGAGCATTCAGGAATTCAATTTCGTGAAGGGGGTGTGGGTAGCCATTCTTTCGGGCATCATGAGCGCGTGCATGAATTACGGGATCACGGCGGGTCAGCCGCTGGCCAAACTGGCGGCGGACATGGGCGCGCCCGCGCTGTTCGTCAACGGGCCGGTCTTCATCATCGTGCTCGCGGGCGGCTTCACGACGAACGTGATCTGGTGCCTGTACCTGAACGTGAAGAACCGCAGCGGCGGCGACTACGTGAACACGAACTCGCCGCTCCCGCTGAACTATGTGCTCTCCGCGCTTGCGGGCACGACGTGGTATTTCCAGTTTATGTTCTACGGGATGGGCAAGACGCAGATGGGCCGTTTCGACTTTTCGAGTTGGACGCTCCACATGGCGTTCATCATCATTTTCAGCAACATCTGGGGATTGCTCTTCCGCGAATGGCGCGGTTCGAGCCGCCGCACGCTGCGCTGGGTCGCTGCGGGCATTCTGGTGCTGATCGCGTCGACCATTGTCGTGGGCGCGGGCAACACGCTGGAAGAGCGCCGCATCGGCGCCGGGTCCGTGGAGGAAAGAACAGACTCCGGGAACGCCGTGGAGCGACCCGTCTCACTTCTCCTCGGGGAAGACGCGAACCAGTACGACGCCGTGCCGGGGCACACGACCGGTGAAGTCGCGATCGAAACTTCCCAGGTCCCGCTGCCGCCAGAGGTCGCGGACCCGTCGTGACCCGGTCACGCCCAGGTCCGCCCACGTGACGCGCACTTCGCGCTCGATTTCGTCGAGATTAAAGAGTCCGACCGCTTTCGATCCATCTTCCATGTCCTTCGCCCACGCCTCCACGAGGTCTCCGCGCATGGCGGGCGCGGCGGCGCGGCAAAGCGGGTCCTGATCGACTTCGAGGACTTCGTCGTTGGTCAACAAGCTCAACGTGAAGTCGTCGAGTCTTGAGATGTCGCCGCTGAAAATGAACGGCGCCGCGAGCAGCGCCCACAACGAGATGTAGAAGTACTGCTCGTTCGGCGTGAGCGGCGTGGGCCGCAGTTCGCCCCGCCAGCCGATATGCCCGATAAGCAGATAGTCGGGATCGTTGTAATGGCCGGGCCGGTTCCACCACGCCTTGTCGTGGTGGAAGAAGCCGTAGTTTACGATGTTGCTGAACAGGTCCGTCGCTATGCCGAGGTCGCCCGTGGTGCGCCAGCAGTTGCCGCCCACGTCCGCGCCCCATTCCCATACGTTGCCCATGCCGTATTGGCACAGGTTGTACACGATGTCGCGGGGCTGCGCGTCGAGGGCGCGCCGCATGGTGAGATAGGGCGCCTTGAGTTCCTCGGGCGTCGGATCGGGCGCGATTGCTCCGTAGGAGCACCAGTCGTACTTGAGAAAATCAAAGCCCCATTCCGCGAAGCGCGCTGCGTCCCGTTCCTCGTGCTGATACGCTCCCGCATAGCCCGCGCAGGTTGTCGGCCCCGGCGACGTATAGATGCCCGCTTTCAGGCCAAGGCTGTGGATGTAGTCCGTGAGAGCGCGCATGTCCGGAAACTTGTTATTCGCGTTGATCTTGCCCGCGGCGTCGCGCTCCTCGCCCGAAACCGATTTGCGGCGCGCGCCGGGCCGCACGGACCAGCCGTCGTCAATGTTCACGTAGGCGTAGCCATGGTTGATCATGCCGGACGCAACCATGGCATCCGCCGCGGCCCGCATCATCTCGTCCGTAACGGAATCGAAGTAACAATACCAGCTATTCCAGCCCATGGGCGGCGTCAGCGCAATGGTATCGCCCGCGACGATCCGGAAATCGCGCGTCGCCTCGCCGAGCGCATTCTTCGCATGGAGTGTCACCCGGTGCTCGCTGGGCGCGGGCAACGTGCCGGTGATCCGCCCGGTCGCGGCCTCCAGCGTCAGTCCGTCCGGCAGTCCTTCGGCCGCAAAGGTCATGGGCCGGTCGCCCGTTGCGGGAATCGTGAACAGGAACGGCGAACCGGGGCGTACGCCAAAGACGCGCGGGCCGTTAATCCGCGGTTCGCGCGGCGCAGGCGGCGTCAGAATATACGGCGCTTCACGGGGCGGATCGGTCGCCTCGGGCCGGGCCCCTTCATAGGCAATTCGCACGTCGGCCCAATCCGCGTGGTCGAAGCTGACGCCGTCGCCCGCCGGGTCCGCGATCAGCACGAGCGTCCGCACGCCGCGCAAGTCGATCTCGAACGGGACTGCGGGATCGTTCGCCTTGCGCACGCCACTGTCCCACAGGACCTTGCCGTCGCCGAGGACGCGGAACCGCACGCTGGCAAGCGCGCCGTCGACTTCGTCGTCGATGCCCGCCGCGCCCGTGATCGCCGTGGCCGCGCCGTCCAGCGCCACATACAGCACGCTGTGCGCGTGCGTGCCCGCGCCTCGGTCGTAGCCCTGCCCGGCGATGCGGATCAGTTGATCCTGCACGGACCGATTCGCCCGGGGCTGTCCCCAACCGGCGGTCATCCTGGCCAAGTCGAGTTCGTCAAGGCCGATCGTTTCCGCGAACGCCGCGGAACTCACCAGAACCGTCAACAGCACGCGTAACATAGGTCGCACCCTCCCATGCCGGGCCGTCGCATCAGCGCCGGAACCGGTTCTTCAGTTGGTCGAAGATCACCGCGGCAAGCAGGATCACGCCGCGGGCCACATACTGACTGAACGTCGGCACGTTAAGCAGGTTCATCACATCCTGGACTGTGCCCATGATGAGTACGCCAACCACAACCCCGGTAACCGTCCCGATGCCTCCCGAAAGCGACACGCCCCCGAGCACGCAGGCGGAGATGACGTCGAGCGAGAACCCGACACTGCTGTTCGGCTGGCCGCTGGTAAATCGCGAGGCCAGAATCACCCCGGCAAAGCCCGCCATGAGCCCCTGCAACGCGAAGATCACGACCTTGACGCGCTCAACCGGAATTCCCGAGAAACGCGTCGCTTCGCGGTTCCCGCCGATCGCGAGCGTGTGCCGCCCGAACGCCGTATGGTTGAGCAGGATCGCGAAGAGGACGAAACAGACCAGCGTCATCCAGACCGGATAGGGCACGCTGAACAGGCTGCCCATGCCCAGCACGAAAAACTCCTCGCGCACGATGGGCACCGCGGCGCCGCCCGCCACGATAAAGCCCAACCCCCGCACGATCTGCATGGTGGACAGCGTGGTTATCAGCGCGTTAACGCGGAAATGCGCGATGACGACGCCGTTGATCAGGCCGACCACGCCGCCCGCGAACACGCCCGCCGCAACGCCCAGCGTCACGCTGTTTGTCGCGCCGATGACGACAGCGGCGAGCACGCCCGCTGAGGCGACCACCGCTTCGACGGACAGATCGAAGTCGCCCGAAGCCAGGCACAGCAGCATCGTGCACGCGACCATGCCCACCATCGACACCGACAGGGCGAGTTCGATCATGTTCGCCCACGTGAAGAAGTTCGGGACGGCGAACGACAGGACCGCGAACATCAGGAGAAAAAGCGCCAGCATCCCGGCGCGGTCCCACAGGACGCCCGGCAGTGATCGTAATTTCATGGGTGATGCCGGCATCTGACGCGACGACTTCTTACTTCGGGCCGCTACAGCAGCCCTTGTTCCCGCATGACCTGATCATAGTCATCCCGGGTAACGATAATACCCTCGGTACGCGTGTCTTTCGGCGGCTCGACGCCCTCCGTGATCCATTTGTACATCCATTCCGCTGTGTCGTAGCCATGGCGCTTCGGGCTGATCAGGCACGTGGCGTAGAACCCGGTCGGCGACGACTTCTGGAACTCGACGACGCAACTGCTGCCGCCGATCCCGATGCCGATGACGGTATCGGCGTTGAAGCCGCGGCCTTCCATTGCGCGCACGGCGCCTATGACGCCTTCGTCGTTCATCGAGCACACGAGCCAGCGCTTCACATCCGGGAAGCGCGTGAGCATCGCGCTTCCCACGTGGAAACTGCCCTCGATATCGGTCGTGCGCTCGCCGGCTTTGTGGATGCGGTCGGCGGGGAACCCCACTTCGACCAGGGCCGCGATCGCGCCGTCGGTGCGCTCCTTGGAAGTGTGTAGTTCCTCGAACGTCACCACGCAGACAGCGGTCTCTTCGAGCGGCCAGCCGCGGCGCGCGAATTCGTCGTACAACGCCATGCCGACCTTCCTGCCGATGTCCGAGGCCGATATGCCCACGTAGGGAACGTCCATGAAATGGCCGTCGGGGCCGACGAACTGGTCGTCCACGGAGATAACCTTCATTCCATAGGAACGCGCCCGGGCCATGATGGCCGGGCCCAATCGGACGTCGGGCGTGCAAATGATGAACCCCTGTGCGCCCTGGGCGCCGAGGTTGCCGATGGCGGTCAGCACTTTTTCGGCGTCGGTCGCGCCAATCTTGATTAGGTCGAAACCGAGGCGATCCGCCGCCTGTTGCGCGAACTCCCACTCCTTCTGGAACCAGATTTCCTCCGGTTGCTTCACGAGGAATCCGATCTTCACCCGGTCCGGCGCGTTGTCGCCGCCGCACCCCCCGAGTGCGACGGCAAGAAGCGCCACCCCCAGCGTCGGCGCAAGAAAGCTTCGCAGGAACATGAAATCAGCCTCCAGCTTCCCACACCAAACCCGCCCTTCACGCGGGGGTGTAGATGACCGCCAGAATGCGGGCGTCCGCGTCGCCGCTGGCCTGGACCTGGTGGGGCGTCGTCGATTCGTAGTAGATACTGTCGCCCGCCTCGATCACGTGGGTTTCCGTGCCGTAGACGACCTCGATCGCGCCGTCGAGCACGTAGATGAATTCCTCGCCCTCGTGGGAAGACAGCGTGATGTCCTCCGGGACCGTCGGGTGCACCGTGATCAGGAATGGCTCCATGTGCCGGTCCTTCTTGTTCGTGGCGAGAGAGGTGAAATCCAGCGTGCCCACGCTCGACGGACTGATGCCGGAGAGATGAAACTCGCTGTCCGAATGGCCGCCCCGCACGATGATCGGGCCGTACTCGGGCGCGTCATCGAGAAAGGCGCCCAGGTGCACCCCGAGTCCGCGAGCAATCTTGGTCAGCGGCGCGAGCGACGGCACGAGTTTTCCGGTTTCGAGATGCTCGATAAACTTCGGGTTGCAGTGGCTGCGATGGGCCAGTTCCTCGACGCTCAACCCCTGTTGCTCGCGCAATTCACGGATTATCCTCCCCACGTGTTCATCGGACATGCTGTTCACTCCCGTTGTGCCGTCGTTCAGTCCCCGCGCCGCCGCGTTCCCACGATCGAACGGCCTCGGTCACAGCATAGCGGAATTGGCGGCGTGTCCGCCAGCAGCGGGAAGGGAACCTTCACCGCCGTCGGCGGACTGCCCTCTCCCTCACCCGGCGCAAGCGCCCGCGCTGCGCGCGGCGAGAGGGTTCCTTCCCCCTTCGCCCTTTCCCCTTCCGCCTTCCCCCTTCATTTGACCTTGTTCGCGTGGGGGTCGTACCCTTCGTGGGCGCGTGATCCGTAAACGTGGACGAGGGACCCAACCGGGCGGAGGGCAAAGGCGTATGGTGTCACGAAGGAGATTTCTGAAGCGTTGCGCCGCTGCCGGCGCGGGCCTGTGCCTGACACCGCATATCGCCGCGCAGGCCGCGGCCAAGGGGAACGCCGTGCGCACCTATCATGCCTCGATTTCCATTGACGCGCTCGATAACGACCCTGAACTCGTGGATATTCTCAAGGACGCGGGCGTTGATGCGGTCTGGCTCGCGTGCTTTTTCCACGGCCACTGGCATCGCCCGGTCGAGGACGCGGTGGTGTGGAAGCGGCGCATCGAAGCCGCCGGGATGGCGGCGCGCCAGATCACGGTGCCCCTCGGCCACCCCACCTTCACGGACACGCAACCGGATTACATGCCCGGCGTGCCGCTCACGCCGTGGAAAGGCGGCGTGCGGCCGGACGGACAACGGTATCATGGAGTGTGCCTGCATGAGGGGGCGACGGAGGCGAACGTCGCTGCGATACGGCAACTGAAGGGCGCGGACCCGAAAGTTGTCTTTCTGGACGACGATTTCCGTCTCGCGCCGTCGCCGAACGACATTGGCGGCTGCTTCTGCGAGGAACATAAGCAGCAGTTCCTTCAACGCGGCGGCTACGGCGACCAGGAATGGGGCGCGTTGATCGAGGCCGTGCGGGAACGGGCGCTCACGCCGCTGCTTCGGGAATGGGTGACGGGCGTGTGCGACGAACTCTCGGCATCGTTCCGGGCGCAGCAGGAGGCGCTGCGACCCGAGGCGGAGTTGGGGATCATGGTCATGTACCTCGGATCGGAGAAGGCAGGCATCCGCTTGGCGGACTATGCGGGAGTTCCGATGCGCGTGGGCGAGTTGATGTTCGACGACGCCTCCTTTGCTCCCCTGAAGGGCAAGACGAACGAATTGTCCAGCGCCTTGTTCCACCGCAGGTTCGTGACGCCGGAGAACGCCTTCAGCGAGACGACCGCGTGGCCGCCGGACCGCTTGTCGGCGCGGAACATGGCCGCGAAACTGGCGGTTTCGACCTTGAGCGACGTGCGCCAGACCATGTTCATGAGCGGCAATACGCCGTTTCCGCGCACCCACTGGGCGACGCTCAAGCCCGCCATGCGCAAACAGGCGGAGCAGCATCGGGCACTCGCGGGGCACGCGCCGCGCGGGCCGTTCAAGCATTATTGGGGCGAACAGAGCCGCTGGGTCGGCGACGCGAACCCGTACAGCCTGTGGCTGGCGGCGGGCGTGCCGTTCGAGGTCGTCGAAACACCGGCGACGGACGGCTGGGTGTTTCTCTCGGGCGCCGACGCGCGGGTCGCCGCCGCCGAATGGCGCGACAGCGCGGCGACCGTGATCACCCGGTCGAGCGTGAACTTGCTGGACACACGCGGACGGGTTGTCGAGGAGTCGATGGACGCGCTGTACGCCTTCAAACGCGCGGTCCTGCCGCAACTGGGCGATGCGCCCTACGTCGAGGAGGACACGCCCGTCGTCTGCGGCTGGTATCCGACCGCGCGCGCCGTGCTTCTGTGGAACCTGTCCGAGGAAAGGCGGGAAATGACGTTGCGTCGCGGGAACATGCGCCGAAGCGTGGCCATCGATGGGCTGGATACGGCGCTGATCGAAGAGGTCTGAGAGTCTCCGAACAGGAGGGTGTATTCCATGAGAACCATCGCGCTATTCCTTCTCGTTGCGAGCCTGGTCGCGCCCGTCGCGCGCGCCGCAGATGTCAGCGCGGCCGTTCAGCCGCTCTTCCAGCGCATCTTCGGCGATGCGGTGCGTCTTGACCCGGAGATGCGCGCCAAGGTCCTCGCCGACGAACCCGGCAAGCGCCACTACGTCGATAAAGACGGCGACGGCCGCCCGGAGGAGGTGTGGTTCATCGATACGGAACCGCGGCACCCCGAGGCGTGGCGGCCCATACTCGTGCGCGCCATCGACGAGGACGGCGACCTCGCGATGGGCGGCGAACCGGACCTGGACAGCGATTTGTACGTCGCCGACTGGAAGGGCGACGGGATCGTGGACGCCGTGCTCGATTACACGGACCTGGACGGGGACAACGACGTGGATGAGATGGCGTTCTATTTCCCCGGGAAACCGGGCGGCGCGCGGGAAGACCAGATCATGGTGTGGTGGGGTCGGGACGAGGGCGACGACAACCTGCTCTGGTTCGACGTGGGCTACACGTACCGGCAGCCTTTGTGCCAGTACCGGACCCATTTCGGCGGCGATGAAATCTTTTGCGCCTTTACCATCAGTCTCGAAGACCCGGAGTGGGTCTGCCTCTGGGAGAACCCGTTCCTCTTCTACGATCACGACGGCGACGGGGTGACGGAGGAGGTGGTGCGCATCGAGGGCCGGAACGAGGCGCTCGCGAAGTTGCGCTACAGTTTCGACGCGGACAACGACGCCACCTTCGAGAACCCGCGCGATTTCGACGTCTCGATCAGCGCGCATGCGCCGGAAGGTCTGACCATCGACGAGCGGCTCATGGAGCACATCGCGTTGCGGGGCATCCCGACGGGGCCTTTTCTGATGTATCATCCGACCCCGCAATTCGCGCGCGAGACGCCCTGGGCCGTGCTGCTGCTGACGTGGGTCGAGAACGACCTCAACATCGACGGGGACAACCTCAAGGACGGACGTTTCACGGACACGCAGGAACGGTGGGAAGGCGTAATCGCGAAAGGAAACGAATGGTTCCCGCAGATCGGCGGGCCGAGCTGCGGGCTGTACAACCGCCGCTATCAACTCTCCGAGAGCCCGCGCGGCACGATGCGGCTGTATTACGCGCCCACGGACCAGCGCCTGCACCTCTTCGGCGCGAACCGCATGTGGCTCGCCGTCGACTTCGACTATGACCAGGTCGCCGACATGCGCTACGAGTACGAGGATGCCGACGGGGACGGCTATATCGATCATTGGGCGTTGGACCTCGACGGCGACGGCGTTCCGGAGGACACGTGGGGGGAGGGCGACACGCCCCGCTTCGACGTGCGCTATACCTTCGGCGAAGTCAACGCGATCATGGAACCGCTGCTGGCCGAGACGCCGCCGCGCCTGTACGCGTTGACGCAGCGCCTGAAGCAGGCGCTGGCGAAGGCGGGCGGGGCGGAGGATGACCCGGTGCAGCGGCTGCTGGATTCAGCCTTTGACGCGCCGCACCTCGACAAGGACCTGCGGCGGCGGCTTGCGGAGAGCAACGAGGCGCTGCGGTACTATCTGGACCTGCTGAAGGACCGCCGGATTGTCGCGCTGAAGCGGGCCTATAACGCCCCGGACTTCTGGAAATCCTTTGACGCCTTCCGCGGCAACGGCGACCTCGAGGGGATGCAGGCGCTGATCAAGAAGGCATTCGGCCTCGGGGACGCGCCGCTGCCGCTCTTCGAGGCGCTGCGGGTCAACATGCGCGCCGCGCTGGCCGAGCCGCGCACGGCGTGGGCCGAGGACTGGGTCCCGCCGAATATCGGGTGGGAATCGGACCTGTGCGCCTACCGGGCGTACTGGGGCCAGTTCGATTTCTTCGGCAAGCACGGCAAGGGCCTGGTTCTCAGTACGTTCACGCAGGGATCGAGTTATCACGTCGAGCAGGATTGGGGCATGGACGCGCTGCACGTCGGCGCGTCGCCGGGAATTGGCGGTGTTACGCTGTACGTGAACGGCGCGGCCTATCCGGTTTACAGCCCGAACGGCGAAGGCGCCATTCGGTGGTCCAAACGCCTGATCGAGATCACGAACGACATGGTCTCGATTGAACTAATGGCCGAGAACGTGGGGCCTGTCACAGCGCCGTATTCCGTGCGCTTCGCGTGTTCCGCCCTCGGCGGGCGGCGCGACTCAGCCATCGAGGTAACCGTGTCCGGCGGCGCGCCGGAGGACGCCATCGAACTGGGCATCGGACTAACGCGGCTCCGAGAGGAAAGTTTCGCCGTGGATACGAACATCGGCATCATGGCGAATTGGGGCATCCAGGACCCGGCCATTGGCACCATAGGGATGGGTGTGCTGTTTCCGAGGGAGCGCTACCTGCGTTGCGCGGGCGATGAGGACGAACATCAGGTCGTGCTGCGCATCGAGCGCGCCGTGCCGCTGCGCTACCACATCCAGGGCGACTGGCTGCGGGGCCGGCGCTTCAACCGCTGTCCGAACATCGACAATTGGATGCGCGACCTCCGGGCAACCGCCGAGACCATACGCGGAGAGTGATCGCGCGTATGCAAGGCGAGGCATGCCTCGCCGCTACGGCAATTCGCGGAAGGACTCGCGATCGGGCCATTCGTGGCGGCTCTCGCCTATTTCGAGGACCGATGCGCCACACAGTGCGGCATATTCGAGCGTCCCGGCGGCGTCCAGGCGGACCAGCGCCGCTTCCGCGTCCGTGTGGAGGCCGATGGACGGAATGGACGCTATGGACGATATGGACGGGCCGCGCTGAGCGGCATTGGGGGCATTCCCAGCTTCGGAGGCAGCGGCAGAGGCTGCCGCGTCAGGCACGGGGACTTCGGGGTCCCGGATTACGAGAATGTCTTTGCGTCCGTCGGAAAGCGTGATGAGCAGGGCGACATCCGCATCGGAAGCAGCGAGACCGGTCGCGTCGTCGAGGGAGATGCGTTCGATTCGGGCGATGGCCGGCGCGGTATCGTAAGGCTCGGTGACACCGACAAAAGTCGAGTCGAGGGGCTGTCCGTCGGCGCGCGCGCGCTGCACCACGATTCGGGGAATCCACGTTTCCGCGTTGGTGTCGAAAGAACCGGCGACAACCCACGCCTCAGCCACGCCCGCCGCCGTGTTCGCGGTCAGGTCCGTGTAGCGCAGGCGCACCTCCGCGCCCTCGGGCAGATAGCCGAGGCGGTCCTCGATGCGCCATTCCGCGCGCCAGCCCGGTGTTGCGCTCGCGTCCATACGGAAGTCGCGCATGAACGTTTCATGGCCGAAATCCGGGGCAGGCGATAGTTCGAGCCCGGCGGTCTCGACCCCGCCGAAGTGGCTGTGCATGAACTTGGTGTGTTGCGCGCCGCCCGCGACCCGGAACACCTCCGCCACGTAGAACTGCTCCGGCGACACGTCCACGAGGATCACCGTGCGCTCGTAGCGGTTTCCCTCGTTCAGCGCCGGAGCGGCGGCGCGGATGGCGTGGAACAGCCGTCCGTCGGCCCAGAGCGTGGTCTGCCCCGTGCCCTTGGACGTGTTCCGGCCATCGACAACGACGGTGTTGTGCGCGGCGGTCATGGTGTACCAGCGGGCGCGGGGCGAGCCCCAGCCGCCGTACTGCACCGGCGGGTAGCCGAACTCGGGCATGAGGTCCAGGCCCTTCGCGAACAACCCGAGATTCATGCCGTCGTGATGGCCGTGGCCGCCGCCCGAGTCGTAATCGAGCCAGACCGCGCGAGCGTGCGCGCCTTCCCCTGATCGAAGAATCGCGAGACACCACTGTTGCTTATTAACGCTCAGGAGGCGCAGTTCGGGGCCGTGTTCATCCAGGACGGCGCGTATTTTCGCGGTGATCACGTCAGGGGTTCCGGCAAAAAGGTCCCACGGCATGCCCTCGAAGGTGTTTCCGTTCCCGCGATAGGCGATGCGCACGAAGTCGATGTCGCCGGTGAGTTCGTATAGACGCCAGAGCAGGGAGAAGCACGATGGCGGCACGAAGGTCCACGCGGAAAAACTCACGCCCGTGAAGCCGGGCTTCAGGAAGTTCATGCCCTTATACTCGGGGCAGGCGATGGCAAACGCGCCCGTGTCGCCGGACATCGGATAGTAACGGTCCAGGCACAGCGTGTCGATGTGGAAGCGAAAGGTCTCGCGAATACGGGGATGCCGTTCGTAAACCGCGGCCAGGAAGTCCGGGTCCGCCTTGTCCATCTCGGCAAGAAACATGGCCAGCGCCGCGATGGTGAACGAAGAGTAGCCTGCCAGGCCCTTTTCCCCGGTAACGCCGTCCACGGCGGTGGCCTTGGTCAACATGGCGTCAACAACCTCACCGAAGGCGGCCCGGTTGCCCGTCGGATCGAGAATGCGCAGGATAAGCGCCACGGCGATTTCGGTGCGCGGATAATTCGTGGTGATCTTGGGCCGCGCCGCGAGGGCATCGCGGAGGATGCGATCCTCGATGTTGCGGAGGACCTCGGCGGGGGTCGTCTTCGGGTTGGCGAGACCGTATTTTGCCGCCTTCTCGGAGAGGAACGCGGCCAGGGCCGTGTCCTCCCGCAGCGCGTCACAGACCATGTCGTAGGCCATGGCGAGTTCGCGGGTCTCCTCACAGGCGTCGTGCCAGGTCGAGACGTAGCCCGCCACGCCGGGGACTTCATAGACGAGCGCCTGGGTTTTGAAATCGAACTCGGGGTAGAGGTCCGCGACACGATCCAGGAGCACGCCGGCCTTGTGCGCATAGCGCGGGTCGCCGGTCAGGAGGTAGGCCGCACCGAGAATGCGCACGCCCGCGACAATGGCCTGTTTCCACTGCCCGTAAATCAGGTGCGCGCCGATAAACCGCCACCGCTTGTCGCCCTCGACGTAGCCCTCGCCATCGTCCACGCCGAACAGGTGTTTCGGGTCGTTCGGGTCTGGGTGGTCGGCGTTGAACAACAGCGCGCGGTCCGCGCGCGCGGGATCGAAGACGCCGCGCGCATCGAGGCCGGAATCATAGAACGCCTTGAAATCATTGGTGGGGAAGAACCGGTCGCAGTGCGGGCATTGCGTCTTCCACGGGCGGTGCAGCGCGTCCATCTTCCAGTTGTACATGGGCACGCTCTCCGCACACGCCGGGCAATGGCCGTTGGACCAGACCATCCACGAGCGCGTGATCGTCGCGCCGAACATGAGCGCCCATAACTCGTCGTCGCTTCGTTCGGTCCACCAGCGCGCCGCTTCGACGATGCCGTCGCGCAGCTCGACGACCCACGGATCGCTCGCGGCACGAGCGCGGAGCTGTTCGACAAGGGGCGATGGATACAACGAACTGCCTTGCTTGACCGACGGCTGCCCGGCCGCCAAGCCGGCGAGGAGGAAACAAGGAATCGTCACCGACGCCACGCAATAGTTGCTGCGAACATGGCCGCTCATGGCTGCATCCTCCTATGATGTCTTCCCTCTCTCCGGGGAAGCGGGACAGGGTGAGGGCTGACCAACTGTTCTCTCGGGGGCAAGACGCCCACGCTCCTTTACCTTCCCACTTATAGGTCCCGCCGCAAGACGGATTCAAGGCGTGGTCGGACGATGGGGACAGTCCCGTCTCCCACGCGTAGCGCGTGGTCGCTTGGTACAGGCCCACTTTTTCTGGGAATGCGGCGGGCCGGGGCGTCGTTCTTCTCGGGAGAGGTACTTCGAGGTTGGACAAATGCGACGGCTGCTGACTAGGATTCCCCTTTTCCGCAGGCATTCCGATGCTGGAAGTATGAAAGGAAACGCCATGCCCGCCGAAAAGGAAGTGCTCGACGCGCTGCGGCATATCATCGACCCGGATCTGGGACGCGATATTGTGTCGCTCGGGTTCGTGAAAAACGTCCGGATTCAGGACGGGGATGTGGCCCTTACGCTCGAACTGACGACGCCGGCGTGTCCGGTGAAGGAGCGCTTCCGGGAAGAGGCGCGCAGCGCCGTGTCGCGACTGCCCGGCGTAAAGTCCGTGGACGTCACGCTGACCGCGATGGCGTCGCGGCGGCCTCAGAAGCCCAGCGTGAACCTGCTCGACAATGTGGACACCATTATCGCCGTGTCGTCGTGCAAGGGCGGCGTCGGCAAGTCCACGATAGCGGGGCATCTTGCCCGGGCGATCCAGCGGGAGGGCTACGCCGTGGGCGTGCTCGATACGGACATCTACGGGCCGTCGTTTCCGACCTTGTTCAACGTGCACAACCCGGACGTGGTCATGACGAACGAGTCGATCCTGCCTGTCGAGGTGGACGGCCTGAAGACGATGTCGCTCGGGTTTCTCATGGGCGACCGGCCGGCCGTGCTACGCGGCCCCATCGTGTCAAACTATACGATTCAGATGCTGCGCCAGACGGATTGGGGTAAGCTGGATTACCTGATCATTGACTTGCCGCCGGGCACGGGTGACATCCAGCTCACGCTCGTGCAGCAGGCGTCGCTGGACGGCGCGATCATCGTGACCACGCCGCAGGCGTTGTCGCTGGTGGACGTGGCCCGCGGCATCCTCATGTTCGAGAAGGTCGAGGTGCCCGTGCTGGGCATCGTCGAGAACATGGCGTATTTTACGTGCGACGACTGCGGCAAGCGCCATTTCCCGTTCGGGAACAGCACCGCGACGCTGAAGACGCGGTTCGGACTGAACACGCTGGCGCAGTTACCGATCCTGCCGGGCGTTTCGAGTGTTGCGCACAGGCAGGACGGGGCCGATGTCCCGGCCTTCGCCCAGTTGGCCGAGAACCTGCACCGCGAAGTAGGCAAGCGCCGCGCCGCGGCGGGCGGGCGCCCGGAGGCGACGGTGGAGCCGGGCCACATCCGCGTGCGGTGGCCCGACGGCGTCGAGAGCCGCATCCCCAACGTGACCTTGCGCGCGTCGTGTCAGTGCGCGTTGTGCGTCAATGAATACACCGGCGGGGCGATTCTTGATCCGAAGACGATCCCGGGCGATCTCGAAGCCGAGAACGTCGAGCCGCTCGGCAATTACGCCGTGTCGATCTCGTGGAGCGACGGCCACAGTTCGGGCATCTTCTCGTGGGACCACTTGCGCGCGGTCGCGGGACGCGGCGCGACCTGACGCGTCTCGTCCTACGCTGATATTGTTCATCTCGTCCGTCCCGTCCACTGCCCCTTTCGCGTTCGGCGCTTGACTCGGCCGGCCCCGGCCACAAACAATGCGTCGTATCGCATCGTTTCCGGAGG
Organism: Candidatus Hydrogenedentota bacterium; assembly: GCA_029556545.1. Taxonomy (GTDB): domain Bacteria; phylum Hydrogenedentota; class Hydrogenedentia; order Hydrogenedentales; family JAGMZX01; genus JAGMZX01. Next base: position 77,419 of record JAKQEQ010000181.1, read on the forward strand.
GACCCGATCATGGCCGCGCCTTATGAAATGCACGTTATCTCGAATACGCACTGGGACCGGGAATGGCTCTTCGATTTCCAGGAAACGCGCATGCTCCTGGTCGAAATGTTTGATAAGCTGATCGACATCCTCGACACGCGGCCAGAATACAAGGCGTTCCTACTGGACGGGCAGGTCATCCCCGTCGAGGACTACCTGGAAATCCGGCCGGAGCGCTGGGATCGGATCGTGGACCACGTGCGCGCGGGCCGGCTCCAGATTGGGCCGTGGTATACCGACCCCGAGTGCTTCTGCGTCGGGGGCGAGTCGCTCGTGCGCAACCTGTTGTACGGGCATCGCGTCGCGAACGCGCTGGGCGGCGTCATGAAAGTGGGCTATACGCCTTTTTCCTACGGGCAGAACTCGCAGATGCCCCAAATTTACGCGGGCTTCGGCATCGACACGATGCTGTTTTATCACGGCGTCTCCCACGAGGAGGTCCCGAACGAGTTCCTCTTCGAGGGTGCGGACGGCACGCGGATACTCGCGTCCCAGATGAGCAGCTTCGCGCGTTACAACTACTATTACCAGGTGTACCGGCGCGTGAAATACGGCGAGGAGCCCGACGACCGCATGTACGACTGGCGCAAGGGCGGCGCGCCGTTCCACCTGTGCTCGGAGAGCCGCGCGCCGGATCACCACATCCTGCTCGATGCGCGGTGCGGCTTTGAGCGGGATCGCGTGGCGGCGTGCATCGCCCGGCTGCGCGAACTCGAACAGGGCGTGGCCACAACGCGGTATTTGTGCTTCATGATGGGGCACGACAGCAGCGGGCCGGACCTGCTGGAATTGGACATTCTCGAAGAGGCGGGCAAACACACGGGCGGCGAGGTCATCAAGCACACGAGCCTGCCTGAACACATGGCATGCGTGAAGAAGGCAGTGAAGGACCTTGTGGTGTTGAAGGGTGAGCGCCGCGTGCCGAAGCCCATGCCGCTTATTTACCACCTCTACAGCGACGTGCTTTCGAGCCGCACGCGCATGAAGCGCCTCAACGCGCAGGCGGAAACGCTGCTCCAGCGGTGGGCCGAGCCGTTCGCGGCCGTCGCGTGGGCCTTGGGCGCGCCGTATCCCCAGGCGATGCTTGACCTCGCATGGAAGACGCTGCTGTCGTGTCACGCCCACGACAGCATCGCCGGCAGCGGCATCGACGAAATCGAGCGCGACATGAATTATCGCCTGCGGCAGGTGGTGAACATAGCGAAGGCGATCCAGCGACGCAGCCTCGCCTATCTTCAGTCGCGCATCGACAACGGCGGCATGGCGCCCGAGGACGTGTTGGTCACTGTCTTCAACGCGTCGCCGCGGGCGCGCGGCGAAGTTGTCACGGCGGTGATTGACGTGCCCGAGCATCTGGCGATTCACGAATTCGGCCTGGTGGATGCCGCGAGCGGCGCGCCGGTCATGGTGCAGGGCCGCACGCGCAAGCCGCATCACGCCATTGTCAATCACGAGGGCGACGCGCCCGCCATGATGCGCGTCCAGCGCTTCACGGTCCACTTCGAGGCGCAAGACGTGCCGGGATTGGGCTACCGGACCTATCACCTGGACCCAAAGGGCGCGTTCGCGCGGGGCGGCCTCTCCAGCGGCGGCAACGGCATGGAGAACGAACATCTCGTTGCGCGAGTTGCGCCGGACGGCACACTGAGCGTCACGCACAAGGCGACGGGCGTCACGTTCGACGGACTGAACCAGTTCGAGGATGGCGGCGAGGCGGGCATGGCATGGATGCACCTGACGCCCGGCGAGGACCGCGTCGTCAACAGCCGGGGCTGTCCCGTCACGATTGCGCTGGAGGAAGACGGACCGCTCCTCACACGCTATCGGGTCGATTGTCACATGACCATACCCGCGCGGCTCGACGAGAACGGCGGCGATGCGTGGAAGCGGCTGGACGGCGTCGGCAACAGCGCGCACCGCTCCGAAGAGACCCGGCCGCTTGTGATCCATTCGTTCATCACACTGCGCAAGGGGGCACGGGCGCTCGACGTGCTTACGCGCTTCGACAACGCCGCCGATTCGCACCGCCTCCGCGCGTTGTTTCCGACCGGTCGGGCCGCGACGGTCTGCCATGCCGAGAGCGCCTTCGACGTGGTGGAACGGGAGATCGTTTTCGGGCCCGAGAGCCCGTGGCGGGGCAGCACGGGCGTGACGTTCCCGATGCAACGTTTCGTGGACGTGAGCGATGACAAGGCGGGGCTCGCGGTGATCAACGATGGGCTTCGCGAATATGAAGTAACGCAGGGTCCCGAGCGCGCCATCGCCGTGACCTTGATGCGCGCCTATGAACTCAGTCTGACGACGGTAAGCAAGCGCTGGGACATCCATCCCGAAATGCGCCTATCCCAATGCCCGGGGGTGCACGAGTTCCGATTTCTCGTCTACCCCCATGCGGGCCGTTGGGACAGCGCCGACGTCTACGGCGAGGTCGAGCGCCTTGTGGCGCCGCTTGAGCCGGCGCAGGCGGGCCCGCACGGCGGCGATTTGCCCCAGTGCTTCGGATTCCTAAGCCTGCAAGGGGACAACGTGGTGATCAGCGCGGTGAAACGCACTGAGGACGGCAAGGGCCTGCTAGTTCGCCTGTTCAACCCGTCGTCCCAACCCCAGCAAGCAACGCTCACCCTCGCGCGCCCGCTCGCGTCCGCGAAGGTGGTTACCCTTGAAGAAGCGGCCGGCGCGGAGGTTCAGCACGACCGGTTTACCGTCTCTACGGATATCTCGGCCAAAGGGATTATTTCACCAGTATGTCGTTTCGAATAAGTAACTATCTACGACACGGCGCACGCGTCCGCCGGGCCCATAACGGGCTGTAAACACCGTTTTTGGGGGGAAATTGGCACAAAAAAACGGGCCTTGACAAATAACTTGGCCTGTGCTCTAATGATTTTTGTGGATGGAATTTCGGCGCGGATGGTGTACAAACGCCACGCATAACCAAGGGAGTGAGGTGCTATGAGACAATTATTGTTCCTGAGTGTGATGACTTCTCTCGTGTTCATGGGCTGTTTGCATGGGCGCGGGGTACATACCGTCCCCATCGAGCGAGACTACGCGCAATTGGAGAAAGTCGATGTGTGTGAGGCGGCGTGCCAGGTTGACAAGGCGCACCGCATGGGTTTGCATCAGCTTTCGCCCTATGAGATGGAATCCGCGGCCAACTACCTGAAGTGGGCAAAGATGGAGCGGGCGGAGTCGGACCGTAAAGCCTCGTGGGATTTCGCCGGTCTGGCTATCCGCTATGCGACGTTGGCCATCGAGTCCGGCAAGGGGTTGGCAGACAAGGGCGTAGTGCCCATACCGGATACCCGTGAGGCGTGCAAGGCGGAGTTTGATCGCGTTAAGGCCCGCTACCTGGAATTGGATCCCTGCAAGGCCAAACTGGTCGCGCCCGTTGTGTACGCGCATATCGAGGCGAACCTTGCCCACGCCGAGGAAGAAATGAATGAGCGGTGCTACCGCCACTATACGGAGGGCTTCCGCGCCCTGCGCAAGGTGGAGCCGGACATTGACGCGATCTGGGCAAGCGATGTGGATGGGGACGGGATCGTCGACATGCTGGACGGCGAGCCCTGGATCGCGGAAGACAAGGACGGGTTCCAGGACGGGGACGGGATACCGGAGCCCAAGCCGTACCCCGTACTCGAAGACGTGCTCTTCTGCGACAACTGCGATACGCTCTCGAAGGAGGCCCAAGCCTACCTGCGCGGCGTGGCGGACATGCTCTATGACGGCTACAAGGAAGTGACGGTCGTGCTGAGCGGGCACACCTCCAGCACGGCCTCCAATGAGTACAACTTGGGGCTTTCGCAACGTCGCGTCGAGGCCGTGAAGAGTTACCTGCTGGCGAACGGCGTGAAGCAGGATGTCACCTGCATCGTGACCAGTCACCACGGGGAAGAAGCGCTGAAGGTCGCGCCGGACAAATCGGCGAAGGACCAGGCTTTGAACCGCCGGGTCGAGATTATGTTGGATTCCCCTGACCCGGTGAGTCCTTATTGCAGATAGCCGACACTGTCGGCGGCATCAGTTCTCGCGCGGGGCTACGCCAGGCGGGTAGCCCCGCGGGGGGTGTTTCAGGCGTTCCTGCTACGTCGCGGAGCGGCCCCGTTTTTTTCTTGCGGCCTCTTTCTCGAAAGTGACCACGAGATTCTTGAGGTATTGATCGACGAGGCGAGTGAATTCCGCGCGGACTATAGGCGCGAGTACGAGTTTCACAAGCGATGGAAGCGGCACCGTCATTGCGCCTTTGGTTTGCAGCGTAATCCGTGTGTTCTTTTCATCCAGGGCCTTGAGGGTCCACTTACCGCTTACCTCCGCGTTGCCTTCGCCTTTGACGGGCGTCCATTTCACGGTCCCCTTCTCGCGGTCGCTGACGTACTTGCAAGCGTAGATCGTCTGGATGTGGTAGCGGTCGAGGCCGATCTTCTCCATCTCCCAGCGGTACTTTCCTTCGCCAATCTCGACGAGTTGATCCACCTTCGGAAAGTGACTTACCGAGCGGGGCACGTCCGCCAGAACATCGAATACCCGGTCCCGGGGGCACGCGGCCTCGAATGTGCGTTCTATTTCGAAATCCACCAGGAAGGCCATTGGAAAACTCCCTATTTTCGCGCGGCGGCGACCTCGGCGCGCACGGCGTCATACCAGTCGAACTCGACCAGTTCTATCCCCTGGATGATGTGGGGAAAGACCTCGGGCTCCATGCTCTCGTAAAGGGCCAAGCCGCCGCGCAGCACCTCGAGGCCGAGGGCAAGCCCGGCGCATTCGCTTTCCGTGTAGAGGTCGGTGCGCCGGCGCATGAGTTCGTGGACTCGTTGCATAATTTCCGCCGACGTCCGCAGCAGCGACACCTTCGCCAACGCGTGGAAGAGACTGAGCAGATCGCGGATTAGGCGATGCACGTGCTTTTCCGGGATGTCCGTAATCAACGAGAGCATCGTAATCCGGTCCCGGGCAGCCGCGGCGGTCAGCCCGATCTTCTCAGCCTCTTTGAGCATGTACCCTTCCAGCTTGCGCGACTCGATATAGGCGTCGAAGGTGGCGCGCCCGGCGGACACCGCCGCCGGAAGCTGGCGTCCCAGCCGCCATAACGAGGTAATCGCCATGGTCACCATGGGTCGCAAACGCTTCGGAGACCGCAAGAGACGCCCAAGATGATCGAAGGCGTCGTCGAGTTGCTCGCGCCGCTCATACGGCGGATAAACGTGGTCCAGAAAGTAATCGCGGAGCGCGTCCACCGTTTCATCCGAGATCACGTCGAAAGGGGTGAACCGCCGCACACTCGCCACCTGGTAGCGCCGGCACAATTCCTCACGGTAGAAGGAGATTATGGCCTCTTTCCGATCGAAAGCTTTCTGCGGCATCGCGTTCGCAACTCCTTCTCGAAGCACCCAAAACCACCTCAGCCAGGACGTCGCGGAAACTCTATCACGTCTCGCCCGCAACACAAAAACCGCACACGAAACTTCGGTGAAGAGGATGGAAGGGACCACAGGGACTAGAGGGACAAGGGAGGCGCGTTTCACGCCGTGGCGGAGGCTGCCTGGCGACGCTTGCGCGACTTGCCGGTCCTGGCGCCGCGCCATTGCTGTTCAGCGGCATCGAGCCGTTGCGCGATGACACGGTAGACTTGGGGATTCCAGACGAGCCCGATGTGCGTGCCGGCGACCTCGACGTCCGTGGCGGGGTCGTTGTTGATGCAGACGGGCCAATCCACGACGCCGTCGGTCTTGGTAAAGACGGCGGTCTGCGGGATGTTATGGGGAAAGGTATAACGCATGGTGCACGAGAATCCGCAGGCGCAGGTGGCGGTGAAACACTGCTTGCCGTAACAGGCCCGGCCGTGCACGCGGTTGCGCACGTGCTCGATAGTGCGATAGATCCACGGATTGACGCGGATACCGCGGAACGGCGAGGCCAGCATAATGACGGACGCGACGCGGTCGGGACGCCGCGCGGCGACGCCCCGGGCCAGGACGCCGCCAAGGCTGTGGCCGACGAGATGCACGCGCTTGCCGGTATCGCTGTAAGCGCGGTTCAGGGTGCGGAGCAGGCGGTGGATGAGCAGATCGGGACATTCGGCGTTCTGACCGATACGGGACCTGTAGGCGGTGTAGCCGATGCGGCGAAGCCAGAGATGCAGTTCGATAAGGTAGAGGTCGCAACCCATGAATCCGGGCACGACAATCACGGGCTCGCCGCGGCCGTGGGGGACGCCGAAGCCATAGTATACTGGCGCGACCTTGAGAGCGACGTAATCGACGGCGCTGAGACATTCACGCCAGAAGGAAATATCGACGCGATGGGGTTCTTCGACGGTGGCCACCGTGCCGGGATACGCCATGCGGTCTGATCCTCCTGGGCCGTTCAGGACAACGCTCGCAGGGATTGTAACATAACCCGACCGCCGCAAGCGGTTTCCTTAACGGCCGTGTCGACTCGCTTGAAAGCACGGGGTAGGCCGGTTGACTGGATTGCCTCACATTCGCTAAGATTAACGACACATTCGTGCCCGAGTGGTGGAATTGGCAGACACGCACGGTTCAGGTCCGTGTGCCCTTGCGGGCGTGGAGGTTCAACTCCTCTCTCGGGCACCAGTGCAGAATACAACCCCGGCGGCTGAAAACGGTCCGCCGGGGTTCTTATTGTCAAGGGAGCGCGAGTGCGAGTACGAACGTAGAGAGGACGGGGTTGCCAATGGCGTCGCGACGAACGTTGGCCGACAGTTGGCGCGGGCGCGCTCCAAAGGTATACTACGGCTGTTGTACGGAAATCGGGCGCGACTGTGCTCAGCTGCGCGAAACCGGGAGAGCAGGCATCCATGAATACACACCATCTCAATCGCCGCGAGTTCTTGAAGGGAGTAGCCACGGCCTCCGCGGCCGTCGCGCTGGCCGCCGGGAGCGGCGCGGTCCAAGCCGCCGCGTACAAGCCATTGCTGAAAGGCGTGCAACTCGGGCGGCTGCCCGAGAACGTGCCGGACCTCGAACGGTTCCGCTACGCGAAGGAACTGGGCTTCGACGGCGTGGAAGCGCCGCCCATGGCGGACCTCGATCGCGCGAAGGCGCTGGGAGACGCCGCCCGCGAGGCCGGGACGCCCATCCACTCGATTATCTACGGCGGTTGGGGCGCGCCCATGTCCGACCCGGACCCGGACAAGGTGGCGCGGGGCAAGGAGGAAATCCGGAACGCGTTGCGCTGCGCGCGGGCGATGGGCGCGGACACGGTGCTGCTTGTACCGGCGGTCGTGAACGAGCGCGTGCGCTATGGGGAAGCGTGGGAACGTTCGCAAGAGAATATCCGCGAACTGTTGCCCGTAGCCGAGGAATTGGGCGTGGTCATCGCCGTCGAGAACGTGTGGAACAAGTTCCTGCTCAGCCCGCTCGAATTCGCGCGTTACGTCGACGAATTCGAGAGTCCGTGGCTGCAAGCCTATTTCGACGTGGGCAACGTCGTCATATTCGGTTATCCGCAGGACTGGATTCGGACCCTGGGCCCGCGCATCCGCCGTCTCCACATCAAGGACTTCAAGCGGGACGGCTACCAGTGGAGCAAGCTGCCCTACGAGGGCGACGTGGATTGGCCGGAGGTACGCAAGGCCATCGACGAAATCGGTTACGACGGGTGGGGCACCGAGGAGTTCCCCGGCGGCGACGAGGCGCACTTGCGGGAGCTTTCGCGGCGCATGACGCTGCTCGGCGAGGGCGCGCGCAAGGCGTGACAGGATTCGTGTTCATGAGACTGTTGCGCCGCCACGTAACGAATCGACTCGCGGATGGTATTCTCTGACGCATTGTCAGGCGTCCAAGAGCCCGTCGTTGCTGCGGTGGAGGCCGGTCTTTCGCGGCGGCGGCGGGCGTTTTCCATTCTTCCGCTCAAACGGACGGCGCCTGCAGCCACAAGCAGACGGCGGCAATAGCCAGCGTGACCAAAGTGACGGGCACTCCGACGCGCGCATGGTCCAGCCACGAAACGCGCACCCCCAAACGCTCCGCCTGATCGACCACGATGATATTGGCGATGCTCCCTACGATGATGAGGTTGCCCGCCAAGGTGCTTGCCAGCGCGAGAATGGGGCCCGCCAACGGGTGGGTTGCGGCGGGCAGCAAGAGCATTGTGGCGGGCACGTTCGAGACGAGATTGGATAGCGCCGCGGCCACGATGAACAACCATGCGGGCTGCTCGATGGGCGCGCCCGCGTCCCGCATCCAGGTCATCGTCACATCGAGCATGCCTGTCTGTTGGAAGGCGCGATTCACGACGAAGAGCCCCGCGAAGAGCACGAGCAGGTGCCAGTCGACAAGCGCAAGCATGTTGCGGGTGTGCATGCGGCGACTCGTCAGCAAGGCGCCCGCCGCCGCGAGCGCCAACACTTCTCGGGGCAAAGCGGTAAAGAAAAAGGCAACGACCAGGAGGACAAGCACCGCGAGTCCCTTGCCGCACTGCCAGCGATTGAACGTGGGCGCGTCGATCTTCGGAATGGCAAACTCGCGATGCCAGCGGCCCCGCGTCAAAGCGCAGATGATCGCCCATACCGCGACGAGCCCCAGCGCGGTGGGCGCCGCCGCGCGCGCGAAGTATCCCGCGAAGGAAAGGTTCAAGGTCTGCCCGATGAGCATGTTTTGCGGGTTGCCAATCAACGTCGCGGCGGATCCGACGTTCGCCGCGCACGCCAGCGCGAGCAGGAAGGGAAGCGGATCGAGGTTCCTACGGCGGCAGCCCTCGATGAGAATCGGCGCAACGGCAAGGCACACGATATCGTTGCACAGGAGCGCCGACAGCAGGCCGACCAGGGCCGCAAGCAGCCCCAGCAGCAGGGCGGGCTGCACGTCAATCGCGGCGATCCGGCGCGTGACCGCCGTGTAGAAACCGCCGAGCCGGAACTGCGCGGAAACGACCATGAGCCCGAAGAGCAAGCCCATCGTCGGCACGTCCAGCGCGTCCCTGGCTTCGTCGGGCGACAACGCCCCCGCCCCGAGCAGGATAATCGCGCCGAGGAGGGCGACGCCGGTGCGGTCAATCGCCAGTCCCGGTATGCGCCCGAGGATCATGCCGAGGTAGACGGCAATAAAGACGCCAAGAACCAATGTATCCATCGTGAGTGTGCGCTTCCGCTTCCCGAGTTTCCCCGCCACTTTGCGAGACGGGGCCGACGTGGAGCGGGCGGAGTATACCCGCACTTCCCCAGTGCCCTGCAACGCGGCGCGGCCTATCGCACCGCCGGACCGAATACGACGCGGAAGCCGATGAAATCGCTGCGGTGTCCGGGGGCGATCCTGCTTCGGAACGCGGATCGACAATGCTTGGATGGGAAACCCCAGGCGCCGCCCCGCAGCACGCGCAATGCGTGCGCGCCGGCGTCCTGAACGTCCACAGTCGAACCTTCAGCATAGGCTGCGTACACGTCTTCGCACCATTCCCATACGTTGCCGTGCATGTCGTGCAGACCCCACGTATTCGCGGGGAAACTGCCCACCGGCAGGGTTTTCCGCAGATCGGCGTCCGGCAGATCGTCCCCGCGGGTTGCCGGACCGCGGAAATTTGCCTGGTCAGTCGAGATGTTCTCGCCGAAGTGATACGGCGTGGTCGTGCCTGCGCGACACGCGTACTCCCACTCCACCTCGGTCGGCAGACGAAACTCCCCCTCGCGCAGCACATCGCGTGCGAGGCCGAGCTCCGACGCGCGGCCGTTCAGCGCGTCAAGGAATTCCCTGCAATTCAGCCACGAGACATTCTCGACGGGGAGTCGGGGGTCGCCTTTGAAGTAGCTCGGGTTGTTGCCCGTCACGTTTTCCCACTGGGCTTGGGTGACCTCATACTTTCCCATCCAGAATCCTTTGGCGAGAGCCACGGCGTGTTGCGTCTCGTCGTCATCCCGCCCCGCTTCGTTCGCCGGGCTGCCCATCAAGAATTCACCCGGCGGTATCCAAACCATTTCCAGCACCACATCATCGCCGAGGTCCACGGCGAAGCCGCGTATAGATTCTGGTTCGCCCTCCGGCGCCGCGACGGCCCCCCGCTGCCGTGTCAGGGCCAGCGTGGCGGCGGCAAAGGCCAGACCGAGGGCGCCCAACAGGGCGACTATGGCTACGGTGCGCCCGGCCACTCGCCACTTCTTATTGTCACAGGCGCGTTGGTTCACGTGCTCCGAGGCTCCTTCGTTGGGCGGTGCAACACCGAGAGGAAACAGTCTGCTTTCCGCACCACATTGGAGAAATGCAACCTCCGGGATCGAGAGCAAGTCATCCTCTTGTCCATTCCGTCCCTGCCGTGCATCCCTGCAAGTACGAGCACGAAATGTTATGGCGACAAGCGATGAAATATCTGCACGCCGTAGCCGGGGATGGTGTGGCGAAACGCGCTGTCTTGGAGATCCACCACGGCGCCGGTGTAGCGCTCGCGGAACGATCCGGACTGGCCGAGCAAGTCAAACCTTGCCATGTATGTCAGGGGATCGCTGCGTTCATTGACCACGATAAGCCACCACTCGTTCTCGACGCGCTTGGGCAGGACGGTCACACCTTCGTCGTGGGAGCCGAAGGTCTCCTCAATCGTCACCCGCACGGACGCATGGGAAACATCGTGGCCGGTGATCACGGGCTGCAGGTCGTCAAGCTCCTTCACCACGGTGAGCAGGTCGCGCCAGCAAGTCGAGTCCTTCTCGATATAGGCCGTGCCCCAATACAGGATGCCGCGCGCACCGTGGACGATGGCGTCGAAGGCCATGAACCGCGTTTCCGCAAGGGTCGGACGCCTCAACTGTTCGCGGATTTCCGGTGGTCGTTCGGGCTGGATGTCGCCCCAACCAAAACCCTGAAGCACCATCCAGACGGGCTTGCCCGGGGCGGCCTGCTGCATCCGCCGCGTGTACGCGCCGACGGAGGCGAGCGTGCGGTCGAGCAGGTCCGAGTGCCGCACGTGAGGCGACTCAGGTACGGGGTAGATATCGCAGCCCACGATGTCGGCGGCTTCATTGAAGCGCGCTAACTGGGCGACTTGATTGCGCGGGGCGTGGTTCATCCAGACCGGGTGAACCGGGTCAAGTTCTCCGAGGAGCGCGCGGCCTTTTACCATCCCCTGGTAGAGTCTTCCTGCTCGGTGCGGCGCGTTGGCCAGACCCAGCTCGGGGTGCGGGGAGTTCTGCCCCAAGGCGCGCCAGAGGTCCTCCGCCAGCTTCTCCGACGCCGCGTAACAGCCCTCCCGGTGCAGCGCGCGCGAGCGTTCAAGGTCCGCGGAAAGTTGATCGCGTTGCGTGGCGTCCTCAAGGGCGGCTATCTGCTCGGCGAGCGCCTTCGGCTCCGCCCCGCCGCGCCAAAGGAGCGCGTTGTACCACGTGTTCCAGAGCGCCTCGTCGGGCACCTCCCACACCAGCAACGCCGGATGATCCGCGAAGCGTTCGACCATTTCCTTCAGCCCGGCGCCGCGCGCGTCGGCGTTCTCGCTCAGGTCGATGTGCGACCCCGTGTTAAGCCATGCATATACGCCGTGGGACCCGAGTCGATCCAGCGATTCCCGGCTTGCCGCCGCGTACACGAGTTTGATGCCTGCTGCCGCGGCCTCCCGCAGTACCGCGTCGTCCGTCGGGTTCTCGTAGAGTCCAAGGATGAAGAGCCGGCGACCGTCAACGAGCAGCATGCCGTCGTCGTCAAGCATCGCGGGCACGGCATGGCCGACCAAGATCGGCGTGACAGTCATGACCACGGAGAATAGAATTCTTGCAATCATTGATCGACTCCTCTCACTCTCTGGGTTGTTCATCACGGTTCATGGTCCAGAGTATAGCCCGGCGGAACGGCGGTTGCACCATGCTCGCGAAGTGCGCATAATAAGAAATACGCCACCTCAAAAAAGACTATCAATTTTTTGTCACTCGTGCTAGAATAAAGTCAGAAGGGCAGGCCGCCCGGGTCGGAAGGCCACCCTGAGGTGTGGCATTCCGGGGGTGGCTTGTGTATTCTGGCTGTCGGTAGGCGCCAAGGTTCAGGTATCGTGCACCTGAGTATTCTTGGGAAAGGATTGATTAGCACGGGGATGGGCTCGGATGGGCCCAAAAAAAGAGGTGTATCTGTCGTGAAAACCAAAACTCTTGCGCAAGGGATGCTTGTGGTGGCGTTGTTGCTTGCGGTCATGCCGGGGGCGGCGCGCGCACAATGTCCCGAAAACCAGATGGACAACGATCTCCTTCTGGGCACCATGGAACTGCTGCTGAGTCAGTTCCTGATCGACCCCGACACAGGAGAGAACCTGTGGACGGGGGACATGGGCTCGACGCCCATCTGGACCAAGATACCGGGGCAGTTAGGGCCGGGCTTCCTCGGGGTCGATAACAACGGCAACGGCATCAATGACGACGATCAACTGGACATGTTGGCGGCGATCATTGACGGCGATGATTCGGTGGTAGGCAACCTGAACCCCGCGGACGTGGCGGCGATTCGCGCGGCCTATGCCTCGAACGCCGCATACATCCAGACGGTGGAGGTAACGCTGAACGGCGTGCGTGTGACCGCGCTTGGCGGCCTCGTGGACATTACGGAATCGATCACGACCGGTCAGACGAAGTGCGTCGACCTGCCGGTCATCGGCAACACGTGCTTTGATGTGCCGAGCTTGTGGCGGGTCAATGAGGCGGACCCGGACGACGCGCTGCTCCAGGAAGCCCATCCGTTCCTTGAGGACATGATGGTTCAAGTCGGCGCGGGCACCGTGACCCTCGGCGACCAGTCAGGCATCGACCATCTGCAGGGCTTCATGGGGCAAGTCATGCTTGCCGTGATCAAGTACATCCTGCCGTCGCTGCTGTCGGACCTGAAGAGCGCGCCGATGGACGCGCCGATGGACGCGGAGAAAGGCTATACGATTCCGTGCGGCGAAATCCCAAGTTTCGACGAAACCATTCAGGTGGACCCGGTGGGCGACGTCCGTATCCGCATCAGCAACACGAACATTTGCGCGGCGTTGCAGGGTTTCATCAACAAGTTTGACTGTCCGCCCATGACGTGTATGAGCGCCCTGCTCTCAGCGGGCGGCAACTTGAACGGCGACGGCTCGACCAACCTTGCCTCGTACAATGCGACCGGCACGCGCCAGGAGTGGCTCATGGCGGAGGACATTACGAACCCGCCGTTGCAAGTTGTGCAGCAGCCTCAGGACCACAGTTCCCTGGTGGGCCTGCCGCTTGAACTGAGCATCGTTTACGCGGAGGGATTGCCGGGCGGCCCGGTGCAGTACAAGTGGGAAATGATCGACATCGAGGAATTCGATCCCATCGGCGGACCCGTCTCGACCGGCGCGACGTATTACGTTGAATACCCCTATGCGACCGCAAACGGGTACTATACCGTGACGATTTGTGACCCGCTCTGGACGCGTCAGTCGATGGCGGCGAACGTCTTTGTTCAGGACGTCGATTTCGCGATTTACGAACAGCCGCAGAGCGCCGTGGTCTATGAAAACAACGATCATACCTTCACCATCCGCGTTATTGGCGGCGCGCCGCCCGTCCCTACGTATCAGTGGTACGGCGGCACGGATCCCGGATCGCTTGCGCCGCTCGAGGGCAAGACGAGTCGTGACCTGCTTCTGGAGAACCTCCAGATTGGCCAGGATGGTTACTATCAGGTCTATGTCACCGGCAACGATGGTCTTGGCAAGGGCACTGTGGTGCTGCAAAGCAACATCGCGCAGTTGCTCGTCGTCGCGGGCGGCGAAGGCGAGGGCGAAGGCGAGGGTGAAATCGAGTTCTGCACGGTCCCGTTGGACGACCAGCAACCGGTCCCGCCGTCCAGTAGCGGCGCGAGCGGCACCGCGCACCTCCTGATGAACCCCGGACTCGGGGAGTTCCGTATCGAGGTCGAGCACACGGTCGGCAGTCCGACCGCGGCTGGCATTTACGCCGGCGCGCCGGGCGCGACGGGGCCGATGATCGTCAATTTCGGCAGCGAACTGACCAGTCCTATAAGCTACGTGCTTTCGGGTCTTGACCTGTACTACCTGGATCAAACGGAAGATGCGTACATTCAGGTGGAAAGCGTGGGATACCCGACGGGCGAGATTCGCGGTCAAGTCATTTGCGGCGGCGAAGGTGAGGGCGAAGGCGAAGGTGAGGGCGAAGGCGAAGGTGAGGGCGAAGGCGAAGGTGAGGGCGAAGGTGAAGGCGAAGGTGAAGGCGAAGGTGAAGGCGAAGGTGAAGGCGAGGGCGATCCCTGCGACCCGATTGTGTTTGCTGACCCGAACCTCGAGGCCGTGGTCCGCGCGGACCTCGGGATTCCGTCAGGCAACCTCGGACCGGCGGACGTGGCCGAGTATTATCGTCTCAACGGGCGCGAGGCGGGCATCACCAACCTGGAGGGCATCGAATGCCTCACGGCGCTGAACTACGTCAATCTGTCGTTGAACTTTGGTCTTAGCGACATCAGCGGCTTGGCCGCCTTGAGCGCTCTCGAGGAACTGGACCTGTCCGTTTGTCCCATCAGCGACATCAGTCAGCTCGAAGGATTGACGAATCTGAATATTGTCCGGGTCATTGCGACGCAGGTCACGGACTTCAGCGCGTTCGTGAATAATCCGGGCATTGGCGCCGGGGATATCATCTACGCGGAGGGACTCACGTTCACTCCGGAACTGTGCGCGCAGGTCGTCGAATTGCGCGCCCGCGGCGTCACGGTAATTGCGGGAGACCCGGACCCCTGTGGCGGCGAAGGCGAGGGTGAGGGCGAGGGTGAGGGTGAGGGTGAAGGCGAGGGCGAAGGTGAAGGTGAAGGCGAGGGTGAAGGCGAGGGTGAAGGCGAAGGCGAAGGTGAAGGCGAGGGTGAAGGCGAAGGTGAAGGCGAAGGCGAGGGCGATCCTTGCTTCAGCGAGTTCCATACCGCTGACCAGACCGAGGACAACATCATCGCGCTCACCGAGCTCTTGCGTGTTATCCAATTCTTCAACAGCGGCGGCTTCCACTGCGCTGACGATCCGGGTAGCACGGAAGACGGGTACGTGCCCGGCACGGGCGCAAACCAGACCTGCTGTCTGCACGACAGCGACTATGCGCCGCAGGATTGGCGCATCCAGTTGACCGAACTGCTTCGTGTGATCCAGTTCTTCAACAGCGGCGGCTATCACTACTGCCCGGATGCCGTGCCGGCGACGGAAGACGGCTTCTGCCCGGGCCAGGCGTAATGCCGTAGCGCCGCATTGTCCGCTTGAAGCGCGGGGCGGCCGGTCTCATGGGCCGGCCGCCCTTCTTGTATGCACACAACGCCAGGATATAGCGTTTGATACAGGGGAAAGTCGTATCCGATAATGGGCGGTTCTTCTCGCACGGAAACGTCAGTGCGGGAGTGGTGGTAAGGTGATCAACGGGAGGAGCAGTCATGTTCAACGGTTTCTTTCATATTCGGGAGCCTGGGAACGAACCTGTTCTCGGTTATGCGCCTGGTTCACCCGAGCGCGCGGCGCTGAAGGCGACGCTCGAGGAAATGCTCGCCAACCCCATCGAGGTCCCGATGATTATCGGCGGCGAGGAGGTCCATTCGGGCAATCTGGTGGACATGCGGTGCCCGCATCGACGAGGCCACCTCCTGGGCCGGTATCACAAAGCGAACGCGGCGCACGCGGAGCAGGCCATAGCCGCAGCGAATGAAGCGAAGCGAGAGTGGGCCGAAATGCCATGGGACAATCGGGCCACGGTGCTCCTTAAGGCCGCGGACCTTTTGGCCGGAAAGTACCGTCAGACGCTGAACGCCGCCACGATGCTGTGCATGAGCAAGACGGCCCACCAGGCGGAGATCGATTCGGCCTGCGAGTTAATCGATTTCTGGCGGTTCAATCCGTATTTCATGACCCGTATCTACGGGGAGCAGCCGGTCTCGACGCACCAGGTACTCAACTACATGGAGCACCGTCCTCTTGAGGGGTTTGTCTTCGCGATCACACCTTTCAATTTCACCTCGATCGCGGGCAACCTGCCCACGGCGCCCGCACTCATGGGCAATGCCGTCGTCTGGAAGCCTGCCTCTTCCGCCGTCCTGCCGACCTATTACATCATGCAGATTCTGAAAGAGGCGGGCATGCCCGACGGCGTCATCAACCTGATTCCGGGGCCGGGTCCCGTGGTCGGGCCGCCGGTGCTCAACCACCTCGACCTTGGCGGCATTCATTTCACCGGCAGTACGCAGGTCTTTTCGACCATCTGGCTCGCGGTCGGATCGGACATCCGGAAGTACTACTCCTATCCTCGCATTGTCGGCGAAACCGGCGGCAAGGACTTCATCTTCGCGCACGCTTCAGCGGACCTGGACGTCCTTGCCACGGGCATCATTCGCGGCGCCTTCGAATACCAGGGGCAGAAATGTTCGGCGGCCAGCCGCCTGTACGTGCCGGATACGCTATGGCCCACGCTGCGTGACCGGCTCGTCGATGACGTAGCTTCGCTCAAGACGGGCGACGTGTGCGATTTCACGAATTTCATGGGCGCCGTTATCGACGCGCAGGCGTTCAGCGGCATCAGCGGCTACATCGACTACGCGCGGAACAACTCGGGGCTCGAAATCATTACGGGCGGCGGCTACGACGACACGGAAGGCTACTTCATCCAGCCGACCATCGTACTGTCGAAGGATCCGAAGTCCAAGCTTATGTGCGAGGAGATTTTCGGCCCCGTACTTACGGTGCATGTTTATCCGGAGGCACAGTTCGAGGAGACGCTGACGCTGTGCGACGAAACCAGCCCTTACGCGCTGACCGGCGCCATCTTCGCGCAGGACCGCAAGGCGATCGTGAAGGCGACGCGGGCGCTGCGTAACGCGGCCGGCAATTTCTACATCAACGACAAGCCGACCGGGGCCGTGGTCGGGCAGCAGCCGTTTGGCGGCAGCCGCGCCTCGGGCACGAACGACAAGGCAGGGTCGTGGATGAATCTCGAACGGTGGGTGTCGCCCCGTACCGTGAAGGAGAACTTCCTGCCGCCGACGGACTATCGTTACGGGTTCATGCGGGAACCGTGATCCGAGCGGTTTCGCGCAGGCGGCGCGTTGATGACGGCAAGTTCTGATAGTAACGTGGTTTTGCTGTATATATATCGTGATTACGAGCACGAAGGCGAATGGAGACTCGGGAGGGTTACATGGTTGACGCGGGCGTTGGGTCGGTACGGCGGTTTTACATCATCAGTTGCCACGTCCTCTGGCGCGAATTGTGCCATTTCGCCGCCGTGTCGAGGAACGTCTTCGAATTGAAGTTTCTCGAACAGGGACTCCATAACACGCCGGACGTCCTGCGCACGTCGCTGCAAGCGGCCATCGACGAGACGCCGGACCGCTGCGAGGCGGTGTTGATCGGCTACGGGTTGTGCAGCAACGGCATTGTGGGCATTGTGGCGCGGGACAAGCCCCTTGTCGTGATGCGGGGCCACGATTGCATCACGTTTCTTCTCGGATCGAAGGATCGGTATCGCGAATATTTCGATGCCCACCCCGGCACCTACTGGTATAGCCCCGGCTGGATCGACACGCACACGCAGCCGGGACAGGAACGCTACGAGCGCCTGCGCCGCCAGTACGTCGAGATGTACGGCGAGGACAACGCCGAGTACCTCATGGAGACCGAGCAAGGCTGGTTCCAGAAGTACAACAACGCCGCCTACGTGGACTTGGGCTTCGGCGATTCGGAGGAGTACCAGCGATACACCCGTGCATGCGCCGAATGGCTGCAATGGAACTGCGACATGCTGCAGGGCGACCCGCTCCTCGTGGTCGACTTTCTCGAGGGCCGCTGGGATGAGGAGGACTTCCTCGTCGTCCCGCCGGGACACGAGATCATCGCGTCGCACGATGAACGCATCATCGCGGCACGGGCGTCTCGCCCGTGATTGAATCCGCCTTCGGCGGACATGGGCAGGATGCCCATGCCACGTCGAAGGCGGCGCGGGCCGCGCTCGCAACCTGTGTTATAATCCGGTGAATGCCCCGGCGGGCGCATATTTGGAGTCTAGCAACCGCGAGAGGAGTTGGAACGATGTCATCGCTGACACGAAGAGACTTCTTGCATCAAACGGCGATTACAGCGGGCGCCCTGTCGATGGGCTGGGGCGCGTCGTTCGCTCAGGAAGCAGGGCCGGCGGATATGGCCATCGCCCGATGGGCTGGCGCAACAGGCGCCGAGGCGCCGCTTGCCGACATGGCCGTGAAACTGACCGAACAGGCCATTGCGGCGATCGGCGGGATAGGACGCTTCGTGCGCCGGGGCGACGTGGTCTGGGTCAAGCCAAACATTGCTTGGGACCGCACCCCCGAGCAGGCCGCGAACACGAACCCCGACGTGGTGAAGACGCTGGTGCGGTTGTGCCTCGAAGCAGGGGCGAAGACGGTCAAAGTGGGCGATAACCCTTGCGATCGCGCGGAAAGCACGTATGTGAAGAGCGGGATCGCGGCCGCGGCGCGTGAAGCCGGGGCGGAAGTCGAGTTTCTCGACCGATCCCGCTTCCGCACCGTCGCCGTCGGCGGCGACCGGCTCAAGGAAATACCCATCTACCCCGGTTTTCTTGATGCCGATCTCGTGATCAACGTTCCAGTAGCAAAACACCATCGCGCGACCACCGTTACCTTGTGCATGAAGAACTACATGGGCGTGGTCGAGGAACGTCGCAAGTTCCATCAGGACCTGCCCGCCACCATCCGCGATATCACGGCGTATATGAAGCCGCGGCTTTGCGTGCTCGACGCCTTGCGCGTGCTCACGGGCAACGGCCCGACGGGCGGCGACCTGGCCGATGTGAAGGCCGCGAACCTGATCGCCGCGGGCGTGGATATTGTCGCGCTCGACGCTTTCGGTTCGGAATTGCTCGGCCATAAGCCGGAGGATATCGGCACGGTGAAGGCCGGATTCGACGCCGGGCTCGGGCGGATGGACTACCGGAGTCTCGCCCTCAAGGAGTTGGAGGTCGTGTGAGGCTGAAGCGGCCGCGTTCGTGGGTGCAGTGGCTGCGGCGGCTGTGCCAGGCGCTGTTCCTGGCGCTTTTCTTGTGGTTCGTGCTGATCGCGCGTTTCCGCGCGAGCGAGGACGGGCCGGGTCTCATTCGCTTCTTCTTCGAACTGGACCCCCTCGTCGTGGTGGCGACGTTTCTTTCGACCCACACCCTTGTGCGCGGGGCTCTTCTCGCGCTTGCCGTGATCATCGCCACCATGGTGCTCGGGCGCGTCTTTTGCGGTTGGGTCTGCCCGCTCGGCGCGGTACACGCCCTCGCGAGCGCGTGCCGTCCGCGGCGCAAAGGCAGGAAAGACTTCGAGTCCCGGTCTCCGTGGCAGCGCGGCAAGTACTTCGCCCTCGTGGCGCTGCTGGTCATGGCGCTTTTCGGCGTGCAGTGGACGGGCATCTTTGACCCCATCCCGCTGCTCTACCGCAGCGTGGCCACCGCGGTCCTCCCCGCGACCCAATACGCGGTCCAGGAACCGGCCACCGCAATCTACAAGGCCGACCCGAAAATCGGCGGCTTTCACCTCACGTCGATCTCAGAACCGGTTTACGAATTCTCGCGGGACGCGATATTCCGCGTCGAGCGCCAAAGCTTCCTCCAGAGCACGGGCATCGCGTTCCTGTTCATCGGGATTGTGGCGCTGAATTTCGTGCGCCCGCGCTTCTGGTGCCGCTATGTCTGCCCGCTGGGCGGCCTGCTCGGACTGATCGCGGGGCGGCCCGTGCTGCGCCTGCACAACGATGAGAGCGCGTGTACGAACTGCGGCAAGTGCAACCTGGCGTGCCCCGCCGCCGCGCAGCCGGATCAGCGCGGCAAATGGCTGCCCTCCGAGTGCTACGGCTGTTGGAACTGCGTCGCGGCCTGCGAGGGCCACGCCATCGCCTTCAAGTGGGAATCCCCGTTCCGCAAGCCCAACGCGGGCGCGGTGGACTTCTCGCGCCGCGCCACGCTTGCCGCAGGCGTCACCGGCGTCGCCTCGCTGCTGGCGCTGCGCCTGCCGCCCCCGGCCCGCAACCAGCAGCCGCTTCCCGCGCTGCTGATCCGCCCGCCGGGCGCGCGCGAGGAACGGGCGTTCCTGCAGCGGTGCATTCAGTGCGGCCTCTGCATGCGCGCGTGCCCGACGAATGGGTTGCAGCCCTGCGGGCTCGAAGCGGGCCTCGAAGCGCTGTGGACGCCGAAACTCGTGCCCAAGATCGGCTATTGCCAGTTCAATTGCGCGCTATGCGGCCAGGTCTGCCCGACGGAGGCGATCCAGCCGATGCCATTGGTCGAGAAGCAGACACTCAAGATCGGCCTCGCCGTCTTCGACACGTCGCGTTGTCTGCCGCACAACTACGGGCGCGAGTGCATCGTTTGCGAGGAACACTGCCCGCTACCGAAGAAGGCGATCTACCTCATTAATAAAGACGTTTTGTTGCACGACGGCTCGACCAAGCAGATCAAGCAGCCGTTTGTCGATCCGGACCTGTGCATCGGCTGCGGCATATGCGAGTGGTCGTGCGTATACCGCGACCAGGCGGCCATCCGCGTCGTCGCCGCCAACGAAGCGCGAAATACCTACAACCAGCCCATCCTGCCGGACTACGGGGGTATGGATAGGTATGCGGTGGCACGGGCGTCCCGCCCGTGATTGAGGAACATGGGCAAGATGCCCATGCCACTCCCTCTCTCGGGGAGCGGGAGTTGGAGGGAACGCGCCTCGGGGGCGGACGGGTCGGAGCGTCCGCCCCCGAGGATGATCTATGTTCACCGCCGGTACTTCCGACGGATTATTTCTTGTCGTCAACCACGGTGAATTCCGCATCGATTGTATCGCTTTGGCCCGGAGCGGTTGACGGTCCGACGTCGCGGTGGCCGTTGCCGCCCGCGTTCGCGGTTTCGGTTTGCGCGCGCGCGGAGGCCGCAGCCCGATACATGGCCTCGCCGAGTTTCTGGGCGGCCTGATTCGTCTGCTGCATGGCCTGATCGATGCGGGCGGCATCTTCGCTCTTGATGGCGGCACGCAGTTCATCGAGGGTCCTCTCCACCGCCGCCTTGTCTGCGGGATCGGCCTTGTCGCCGTGATCGCGTAGTGTTCGCTCGGTCGCGTAGAGCAGGTGGTCCGCCTGATTGCGCACCTCGACGTTGCGCTTGCGCTCCTGATCTTCAGAAGCGTGTTGTTCGGCGTCCTTCACCATGCGCTGGATTTCCTGCTCGTTCAGGCCGGACGACGCCTCGATGCGTATCTTCTGTTCCTTGCCCGTCGCGAGGTCCTTGGCCGACACGTGCAGGATGCCGTCGGCGTCGATGTCGAAGGACACCTCGATTTGCGGGAGCCCGCGCGGCGCGGGCGGTATGCCTTCGAGGTTGAAGCGGGCCAGCGTGCGGTTACCGGCGGCCATTTCGCGCTCGCCCTGGAGCACGTGCACCGTCACGGCGGTCTGGTTGTCGTCCGCCGTCGAGAAGATTTCCTTCTTCGACACGGGGATGGTCGTGTTGCGCTCGACCAGCTTGGTGAACACGCCGCCCAGGGTCTCGATCCCGAGGGACAGCGGCGTCACGTCGAGCAAAAGCACGTCGCGCACGTCACCCGCAATCACGCCCGCCTGGATTGCCGCGCCGACGGCGACCACTTCGTCGGGGTTGACCCCGCGATGCGGGTCCTTGCCGAAGAGTTCCTTCACCGTCTGCTGGACGGCGGGCATGCGCGTCATACCGCCGACGAGAATGACCTCGTCAATATCAGACGCATTGAGTCCCGCGTCACGCAGCGCCTTCCGGCAGGGCTCCTTGGTCCGTTCGAGCAGGTCCGCGCAGAGTTGATCGAGTTTCGCGCGCGTGAGGCGCACGTTCAGGTGCTTCGGTCCCGAGGCGTCCGCGGTGATGAACGGCAGGTTGACGTCCGTCTGCAAGGAGGACGATAACTCGCACTTTGCCTTTTCCGCCGCTTCCTTGAGTCGCTGCAGTGCCATCGGGTCCTTACGCAGGTCGATGCCCTGCTCGCGGCGGAACTCATCCGCCAGCCAGTCCATGACGCGCTGGTCGAAGTCGTCGCCGCCAAGGTGCGTGTCGCCGTTCGTGCTGAGCACCTCGAAGCTGTCCTCGGCGATAGCGAGTATCGAGATATCGAACGTACCGCCGCCCAAGTCATATACGGCGACCTTCTCATTCTTCTTCTTGTCCAGACCGTATGCCAGCGCCGCGGCCGTCGGCTCGTTGATGATGCGCAGCACCTCAAGGCCCGCGATGCGCCCGGCGTCCTTCGTCGCCTGTCGCTGCGAGTCGTTGAAGTACGCCGGCACCGTAATCACCGCCTTCGTCACCTTCGCGCCCAGGTATGCCTCGGCGGCATCCCGCATCTTCTGCAGGATCATCGCGGAAATTTCGGGCGGACGATGGGTCTTGCCTTGGACCTCGACCTGGCAGTCGCCGGAGGGCGCGCGAGAGACTTTGTACGGCACGAGGCCGATCTCCGCGCCGATTTCCTCGAAACGACGTCCCATGAACCGCTTGATCGAAAAGACCGTGCGCTGCGGACTGGTGACCGCCTGGCGCTTCGCCGCAGCGCCGACCAGGCGCTCGCCGTCCTTTGTGAACGCCACGACCGACGGGGTGGTCCGGCCACCTTCGGGATTTGTAATCACGACCGGTTCGCCGTTCTCGATGAACGCGACGCACGAGTTCGTCGTGCCCAAGTCGATGCCTATCGTTTTCGCCATGATGCATTACCTCCTTCATGCGGCGTTCGCGGATCGCCGCGATGCTTTTCACGCAGAGAGGGGCAACTCGCATGCCAAGAATAGCGCGCATGCGGTACGCGTGTGGCTGCGGGCGGATTGGATTTGTAACTGGTTGATAGGACAAGTGTTGTGCACTCAGATTCAGGACACGCGACGAGTGACGACTTTCTTGCAGCGGCGCAGTCGTTTCACAATGCAACGCTTCAGAATGATTCAATCCGCTGAAGTGTGGGCGGTAAACCCGCGACGGGAGGGGGAGGAACTCAGGTGGCACACGGGGGATTCGATTATGATCGGGAGATCGATTACGATTACGAAAACGAGTACGAGTACGAGGAAGGGTAGGAGGTGGGGCGTACCGCCCCATGTTTCCTTGATTCTCACCGCAGCCCTCGCCCGCCGGGAGAGGGAGCATACGGGAGGACGGTTCATGCGCAGGATACTGACCTTATCGACAGTGGCGCTGCTGCTCTCGAGCGCCGGGATCGGGGGCGAGCTTGCGGCGGGGGGGGCGAAGGCGGTCATCACGCCAGCCTTGGACCCGCCGCTGATCGGGGTAATGGGCGAAGCGCTGGAAGGGGTCGAGACGGACATCTATGCGCGGGTGCTGACGTTGTATGACGGCGCGACACGGCTGGTCATCGTCACCTATGACCTGAACTGCCTCGACGTGGCGACGCCGATCCTGCGGGCGCGGTGCCGCGACGAGTTGGGCATCGATCCGGCGTGCCTCATTCTCCTGGCCACGCACAACCATGCCGCGCCGATTCAGATCGTACCGGGCAATTTCGCTTATGGCCGCCGTCTCGCGGAGATCATTTTCGGGCTGATCCAGGAGGCCATTGCGAGTGAATCGGGACCGGCGTGGCTTCGTTTTGGCTTCGGGCACGGGTATTTCCTTGTGAGCGTGGGCAATGCGCCCACGGACTATGAGGTGCAGGTGCTGGAGGTGCGGCGCAACGACGCCCCGTTCGCGGTGCTTTTCAATCACCCGACGCACATCGTGCAAATCTCGAAGACGAAGATCGACGCGGGGCACGCCGGTTTCGCCGTGGACGCGCTCGAGCGGCGCATGCCGGGCGTCATGGCCATGTACGCCGACGCCTGCGGCGGGAACCAGTTCACGCGCAAGGGCATGTTCCGTCCGCGCGACGAGGTCGAGGCGCTGGGTAACGAACTGGCGAACGTGGTGTCGGCGGTTCTTGACAAGCCGCTCGAGGACGTTACCGGCCCGCTACGGGCGACCCTCGATGTGATCCCGCTGCCCCTCGACAAACCGCTGCCTTACGAAGAAGCCAAGAAACTCGCCCTGCACTTCCCGACAGGCATCGGGCTTGTTCCGTATCCACATCCGCATCGCGAGTCGAATTGGGTGCGCTCGCTTCTTCGCTATTATGAGGAGGGCCTGTCCTTCCCGACGAAGACCACCGACATGGTCTGCACCGACGACGCGTTTCTGGTTCCGGAATTGGACGAGGCGCGCGCGTTTCCGTGCCGCTATGAGGAGACCATCGTGGCGACCATCGGGCCGCTGGTCTTCGTGGCAATGCAGGGCGAGGTCTGCGCGCCTATCGGCGCGCGGATCAAGGATACGTTCCGGCACGAGCGGCCCATCATGGTTTTCGGGTACATGGGCGAGCACAATCTCTATATTCCGACCCGTGAAATCGTGCGGCTCAAGGTCTACCAGGCGAAGGTGCTACAGATTCAATACGCCAGCCCCGTGCCGTGGTCGCCCAACGTCGAGGACGCGATGGTAACCGCCGTGCGCGGCATGGTCCGCCGCGTGATTGCGTCGCCGTAATGGTGCGGTCAGCGGCGCGCGATTTGATCGGTTTCGCGTCTCCCGCGTTCATCATGCTATGCTGTAGCCGATCCCGTAATCGCGTCCATATGCCTTGGTTCTCCCGGCCATGAAATCGGAAAACGCACTTCAAAGCATCCGCAAGCGCTTGGTGTCCGGACTGCTCGTCGTCGTGCCAGCGGGCATAACGTTGCTGATTCTGGCCTTTCTGTACGATGTGACCATCGGCATGATCATGCCCGCCGCGCAAGGGCTCTTGGGGACCATGCCCTATCCGCTAATGGCGCTTTTTTCTCTGCTGGTATTGCTGTTAACGCTATACGGGGTTGGGACATTGGCGTCTCACGTGGTCGGTCGTAGGCTGATCCATATCGCGGAAAGGATGGTTGACCAGATTCCCTTTGTGAAGACGGTGTACTCGGTCTCGAAGCAGCTTATCGACCTGTTTCTCAAGCAGGAGTCGAGCAACAGCCAACAAGTCGTGCTTGTTGAATTTCCGGGGCCCGGGTTGCGGGCGCTGGGGTTCGTCACCGGCACAATCATCGGCCCGGATGAACGCGCGTACTACAAAGTATTCATTCCCACGACACCCAACCCGACGACCGGATTTCTGGAACTCGTGCCGGTGGACACGACACCCGTGTTGCGCATCACGATGGAGGAGGCGGTTTCGTTGGTCATGTCCGGTGGACTGCTGGGGCCGGAGCGTCTGACGGCCCGCCCGCCCGATACGCGAGGTCCGGCTCTCCCATGAACCAGCACGTTCTTGCTCTGGGGGTGTTCATCGTTGCGTACCTGCTTTTCGTTGTTCTGCCGCGCTATCGAAGCCTCGTGGCGGCGGTGGCGGGCTGCGTGCTCGTGGTGACGGGCGGACTTTCCCCTCGGGAGGCGCTGGTTGCGGTCAACTGGAACGTCATGGGCATCTTTGTGGGCACACTCATGGTGGCGGACGTATTCATCGAGAGTCGCTTCCCGGCGTGGTTCGCGGAATTCATCGTGAACCGCGCCCGGAACACGGCGTGGGCGATCCTGTTTATTTGCATGATGACGGGGGTCATTTCGGCGTTTGTAGAGAATGTGGCTACGGTGCTCGTTGTGGCGCCCGTCGCGCTTTCGCTCTCCCGGAAACTCCGCCTTGATCCCAGAAGCATCCTGATTGCCGTCGCCATCAGCAGCAACCTGCAAGGCACGGCGACGCTGATTGGCGATCCGCCCAGCATGCTCCTTGGCGGTTACGCAAAGATGACCTTCATCGATTTCTTTGTCTATGAAGGAAGACCGAGCATATTCTTCGCGGTGGAATTGGGCGCGGCCGCCTCGTTTTTCGTACTCTTTTTCATCTTCCGCCGTTACACTCAGAAAGTGGCGTTACAGCCCGTCGAAGAGGTACGGTCCTGGCTGCCCCCGGTGCTGCTTCTTGTCCTGATCGCCGCGCTCGCAATGTCCTCCTTTTTCGACACGGGGTTCTCGTTTCTCGCCGGCGGTATCTGCATGATCTTTGGCGTCGCCATGCTTCTCTGGCAAACGCGCCTGCGCGGCGCGCACACGCTGGCTTCCCTGCGCAGGCTGGACTGGGACACAACGTTCTTCCTGATGGGGATTTTCGTCATAGTCGAGGGGTTGACAACGGCAGGTTGGATTGACGTTATCTCCGGAGCCTTCTCGCGGGCAGCAGGAGAAGACGTGTTGTTGGGTTACACGGGGCTGATCCTCTTCGCTATTTTCGTCAGCGCCTTCGTTGACAATGTTCCGTTTCTGGCCGCCATGCTACCGGTCGCTCAGAACATGGCGAAATCGCTCGATGTAGCGCCCTCGCTTCTGCTCTTCGGCCTACTAATCGGCGCGAGCCTCGGCGGCAACATCACCCCCATCGGGGCGTCAGCAAACATCGTCGCCTGCGGCCTCTCAAAGCAGGCGGGCTACCCGGTCACATTCCGCGAATTTGCCAGGATATCCGTCCCCTTCACGATTGCCGCGGTGGCCCCGGCCGCGATTCTCTTGTGGATTGTATGGCGGTAACGCATCTCCGGCGCAACGGCGATTGCGTTGAAAAGGCGACTAGCGTTCATTGGCGCGGCGCAGGCGGTCGCTCAGCGTGACGACGATGTTGATGAGCAAACGCAGGGAGACTTCACGCGGCATGATGCTCCAGATGATTTCCTCGCTGAGCGCGAGAAGGCTTGTTGTTTCGCGAGTACGGACGGCCGCGCTGCGGGGGGCGTCGCTCAGGAGCGCCATCTCGCCCACCATGTCGCCTCGGCCAAGTACGGCAATCACGCGGTCGCCGTCGTAGACCTCGACGTTGCCCCCGAGAATGACGTACATCTTGTCGCCGGGGTCGCCCTTCTGAAACAGCACGTGGCCGGCCTCGTACTCCTCGGTCATGCCGCGCGCGAAAATCCTGGCCACGTCCTCGGAATCAATCCCGCGGAACAGTTCGACGCGACGCGCGATCATGCTGTACGTATCGCGCATGCTGTCCATCATCACGCCGGCCAGTTCCTGCATGATGCCCGAGGTCTGGGCATCCTGGCCACGGTCGAGGCCGGCCGCCGGGCCGCCGGTTTCCCCGGCTGCGTCCCGTTCGTGGTCCGAGGTTACCGGCGACGCATCGGTGTCCTCTTCGCCGGGCGCGGCGCCGGGAAATGCATCCGCGATGACGGCTTCGTGGTCGAAGGGCTGATCTTCCGACACGATCTCGAGCGCCTCGGGGATGTCTTCCTCGGGAGGCTCTGGCTCAGGCTCGGGCGCGGGAGATTCCACGGACGGGGCCGGGGCGGGGCGTTCGATGTGCAGTCCCAGGCTCGAAGCCGTCAATTCGGCGGGCCCCGAGGAGGACTCCTCGGCGAAGACCTTTTCCGAAACCAGGACAAAGTGCTTGTACGCGCAGAGTATGGGCTTGATGCGCAGGTTCGGGCAGAGTTCCCGGACTTTTTCGAGGGCTTCCGCGTTGAGCGGATTGACCATGGCGACGGTAAGGTTCTGGCCGAGGCGGTCGATGGGCAGCACGCGGTATTGGAGGCAGACTTCCTTGGGCAGGAGTCTCACCACCTCCTTGTCGACCAGGTAATCCAGCAGGCTGAGGTGCGGGATTTTGCAGTATTTTGCGAGAAAAGACGTGAGCGAGTGTTCGTCGAGAATGCCGTCCCGCACCAGGATTTCGCCCAGAAACTCCCCCGTCTCGGCCTGTCTCCGAAGCGCCTGGTCCACTTGTTCGCGCGTGACTTTCCCCGCCTCGTAGAGGACATCGGCGAGACTGCGTCGCGGCGGCAATCCCTCCTGGGCCGCCGGGCGGGGCGCAGGCGGGGACTTAACAGCCGGCGCGATACGCGGCGGCGACGCGGCGGGAGCGGGCGAGGCGGTGTTTTCCTCGCTCTTGGAGCCTTTTGTCCAGCGAAGCATCAGCATATCCCAGGCAGCCGCGTGTTTGCGTGCCGCCTTTCATGGCATAGTAGCACCCGACTTCGAGGGGCATCAAGGCACACCGGTCATTTTCGGAGCGGTCAGAGGCACAAACGACTGAGACGACAAGAGGGATGGGTCCGAGCCGGCCTTGATCGCAGCGCCCGTAAGGACATGGCCCACGGGCGGAACGCCCGGGCCACGGCAGAGGCTAGGAGACGGAAGCTCCAGGACGCACCGTGACGGCGCGCGGCGTCGCACGCCGCACGAGTTTGGCGAGGCGCTTCCAGACCGAGGCGACAGCGCGCGGCGGCCGCGAGCGCGGGCGCGATGGTGCGGGTTCTTCGCAGTAGCTTGATTTCATGACCTCGAGCATCACCACCACGGTGAGCGGGTCGAAGCTACCGATATACATGTTCCATTCCTTATATGATGCTTGCATGCGACAAACGGGCGCGGGCCCGTGGGCGTTGCCGCCATGAAGGGTTCGTTTCTCCCAGCACGCCGTTATGCACATCGCCCCTGGCTTGTGCGTCGGAGTTAAATGGCGCTCGGCGCGGCAGGATTGACGCGAATAACACGAAGGGGCGGCTTGCTTATTCCCGTGGGCCGATTCAGGAGACGGGTTCGTCGTCCAAGGCCGCTTCCGCGGTGGATACGGCCTCCCGCAGGGCTTGCAGCTTATCCGCCAGCGCCGGGGCATGCTTCTTGATTGCGGCGTCCAAGGCGTCAAGAACCTTGGCGTCCCACACGTACCAGCCGGCCTGCCCGCCCTCAGGGGCGTATCGCCGCAGCACTACCGCACCGTCCACCACGATTTCGGGTACATTCTCGCTGATCAGGCGCACGGCGAGCGTTGTCTCCTCCTCAACCGTCGATGTGGTTCCCGGTATCCTCCAGGCGAGATCAAGCCCTTCGAAGATCGCATTGTACACTTCCCCCGCCGCATCGAGAACCGGTTCCAGCGCGTCGGCGTCGTCGCCGGCGCGCGCGCGCAACGCCGCCAGTTCCCTGGCGCGGTCCGAGTCCGGGTGGCGCAGTTTGTCCGCTTCCGCGACGTTGCCCTTGCTCAGCAACGCTAGCCAGCCCGCCGCTACAGCCGTCGGCTGGTTGCGGTCCAGCGCGGCGGCGCGTTCGGGTGTTTCGGCCGGGGGACTGCCAAACGGGCCGACGACGCCGATTTCGTCCATGCGGGCTTCGTAATTGTCCCGAAGGACCGCCAATCGGTCAGCAAGTTCCGGCGTGCTCTCGACCGCGCGGAGCAGGAGTCGGTGGACCACTTCGCCGTTCCAGACGTGCCAGCCCGCAGTGGCCGGGTCGTCGCTTGCGACCTGCCGAATTTCGAGGATCGTTTCGAGGGCAAGATCCGGCTGTTTTGCGCTCTTGAAAGCCACCAGGACATTGCCGACGCCGTCCGTTTCGGTGACTTCGCCTACGTCGGGCTGCAATTCCAGAGTTTCAAACGCGAGTTGCCCGATGCGGGCGAGATATTGGGTGTAATCCTGGAGGTCCTCTTTGTCCCGAGTCTGGAGAAACCGCCATTTCTTGCCCAAGACCGAATCAGGATGGGCAAGCCGCATAGCCGCGTCGATATCGCTGCCCCGCGTGTGGCGGAGGAATAGCGCGGCACATTCCGCAGGCGAGGCCATGGCCAGCGCGCGATCCCGTTCTTCGGCCTGCTCCACCATGGCAAGGAGCCGCGCGTTCAGTTCCGCGCGCATCGCAGCGAGTTGATCCGCCAAATCGGGTGAGGCGGCCTCGGCGGCGGCGACAAAGGTATTCATCCCATCCTCAAAGAGATACCAGGCAACGCCCGGTTTGTCCGGAAGCCCCGCCTGCTTCATGATCATGACCCCTTCGTGCGCGAAATCGCTTTTCTTCGCACTCTTGAAGGTCACGGGAATCTTAACCGTCTCGCCGTCAACGACTTCCTCGCCGTACGACGCCTCGATGGCGAGCGCCTCCTGTACTGCTTGCATTGAGCTTCCCAGGTACTCGGCAAACAATTCAAATCGCTCGCGTTGCTGCTCTTCGATTCTACGGAGACTCCGGCCGTTTTCCGATTCGGGATGGTATAGGGCGAGCAACCCGTTCATATCGCCCGATAACACGTAGTTCACGGCCGCGCGCGCCACAGCAAGCGGGGTTGACTGGTCCGCCGCCGGTGATATCTCTTGGGCGTTGGAGGCGATCAACACCAGCGCAAAACAGACACAAACCATCACATATCGCCACAAAACGCCATATTGCAACAATGCGCGTCTTTTCCGCAGCAGCAGAAGGGCAAAGGCGCAGCATGCCAGAATCGCGGCGTT
Organism: Candidatus Hydrogenedentota bacterium; assembly: GCA_029556545.1. Taxonomy (GTDB): domain Bacteria; phylum Hydrogenedentota; class Hydrogenedentia; order Hydrogenedentales; family JAGMZX01; genus JAGMZX01. The sequence continues at coordinate 107,659 of JAKQEQ010000181.1, forward strand.
GCCGAAGGCGGCGGCGCGGCGCGAGTCCTGCCGTGGCGGGGCATCGCGGGTTTCGAGGGTTGCGAAAGTTCCGGCGGGCACGAGCAGGCCGGTAACGGTGAAGTCGTCCACGCCCGCGAGGATATCGCTGCTCTTTGCCGTGCCGCGATGGCCGCGGTCTCCGCCGCCGGGATCGCTCTCGCAGGAGTTCAGGCGCGCCCTCACCCAATAATGGTAATACTTGAACGTGATTTGGGTTTGCGGCTTGCTGAAACAGCCGCCGGGGTCGACGGTGGTGACGTCGGGGGCCGCGGCGGTCGTATCCTGGAAGGTCGTATCGGTAATCCAACCGGAAACATCCGTGGCGGCGGCGCTGTCCTCCGTTGTGCCCTGGAGCACCTGGTACTGCACGCCGGTTCCCGCGACGGCGTCCCACGTGATGACGACATGCGCGGCCACCGTACCGTCGGATGCGTTCACGTTTGAAGGCGCGGCAAGCGGCGCACAGACATAGGTTCCGGTGCGCGTGGCCGTGACGCCGCCGATGACATCGACGCTGATGTCCGCCGGTGTCGTCCAGGCCTCCACGTCAAGAAACGAAACCGTGTGCGGGCCGAGGCTCAATCCCGCCGCCGTATCGCCGCTGTTTCGCCACGCGCCGCCGTCGACGCGCCATTTCGCGCCCGCGGCGCGCGCGGCCTGGGGCTCGATGGTGACGCGAATGCCGCCGACGAGGAGTTCGGGTATGGTAAAGGATCGCCACTCGGACGCCGCGAAGTACTGCTGGCCAACGGTTTCGCCGATAGACCAATAGTACACTTCGACGATCCCCAATACGGTTTGTATCTGGTTCCAGTCCTCTCTTGCGATAGCGATGCTGCCGCCGGTTACGGCCGAAACGGCCACACTCTGCGGCGTGGCGCTCGTGGCAAAAGCGATGGCGAGCCCCGTGCATACGCCCGAGGTCGTCCAGGCGAACGTGGCAGGCAGGCTAATTCCCGCGCCCGCCACCGGTTGGGTCAGCGTAGCGGCGCAGTCCTCCTCCCCTTCTCCTTCTCCTTCTCCTTCCCCTTCTCCTTCCCCTTCTCCTTCGCCCTCGCCTTCGGCCCCGCTAACGGTGAGGCAGATGTCATCGACGAAGAAGCTTGCACCCGCCGGCGTCCCCGACGTGGAACTCAAGAGTGCGATGGTGTGGGTCTGGCCGTCGGCGAATGGGCTGACGTCGAGAATGACTTCCTGGTACGTGTCGCCATAGGTCATATCGTTCTCGCGGACTTCAAAGACTTGGGTCTGGTCGATGATGATGCGGAGGTAGTCCGCGCCGTTCCCGGAGCGATCGGCAATGGCCAGCCAGAACGAGAGCGTGGCGGCGGCGGCTTGGGGCATCGCGATCTCCTGCACGAGTTCGCCTTCCTCCTGCATGCCGGGGATGCCTCCGAACCAAGCCCAATACGTGCCGGTCCGCGGCGCGCCGTCCGCGCCGCACAGGGCGATGCTGCAGATCGGGCTGTCAAAGTTGGTCGAGCTTTCGATCCATTGCGAATTGGGCGTGCCCAGTTCGAATCCGCCGTCCTGCAGCACGTTGCCGGGGCAGGGGTCTTCGACCACGGCGATGGCGTCGATGGCGGCCTGCAAATTGATACGCGGCTTGTTCACCGCGGGCGACGCCTTGGGGTCCGAGACGAGCGCGCCTGTGGTCGTCAGCAGCGTGCGGACCTGGGCGGGCGTGAGGAACGCGCCGGTCTTGGCCTTGGCCGCCTGTTGGAGGCACGCGCTGGCACCGGCCACGTAAGGGGATGCCGCCGAGGTACCGCCGAACGACTCGTAGAACCCGCTGGTCGTGTAGCCGCCCGTGCCGACGATGTCCGGCGCGTGGCAGGCGTGGCTCGGCGCGAATACATCCATGAGGGTCGCGCTGTTCGAGTAGAGCGTGACCTGCCCGGTCAGGGCCGTCTGCGACGCGGCCCCCTGGTCAGGAGGACACTCGGGGGTTGGTGTCGGATTCAGGCAGGAGTCCATTGAAATACAGGTGGAGACCGTGTTGAGGTCCGCGTCCCACAGCGCACCCACGGCGATAACGTTGGACAAGCAGGCCGGCAGTGCGACGGCGTTGCAGAAGCCCTCGTTGCCTGTCGCGGCGACCACGGTGATGCCGGCGTTGATCAGGTTGGCGACCATGGTGCTCCACGACGCGGACGCGCCGTCGCACGCGCTGAAGAATTGACCCGCGCCCAAGCTCATGTTGGCCACGAGGATAGGATGCGTCGGACTGTCGTTCTTGTGCGTGATGCACCAGTCCAGCGCGGCCAGGATGTCGTCGTCCCACTGCGCGCCGTCGGCTGTCTGCGCGACTTTGAGCGCGTATATTTTGGCGTTGTACGCGACGCCGCCGATATAGTCGTCGATATCCGCCAGCGCGCCGGCGGCAATCCCGGCCACGGGGGTTCCGTGCGAAAGGACGCTATTGCTCCCGTTCGGGAAGGGGTCGCTGTCTTCATCGGCAAAATCATAGCCGCCGATGATCTTGGAATTTGGGAATCCACCGCCGCCCAGTTGCGGATGGGTGTAGTCGAAGGCGGCATCGATGATCGCGATGGCGACGCCCTGGCCGTTGTACGTGCCGCGCACCGCGGAGGCGTTGATCATCGGGATTCCCTGGCGCAGAAACGGTTCACGCTGTTGCACGGGCTCGATGCTCGCGACGTTGTCGTCGGCGAGAAGGGCGGCCAATGCCTCGGCGCTGAGTTCGACGGAAAAGGCGGGAATGTTGTCATACAGACGCCGGATACGATGTTCGGCCCGGCCAAGCCGCCCGAGCACGACGGACTGTGCGCGCCACACGGCGTCGCGTCGCGCCGCCGCGGCCCCGGCGTTGTCCCAATCCACCTTGCCGGCGTTTGCCTCCGGTTCTCGCAGGACGACCATGACCCGCGTCAAGGATTCGCCCGCTTTCAAGGGCGCGTATATCAGGTCCGGTTGACGCATGCAGGCGGCGGTGTCGGGCGTTCCCGTGAAAGCCTCGCCTACGGCAAGATGCCGCCATGACTCGCCGTCGGACTGCGCGACGGCTACGACGGCGCCAGTCGACAAGACCACTGCGAGCGCCCACGCAATCGCGAAACGCCTCGTCCCTCGTTCCATGAAATCGCCTCCTATGTTTCTTGGCGGTGCAACCCGACCGAGCTGCCCCTCGCCTTGCGACATGTCACAATCATACCACGCGCGCCCCCGGCGGCGTAACGGCGGAACGCGCCGGAAGAGGCGCTGTATGCGTGCCGGATGGCGCCGCGGCGGCGAAGCCATGATTGCCTACGCGCACGAGCGGGTCGATCATAGGCTGAACCGCGTTACGTCCATCTTTGGCCTTCCGAAATTGCGGAGCAGACATGTCCGGAGTCCGGTGGCTTTGAGATAGTTGAGGCACTGGGCGGTATGCAAGTTATCCAGGACCTTGACGGCTTTGAGTTCGACAAGCAGGGTGTCTTCGACCAGCAAATCCACGATGAAATCGCCAACTATCGCGCCATCGTAGCGCACGGTAACGGGGTACTGCTGCTCGACACGGACCCTATTCTTCCGCAGTTCATGAACGGGCGCGTTCTCATAGGCCTTTTCGAGAAACCCGGCGCCGAGGGTGTTGGACACCGTTAATGCGCAGCCGATAACGCGTTGCGTCAGTGGATCGTGGTCTTGATGTTCCATGGCTTCCTTTCCTTTCGGTTCTATGGACGCATGATGCCATGCCGCAGCCGGGCGGCGCAGGGCTGTTGAAAGATAGAGCCATCGATGGACAGCGATGAACACCGATGAAATCCGGATGATAAGCAAGAGCATATCGGTGTTCATCCGTGTTCATCGGTGGTTCCGGTGCGTCGGTCCACGCGGCCTTGTCTTATCAAGCCATTTCGCCGGTTTGGCCGCACGCTTCATCAGCGCTATACTTCTCGCTCATGCGACACCCAAGAAGTGTGCGGCGCAAGCTGCTGCAAATCCTGTACGGTCATTACATGAGCGACCCGCTCGATGTGCTGGGTCCGGAGGTGTTTCTCGAAGAGGGAGGCATGACGCGCCAGGAACTGGGCGTAAACATGCACTACCTCGCGGACCGGGGCTTCGTGGAAATGATGATCGGCTATAACCCGCCGCTTTTCGCGGGGGTCCGCATCCGCCCGGAAGGCATCGACCTTGTCGAGAACCACTTCGAATTCAATCTGCGGTTTCCGCCGGGCATCGACGAACTCGAAAAAGGACTGGCCGAGATGCCGGTGCTCGTCGAGCGCCTCGTCGAGCAAGCGGATCTCTCGCCCCTCGATGGCGAACTGCGGCGTCGGCTGCAACGCGATGTTCAGTACCTGCGCGATGAGGTCGCGCGGCCCCTCGCGCTGTGGCGTCCCCACGTTATCCGCGCGGTTCTTGACTGGATCGCGGAGCCCTTCGAGGACCCGGCGGCCAACCTTCCCGCCCTTCCGCGCCTGAAGGAGGTCCTGCTCGAAGAACTTGCGGGCCGTGGCGGCGGGGCGGGGAGATCGGACGGATCGGACGGATCGGTCGGATCAGACTGATCGGACGGATCGGGTTTGGGGTGACTCGCGGAACTTGGTTCGACTAACATGAGGCGAAGGCGTGGCAGGGGCGGATTGCTCATGAGGGAAGAACATGGGCAAGATGCCCATGCCACGAGGAAGAGCATGGGCAGGATGCCCATGCCACGCGGATGGAACTGCACCATGGCATTGACGGAACGCGAGAATTATCTGCGAAACGCCTCATTCCAGCACCCGGAGTACATGCCGGTAAACCTGGGCATATCGCCGGCGTCGTGGGACCAGTGGCGCGAGTCGATGGAGGAGGTCGTCGTGCGGCATCCGCGGATCTGGCCGGATTTCCGGAAAGGCCAGGTGGACTGGGATAACGTGGATTTCGGGCCGGCGTATACGGCGGGACAGCCGTTTCGCGATGCCTGGGGCTGTGTCTGGGAAACGAGCACGAACGGCATCGAGGGGGTGGTGATCGAGCATCCGCTGGACACGTGGGACAAGTGGGACCAGTGGCGCGCGCCGAACCCGCTCGAAACGGCGGACCGCGGTCCCGTGGACTGGGAGGCCGCGCGTCGGAACGTGGCGGATCGCCGCGCGAAGGGGCTGCTGAGCGAGGGTGGCCTGCCCCACGGGTTCCTCTTCATGCGGCTGACGTATCTGCGCGGGTTCGAGAACATGATGGTCGACATGGCCACCGAGGAACCCATGCTCTGGAGGCTGATCGACGCGCTGTACGAACACAACCGCGTGCTCGTCGAGCAAAACCTCGCCATAGACGTGGACGTGATCACCCTCGGCGAAGATCTGGGCGCGCAGACGGCCCCGATCATCGGCCCCGAGATGTTTCACAAGTATTGTACGCCGACTTATGAAAAGCTGATCCGGCCCTGCCGCGAGAAGGGCCGGCACGTCATGCTCCACAGCGACGGCTATATCATGGATCTCATCGACGAACTGCTCTTCGCGGGCGTCACCATCCTGAATCCGCAGGACCTGTGCAACGGGATCGACAACTTGCGACGTGAACTCAAGGGCCGGGTGTGCATCCGCCTCGACGTGGACCGGCAGACCACGGTTCCCTACGGTACGCCGCAGGAAATCCACGAACTCATCGAGGAGGAGGTGCGCACGCTCGGCGCGCCGGAGGGCGGCCTTGAACTCATCGTGGGCGTCTACCCGCCGACAACGCCGGAGAACGTCCACGCCCTTGCGTGCGCCTTCGAGGAATTCCAGACCTATTGGTTCGACGGCCGCGGCAAGGCGTAAGGATGCCGCGCGCGCAGCCGATCAGCAGAGCACTTCCGCGCCGCGTCCCTGGGCGATGAGCGACGTGTAGGTCTTGAGTTCGGCCTGGGTCTTGGCGTCGGTGAGGTCGATGGTCCGGCGTTGCTCGGCGGCGAGGTAGCCCCCCTGGCACAGTTTGGTTATTTCGAGCCCGTACTCGAAATTGAGGAGGGCGTCCTTGCCTTGGCGGAACGCGGCCACGGCGTCCTTGATTTCATCGACGTAGCCGTAGAGGTCGGCCTCGTTGTACTGGACAGCAAGCAGGCCGCGGGAGGCGGTGGATTTCTCGAGGGCGGTTTCGGCGTCGGCGGCGGCTTCCGCGGCCTCGTCGCCGATGAAGACTTCGAGCGAAGACCGCAGCGTGTTGATCTCGAAGGCGTAGCCGGGCCCGAGGCCGTCCATGCACAGCCGCAGCCCTTGCTTGTCATACATCCACGAGTTCGTGAACTGCGCCTTGACCAACTGGCCGGACTCGGGGTTCTTGAAGGTGACGATGCCGGTGCAGAAGTCCTCGGCGGGGACCTTGGCGTAGTCCACGCCCATTTTCTGAAGTAGTTTGGCGCGGTTCGCGGGGACGCCCCACTTGAGAAGCGCGGTCTCGGCCTGTACGGCGACCGGTTCAAGGAACGTGACGGGCTTCCCGACGGGGTTGAGGACGTACCAGCTTACAGCGATGCTGTGGCAGCCCATGTCGGAAAGGACGCCGCCGCCCTGACGGGTCGGGTCCCAGAACCAAGGCTCGTGGGGTCCGGCGTGTTCTTCGGCGCTGCGCGCGAGGGCGAGCGGTCCCATCGACCGCTGTTGCGGCGCGAGTTGGGTTAATGCGGCGCGAATGGCCTTCATGTGAATCTGGTTCTCGAAATAGGCGGTGGGCAGTTTCGTGGACTTCGCGAGGCGGACCAGTTCCTCCGCCTCGGCGACGGTGCGTCCCAGGGGCTTCTCGACGATGACGCCCTTCAGCGCCGCGCCGGCCTTTACCGCGTCCGCGACGGCCTGCATGATCTCGATGCGGGCGAAGTTGGGCGCGAAGATGCACACGGCGTCAACGTGGTCGCAGAGGTCCTTGACGCCCGGGTATACCGCGCACTCGCCCACGCCGATGCTCTTCGCGAACGCGGAGAGTTCTTCCGAGCCCTTGAGCGCGTAGACGCCGGCGAGTTCGACGTCGCGAACGTACTGCATGGCCGTGGCCTGGAATTTCGAGATGAATCCCGCGCCGATGAATCCCAGTTTGAATGTACTCATGGGTCAATTCTCCTCTCGGGCGTGACCGCGCGGGCCGCCCGATGTTCCCCGGACTTCGAGGGCATTATAGGCGAAGGGGGTCGGGGCGGACAATTGTTGGGGAGGGTTTAGGGTTTAGGGTTTAGGGTTTGGGCGCGTCGAAACGTGGTCAATCGGGCATGCCGAGAGGTGCTGTCCCGAAAACCCTTTCGACTCGCCTGGATTCTGCAAGGCGTTGCCGCAATCGGGCATGCCGAGAGGTGGAAACGCGAAAACCTTGAACCGTCGGCGGCAAGTTGATAGTCTCAGACGCCTTTGGCCGCAGGGTGCGGAAACCATACGGGGAGTAGTCATGGTTGGATTCACGGTTATTGACTGGGTCATTCTTGTAGTCTATTTTCTCTCGATGGCGGCAATTGGGCCGTTGGTGGCGCACCGGGGGCGATCGACGGAGGGGTATTTTCTTGGCAACCGGTCGTACCCGGGGTGGCTTATCGGGCTGTCCATGTTTGCTACATCAATTAGTTCTATAACATTTGTAGCCTATCCCGCGGATGCGTACAAGACGGCCTATATTCGCTTCCTGCCGTGCCTGATGCTGCCGCTCGGGGTGTGGCTCGCGTCCTTGATGTTCCTCCCCTACTATCGCCGTGCGCGGGTCGTATCGGCCTTCGAGTACCTGGAGGCGCGCTTCGGACCGGGCACGCGCCTGTACGCTTCCTCGATGTTCGTCGTGGGGCAGGTAATCCGCGTGAGTCTGATCCTGTACCTGGTGGCGGTGCTCGTCCATAAGATGACCAATTTCGATCCGTATCTCTGCATCCTGATCGGCGGCGTGGTGACCTCGTTCTACACGGTGACCGGCGGGATCGAGGCGGTGATCTGGACGGACTTCATCCAGTCGTTTCTGCTGTGGGCCGGCGGCTTCATCATCCTCTTCGTGATCATTTTCAGCATCGACGGCGGCTTCAGCACAATCATCACGGAAGCCTGGAACGACGGAAAATTCATGCTGGGGGACCTGAACACGGCGACGGGCACGCTCGAACCCGCGCCGTGGGGTTTCTCGCTTACGGAGAAGACGGTGGTGATGATGCTGCTCATCGGGTTGAACGGCTGGCTGACGGAGTACAGCAGCAACCAGAACGTGATTCAGAAATACTGCGCATCGAAGAACCCGAAAGAGGCGACCCGCGCCATCTGGATATGTTGCCTGTGCAGCGTGCCGACGTGGGGCTTCTTCATGCTGTTGGGCACGTGCCTATATGTGTTCTTCAAGTTTCAGGTCCCGCCCGAGCTGCGGGAAGCCTGGCCGCACGTGATCGGCGCGGGTGACCCGGACGCCGTGGCGATGCTGACGGGGCCGCAAAAGAGCGAGGGGATTCTCCCCCACTTCGTGGTGCACTACCTTCCGGCGGGCGTGTCGGGGCTCGTGATTGCGGGCGTGCTGGCCGCGGCGATGTCGTCCCTATCGTCGAGCATCAACGCGGTCTCGGCTGTAAGCATCGTGGATATCTATAAGCGTCGTCTCGTGCCGGGCCGATCCGATCGGCACTACGTTATTGTGGCCAAGCTAATTGCGCTGACGTGCTCGGTGCTGATGTTGCTCGGGGCGTTCCTGCTGATGAAGGCGGACAGCAAGACCCTGCAAGACACGGCGACGAAGATCGGGGCGCTCACCGGCGGCGGGTTGCTCGGTTTATACGTGCTCGGATTCATGACGCGGCGCGGCGACGGGCGCGCAATCGCGACGGGCATCATCTGCATGCTCGTGTTCTCGGCGTACATCATGGCTTGCGAGTTAAGCTGGCTGCGTCCCGGCATGTTCACCTACCTGGGTCTTGGCGAGAGTGTGGCGGAGCGCATCGCCAAGCCGATTGACACGTACTACGCGGGGCTGTTGGGGAATCTGATCATGTTCTTTGTGGGTTACGGGTTGGCGCGTCTGATCGGCAGTCCCCAACGGGACTTGACGAACTTGACGGTCTGGACGCAAGATGGCGCGCCGGTGGATTAAGCCCGCGCGATCGAGAGGGCGCGATGCGCGTCAGAATCGACCCCGATACGCCGAAGATCGACCCGAAGCGGAACTACCGTATTTCGGAGGTCAGCGCATTGGTGCGCGTGCCGGTGCATGTGATCCGGTACTGGGAGAAACTGATCCCGGAATTGGCGCCGCCCCGCAACGCAGCGAGAAAGCGCTGCTACAAGGCGAAGGAGATCGAGCGCATTCTTTTGGTGCGCCAATACATCCGCAGCGAAGGGCTCTCTCCCGAGGCCGCGCGCACGAAATTGGTGCAGGTTATCGAGGGCGGGCGGCCGCCGCAGTCGCGGCAGGAAGTGATCGAGCTTCTGGATCAACTCGCGGAGGAAGTGCGCGCGGCGATTACCGTGCTCGACCGGGTGCGTCAATCGGACGCTACGTGACGAGCCGCCGGCGCGTGGATGCCGCCAACAGCGCCAACAAGACACCGGCAAACACGAACGCGTCCGCGCTCAGAACCCTCACCCTGCCCTCTCCCACGGGGAGAGGGATCGCGCCGCAGCCCAGGAGGGACATGCCCTTGTCCAGTCTGAAGGGCATGAAGTCGACCGGCCCGAACATCTTCGCGGCGATGGCCTCGTACGTGTAAAGGCCCCAGTCGTTATTCTCGGCGGGCACGGTGACATTGGTCAGGTTCACGACGAAATGGCCCACCACGCCGCGGAAACGGTTGTCGCCCGCGCCCGAGACGCCCCTCCGACCCAGCACGGGCACGCGCGCTGGGGCGGCTTGCTTCCGATTCGGCAGGTTTACGAGGACGGCGTCCCCGCGAATCCCCTCGAAGGTCGTGCGCTCAATGCGCAACGCGCTTTCAAGGGTCTGTACGCCCGTGTGCACGCGCCGGATGCGGGAATCGAAGATCGAGCCCGGGGCGGCGCCGTCGCCACGCACGGACACGCCAATCGAGAAGAGGCTGTCGTTGCCGTCGATTGTGACACGCTCGACGCGGGCGGTAACGGACTGCATGCTGACGAGAATGCCGAGCGCCACCTGCAAGGGTGGGAAAGAGACGCGGCACTCGCGCAGGGTCGCGCCGTCGTCCATCTCGACGACGACGTGCCGCGGGTCCGAGGCGTCATAGTGGCGGATTTCGGTCTGGTCCGCGCCGCCGCCGGCAAGCGCTACGCCCGGGGGCAGTACGACGGCTTCCTCGTACAAGCCCGGGCTCACGTGAATGGCGCGGGTATTACCGAACGCGCGGGCGGTCGCGGTCGCCTTGGCAATCGTGAGGAACGGCGCGTCGGCGTTCCCCGGATTCTCGTCGCTGCCGTCCTTCGCCACGAAGAACTCGCGCTGCGGGTCTTCCGGGTCGGTCGGATCGGTATCCAAGGCGAATTCTTGCGCGTTGGTCAGGCCGTCCCCGTCGAGGTCTGTCTCGCCATCCGCCGGGTCGGCGGGATCGAACCCGAAGAATTCCTCCCAGTCATCCTCCATTCCATCGCCATCGACATCGAAAAACTCAGCCGCGCCGATGTCGAAGGTGGGTCCGACGGGCCTCGGGAAACCGCGAAAATCCGTGTCCACGCCGTCCACGTCCGTGCCCTGATCGATGAGCGGCGAATCAGGCAACGGACGGAAGTCGCCGTTGTCGGGGTCGCGATAACCGGGCCTTACGTCGAGATTGCCCTCGCCGGGATAGCCTGCTTCAACATTTGAGTAAGACACGTTCGCGGGCTGTACGCCGAGGTTCAGGACGGATGCGGGCGCATTCCCCCAGAAGTCCGAATTCACGGCCAGAATGTTGCCGCCGTTGCTCACCACCGCCGCCGAATCCGTCTGGGCCGCGTTTTTCCAGACCGTACAGTGGTATAACTCAACTTGGTGCAGCGTGAAGACCGCGCCGCCTGCGCGGGTCGCCCGGTTATCCCGGAAAATGGCGTTTTGCAGGCGCACGACGCCGCTCCAGTTCGCCACCGCGCCACCGTCCGTCTGCGCGAGGTTGCCGGTAAAGAACACGCGGTTCATTTCCGCAGTGCCCTGAAAGTTTACCCAGAAAGCGCCGCCGTCGCGATTGAGGGCGCGGTTATTCTCGAAGCGGCAGTCTTCGAATGTGATTGTTCCTTCGTACAGCGTCACGGCGCCGCCCCCGAACGCGTTGTTGCCCTCGAAGACACAGCCCAGGTATGTCGTGTCGCCCTCGTCGAAGACCGCGCCGCCGGTGCTGCTCGCCGCATTGTTGCGAAAGACGGCGTCGCGCAGGACGAGTTCTCCGCCGTCCAGATGGGCCACCGCACCGCCGAAGACCGCCTCGTTCGCCTCGAAGAGGCAATCGACCACGCGCATGGACGCGCTTTGAAGCAGCAAGCCGCCGCCGTAGCTGCCGGGCACGCCGCCCGCCGCCGCGCGCCCGCCGCGAATGGTGAAGCCGTCTATCAGGGCGTCATTGGCGCCCACTACGACGTGAACGGCCTGGTTGCCGAGGCGCGCGACCGCGCCGTCGATCACCGTCGGGCGCGCGGCGGGATCCCGCTGATCGCGGGCGGTTTCGTCGCCGGCGAATCCGCCGTAGAGCGTCACGCCTTCGCGGAGCGTGAGCGCGCCGTCCAAGGCATTGCGCCACTCGTCGTACAGACCCGCGGCAACCCAGACTTCGTCGCCGGGCGCCGCCGCGTCCACGGCGGCCTGAAGCGTCAGGAACGCACTGTCCCAGGCCGTGCCGTCTTCGTTCCCGGAGGTATTGGCGCGGTCCACGTAGACGACCGCGCCCCATGAGGGGGCGGCGCAGAAAAGGCTGACAAGCAGCACCCTGGATACGACCATGCGGAAATCTCCTTGTCTTCGCGGCGCGAGGTCCGCCGCGGCGGACACACAAGCGCCTATGACGATAACACAAAGTGCGCCTGCTTTAATCTCGGCGCGGGCGTCCCGGACGGAATTGCGCTCCCGCGTCTTAATCGGGCACTATGCCGCCAACGTGGCGCGCGAAGCCGCAGTGGCGCGTCATTCGTGGAGGAGTCCATGCCCGTGGCCCGTCTTGACGTCGTAGTGACCGCGTACAACCGCGCCGATTTCCTTGATCGCTGCCTGTCGTCGGTGCTGGCCTCGGCGAGCGACACGATCGACGTGCGGGTCATCGTGATGGACAACGGATCGACCGACGGCACGGCGGAGACGGCGGCGGCCTTCGGGGAGCGGATTCGCGTATTGCGCACGTCGGACAACCGCCCCATCGTCGAGGTCCTCAACCGCGGCCTGGATGCCGCAATCGAAGACCGGCCCGACTGCATATTGGTGATGAATGACGACACGGAATTCGCGCCGGGCGCCATCGAGCGGCTCATGAGCGCCGCCGAGGCGCACCCGAACAGCGTCATGACGCCGCTGCAACTGAATTATCGCGAACCGGGCAGGATCGATGACAACGCCTACCGACACGTCGCCGCGGTGCGCGATTTGATCGAGGACGCGGTCGTGGGCCGCCCGCTGCGGCAGACGTATCCGTTGCCGACGATCATCGGGGCGGCCATGTTCGCGCGGCGAGAGGTATGGGAGGCCGTCGGCGGGTTCGACCCCTTGTTCTGGTTTTACGGCGTGGACGACGATGTGTGCGCGCGGGCGCGGTGGATCGGGTACGAGGTGCTGTTGGTCCCTCAGGCGCATCTTTTTCACGCGCACGGCAAGCTCGACGTCCCGCCGGCTTCGCCGGACCCCGCCGCCGTCTTGCGCAAGTGGCGCAACGAAACGCAGGCGCGGTATCTCTTTGTGCTGAAAGACCCGAATCACCGATTCGCGGTCAATGTGGCACGCGCCCTCGGCGCCATACTGAAGACCAGCGTGGCCTGCCTCTTCGCAGCGTGGCCCCGGGGCGCGTGGGAGGCTCTGACCATCGGCGGGCATTGCCTCGCGCGACTGCGGCGTATCGCCCGGACGCGTAAGTTGCATTTCGATCCGGCCCGCCGTCGCAAGCCGGGCGCATGAGGGGCGCGCCGGCGCGGCACCTTGACGAAGGCTGCGGAAAACCTGTATGAAGTCCGGCGGGCACGGGGGGAAAGCGCAAGGTATTGCCTTGTCGGATCGCAAGAGGATGCGTGCAGTATGAACAAGACGACGGTGGTAGGCGCGGCGCTGGTCTCGTGTATTTTGACGGGGGCGCTGGTCGGCGTTGGCGGCTACACGTTCATCTATGCGAAGGGCGCTTCGTACATGACGAACGACCCCGCGGCCTGCGCCAACTGCCACATCATGCGCGATCACTACGACGCATGGCTCAAGTCGAGCCATCACGCGGTGGCGGTCTGCAACGACTGTCACACGCCGCACGATTTCTTCGGGAAGTATTACACCAAGGCGCGCAACGGGTATCATCACTCGTGGGCGTTCACAACGGGCTGGTTCCATGAGCCGATCCAGATAACGCCGGTAAACCGGGAGATTACGGAAGCGGCGTGTCGCTACTGTCACCAGGATATCGTTGACGCGATGGATTCGGATTTCGCGCACGCGGGCGCGCTGTCGTGCATCTCGTGCCATCGTTATGTCGGACATATGAAGTAGCCGGAAAAAGGAGTGCAGTCGTGAGGGAGTCGAAAAACGCAGCGAGAAACGGCGACGGCGGGCAGCGGCGATTGCTGCGGCTGCTTGCGGTCGCCATTGTGGTAACCGGCCTGATCGCGTTCGCGGTGACGGCGTTGCTCGTGAACATCTTCGAGCGGAAGCAGGAGGCGCGCAACCCGTTCTTTCGCGTGGTCGCATTGACGGACGACACGGAGGACCCGGTGGTCTGGGGCAAGAATTTTCCGCAGCAGTTCGACATGTACAGCCGCACGGTGGACATGGTGCGGACGCGCTACGGCGGCAGCGAGGCGCTGCCGCGCACGCCTACGGACGCCGACCCGCGTTCCGTAGTGGCGCAGTCCAAGATCGAGGAGGACCCGCGGCTGAAGCGGATGTGGGCGGGGTATGCCTTCGCCATCGACTTCCGGGAGGAACGGGGCCATGCTTACATGTTGGAGGACCAGACCTTCACGCAGCGTCACCAGAAGCCGCAGCCGGGCACATGCCTGCACTGCCACGCCTCGGTGTACACGGCCTATAAGCGGTTGGGCAACGGCGACATCGTGCGCGGCTTCGAGAAGATCAATCCGATGCCCTACGCCGAGGCGCGCGCGCTGGTCGAGCACCCGGTGACGTGCATCGACTGCCACGATCCGGACACGATGCAACTGCGCGTGACACGACCCGCCTTCATGGAGGGTATGCGCGCGTGGAAGGCGTCGCAGGGTATTCCCGACTACGACGTCAACAGGATGGCCACGCGCCAGGAGATGCGCGCGTTTGTCTGCGGCCAGTGCCACGTCGAGTACTATTTCAAGGGCGACGAGAAGCGTCTCACCTATCCGTGGTTCAACGGGTTGCTGGCCGACGCGGCGCTCGCATATTACGACGAAGTGGGATTCGCGGACTGGACGCACGCCGAGACGGGCGCGCCCATGCTCAAGGCGCAGCATCCCGAGTTCGAGACGTGGAACCAGGGCATTCATGCGCGTTCGGGCGTTGCGTGCGCGGATTGCCATATGCCCTATATCCGCGTCGGCGCGATGAAGATCAGCGATCATCACGTGCGCAGCCCGCTCCTCAACATCAGCAACGCGTGTCAGACCTGCCACAAGCTGCCGGAGGAGGAATTGCGCGAGCGCGCGGAGAATATCCAGTCGAAGACCTTCGAGATGCGGAATATGGCGATGGACGCCCTGATGGCGTTTATCGACGCCATCAAGGAAGCGCAGGAGGCGGGCGTGCCGGAGGAGAATCTGGTCGAGGCGCGCGACTATCAGCGGAGGGCTACTTTCCTCATCGACTTCGTCGAGGCCGAGAACTCGACCGGCTTCCATGCGCCGCAGGAGGCCGCCCGGATCCTCTTCAAGGCGATGGACCACCTGCGGCACGGGCACATCGCGCTGAGCGCGCCGCCCGCGCCGACGATCGTGAGTTCGGCGGTCCACGAGACGCCGTGAGCCATGGCCGCGTTTTCCTCGATCGCTCCCTTTTATGACGCGCTCGCCGACAAGGCGGGGCGGCTCGAACGGGAAGGGCCGGTCTTGCGGCGCGTGCTCGACGCGGCGGCCGGGCGGCGGGTCCTGGACCTTGCCTGCGGCACGGGGCTGCATGCGCTTTTCCTCGCTGAGGCGGGGGCGGCGGTCACGGCGATCGATGTGAGCGCGGCCATGATCGATTACGCTTGCCGCGTGCGGCCACACCCGAAGATAACGTATCGCGTGCGCGATATGCGCGATGCCGAGGGCGGCCCTTACGACCTCGCGTTGTGTCTCGGAAACTCGCTATCCCTTCTGGCCGACGAAGACCACCTAAAGGCGGTATTCGCTCGATTGCGCCTGGTGCTCGCACCGGGCGGTCTGTTCCTCGCGCACGTGCTGAACTACGCCGCCGCGGTCGCGCAGGAGGCGCGACATCGCGTAGAGCGCGCTGTCGTCGAGGACATGCCGGTCGTCGCTGTGAAGAACCTGGTTCCTGACGGCGCGCACACGTTTCTGAGCCTGAGTTTCTTTTTCGAGACGCGTGAGGAAGCGGAGGAAGACCTTCGGTCGGGCACCCTCTCCCCGAGGGAGAGGGTTGGGGTGAGGGTTGAAGACGACGGGCGGGACGCCCGTGCCCCGTGGACGGGGATTGCCGAGACGGCCGTGCTGCGTAACTGGAGCGTCGAAGACCTCACGCGCGCGGCGCGGCGATACGGTCTTGTTGCCCGCGATATTTTCGGCGCGTTTGATGGCCGTTCTTACGAACCGGAGACTTCGCCGGACCTCTTGGTATTGTTCGCCGCCGAGACGCGGTGAACCACGTCGCTCTACGCGATCGCTCTTTCATAGGCGGCCACCGTTTCTTGGGCCGCTCTTTCCCAGGAGAACAGCGCGGCGCGGGCGAGTCCTTTCTCGCGAAGCGTGTCGCGCAGCACGGCATCCGCCGCGATTTGGCGCATGGCGTCGGCGAGGGCACCGACGTCGTCCGGCGTGACTGTGATCGCCGCGTCACCGACTATCTCCGGCAGACTCGACGTGCTCGAAGTGATCACGGGCGCGCCGCACGCCATCGCTTCGAGGGGCGGCCACCCGAACCCTTCGAAAAGACTCGGCCAGACGAAGGCCGTGGCGGTGCTCAACAGCGCGGGCAGGTGTTCGTCCGCGACGTAGCCGGGAAGACGGACGCGCTCGCGGTGCGGCGACCGCGCCGCGGCGTCGCTCACCGGTCCCGTTTTCCAGCCTTCGCGCCCGGCGATGACGAGGTCGCAGTCGGTGTCCTTGGCGATGGCGGACCAAGCCTCGATGATGCGCGGCACGTTCTTGCGCGGTTCGAGGGTGCCGACGTAGAGGAAGAATCGTTCGGGAAGCCCGTAGGTCGTCCGCGCGATGGCGCGGGCCTCTTCCGATGCGGGTCGGAACACCCGCGACAGCCCGTTATGCACCACGTCGATGCGGTCCGCGGGTAATCCCAGCCACTGCTGTAGTTCATCCGCAGTATGCTGGGACACGGCGATCACGCGCCGGGCGCGCCGCGCGGCATACGGCGCCGCCGCCCGGTAGTACCAGGCGCGGCTTACGGAAAACCACTCGGGATGGTGCAGGAAGCTCAGGTCGTGCATGGTAAGCACGGCGTTGCGCGGCATGGGCAGCGCGCCGACGTTCGCGGTGAAGTGCACCAGGTCCGCGCGGTAACGACGCGCCAGACGCGGCAGGGTCACGTGCATGGCGTAGACCTTGAGAAACCGGGGACTGGCACAAGCGGGTCTTCGAGACGTGCCTGTCCCCGATCCCCAGGAGGAGACCTTCGATCGGTCGGGTGGCTCGGTCAGGAGACCGGCCGCAACAAGGGTGTTGGGGACAGGCACGTCTCCCCCGCGAAGCGCGGGGTCGCTTGTGCCAGTCCCCGGTGCAGTGCCCGGTCCGACGACATGCAGTTCCAAATCCGCATCGAGCGCGGCGAGCGCGGGGATCAGTTCCTCGACGTAGCGGCCCGTGCCGCTGCGATTGCCCGCCTGGAGTGCATCGATGACTACGCGCATGAGGCGACTCTCCGATAGACTTCGAGGGTCCTCCGCGCCGTTTCCCGCCATGAGAACCGTTTCGCCTGTTCGCGGCCGAGCGCCCGCATACGGTCCCGCAACGCCGCGTCGCCGAGTACTTCGCTTATGGTCGCCGCGATAGATTCCGGCGACTCCGGGTCCGCGTAGCGGGCCGCATCGCCGCCCGCCTCGGGCAAGGCCGCGCGCCGGGTCGTGATCACGGGGCAGCCGCAAGCCATCGCCTCGATCACCGGCAGCCCGAACCCTTCATGAAACGACGGCAGCACGAAGGCGTCCGCGGCGGCATAGAACGCGGGCAGCGCGGCGTGGGACGGGACGTAGCCCAGCCACGTGACGCGGTCGGCGATGCCCAGCCGCCCAGCAATTGCGGGAACCGGCTCCGGTTGCCATCCGGCGCGACCGAGGAGCACGAGGCGATGCGGAAGATCGTTGCGCACGCGGGCAAAGGCTTCGAGGAGTCCTGTAACGTTCTTGCGCGGTTCGATGGCGCCGACGAAAAGGACGAACGGGCCGGACACGCCGAATTCCTCGCGCACTCGGCGCGCGGCCTCCTCGCGCGGCGGCGCGGCGAACGCCTCGTCCACCGCGCCATAGGTCACGGTGACTTTCGCTTCGGGAACGCCCAGGAGTTCCACGATGTCCCGCTTGCTCGCTTCCGAGCAGGTCAGAACGGCGTCGGCTTCGCGGGCGAATCGTGGCACGTGCCGCGCGAAGGGCCCCACAATCTTCGGACTGCACCACTGGGGCGCGCGCAGAAACGCCAAGTCGTAGATCGTGAGCACGCGCCGCGCGCGCCGCGTCGGCGGAAGGAAATAGTTCGTGGCGTGGAATACATCGACCCCGCCAAGCACGGTGTCCACGCGCGGCAACCCCGCCACGTTCCAGAGTTGATACAACACCCGCGTCGGCACGGGCAACCGCCGCACCGGACACGCCGCCACGTCGGCGACCGCGCGGAGGGCGCGCAAGCCGGTCGCCAGACCCGCTAAACGGTCTTCTCCGAGCATCGGCAACAGTGCGCGCAGGAGATAGGCCGTGAAGTGGCCCACGCCCGTTCGATCGCCCGTAAGCGGCGTCAAGTCCATGCCCACGCGCATTCTGGTTCCCTAAGGCGGTCCGGCTCAATGAGCTTCAGTGATGCTTCCGACACAATCGATTATGACACGCGTCCAGCACGGGATGCGAGTCGGCGCATTCTATCCGCGGACCGGCGGGTGGGGCCTGGCCGGAGTATGTCTATGATTATAACTCTTTATATCATAGCGACTTACGTTCCTATTTGGAAGTGAAGGCATTGTGGTGACGTTCTTGACACGGGCATGATCTTATGTTACACTGCGGTCTGTTAGCACTCTTTGTCAATGAGTGCTAAGACGCGGAGACGGCTATGGCCCCGACGCCCCGAGAATTGACGCAACGCGAGGCGCTGATCCTCCATGCCGTGGTGCAGACGTACGTATCCACGGCGGAGCCGGTCGGATCGCGGACCATCGTCAAGCGGTTCGACATGGACATCAGCCCGGCGACGGTGCGCAACGTCATGGCGGACCTGGAGGAACGGGCCTACCTACAGCAGTTGCACACGAGTTCGGGCCGCGTGCCGACGGACAAGGGGTATCGGTATTACGTGGACCATTTGATGGAGGTGCAGGCGCTGACGCAGTCCGAGCGCGACCACATCGAGCAGGACCTGTCGCGGCGTCTGGACGACGCGGACGCGGTGCTGCGGCAGACAAGCCACTTGCTGGCGCTGGTCTCGCACCAGACGGGGGTGGCCGAGGGGCCGAACGAACATGACGCACGAGTACGCCGGCTCGAATTGCTGCCGGTATCCTCGACGCACGTCGCGTTGCTGATTGTGGATAATTTTTCGCGGGTGCACACGCTGACGGTGGACATGGGCGAGTCGCTTTCAGACGGCGACATGCTCGGGCTGGTGCGATTCCTGAACGAACAGTTGAGGGACATCTCACTTGCCGCGCTGGCGGCCATGTTGCGGCAACGGATGCGCGAGTACCTCGAAGAACAGCGCCGTATGGCGGAGCGGGCGCTGCGCCTCTTGCAGCTGCTCCCGGCGCAGCCGCACGGCCAGTTGTTTCTCGAGGGCGCGACGCAGTTGTTCGAGCAACCGGAGTTTCGCGACGTGGTGCGTGCGCGGGAAGTGCTCGACCTCTTCGAGGAGCGGCACCGGCTGGCCGAACTGTTGCGGGCGCGCGTCAACGAGGAGAGCGGCCCGGGCGCGTGCGTGCTCATCGGCGCGGAAAGCCGGGAGCAGGGCATGGACGAAATCAGCGTGGTGGCGTCGCCGTACCGGATCGGCGATGAAACCGTTGGAATGATAGGCGTACTCGGGCCGCGGCGGATGCCGTATCCGCGGCTTACGGCGCTGGTGGACTACACGGCGGAGATGGTGGGCAAACTGCTTACGCGGCTCAGTCGCTGAACAGGACGTGGCATGGGCGTCCCGCCCGCGTGAGAGACATGGTCATGGTGCGCGATTGGAAGTCATGACAACGAAGAAGACAGAAAAGACGGAACTCGAGAGGAAGTTGGAGGCGGAACTCGCGGCGCGCGAGCAGCAGCGGCGGGAGGAGCCCTCACCCGAACCCTCACCCGAGCCCTCTCCCTCGGGGAGAGGGAGTGAGGCGCCGTCCGTCGAGGAATTGCTCGATACGGCGGTCGCGGAACGGGATACCTGGAAGGACCAATGTCTCCGTGCGCGCGCCGACCTTGACAACTATCGCAAGCGCACGGCGCGCGAGATGGAGCGGGTGCGCAAGACGGCGTCGGAAGACCTGGTCCGCGATCTGTTGCCGGTGATCGACAACCTCGAGCGCGCGCTGGCGCATGCGCCGGACGCGACGGACGGTTTCGTGCAGGGCGTACAGATGGTACACAAGCAACTGTGCGAGGCGCTGGCGTCGCGAGGCGTGGAGCCGATTCCGTCCCACGGTGAAGCCTTCGATCCGCATGTGCACGAGGCGCTGGCGCAACAGCCGTCGGACGAGTTTCCAGCGGACACGGTGATGGAGGAATGGCAGCGCGGCTATCGCATGGGCGAATTGCTGCTGCGCCCGTCGCGCGTGGTGGTCAGCAGCGGGCCGGCGCGGGACGCGGCGGATGCGACGGCCGAAGCCACGGAAGAACAGCAGAGTGAAACCTAACGTCCCCGGCGGGACGCGGCATAGACGAAGGAGGTCAGAGACGTCATGGGCAAGGTAATCGGCATCGACTTGGGCACCACGAACTCGTGCGTCGCCGTGATGGAAAGCGGCGAGCCGGTCGTCATCGCGAACGCGGAAGGTTCGCGCACGACGCCGTCCATGGTGGCGTTCACGCGGGACGGGGAGCGGCTCGTCGGCGCAGCGGCGAAACGGCAGGCGGTCACGAACCCGCAGAACACGGTTTTCTCGATCAAGCGGTTCATGGGCCGCCGTCACTCGGAGGTGGCCGAAGAAGAGAAGATGGTGCCGTACAAGGTCACGTCCACGCCGTCGGGCGACTGCCAGGTCGAGGTATCGGGCAAGACGTATCGCCCGCCGGAAATTTCGGCGATGATCCTCCAGAAGATGCGGGAGACCGCGGAGAGCTACCTCGGGAGCAAGGTCGAGAAGGCGGTTGTCACCGTGCCCGCGTATTTCAACGATGCGCAGCGGCAGGCCACGAAGGACGCGGGCCGCATCGCGGGCCTCGACGTGTTGCGCATCATCAACGAGCCCACGGCCGCGGCGCTGGCGTATGGTCTGGACCGCAAGAAGGATGAAAAGGTGGCGGTTTACGACCTTGGCGGCGGGACGTTCGACATCTCGATCCTCGCCATCGGCGACGACAGCTTCGAGGTGCTCTCGACGAACGGCGATACGCACCTTGGCGGCGACAACTTCGATCAGCGGATCATCGACTGGCTCGCGGAGGAGTTCCTGCGCGACAGCGGCATCGATCTGCGCAAGGACCCGATGGCGTTGCAGCGGCTCAAAGAGGCCGGCGAAAAGGCGAAGTGCGAACTCTCGACGACGCTTTCGACGGACGTGAACCTGCCGTTTGTCACGGCGGACGCCTCGGGGCCGAAACACCTGAATTACACGTTGACGCGCGCGAAGCTCGAACAGTTGTGCGACGATCTGCTCCAGCGCACAAAGAATCCGTGTTACCGCGCCATCGAGGACGCGAATGTGCGGCCTTCGGATATCGACGAGGTAATCCTCGTCGGCGGCATGACGCGCATGCCGGCCGTGGGCGCGATCGTGAAGGAAATCTTCGGCAAGGAACCGCACCGGGGTGTAAATCCCGACGAGGTGGTCGCGGTCGGCGCGGCGATCCAGGCGGGGGTGCTCGCGGGGGAGGTCAAGGATCTGCTCCTGCTCGACGTGACGCCGCTGTCGCTCGGCATCGAGACGCTCGGCGGCGTGTGCACGCGCCTGATCGAGCGCAACACGACCATCCCGGTGACCAAGCGCCAGGTCTTCTCGACGGCGGCGGACAGCCAAACCGCGGTGACCATTCACGTGCTACAGGGCGAACGGGAGATGGCGTCGAATAACCGGACGCTGGGCAGGTTCAACTTGGAGGGCATCCCCCCCGCGCCGCGCGGCATCCCGCAAATCGAGGTGTCTTTCGACATCGACGCGGACGGCATCCTGCACGTGTCCGCCAAGGACCTCGGCACGGGCAAGGAGCAGAGAATCCGTATCGAGTCCTCGAGCGGCTTGAACGAGAGCGAAATCCAGAACATGGTGAAGGACGCGGAGCAGCACCAGGAAGAGGACAAGCGGAAGAAGCGGGAAGTCGAGGTGCGTAATAACGCGGACGCCCTGCTCTACGCCTCGGAGAAGAGCTTGCGCGAGCACGGCGACAAGGTCGGCGAGGAGGAGAAGTCGCGCGTAAACGCGGCCATCGAGAAACTGCGCAAGACCCTCGAGGGCGGCGACGCCGACGCCATCGAAGCGGACATGAACGCGCTGACCCAGGCGTCGCATAAGCTCGCCGAGGCGATTTACGCCGACGCGGCGGCGCGGCAACAGGCGGCGGGCGCGGGCGCGGAGACGGGACACGCCGCAGGGCCGGAATTCGTCGACCCGAGCGGCGGCGACGGCGGAAGAAAGGCGTCGGGGAACGACGCGGTTGACGCGGATTTCACGGTCGTGGACGACGACGATAAGAACAAGAAGGGCTGATTAGACGAACACGTCCGATTCAGGTTGAGAATGGATTTTCTTGACTATGCCGCAACGCGATCCATATGAGGTGCTTGGCGTCTCGCGGGAAGCCTCGCAGGAGGAAATCCGGAAGGCGTACCTCAAGCTCGCGCACAAGTACCATCCGGACAAGACCGGCGGGGACAAGCAGGCCGAGGAAAAGCTCAAGGAGATAAACGCGGCCTACGACATCCTGAAGAACCCGGAGAAGCGCGCAAAGTACGACCGTTTCGGCACGGCGGACGGCCAGCCGTTCACCGGCGGCTTCGAGGGCTTCGGCGGTTTCGGCGGGGGCGAATCGCCTTTCGACGACTTCTTCGACATGCTGTTCGGAAAGGGCGGCCGGCGCGGCGGCGCACCCCGGCCCCAGCAGGGCAACGACCTCGAACTGCGCCTGAACGTCTCGCTGAAGGAGGCGGCCGCGGGCGTCAAGAAGACGGTCCGCTTTTCGCGCATGGAGAATTGCGACGAATGCCGGGGCACGGGCGCGGCCGCCGGGTCGCGCCCCGAGGCGTGTTCGCAGTGCCAGGGGACCGGTCAGGTCCGCGTGGCCCACGGGTTCTTCAGCGTCTCGCGCACGTGCCCGCGCTGCGGCGGGGCGGGCAGCGTCATCGGGAAACCGTGCCGGCGCTGCAGCGGCAAGGCGCGCGTCAAGGTCAGCCGCGAGATCAGCGTGGACGTGCCGGCGGGCGTGGACACCGGGTCGCGCCTGCGCATCCAGGGCGAAGGCGAACCGGGTTTGAACGGCGGCCCGCGCGGCGACTTGTACATCTACATGGAGGTCGCGCCGCACCCGGTGTTTCGCCGCGAAGGCGCGAACATCTACTGCGAAGCGCCCATCACGATTACCCAGGCGGCGCTCGGGGCCGCCATCCGGGTGCCGACGCTGGAGGGCGAGGCGGAGTTGCGCATCCCGGCCGGCACGCAGTCCGGAACCAACCTGCGCCTGCGGGGACACGGCCTGCCGGACCTGCGCGGCTACCAGCACGGCGACCAGATCGTGCGCGTGGTCATCGAGACGCCCAGCAAGATCAGCCGCCGCCAGCGTGAGTTGCTCGAGGAACTCGAGGCCCTCTCGAACCCCAAGAACTACCCGCAACAGGCGGCATTCAACGAGAAGACCCGGCAGTATTCGTGAATCACGGGCGGGACGCCCGTGCCACCCACCGCAACGTGTCCAGGATGATGGCGGCGGCCTCGGGGATCGGGTCGCTCAGGCGCGGCAGGAATAGGGTGCGGCGCTGCGCCAGTTCCGCGTTCGGGAAGTCGCCCTGCCGGTACCCGCGATAACCCTCGCTCGCGCACACGGGCCCGCGGTTGCGCGTGAAGATATCGAATCCCTTCGCGAACAGGGGCAGGTCATGCAGGTTCGGATAAGGCGACAGGGTTGCTTGCAGGCCGCGCGCGTTCAGCGCCGCGACATACGCCTCCGTGGGCACGCCCATCACGCCCGGCTCATGGATGACCGGGAAACCGTAGAAGCCGCCGCGCTCGACGCCCTCATACACTTTCACAGGCCGCAGGCCGGGGATTGGTGAAAGCCCGGCTTCGACCGATTCGATGAATTCGCGGCGGCGGTGGTTCAGTTCCGGGAGCTTGTCGAGTTGCGCGGCGGCGATGCCGATGCCGAGCGGATGGGCGCGGAACTTCATGCCTAACCCGAGTGGCTGATGTTCCGCGTAGCGCGTGCTGACGAGGTCGATCCCGGCGATACGGTTCACCTGCCCGACGAGACAGGCCCGCTCGAACAGGTCCGTATCGTCCGTGGTGAGGACGCCCCCCTCCCCCGCGCTCACGGCCTTCGATCCTTGCAGGCTCCAGCACCCGGCCTTGCCCATGCCGCCGCACATCCGGCCTCGGTACCGCGCGCCGTGCGCGTGGGAGCAGTCCTCGATGACGGGAATGCCGGTCTCCTCGCCGATGCGAAGGAGGGCGTCCATGTCGCACACGTTGCCCCACAGATGCACCGCGCAAATACAGCGGGTACGGTCGGTAATCTTGGCGCGCGCGTCCTTGGGGTCGATCATCAAGCTATCCGGGTCCACGTCGCAGAAGACGGGCCGCGCCCCGAGCAGCAGCGCGGGCGCGATGGTGCATATCCACGTATTGACGGGGCAGATCACCTCGTCGCCGGGCCCGACGCCGAGCCCGAAATAGGCGGAGTACAATGCGGACGTGCCGTTCATCACCGTCAGCGCATAGCGCGATCCTATCCAGTCGCGCCAGCGATCCTCGAACGCGCGCACCACGGGCGTCCCCCCCGAAAGCTCGTTGCGCGCGGTCATCTCCGCGACGATGGCGACTTCTTCGTCCGTAATCTGACGCCAGCGGTCCAACTCGGGCAAGGCCGCGCCCGCGGTCTGCACAAACGC
The DNA here is from genome assembly GCA_029556545.1 of Candidatus Hydrogenedentota bacterium. GTDB lineage: Bacteria > Hydrogenedentota > Hydrogenedentia > Hydrogenedentales > JAGMZX01 > JAGMZX01. Next base: position 132,330 of record JAKQEQ010000181.1, read on the forward strand.
GCGCGGCTTGAAGGGATCATACTTGTCGTGCGGCATGATGCGATTCCCTCTTCCGGCAATCTGCGGCGCTCAGCGACGAAAATGTTGAAAACCGAGACGGGTCAGGGTCACGCCGGCGACCCGGATCCCTTTGGGCGCGTCCGTGAACTGTCCCACGACGGTGATGGGCACGTCAAACGCGGACCGAAACGCCGCGATCACCTGGTGATGCGCCGCGCCGTCAATGGCCACGGCCAACTCGTAGTCCTCGCCGCCCGCTATCGCGAGATCGCGCGGCGATATGCCCAACGCGTCGCGATGCGCTTCGAGCGCGGGCGCGATGGGCAGCGCGTTCGGGTCGATATCGAGTCCCAGGTCACCCGCCGCCGCGACATGGCCCGCGTCCTGCGCCAGCCCGTCGCTCACGTCGATTATGGCATGCACCTCGTCACGACGGGCCAGCCAGCGCCCCTCCTCGAGTCGGGGCATCGGGCGGAGATGCGCCGCCACCAGGGGCGGGGCGGCCACGTGCGCCCCGAGCGCAAGCAACCCGGCCGCGGAACAGCCGGGATACCCCGTGACCGCCAGGACGTCGCCGGGGCGCGCGCCGCGCCGCAGCCGGTAGTTGCCCTTGACGGCTTCGCCGATCACCACGATGTCCAACACGATGCGCGCCAGGGACTGCGTCGTATCGCCGCCGATGATCGCCGCGCCGCAGGCTTCGACCGCCTGCCGAATCCCGCCGTACAGCGCCTCGACTGCCTCCGCCTCCGTGTCCACGGGACACGCCAGCGTCACGAGCACGAATCGTGCTTCGCCGCCCATCGCGGCGATATCGCTGAGCGCGGCGGCGGCGGCCTTCCAGCCAATGTCCGCGGGAGACGCGGTGCGCCGGGAGAAATGCACCTCCTCGATCGCCGCGTCCGTTGAAATCAGCAGGATACGGTCTCCCACGCGCACGACCGCGCAGTCGTCTCCCACGCCCTGCAGGACGTCCTCGGACAGCGGCAGTCCGCGGGTCAGGCGCTCGATCAGCCCGAATTCTCCGAGATCGCGCAATGTGGTCATGAATCTTCCTCGATGACACGCAAGGCCGTCACTGGACAATATGGACGCAATGGACGGCATGGACACTTCGCGCAGCCTCTAGTCTCTAGACTCCAGCCTCTCGTCTTCCACCGCGCGCCACGCGTCCGGAATCGCCTGGATCACATCGCTCGCGATCATGCCGCGCGCCGTCCTGCGCGCCGCGGCAATGTCGCCGGCGAGCCCATGTACATACACGCCGAGGCACGCCGCCTCGAACGGGGCCACGCGCTGCGCAAGCAAACCGCCGATGACGCCCGAGAGCACGTCGCCCGTCCCGCCGGTTCCCAGGCCGGAATTGCCCGTCGGGTTCACATACAGCGCGCCGTCGGGCGCGGCAATCACGGAACGCCGCCCTTTCAGAACCACGACGCAGTCGTAGCGCTTCGCGAAATGCGCCGCCGCGCCTTCCCGGTCCTCCTGGACCGCCCGCGTCGTCACGCCGGCGAGCCGGGCCATCTCGCCAGGGTGCGGCGTCACAACGCATGGCGCGCTCTTCGCTTCGAGCACGTGGACCGCCTCGCTAAGCGCGTTCAATCCGTCCGCGTCCACCAGCAGCGGAACCGGACACCGCTCGACGCACGCATGGACAAAGCGCGTCGTCTCCGGGTGTCGGGAAAGTCCCGGCCCGAGGACCACGGCCTCCTTCGAGGCCGCAAACGCCATTGCCGGGGGGACCGCCGCCTCCGAGAACGTCTCCGTCTCCGTTGCCGGCAGGGGGAGGCTCATCGTCTCGAGCAGCCCGGCGGCGACCGCGTCCGCGAGCGGATGCGGCACGCCCAGCGTCACGAGGCCCACGCCGGAGCGATAGGCCGCCATGCACGTCAGCTTCGCCGCGCCCGTAAACCCGCGCGACCCGGCGAGGACGAACAAATGCCCGAACGTGCCCTTGTGCCCGTCCTCGAGGCGGGGCGGCAGCCACGCCCGTACAGTCGCCGCATCGAGTTCCGCCATAGGGAGACACCTCCGCGCCGCATCGTATTCCGCCGCGCAACGCCGTTCAAGCAGCGCACGCTCTCAACCATCGTAGCGGTAGCCGACGCCGTGGACGGTCAGAATGATGGCCGGTTCCTTGGGGTCGCGCTCGATGCGCTTACGCAGTTGCGAAATATGCTGGTCCAGGGCGCGGCTGTTCGGGAAGTAGTCGCGTCCCCACCCGTGGTCCAGCAGCGTGTTGCGGTCGAGCACGCGGCCCTTGTTGCGATGGAACAATTCGAGGAGCCGCACGTCGCGCAGGCTGAGGTCGATAACCTGCTTCCCGCGCCGCGCGCGCAGCTCCGCCGGCAAGACCTCAAGGTCCAGCATGCGGAACGGCGGCGACTGCGTCTCCGGCCCGCGCGCGGCCATGGCCCGCCGCGTGACCGCGCGGATCCGCGCGACGACTTCGCGCACGCCGAACGGCTTCATGATGAAGTCGTCGCCGCCGAGCTCGAGCCCGAGCACCTTATCCACTTCTTCCGACTTGGCGCTGATGAAGACGATCGGAATCCTCGGGTTGAGTTTGCGAACGGCGCGGCACACGTCGTACCCGTTGATTTTCGGCATCATGATGTCGAGACAAATAAAGTCCGGCGCTTCCGAGCGGAAGAGGTCGAGGGCCTCCTGTCCGTCGCGCGCGGGCAGCGGCGCATAGCCCTCGCGCGTGAGCACTTCCATCAATCCGTTTCGGATGTTCTCGTCATCTTCCGCCACCAGGACCTTCATGTCGCCACTCCTCGGGCTACGGGCGCATGCAGTCGCAGTTCAAAGACCGCGCCGCCGTCGCCGTGAATCACGCGCAGGTCGCCGCCGTGCAGCCGCGCGAGTTCGCGCGAGAGCGCAAGGCCGATGCCGGTGCCCGTGACGCCGTCCGATATCTTGTTGCTCAGCCGATAGAACGGCTGGAAAATCCGCTCGTACTCGCCGTTCGGGATACCCGGCCCTCGGTCTTCCACCGTCAATATCGCCATGTCTCCGTCGCGACACAGACGCATGCCGAGATAGCCTCCGTCGGCGGCGTACTTCTCCACATTATTGATGAGATTGTTCAGAATCTGTTCGAGGGCGTCCGCGTCAAATGCCGCCTGATCGCCGTCGGCGCACTCGAAGCAGACTTTCATGCCTCGCGCTTCGAGGGCGGGCCGGGCGCGTTCGAGCACGGCGCGCACCGTTTTCTCGATGCATCCGGGTTTCGGATGCAACGCCAAGGCGCGCCGCTGCCTCCGGCTGAACGTCAGGATGTTCCCGATGAGACGGCTCAAGCGCTGGCTTTCGGAGACGATGACGCCGAGCGAGCGCGCGGCGCGCGGATCGCCGGCGAGTTCATCTTCAAGCAGTTCGGCGTACATGCGGATGTTCGTCAGGGGTGTCTTCAGTTCGTGCGACACTTGATTGACAAAGGTGACACGCCGCGCGGCTTCGCGCATCTCGCGCGAACTCTCACGGTAGAGATACAGGGCGAGGCCCGCCAGCGCGATGGATATGGCCGCGCCGCCCGCCGCAAGGTTGAACCACACGGCCCGTCCCCCCGCAGCGGCGAGCATATCGGGCGGGCCGTAATAGTTCAGCGTCCAGGCGCTCAAGGGTGGGCTGAGCGGCAGCGTGTACACCGGCCGCGCCTCGTCGCGGGATTCGTAATTGCCCCACTGGTAAAGCGTGTTCCCGTGGGAATCCGTGAGCACGATGCGTTCCGAGGCGGCTTCCTCGGGCGCGGTGTCGGGCAGCACGCCGACGATGTCGGCAATCAGGCGCATGCGTTCGAGTTCGATTCCCACCGTATGCCCTTGTCCGTCGCGCCACCAGAAGATAAAGTTGAGTCCGTCGCTCCAGTGCCACGTGTACCAGCCGCTGGCAAGCCGCAAGCCGCCGCTGTCGAGCGGCGTCTGCTGAAACGGCGTCGCGTCCGGGGAAGGATCCATCGCGGGCGTGTCACCGGGAGAGGCGATCGCGTCCGGCGGATGAAACAGCGGATCACGGCTTCGCCACAATTCCGTGGTCCGCTGAAAGAACTCGCGGTCCTTCGTGGAACTCTCCGCGGAAAGCTTCGGGAACATCAGCATGCCGTCGTCTCCGATGACAAAGAGCTGACGCACCAGTCCCGTGGCCGTCAACGCATCGGACACCTTCCCCGTCTCGGCCTCATCCCAGGAATACTCGGTGAAGGGGCGGATGTGCGCCTGCAAGAACTCGCGGACCTGATCATCGACGGCGACCAGCCGCGCCGCCACGAGATCGCGCCAGCGGTGCGCGGCAATCTCCCGGTCGTCGCGCGCGATGCGCGCCCCGAGCACGGTCAGCAGCGCGACGGGGGCGACGACCAGGAGCACCAGCACAAGGATCAACCGAGGTTTCACGCGATTCACCGCCTCTTCTTGGCGTATCTATTCTACTCGACGTAGCCGAGCGACTGCAGTTGCTGGGCATTCTGGTATTCGACCATGACTTTACGCCGTTCCCGCCATGCCCCGTCATCCAGATGATCCAAGTCCTTCATGGTTTCGAGGCCGTCCACCCGCAGTTGCTCGGACTTGAAACGCGTCGCGTTGTCCACGTACCAGGGAATATTCTCCGAGAGCGTGCGGCGTGCCTCCTCGATCTTGCCTTGATCGCGGAGAACGCGCGCCGCCTCGTTCCGTTCCGCGCCAATCTGCCGCACGACGGAAACCATGACATTCGCGTCCGTATGGCGGTCCACTTCGTCGTCGGAATCCGAGTACCGGGCGGCGAGGCGGTCCTTGTGGCGTTCGGTCTTGCGCGAGATGAGATTGAGGCAGCGGGAGGTCACTTCTCCGACGTTGATTTCCTCTCCGGCGGCGCGGGCCGGAAGTTCGATCTCGACGATAACGTACTTGTCCTGGTTGCTGAACAGTTGTCCGAAGTCCACGGTGACACGCTGTCCCTCGACGGTACCCTCGCGCCCAAGGACGCGCACGGGCCGCACCCCCGACGCGCAATCGAGGGCTGCCGTGGCATCCTGCGCGACGGCGGTAAGTACGTCGCCGAATTCGAGGCTGAACTTCTTGGCGAGGTCACCGGCTTCCGCGGCGAAGAGATGGCTGCCGTTGCTGCGGCGCGCCAGCAGGACCATGAGGTCTTCGTTGTAATCGAGCCCGAGGCCGATGGTCGTCACGGTAATCCCCGAGCGAAAGAGGGACGCGCCGAGTTCTCCCAGGTTCTCTGGCGCGCTGGGTCCCACGTTCGCGAGGCCGTCAGAGAGCAGCACGACGCGATTCACGCGCTCCTTGTCCAAGAACTTGCGCACTTCGGCGGCGCCCTTGCTCACGCCCGCGAAGAGGGCCGTGTTCCCGCCCGCGCGAAGGCGGCGAATGGCGTCGGTAATGGTCTCGCGGTCCGAGACTTTGGTCGCCGGGACCAGCACCGAGACGGTCGTGTCATACGCTATGACGGACACGACATCCCGCGGGTTGAGGCGGTCGAGGACCATGATCGCCGCGTCCTTCGCCCGGTCGATTTTTTCGCCGGCCATGGAGCCCGACTTGTCCAGCACGATGGCGACGTTCACCGGCGGACGCTCGCCAGGCTCGATGTCAAAACCGCGCAAACGCACTTTGACGTATGCCGTCCGCGGTGCTCCCGCCTTCACCACCGGCGTACTGAGCCCCGCCTCCATCTCGATTTCCCGGGAGTGCGCGACGGCGCCCGCGCACGCCAGGATCAGCGCGCCTATGACGTATTGCGCCGCACTCGACCGCGACAACTGTCCGTTCAGACCCTTGATTCTCATGGCATCGTCCTCCGTTTCCGGGGTTTCGCCGATGCGGCGCCCCGCGACTGCCCCCAGTGTGCCTTGCGGCCGAAGGCGAAGGGTCAACGCGGGGCAAAATACTTGTAAGAAATTCGTCAGAACAAGGCGCGCACGCGGATAGTCTCCGGGAGCGCGGCGAGGCGGCGTATCATCGCGCGTGTGGCGGTCTTGTCGATGTCCACGATCAGGTAGCCGACGTCTTCATGGGTGCGCAGGTGCTGCGCCGCGACATTGATCCCGGCCTCGCCAAAGATCGCGTTCACGTTCTGCAGGACGCCGGGGACGTTCTGGTGGATATGGAGGATGCGGTGGTGATGCAGCAGTTCGGGCAAGAGCACGTTCGGGAAGTTGACCGCGCCCTCTGTCGAACCGTTGTTCGTAAATCGGATCAGCTTCCCGGACACCTCGATCCCGATGTTGCGCTGGGCCTCCTGGGTCGATCCGCCGATGTGCGGCGTAAGGATGACGTTCGGCAATCCCTGCAAGGGCGTGATAAAGGGGTCGGCGGCGGAACTCGGCTCCTCGGGGAACACGTCGATGGCCGCTCCCGCGATTCGCTTCGCGACCAGGGCCGCGCGCAGGGCCTCGATATCCACCACGAAGCCCCGGCTGGTGTTGATGAGATACGCCCCTGTCTTCATCCAACCGATTTCGGACGCGCCGATCAGGCCCGCGTTGTCCGGGTCGCCGGGCACATGGACGGTGACCACGTCGCTGCGTTCGAGCAGGTCGCGCAGGTCCGCCGTGCGCGTCGCGTTCCCGAGGGCGAGCCTGTCCGCCACGTCGTGAAATAACACCCGCATGCCCAACGCCTCGGCAAGAATGGACACCTGGCTGCCGATGTGGCCGTAGCCGACGATGCCGAGGGTCTTGCCCCGCACCTCGACGCTGCCGTGTGCGCTCTTGTCCCACACGCCGTCGTGCGCGGCGCGGACCTTGTCGTGCAGGTTGCGAAACAGCATCAGAATGTCCGCGATCACGAGTTCGGCGACGCTGCGCGTATTCGCGTGGGGGGCGTTGAAGACGGGGATGCCCATAGAGCGCGCGACGGACGAGGCAATCTGGTTCGTGCCGATGCAAAACGCGCCGATGGCGAGCAGGCGGCGCGCCTTCTTGAGGACCCGATCCGTGAGATAGGTCTTTGATCGTATCCCGATGAGGTGGTAATCGGCGATGCACTCGACCAGTTCCGCCTCGTCCAGCGCGCGTTTCGCCGTTTCCACCGCGAACGTTTCCTCGCGCAAGCGCGCTACCGCGTCAGGATGGACACCCTCCAACAAGAGCACGCGAATTTTTTGCTTCGGAAAGGAAGTCTCGACGGTCATGCCGTAACTCCGAACTCGGCGCCGGGATCAAACGGCGCGGATCATACGCGGGTTCCGGGGGCGGCAACAAGACGCGGAACCGATCCGACAGATTGGACAGATCGGACAAGTCTGACGCGTGCGGCGGCCGTCACGAGTGGGGTTGATCCGAGGTGTCCGGCGGCGCGCCCTCGCCGGGCTCGGGCGTCGTTTCCGACCCGGCGGGATTGTCCGACGGGTTCGCGCCCGCGGCTGCGGGCGTTCCCTCCGCGCGGTAGAAGGGGTCCCGATCGGCAGCGAAATCCTCCGCCACGTCCTCCTCGGCGGTGCGGTCCTCGAGGGCGTACAGGCGGGCCACGTCCGTGGCGGCCATCTGCCCGAAACGGGTGAGCGGGGCTCGATTCATGAGGTTGCGCAACAACGTGAGCGCCGTGGCGCGCTCCCCGAGATTGACTTCGTGCATCTTCGCCAATTGATACGTGGCCTCGGCCCAGACGTTGCGGTTCTCGGGGAACCGCGCGGCGATTTCCTCGAGCAACAGGCCCGCTTCGACAAATCGGTCCACTGACTTGAGCAGTCGCACGGCCTCGAACAGCGCCGCCGCCGCGTTGCTCTGATAGCGACGGTAGAGTTGGACCGCGCCGTCGATGTCGCCGCGGAGCGCCATTCGGCGCGCCTGCGCGAACTCGGAGGGGTCCTCGATTCGGGCGCTGAACGGCCCGATGCGGTCGATGCCGCGCACGGCCAGGGAATCAATCACCGAGTAGGCGTAATAGATGATGGGCGGAATGAACAGCAGCAGACACCACATCAAGACGGGCAATCTGCGCACGACGGGCGTGTTCTCGTAGAACGAGAGCGATACGAGCAGACACACTGCGGACGCGATCAGCCACATGATCGCCGCCACAGTCGGCGGCGTCGCGTTCCGCTCTCGCGACCACCGCTCGCGGATCGCGTAGTTGAGCAGGCACAGGGTCAGGCTGATTGCCGCGAGCACCAGGAACTCCGGCACTTTCACGTAATAAAGCATCTACGAATCCACTCCCTCCCACGCCATCCTCTTCGTTCACACGGGACGCGGCATCCAGGCCGCTCGCGTGTCAGTATATGACTTATTCCACAGGGGGTCAAACCCTTTTCTCGGGAGCCCCCGGGCCGGGGACTTAACGCTGGATTGACTTCGCCGTCGTGATGTAGCACCATGATGCCCTTGGAGGCCAACAATGGGGTCGAAACGGGCGGGCTCTTCAGTCCGTGGTTACGGGCCGACCGGTCCATTTTCAGCCGTTTCCAAGGGTTTTCGCGCGAAAAGACGCTTTTGGGCCCGGCGGGCGCGACCGTTCGGACCGGGCAGGGCCTTTCCCCGCGAATAGCACGTTTCAGACATACGAGGAGTTGAGCATGGCCAAACCCGCCGTCGTGGAAGAGGCGCAGATTCATGCAATCCCTTTGAAGGACATTCAGGCATGCGTGCTCGCGGCCATCGAGACGAAGGACGATACTGGCGTCGGCGACGCCGTGGACGTCATGCTCAGCCAGGCGGCGTACCACAACGCGAGCGACGTACACCTCGAACCGTGGAGCGATTACCTCTCCCTGCGGTACCGTCTTGATGGCATTCTGCAGGACGTAGCGCTGGCGCCGCGCGCGTACCAGGCGAAGATCATCGCGCGGATCAAGGTATTGTCCGAGTTGGTCGTGTATCGCAAGGACGTGCCGCAGGACGGGCGGATTGACGCGGAGAAGACCTCGTGCGGGCGGCCCATGCGCGTGTCAACGGTGCCGACGATCAAGGGCGAGAGCACGGTAATCCGGCTGCTGGGCGATTTGCAGGAGTTGCTGACGCTGGATGCACTCGGCTTTCAGCCGCTCGTGGTGGAGGCGCTGCGCGAGAACATCACGCGGTCCCAGGGGACGCTCCTACTCACGGGACCGAGTTCGAGCGGCAAGACCACGACAATTTATGGGCTCCTTCGCGAGATGATGGCCATGCAGAAGAACACGACGAACATCGTGACCATCGAGGACCCGGTCGAATACAGCATGGACAAGATCTCGCAGATTCAGGTTAACCCGCACGTCGATTTTACGTTTGCGAACGCGCTGCGCTCGATCTTGCGGCAGGACCCGGAAGTCATCATGGTCGGCGAAATTCGCGATCTCGAGACCGCGAAAATGGCCGTGCAGGCCGGCCTGACGGGCCACTATGTCATCAGCACCATCCACAGCGGCACGGCAGCCGGGGTGTTCACGCGGTTGCTCGATATGGGTATCGAGCCGTTTCTCGTCGCGTCTTCCGTGACGGGCGTGCTGGCCCAGCGGCTCGTGCGCCTGAATTGCCCGGACTGCACCGAGCCTTATGCACCGGATCGGTTCATCCTCGAACGCTTCGGACGCCCGGACGAAGCGCAGCGCTACTTCCGGGGGCGCGGCTGTGAGCGGTGCCAAAACATCGGCTATCGCAGTCGCGCGGCCATCGGCGAACTGCTCGTGGTGAATCAGGAATTGTCCGAGTTGGTCTTGCAGCGGCCGACAACGGCCCGCCTCCAGACGGCCGCCGTGGCGCACGGCATGGAAACCATCGAGGAAGACGGCTTCAAGAAGGCGCGGAAAGGCATCACGACGGTCGAGGAACTCCTGCGGGTCCTGCCCACGCCGCTCGGGTAATCGGATCAGCCACCGGGGTCGTTACTCGCGGCAGTCCGCTTCGGGAATCAGTTCTACGTCAATCCAGCCGCGGACGGAGTTGAGCAGGCGCACGCGCGCCGCGCCGCGCAGGTCCTCCCTGCGAAAACGCGCCTCGCGAATGCGGCCTTCCGCGAGAAGCCGCGCGCGCATGGTCCCCGGCAGCAAGCCGCATTCGACGGGGGGCGTCCACGAGACGCCGTCCAGATCGAGGACCAGATTGGCGATGGTGCTCTCGGTCAACTCGCCGCGTCCATTCCAGAGAATCACGTCGTCGCAGTTGGACCGAGCGGCCCGGGCCGCCTCGTACACCGCGCGGCGCGTCGTCTTGTGGTAAAGGAATACGTCGTTAGCGTCCACCGGCGTTGCCGCGAGCCCGATGCGCAACACGCGCGGCGCATCCAGCGGGCGCGTTTCAACCGAGGGGACGGCGCTTCGGTCAACGAGCAATCGCACGCGTGCGGGGCGGGGCGCGTCCCGCACGGCGTCGTACAGCGCGGCGAGGACGGCGTCGCGCCGAAACGGGAAGCCGAAGTACTCGGCGCTGGCGGCGAGCCGGTCGAGGTGTTCCGCGAGCAGGTGGAACTCGCCGTCCCAACGGAGGGTCTCGAGCAGGGCGAATTCGGGTCGATCATGGTGCAGGAGGGCCGCTTTCGCAAGGCATTCCTGGTATTCGCTCTCGGCGCGGGCATCCCATGTGATACCCCCGCCAACGTGGTAGGACGCCGTATGGTCCCGCGTATCGACCGTGACTGTGCGAATCGCCACGTTGAACGTCGCGCGCCGGCCAGGCGCGCACCAGCCGACGGCGCCGCAGTAGACCCCGCGCGGATGGGGCTCAAGCGCGCGGATGATCTTCGTGGTTTGAATCTTCGGCGCGCCCGTCACGGAACCACACGGGAAAAGCGCCTCGAATATGCGCGGGAGCGGCGCGGTGGTGCGCGACGTAACCGTCGAGGTCATCTGCCAGACCGTTTCGTAACGCTCGATGTCGAAGAGACGCGCGACGCCAACGGACCCGGTCTCGCTAATGCGGCCCATGTCGTTGCGGAGCAGGTCGACGATCATGACGTTTTCGGCCTGTTCTTTCGCGGAGGCGCGCAACTCGGCGGCGAAGGCCCGGTCCTCTTCGGTCCAGCGTCCCCGGGGCCGGGTGCCCTTCATGGGCCGCGTCGTGAGGCGGTCGCCGTCGAGCGCGAAGAACAGTTCCGGGGACAGCGACAGGACGCGGAAGCGGCCCGCGTCCACGTAGGCGCTGTGGGCCGTGCGCTGCGCCGCGAGCAGATGATCGAACCAGGCCAGGGAATCGCCCGCGAAGGATGCGCGTAACGGGAAGGTGTAGTTGACTTGATAGGTGTCGCCCGCTGCGATGTGGTCGCGAATCCGCGCAATCGCGGCAAGGTAATCGGCCTCGGATAGCAGCGGCGTCCACGGACCGATCCGCCAGGCGCTCTGGCCGAGGGATTGGGGCGGTTCTTGGAGACCTTCGGTCGGGACGGTGGCGCGGTCCCAGCCTTCGCGAAGCGCTTCGGCGTGGCAAGCAGGAGACCGGCCACCACGGGGACTCTCATAAAGGCCGAACCACAACAGCGGCATGTCCGGGAGCGGTGCGTGGGCGGCTAGCGCGGAGTCGAACGCGGGGGCGGCCTCGTAGGCGATGAAGCCCGCCGCCCAGAGCCCGGCATCCACCGCTGCCGCGATGCGCTCCAAGGCGGAGGCCACGTCCTCGACACGCATGGCCTGCTCGACGCGCACCGGGCGCGCAAAATACAGCGGCGGGTCCGCGGCAGGGAGTGACACAAGCCCGAATTGGTCCGGGACGCGCACTGCGGGTCTCCTCCGTCCATTCCCGTGGGATGAGCATCTTACCCGTGTCAATCGCGGGTGGGACGCCCGTGCCACTCAAGCGACACGAAACAGCCGGCGGGCGTTGTCCGCGGTGCGGGCCGCGATTTCCTCCGGCGACACCCCGTGGACGCCCGCCAGGGTCTCCACCGTATACCGCACGTGCGCCGGTTCGCAACGCTTGCCGCGCACGGGCTGCGGCGCGAGATACGGGGCGTCGGTTTCGACCAGAAGGCGGTCCAGCGGTGTCGCCGCGGCAGCTTCGCGCAGCCTCGTCGCCTTCGGGAACGTCACGTTACCCGCGAAAGAAATGTACAGGCCCAAGTCGACGCACTGCCGCGCAAAGGGCGTGTCGCCGCCGAAGCAGTGCATGACGATGCCGGGAAGCCGGTTCGTATACGGACGCAAGATCGCGAGGGCGTCTGCGTCGGCTTCGCGATTGTGGATTACCACGGGCAGTTGGAGTGTTGCGGCCAGTTCCAGTTGGTGCTCGAACGCCGCGACCTGCGCCGGGCGCGGCGAGTACTCGTTGAAATAATCGAGACCGATTTCGCCGATGGCGACGACGCCGGGCCGGGAGGCCAGTTCGCGCAATACGGCGCGTGCCGCGTCGTCGGCGTGCACGGCGTTGTACGGGTGCAGCCCGACGGTGGCGAAGACCCGGGGCCCCGTAAGGTCCGCCGCGCGCCGGCTGTTTTCGAGGTCGTCGCCGATCACCACCAGCCACTCGACACATTCGAGCGCGCGCGCGATAACGAGATCGCGGTCTTCGTCAAACCGCGCGTCCTGCAAGTGACAATGCGAATCCACCAAGCGCATCATGGACGGCCGAAATTTGGATTGGACCCGCCGCCGCCGAAGCCGC
>JAKQEQ010000002.1 GCA_029556545.1 Candidatus Hydrogenedentota bacterium
ACCGTCGAGCGCACCATTGGCTGGATTCAAAACTTCCGACGCCTGTGCATTCGCTGGGAAAAATCCACGCAACTTTTTCAAGGATACCTGCACCTCGGATGCGCCCTCTTGTTACTCAACCAGGTTTTGGGATAGCTTCTATCCTGATTATCACGTTCCTCAAATTCGTCGTAAACATCGAGTTCAAGGAGCCGCTCGATTTGCTTTGGCTGGGCGCGGGCATCTTTCTGGTCGCGTTCGCTCTGGCGTTTCACACGAAGAAGAGCGCATTGAACTCCCGCAAGCGACGGCCCGTTCCCGATGCGGATGGGGACGACGCGGCGCGGACGCCTCGTCCGTAGAATGACGGCGCACGCGGCATGCCGATGCCGGGGGGAGGTAGTCATAGGGCCATCGCTCTTGGTAGACTCTCCCCGTTTGTTGCGCACTGGACTATGAGGAGGGTTATATGCCCGCGCGTTTATTGGCCGTCCTGACCCTGCTGTGTGTCCCCTGCATCGGCGTGGCGACGCCGCTCGATGATTATGTGGCCGCGCCGGACGACACGTATCAATTCACCATCGAGAACGCGGTGCGCGGCGAGGGGCACGGCGTCGCGTACACGATATACCAGGTCAAGATGTACTCCCAGCGGTGGCGGACCATCGCCGAGGTGGACCGGCCGGTGTGGTGGCACTGGCTTCAAATCGTCGTGCCGGACACCGTGACCAACGACGTGGCGCTGCTCGTTATCGAAGGCGGGAGCAATCGAGGCAATCCCGCGAACGTCGAGCCTTTCGCCGGCATACTCGCGGGCGCGACCGGCGCGGTGTTGGCCCTGCTCCAGCAAGTGCCGAACCAGCCGCTGCGGTTCTCCGACGAGTCCATCGATCGCAGGGAAGACGCGATTATCGCTTACAGTTACGACAAGTTCCTCGATACGGGGGATCCCACGTGGCCCGTGCTGCTGCCCATGGTGAAGAGCGCCTTGCGCGCCATGGACACAGTCCAGGCTGTCCTGCGCGAGAAGAGCGTGAACGTCGAGCGCTTTGTCGTGGGCGGCGGATCGAAACGGGGCTGGACCACGTGGCTCACCGCCGCCGTGGATAAGCGGGTCATGGCGTGCGTGCCCATCGTTATTGACGTGCTGAACATGCGCGTGCAAATGGACCATCACCACAAAGCCTACGGAACGTACTCGGATGCGGTGCGGGACTACGTGGACATGAACGTCTTCGGCCGCTTCGGCACGCCGCGCGCCGAGGAACTGCTCAAGATTGTCGACCCCTATGAGTATCGCCAGCGCTTTACGATGCCGAAATTCGTGATCAACGCCACCGGGGACGAGTTCTTCGTGCTGGATTCGTCGCGCTTCTACTACGACAGCCTGCCGGAACCCAAGGTGCTGCGGTACTTCCCTAACTCGGGGCACGGCATCAACGCCGACATCTCCGCGGCCATGAGCCTGGTCCAGTTCTATAAGGCCGTCACGAAAGGTGAGCCGCTCCCGCGCGTCTCGTGGACTTTCGAGCCGGGAAACGCCATACGGGTGCAAACGGACGGATCGGAAGCGGCCGCCACGCTTTGGCAGGCCACAAATCCCAATGAGCGCGATTTTCGATGGTATGACGGCAAGGGACCGCAGTGGACGTCCTCCGCCTTGCTGCCCATCGCCGAGCGCACCTACGAGGCGCGTGTCCCACGACCGGCCCAAGGGTGGACAGCCTTCCTCGTCGAGTTGAGCTACCCGTCCGGCTTGGTGCTTTCGACCGAGGTCTACGTGGTGCCCGATTGCCTTCCGTACGACGACACCGACAGCGATGGGGGCCTCAACCGCCACGATGATGACGATGACGGTGACGGCATTCGCGACACGAAGGACACGTACCCCTGCGATCGGGACAACAACGCCATCCCCGATGCCTATGAGAACACCACGGTTGGCCGCCGAGTCGCGGTGGCCGCGCAGCCTGCGGCCAACCGATGGGCCGGCTTGATCGTGCTCGCGGGCATCCTCGGCGGGCTATTGCTCATTGCGGGCATGGTGCTGCGCCGACTCACGCGCTGAGACTCTCACCATGCGTACTGGGGGACTTTCATCAGTTCGCCGTCTTTCAACGCCGATGCATGCGCCACGATGCCCGGGACCGTCATGTTGATCGACCACACAACGTCAATGAGCGGCTTGCGTTCTTCGAGGATCGAGGTGACGAACTCCTCACAGAGGTAGCCGTGCGAGCCGCCGTGGCCGCCGGCGGCGACGCCTGGGGGCAACGGGGGCTTCGCAAGGTCGAGGGCCGACACGTCGGCGACGCCTTCGTATTGCATGCCGAGCATCGAGCCCTGCTCGCCTCGGACGCGCCCCATCTCGCCGCCGTGGCCCGGCGTGTCCTTGCTCATGGTCATGCGGGACATGCCGCCCTCACTCGTGCGCAGGAGGGCGACCTCGGTCCCGAAATGGTTCTTGTACGAGTTATTCTCGGGTTGGAGGTGGAGAATCTTGCTGGGCATACCAAGACAGGACACCTCCGTGAAGCTGCCCCCGGCGACGCACACGTAGTAGGCCGTCGAGTGGGTGGGATACCACAAGGGCGGACAGCCGATGCGCCAGCCCTTGTAGGAATCGAGGGGCTTGTCTTTGTAATGGTAATATTCGCCCTCGCTGTACACCAGCTTGCCGAAGCCGCCCGCGTTGTAGATTTGCCGCATGGCGTAGCAATCATTGTGGTACGCGCTGGTCTCGAACATCATGTAGTTGAGCCCTGACGACTTGACCGCCCCGAAGAGCCTGTCCGCGTCTTCGAGAGACCCGAACACGGCGGGCACGGCCACGGCCACGTGCTTGCCGTGTTCGAGAACGTCGATACAATGGCGGCAATGGCTCGGCGCGTCGGTGGCGACGAAGACCGCCTCGATCGCCGGGTCCTTCACCAGTTCTTCGAGGGAGGGATAAGTCTTCTCGCATCGGGTGACCCGCGCGAGTTCGGCGCAACGGTCGGGGAAAAGGTCGCTGACGGCGACCACCTCGACATTAGGATGGTCCTGGAATCCGAAGGCGGCGCTGAATTTGCACAGGCCGTAGCCCACGAGGCCGACCCGAACCTTGCGGTCGGACACGGGCGTCCAGGCTCGGTCGGATGCGGTATTGCTGGCGGTGTCTTCAAAGCCTTGAATGGGCTTTTCCGCGGCGTTCGCTTGGGTTGCAAGGGTGAGCAGCCCCGCGCCGAGGGCCGTGTCTTTGATGAAGGTTCTGCGGGATAGGGGTTGTCTCATGGCGAGGACTCCTTCTCTGTAAGCCGATCCATATTGTCTATATCGTCCACCGCGCGTGGAAGGCCCCGTCGTTCAGCCCTGCCGCGCGGCCTTGAGCGCGTCCGCGAATCGCCGCGCGTTCTCGGTCAGGCCCTTGAAGTCCCGGTTGACAACGAGCTTCTTGCTGACGAGATTGCCGCCGACGCCGAGGGCCATCGCGCCGGCCGCGATGAAATCCTTGACATTGTCCACGTTCACGCCGCCCGTCGGCACCAGCGGTATCTGCGGGATCGGCGCACGGACCGCCTTAATGTATTCGGGGCCGCCGACACTTGACGGGAAGACCTTGATGAGATCGCCGCCGTGCTGCCATGCATTCACGATCTCGGTGGGTGTGAACGCGCCGGGCAAAGCAGGCTTTCCGTAGCGGTGCGCGGTGCGGATGATCGGATCGGAGGTGATGGGGGAGACGACGTACTCCGCGCCGGCCATAATTGCGAGCCGGCACGTCTCGGTATCGAGCACGCTGCCGACACCGATGAGCACGTCCGCGCCTGCGAGCTTTTCCGAGGCCGTCTCGATACAGGCGAGCGCGCCGGGCGTCGTCATCGTGACCTCGATGCAATTCACGCCGCCCTCGGCCACGGCCTCGACGACACGCACCAGGTCGTCCCCGCCCGTGTCCGCCCGCACGATGGCGATGATGCCGTGTTCCACCAGGTAGTTGAGAATTTTGAGCTTGTCCATGAGTCGTTGTTACTCCCCGTTACGCATTACCCCGTTCCCTCTCCTCGAGGGAGAGGGCAGGGTGAGGGCTTCCTGTTCATGAATCATCACCCAAAGGTCTCCACCGCGCGGCCATGCTATACTACGCCGCATGCGGAAATCGACTTGTCTTGTGCTTCTGGGCTTCTTCGCGTTTGCGCCCTTCAGTCCCGGCCAAGACCTCAGCGAAACGGCGTTTCGCCAGGCGTTGCTCGACCTCGGCAACAATCTGCGGCTCCTGTGCGTGGCCGCGCACCCGGACGACGAGGATGGGGCTACGCTGGCGCTGCACCGCTACAAGTATGGGGTCAAGACCTATGCCCTCATCGCAACGCGCGGCGAGGGCGGCCAGAATGAAATCGGCCCGGAACTCTATGAGGACCTCGCCGCCCTTCGCACGCGCGAGATGCAGGCCGCCGCCGCCATCACGGGCGCGGAACTCCGCTTCCTCGACCTCCCTGACTTCGGATACTCGAAGACCATCGAGGAAACGCACGCAATCTGGGGCGAAACCGAGACGCTGCGGCGCGTGGTCCGCAAGATCCGCGAGATTCGGCCCCACGTCATCATCACGCACCACGGCCGCGAGAAAGACCACGGTCATCATCAAGCCATTGGCAAAGCGGTCATCGACGGTTTCGACCTTGCCGGAGACGCGACGGCGTTTCCCGAGCAATTCGCGGAGGGACTCGAGACGTGGCGGCCGTCGCGCCTCTATATACGCGCGTGGACGCCGGGACCCGACTCCGTAACGCTCGATCTCGCGAAACTCGAATCGTTGCGCGGCATGACCTATGCCGAAATTACGGCGAAGGCCCTCGAAGCGCACGCTTCACAAGGGATGAGCTTCTTTATCGAGCGCTACCTGTCCGGCCGCCCGAAGGCGCATTATGACCTCGTGAGACAGGTCAGGGACGCGGCGACGGGCAATGAGGATGTCGCCGGGCCGCTGTTTGCCGGGCTCCCCGCCGGGGTGCACCCCGCGCACCGACGTCTTGCCGAGTCGCGCGCGAGTCGCCCCGAGGCGCTGGACGCACTCCTGCCGCTGGTCGCGTCGGATTCCGACGAGACATTCGCGAAAAAGGCGGCTCGCGCGGCAGTCTGCGCGGCGGAACTGCGCATCGAGGCCCACGCGGAAGACCCGGTCGTAATTCCTGGACAGGCAGTGCGTATTCAGGCGGACCTACGGGACTTCGGACGGCACGACGCCACTTCCGTTACGTTCGCGTGTGCGTGGGGCGGTGCGGAGGAAATACCCGATCCGTTCACGGTTTCCGTGCAGGAGGGCGCCGCCGCCTGGGAGTGCATGCTTTCGACGCCCCGCGATATGGGGACGGGTGAAGCCGAAGCGCGCGTCGTTGCGCATGTCATGTGCGCCGGCGGGGCGGTTCCGATGGAAAGCACCGTCCGCGTCGAGGTAGCTCCAGCGACGCGCATCGAATTCGCGGGCGCGCCGTATCTGGCGCGGAAGGACGGCGACCGGGTCGTTCGCTGCGACCTCCTCTGCACGAACCATGCGTCGGCGGCCCGCGAGGACGTGGTGCGTATCGAGGCGCCCGAGGGTTGGTCCGCCGACGTTGCCGAGCATCCGCTGCGTTTCGATCACGAGGACCAACAATGGGCGTTCACTGTAACGCTGCGCCTCCCGGAATCGGTCGCGGAGGGCGTCTACGAGGTGCGCGCCCGCGCGCGGGACGGCGTGGATGCGGTCGCGGCGCGGGTGTCCGTCGTTGACGTGGCCCTCCCGAAAACGCGCGGGATCGGCCTGATCGAGAATCGTGGCACGGGCGTC
This sequence comes from Candidatus Hydrogenedentota bacterium, assembly GCA_029556545.1. Classification (GTDB taxonomy): domain Bacteria; phylum Hydrogenedentota; class Hydrogenedentia; order Hydrogenedentales; family JAGMZX01; genus JAGMZX01. The sequence goes on from JAKQEQ010000002.1 coordinate 5,789, forward strand.
TCGCCCGTGTCTCAACATGGGCAGGATGCCCATGCCACTCCCGATGTGACGCTGCGCGCAACGCTCGAACGGCTCGGGCTGCCCTACACGCTGATCACGCGCCGGGACTTCCATCCCGAAACCCTCGACCGGTACGACACGATCATCGTCGACATGCGCGCCTACCAATACAGGCCGGACCTGATTGCGAACAACAATGCAGTGCTCGAATACGTCCGGCGCGGCGGGGCGCTGATCGTGATGTACCAGAAGACCTTCGAATGGCGGCCCACGTTCTCGCCCTATCCGATTCACGTGTCCCGCAACCGTGTCACCCGCGAAGACGCGCCCATAACGCATCTAGCGCCCGAGCATCCGTTATTTCACGCGCCGAACGCCATTCGTCCCGATGACTGGGACGGTTGGGTCCACGAGCGCGGCTTGTATTTCCCGGACCGCTGGGACGCCGCCTATACGCCGCTCATCGCGTGCAGCGACCCGGAGGAGGATATCCCGCCAGGAAGTTGCCTCGTCGCGCGCCACGGCGACGGCCTTTATGTCTATACCGCCCTCGCGTGGTATCGCCAGCTTCGCGAACTGCACCCCGGCGCGCTGTGCCTCTTCGCAAATCTCCTTGCCCTGCGATAACGGCCTTGCTATGCTGAAGGCGGTTGTTTGCAGACTTGGCAACGGGTACGCGGGCCACGACTGGATCTCGAACTCGTGCTCGTGCTCGTACTCGTAATCGTACTCGCTGCTCCGGTCCCGATCCGGCGGCACACAACGCGGAAGAAAAGGCATGTCGAAACCCCTTGCGCTCGCGATAAGCGCGCATCCCGACGATATCGAGTTCATGATGGCGGGCACAATGCTCTTGTTGAAGCAGGCCGGCTATGAACTGCACATGATGAACATCGCGAACGGCTCGTGCGGCACGGCGACCCACACGCGCGAGGCGATCGTCGCGCGACGGCTCGAAGAGGCCCGTGCCGCCGCGCGAACGCTCGGCGCCCACCTCCACGATCCGATCGCGGACGATCTGGAAATCGTCTATACAAGACCGCTGCTGAAACAGGTCTGCGCCGTGGTGCGCGATGTGCGGCCAACCCTTATGCTCGTTCCCTCGCCCCAGGACTACATGGAAGACCATATCTGCGCCTGCCGGATCGCCGTTAGCGCCGCCTTTTTCCGCGGCATGCGCAACTTCTCCACCACGCCGCCCCGTGAACCGATCAGCGAGGAAGTGACGCTCTACCACGCCCTGCCCTACGGCCTGACCGACGGCCTGCGACGCGTGATCAAGCCGGGCCAGTACGTGAATATCACGCCGGTGCTCGCGTGCAAGCGCGAGGCGCTTGCCTGCCACCGAAGCCAGAAGGAGTGGCTCGATACCAGCCAGGGATTGGACAGCTATCTCCACGCGATGGAGGACATGGCGCGCACGGTGGGCGCGTGGTCCGTCGTTTTCGAGTACGCCGAGGGGTGGCGGCGCCATGCCCACCTGGGCTTCTGCGCTGAAGGCGCCGATCCGCTGACCGAGGCGCTGGGCGACAAGTGTATCGTTTCGGAGGAATACGAACGGGCGGTGAAGGCAGGCCGGTTGCTTGAGGAGTGACGCGATTGCGGCCGTGAATGTTCCAATATGGAACATAACGCGATCGACGTCGCGGATAAGGCCACAATAGAAGTGCATACGGCGAGGCACATATGATGACGCCTTGGGATACATGCCCGAGGCCGGGGAAGGAGCGCCGATGCAACTGAAGGACGGCGACGTGGTGTGTCGTTGTCTTCAGGGTGACGCGGAAGCGTTTCGGACGCTGGTCCAGCGTTACCAAGCAGCGGTGTATGCCACGGCCTTTTACTACGTCGGCCGCTACGGTGCGTCCGAGGATGTCGCTCAGGAAGCGTTCTGGGCGGCGTATCGGAGTCTACCGCACCTGCGGGAGCCGGACCGGTTTGGGGCCTGGTTGCGCGAGATAACGTGCCGCACCGCGGCCAACTGGCTGCGGCGGCAGGGAAGGCGGCTGGCCAGCGAGACGCCGCTTCCCCATCGGCGCACCGTTTCAATTGAAGACGCGAGACAGGGGCCGCGGGGACGCGCCCAGGGCCGGGAACGCTTCGAGCGGGTGCAGCAAGCCATAGACTCGCTCCCGGAGCGCTACAGGCTTCCGGTCGTGCTCCGCTACCTCCAGGAACTCAGCTACGAGGAAATCAGCCGGTTTACCGGCGAGTCGCGGGATGAAATCCGCGGCATCCTTCATCGGGCGGGCCGCCAGCTTCGGGACTTGCTGGCGGACATCGACCAGAGTGAAGGGGAGATACAGTGGCCACGTGCAGACAGATAGAGAGCCTGACCCAAGGCTATATCGACGGAGAAGTCAGCGACTCCGAGCGGCTCATTCTTGAAGAGCACGTCTCGGGGTGTCGTGTCTGCGACCGTGTACTCAAGCGACACAAGCAGAGCACCGCGCTGCTGTACGAGACTTTCGAGGCATACCGCCTTATCCAGGACCTGAGCGCGCCCGTGATGGCGCACCTGCCCGAAATGGACCGGGCGCCCTTGACGGCGCGGACGGTCCGGGAGGTGAACTGGCGCGCGAAGCATGAGACGGTCGGCATGAGCCGGCTGCTGCGCCTGCTTCCGGCACTGGCGCCCGTGCTCATCGTCGGGCTGGCCCTCGCCATCTTCTACTCCTGGCCCCAGAACGGCCACGCGCCGACCGAATCCATCGGTATGGTCATGTTTTGCCAAGGCGAGGTGTCGCGCAGCAGCGAAGCCGGTCTGGACCCGCAAGGTGTGGACCTGAGCAGCCCCGTCGCGGCGGGGGACCGTTTCGAGACCGGCAATGAGGCGGCCATGATGCTGTCGTTGGCGGGACCGACCGCGATCAAGGTCGCGGCGAATACGCGCGTCAAAATCCATAATGAACGGCGCATCAGCGTCGAGCGCGGCCGCGCCTGGTTGCACGTCGGCAAGGACGTGCGGCTTTTCCGCGTGAATACCGCCATGGGCGACGCCGTGGTCTTCGGAACGACCTTCGACGTGCGGGTCGAGCAGGGTATGACGGTGGTTACCGTCGCCGATGGCTGTGTGCAGGTGGAAACCGACGTGGCCTTCCGGGAACTCAACGCCGGAGAGCAGGCGACCCTCCGCATCGGCAAGCGCCCGCTGGACGTCCTCGCGGTGGACGCGCTTGCCGAATTGGCGTGGGCCGAGGCTATCGTGCCCGACGGCAACGCGCAACTCGCCTTCGCCGATACGGTTGCGCCCAAATCGCCTGCGCCCATGGCGGCGGAACAGTTCTTTGTCGTACAGACGAACGGTCGCGCGGTCCAATCGCTCACGTTCGAGTGGAAACCGGCCGGGGATGTCGCCAATACGGGCGGCTATTACGTTTACGTCTATGACGACCAGATGAGCCAGTTGTTCAGTGACCATGTTCGGGCGGAGGTCTTTCAAATCCCGGACCGGCGGTCCGTGGATGTGGTGGTGCCGGGCGATCCCTTGCGTGACGTTCGGGTCCTGCACATCAAGGTCGTGCCCGACGGGGACGCCGGAGAATCCGAGACCGTGTTTACGAAGGTCTCGGCATGGGGCATATACCCATGATATCGTGGAAATCCATAGTGGACGCCGCACGCGCCGTGTTGAAACGGCACGGGGGCGTCGTGCATAATGAAGATGCCCTTCTACAGGGAGACGGGTCTGCGGAGCGCACGGTTAGAATTCTGCCTCACGTCACTCCTTCCCCAAGAGTACCTGCAGCCAGTAAGCGAAGCAGGTCCGTCTCCTTTATTTGTGAATCATTCCCTGGACAAGGGATTTCGGCCTCATACCCAAGCAACGGGAGACGGGTGAGCGACGCACACGGCTCGATTTCTGCCTCACGTCACTCCTTCCCCAAGAGTACCTGCAGCCGGCCGGCGCCGTTCACCCGTCTCCACCCGGCCTCATACCCAAGCAACGGGAGAGGCGCCTGCGTTCGGCGCCACGAGCAATCTGCCTCACGTCACTGCTCCCCCCAAGTACCTGCAGCCTATCTGCCGCGCAGGGCCTCTCCTGGGACTCATCCCGACGTTTCTCGAAAACCGCGACTTCAACCAATCCAGAGCATCAAAAAAAGGGAGACGGGTTTGCCAAGGTCTACGGCGCCGCGCCTGACGCCATCGTGTTCCATCTGACGCGTCCGTGGCGGCCAAGCGCCTGACTCAGCCCAAGCAACGGAAGACCGGCAAACCCGTCTCGTGGATCGCTCCTGAACTCCGGGAGCGCAATCCAAAGTACGACCAACCTCTCGCGACGCGATCGGCTCACGTCGGCCTCTCTTATTCACCACAGCCCTCCACGCGGTCACGACGACCGCGTCGCCGTCGTACTTGTAATAATTCTACCATCCGCCAGCGAGAAACGCGTAATCGGTACGGTATTTATCAGTATTCGTAGATGTCGCGTATGGCCGCCGCCCGGGAACATTCGCAGCCTGATCCGTGTTCGGTATTACGAACTTTCTGCGCCGACTCCAACTCCGGCGCTCTGAGCGCCTGCGAGTCTCTGGTCCCGTGAGATCGCGCGGATTGGGAGAAAAGGAAGTGTCCCGGACGCTGACGCACACCGGCGTATCGCCGCATCAGGAAGATTATCTCGAAGCCATCTTCTGGCTGACCCAGGAGGATCGCGTCGCCCGCTCTCGGGATATCACGCGCCGTATGGGAGTCACCAAATCCACCGTGACCGGCGCGTTGCGTCAATTACGTGCGGACGGCTTGGTGAACTACGCCCCGTACAGTTACGTGACATTGACCCGCGAGGGACTCGCCATCGCCCGCAACGTGGCGCGGCGGCACGCGGTCCTGCGCGAGTTCCTCTGTCGCATACTCGGCATGGACTACGACGCGGCGGATGCGCTGGCGTGCGCGTTCGAGCACAGCATCGACGCCGCCGCGCTGGATCGCTTCGAGGCGTTCCTCGAATTCGCCGCGTCGGACGCGCCGGACCTCCGGCAGTGGATCGAGCGGCAGCAGGCCCGCCGCAAGGAGGAGAATTGACTCGAATGAGCCGAATACTCCTAGTTGTGCCGGTCCTGATCGCGGCCGCATGCATAGCCTCGTGCGGCGGCGCGCCCGGCGCGGCGGATACCGGACGCCCGCGGATAACCACCACGACGGGCATGATCGCGGACGCGGCCCGAAACGTCGGGGGCGACCTGGTCGAAGTCCGGGAACTCATGGGCCCGGGGGTTGATCCGCACCTTTACAAGGCGACCCAGGGCGACTTGCGGCGGCTGCGCGAATCGGACCTGATCCTGTACAACGGTCTGCATCTCGAGGGGCGCATGGGCGAGACGCTCGAACAGATGGCGCGCCGCACGCGCGTTGTCCAGGTGACGGACACCATCCCCGAAGCGCGGCTGCGCCGCCCGCTGGACATGGAGGGTCAGTACGACCCGCACGTCTGGTTCGACGTGTCGCTGTGGCGCCTGGTCGTCGAGCGCATCCGAGACGCCCTGATCGAAATGGACCCGGCCCATCGCGAGGTCTATGCGCGGAACGCTACGGCCTATCTCGATGATCTCGACGAACTGCACGCCTATTGCCTGCGACGGATCGCGGAAATCCCCGAGGGCCGGCGCGTGCTCATCACGGCGCATGACGCCTTCGGCTACTTCGGGCGCGCATACGGCATCGAAATCCTCGGCGTTCAGGGCGTCAGCACGGCGGCGGAGTACGGGCTTCAGGACATTACGCGGCTCGTTGACCTCATCGTGTCCCGACGCGTCAAGGCGGTCTTCGTCGAGTCTTCCGTCCCGCCGCGATCCATCCATGCCCTTATCGAGGGCGCGCGCGCGAAGGGTCACGAGGTGCGGCTGGGCGGCGAACTCTACTCGGACGCGCTGGGACCGGCGGGCGCGCCGGAAGGCACATACGCGGGCATGGTGCGCCATAACGTGGACACGATTGTGGAGGCGCTGACGTAAATGGACTCGTCGGTTGCGGCGCCGCCGGTCGAAGTGCATGACCTGACCGTGGCCTATCATCACCGTCCGGCATTGTGGGACATAGACCTGGCTTTCCCGGCGGGAAAACTGATTGCCATCGTGGGGCCGAACGGCGCGGGCAAGAGCACGCTCATCAAGGCGATTATGGGCCTGACGCCCCTGGCGTCCGGGTACGTGCGCATCTTCGGCCAGCCGCCCGAACGCGCGCGAAACGCGGCCGCCTACGTCCCGCAGCGCGAGTCCGTGGATTGGGACTTTCCGACCAACGCGCTCGACGTCGTGCTTATGGGCCGCTACGGCCAATTGCCGCTGTTCGCGCGTCCGCGCCGCCGCGATCGCGAGATCGCGATGCAGTGCCTCGAAAAGGTGGGCATGGCGGATTATGCCCGCCGCCAGATCAGCCAGTTGTCCGGCGGCCAGCAGCAGCGGGTCTTCCTCGCGCGGGCATTGGCGCAACAGACGCGGCTGTACCTGATGGACGAGCCGTTCGCGGGCGTGGACGCGGCCACGGAGCAGGCAATCGTGACGCTGTTGCGCGACTTGCGCGGGCAAGGCTGCACCGTGATCGTCGTTCACCACGACTTGCAGTCCGTGCCTGAGTATTTTGACTGGGCGCTCCTGCTCAACCTTCGCGCCGTCGCGTTCGGGCCCGTGGAAGAGGCGTTCTCTCCGGAGAACCTTCAGAATGCTTACGGCGGGCGGCTTAATCTGCTGTCCGACGTCCACGAGCGGTTGCGGCGCGCCGAGTGGAGTTCGCGGCATGGCGATGGATGACGTGGCCGCTTCCTGGGTGCGCTTCTTCACGTTTTCGAGCGTGAACGTCGCCTACGTGGCAATCGGGTGCGTCCTGCTGGGCGCGGCCGCCGGCATGGTCGGCTGTTTCGCCTTTCTGCGTAAGCGTTCCCTGCTGGGCGACGCGCTCGCCCATGCGGCGCTGCCCGGCATCTGCGTCGCCTTCCTCCTCACCGGGTCGAAGGACCCTGTCGTCATCCTGCTCGGCGCGGTGGCATCCTGTTGGATTGGCGCACTTACCGTGGACTGGATTACGCGTTGCACGCGCTGCAAGGAAGACAGCGCCCTTGGTATCGTCCTGTCCGTCTTCTTCGGCGTCGGCATCCTCCTGCTCACGCATATTCAGCACTCCGGCAATGCGGCGCAGGCGGGCCTCGACCGTTTTCTCTTCGGACAGGCCGCCGGGCTTGTGGCGCGGGACGTCAAAATCCTCGCGGGAACCGCGGTGCTTCTGTGTTGCGTTGTGGCGCTGTTGTACAAGGAATTCAAGGTCATTTTATTCGATCCCGACTTCGCTCGCGCGGCGGGCCTCCCGGTGCGCCGCCTCGAAATCGCGCTCGCGACGGTCATCGTCCTCGCGGTCGGCATCGGCCTGCAGGCTGTTGGCGTCGTACTCATGGCGGCCATGCTCGTGACGCCCGCCGCCGCGGCGCGGTACTGGACCGATCGCCTGAGCGCCATGCTTGCGCTCGCCGCCGTCTTAGGCGGCGTCAGCGGCGCGCTCGGCGCTTGGGCGAGTTACGTCGCCGCCCGCATGCCGACCGGGCCGTGGATGGTCGTGTGCGTCACGGGCCTGTTCTTCGCCTCCTTCCTTCTTGCGCCGGGCCGCGGTCTCGCGGCGCGGCTGCTCCGCCTGCGCCGGTTCCGGCGCAAAACCGCCGTCGAGAACCTGCTGCGTACGCTCTACCAGTTCGGGGAAGCCGGCCAAGATTGGAATACCCCGCGCTCGCTGCCGGAACTCCTCGAACGACGCGGCGCCTCGATGCGGGAATTGCGGCGTACGCTCGCCCGGCTCGGACGCGCGGGGCTCGTATCCGAAGCCGCGCCCGGCATGTTCACCCTCACGGCGGACGGCGCGGCGCGCGGCGCCCGAGTAACGCGCGTGCATCGGCTCTGGGAGGTGTACCTGACGCGCAAGCTCGAGATAGCGCCGGACCGCGTGCACGACGACGCGGAGGAAATCGAGCACGTGCTGACGCCGGAGCTCGAGCGGCGGCTCGCCGAGACCCTCGAATACCCCGAGCGCGATCCGCACGGCAGCCGCATTCCACGCGCGGGGCGAATCTCGATATCGCAAGGAACATGACGGTCATGGCGGATGCCTTCTGGATCATTTTGGTCGGCGCGCTGGCGGCAAGCGCCTGCGGCGTGATCGGCTGCTTCCTGGTGCTGCGGCGTCAGGCCATGATGGGCGACGCCATCAGCCACGGCGTCCTGCCCGGAATCGTGATCGCGTTCGTTATGACCGGATCGCGCAATATTGCGCCCATGTTCCTGGCCGCGGGCGCGATGGGGCTGCTTACAGCGTTTCTGACCGACGTGCTGGCGCGGCGGGGCCGCCTGCAATCGGACGCGGCGATGGGCGTTACGTTCACGTGGTTGTTCGCCGTCGGCGTTATTCTCGTTACGCGCTACGCCGACGCGGTAGATCTGGACGTCGAGTGCGTTCTCTACGGCGAGATTCTGTTCACCCCCTTCAATCGCTTCGAATGGGGGGGCTTCGACTTGGGGCCGAAGGCCGTTTGGACCACCGGCGCCGCCTTGGCCGCGAACGCGGTATTCCTGACGCTCGGCTACCCGAAACTCAAGCTATGCACCTTCGATCCCGGACTGGCCGCCGCGCTCGGCGTGCGCGTCGCCCTCTGGCATTACCTGCTCATGGCCTTCACGTCGATGACGACCGTGGCATGCTTCGAAAGCGTGGGCGCGGTGCTCGTGGTGGCCATGTTGATCGCGCCCGCGAATACGGCTTACCTACTGACGGACCGACTCTCGATCATGCTGGCGATCGCGGCGGTTGTCGGCGTGATCAGCGCGGTCTCGGGCTATCTGCTGGCCTACCAACTCGATGGCGCGATCGCCGCCGGAATGACGGTGACGAGCGGCGCGCTGTTTGCCTTGGCCGCCCTCTTCTCGCCGCGTCACGGCGTCGTGACCCGCGCGTGGCGACGGGTCCGGGTGAAGACGCCGGGATGAAGGAACGTGACTTATGTTCCGGGCAACATAACCAAGGTTCTGTGCCTGATCGCAATATGTGACCTCTTCTGGTGAAGGCGAATGAGCACCCGGGGCGCTTGACCGATTATGGGCACATAATTTGATGGTCCCCAAGCGCGACAATACTCCTTTCTATCAAGCAGAAAGGAGATTGTCATGGTGGAACGCCTGGCTAGGCCATGTGAGCATCGAGACAACCAACCGCTACGCGGAAGTAACCCTTCGTATGAAGGAAGAAGCGATCCGAACCTGTGAGCCTCCCATTACACCTTCGGCGTGGTTCCCTCGGGGTCCGGTCTGGCGTGACGACCCATCACTACTCAAGTGGATCGAGTCCCTCTAGCCAAGATTTCCTGTGGCCACCACTGGGCCGTGAACGGCGTCAAAGAGCCACCATGGCAGCAAAGTCAGCATTGACGGAATCAGAAAAGGTCAATACAATAACCGGAGACGGGCCTGTGGTGGTCCCGGGCGTTTCCATATGGGAAATCACTGATAATCACAGGTACCGCGCACGAGGGTTTGCCCGTGATCAAGCCGATGGGCGTACTACTGGTTCTCGGGCTTGTATTGGCCTTGGTCCTCTGCCTGGTTCCTGTACTTTTGGGGATCGTACACTGCATCCGAAGTCGCGCGCGGAAGACGGCGGTGGTGCTGGGTATCGCGGTGGTAGGGATTGTCGTGTTTGACGCGTGGGCGATTTGCGCGGTGGCGCCGAAGGGAGCCCGGACGATTGCGCAACTGGAGTTCCCCGACGGACGCGCGTTCGTCGTTCGCCACTACCGTTCCGGGTGGTTCGAGTACCCGAAGGTTCGCTTCTATGCGCGCAACACGGAGGGCGTCTGGACGAGTTTCGTGGTCATTTCCGAGTTGGTCAATCCGAATTCCGCGTGGCTTGTGCTGGACGCGTCGGCGCAGGAGGTCCAGGCGCCCGGAGGCTGGTATCGGATCCAAGACAACGAATTCGTGAACCCTGACGGCTCCAGGGGTGCCACGCGTCAGCTCACGCCGGGTATCGAACCGGGGGAGGAAGACATCTACTGAGGTACGATGCATTCACCGCAATAGGTTACGTGTCAGAGGAGAGTGCTCAGCAGGCGACGTTTAGGTGCGGCGTGCTCGTCAAGCCTTCAGCGAAGGCCACCCACATCTCGTTGCCGCGATTGTGGTAGACGATGCTAACAAGCCTGCCGTCCACGCACGCGGCTTGGGCGATTCCGATCTGATTACATTCTCATTGACTGCCCGCCGACCGTGGGGCTTCTGACTTTGCATCAACCTCCCGTGATCTTGGCCGCCAATGTGTTCGGGCAGAACTGGTCCAGATGTTATGTTGCCAGCTGCACGAACCCCTCCCGTCAACAACGGGCTTAGCGATGCCTTAGGCACATATTGAGGCCCGGCACAGAACGAACAGAACCGAAAGGTTCCGAGCGAGCCGACTCATAGGACGAGCGAAGAACAGCAACCGCGGGGGGCGCGAATGTCTTTACAAAGCCTGCTTGTCCGTGCCTGTCCGTGTTCGTCCGTGTTGTCGGCGCGTTCAGTGCTGCTTCGCCACCGGCGTGTCCGCGAGGGTCGCGGCATCCGTCTTGCTCGTCTCGGCGGGGCGGCCCCGGACCTCGGACAGCGTCATGAATTCCCGGAACGACCGGCGGGCGTCGTCGTGGCAGCCGGTGCAACTCGCCGGTTTCCCGAGTCCCTCGACGTGACAGTCCGTGCAATCGAGCGTGAGATGGTCTTCATCCAGGGGCTCGCCGGTACGGCGGTGGTCGAACTCGCCGGGTTCCCACTCGAGTTCGTGGCAGGACCCGCAGCGCACTTGCCGCTCGAATCCCTCGACGTGGCAGTCCATGCAGCTTGCCTCGGCGTGCACGGCGTCCAGCGCGACGCCGACCCGGTCATGCGCGAAGTCTTTGGGCGGCCAGTTATCCCCGTGACACGCGGCGCATTCCTTGGGGAGACTGGTAAATCGCCGCTCATCGCGGGCGTGGCAGGCGCGGCATTGGAGCGTCGCGTGATAAGGCTTGAGCAGGAATTCGGCGTCGCGCGCGTGGTTGAAGCGTTTGTGCGGCGCTACGGTGTGGCAATACGCGCACTCGTTCTTGACTTCCGCCGCGTGACAGGTGCCGCACAGTTCCTCGTGCGGGTCGGCCCGGAGTTCTTGCCGACCCGACGCGGCGCGCGCGGTGTCGTGGCAATTGCCGCAATTCTCGCGCTGATGACAGTCCACGCAGCGCAGTCCGAACGCATCCACGTGGTCGTGGTGGTTGAACGTGACGATCGGCCCCTCTTCCAGTCCTTCGACGGTGTACACCGTCGCCGTAGGCGCGTGGACGCGCGGGTGCGGCGCGCCGGTCACGTCGTCCACCATCGGCGCGTCTTCTTGGGGCGCGGCGTCCGGTTCTCGCTTCGCGTGGCAGTGGATGCAGCCCGTCTCATGGCTCCACTCGCGGTGACAAGACAGGCACTGGCGGTGGTACGCGCCCTTGAGACTGGGACGCCGCAGGTTGACCGGCGCGTCGGGCCCGCCGTGGCACGTGCCGCAGCGTGTGATACGTCCTTCCTGTGTATGGTGGTGACAGGTCGCGCAGCCGTCGGTTCCCATGCCCGCCATGAAAGCGTGCAGCTTGTGCGGAAACACCACAGGCACGTAAACCTCGGACAGCGAATCCAGGATGAAGACATCGGGCGCGTCGTCCGCTTCGCCTCGCGCCCGATCTTCGGTGCTTTCCGGGTGCGGGCAGGACCGCAGCGGCGCCTGTCCCGGCTCGGGCCGCTCGACGGCGTGACAATGCCGACACTCGACTCCCGGCGGAAGCTCCATACCCGGATGCTGGGAGGACGCGGCCGCCGAGATGGTCACCAGCACGACGCTCAATACGGCTACGCGTGCGCGCATTCCCGAACTCCTTCCGGCGCCGCGTCGCCCGGTTCTCCGGCGCCCTCGTCCGCTGTATCCGACACCATGGAAAGCGTCTCGGCGGTCTTGGGCAGTATCGGCAGCGTCGCGACCGCGTACCGGAACGCTATCGTGAAGATCGCCAGCATGCCCGCGATGGTGAGCAGCTCGAAGACGCCCGGCGTATAGCGCGTCGCGGCATAGGCGGATCGATACGCCACCACAAACACGTTGACGCGATTCATCAGCACCCCGAACCCCACCAGCCCGCATGCCCATCCCAGGAGCGCCGGCGTGTTGCGTACCCGCGCCGAACCCAGCAGCAGCAACGGCAGCAGGCCGCCGGGCAGCAACTCGATCAGCAGCCACAGCGGCTCGACGCCGCCCGCCGTCAGATGCAGGTGCACCTCGCGAATCAACAGGTCGCTGATGCGCGCCACCAAGTAGACGGCTAGAAACACAAGGACATACAGACTCAACGAAGACAAGGCGGGCAGGTCCGGTCGGCGGCCCGCGCCACGCGCCGTGAGAATCGATACGAGGATTACCACGGCAAACCCGGCGGCCAGCACCGACAGCAGGAAGAGCAGCGGCAGCACGGGCGTGTACCAGAAGGGATGCATCTTGTGTGGCGCCACCAGCATCAGCGCCCCGAGCGACGAGTGGTGCATGCACGAGAGTACGATGCCCACCAACAGCAATACCGACAACACGCGGCCCGTGAGGCGCTCGGCCGCGCGCAGCAGCGCCTCGACCGCGCCGTTCCACCGGGCCAGCCCGCCCGGCAGCGCCACGCGCCCGGCGTAGCGCTCGCAGATGACCGGCGTGAACTCGACGTAGAGGATCATGAGGTACGACATGATGCACATGGCGACCTCGAAGAGTACCGAATTTCCCTGCCACATGGTCGGCCACGCCGGATGCCAGATGTTGTAGTACCGCCCGATGTCCACCGCCAGACTCGCCGCGCCGAAGGTGTAGCCCAGCACGCCGATGAGCAATGCCAGCCGCGCCAGGGGCTCATAGGCGCGCCGGTGGAAGACGTGCACCAGCGCCGCCATCGTGAAGCCGCCCGTGGCCAGCGCGACCGCCGCCGCCACGCTGATCGCCTTCCAGACGCCCCACGGGTACTGATTCGAGAGGTTCGTCGCCGCCCCGAGCCCGAACAGGAAGCGATACAGAATCGCCACGACGCCGACGGCGCCGATGACCAGCAGGACCCGGTTCGTGGTTCGTGACATGCCCCGTTCGAGGGGCGCGAATTCCAGGTGCGTGGTCATACCGCGGATTCCTCCCCCGAGGCGGCCGGTTTCCTGACCGCGTCTTTCCCGGCTTCGTCAAAGGCCTTCATGAACAACCCGAGCGCGCCCAAGACCATAAGGGGCGGCAGCCCGAATTTGAAGACGCTGTGTTGGATGGTCTCCGCAAGCTCCTGCACCGGCGCGTCGCCGATCGTCGGGAACCCGAGCGTCGCGAAGGACCGCTCCGCGAGATACAGCCACGAAGTCCCGCCCGCCTCGTGCTCGCCGTAAACGTGATCGATATAGCGATCGGGATGGGCCGCGATCTTCTCGCGCGCCAAGGCAAGCAGGTCCGATCGTCGCCCGAACGTCAGGGCCATGGGCGGGCACATCGCGACGCAGGCCGGGGACTCGCCCTCGCGTTGCGTCCGCTCGAAACACAGCGAACACTTCCGCACCAGCGGCGTCAGGGCGTTGTCATACTCGTAGGCCGGGACCTCGAAGGGGCACGCCACCATGCAGTACCGGCAGCCGATGCACTTCCAGCCCTCATACGTCACCGCGCCCGCGTCTTGCTTGCGTAGCGCGCCGACCAGACACGCGGAGACGCACGCGGGCTTCACGCAGTGCATGCATTGCACTTTCATGAAAATGGGCCGCTCGGGATTGCGCGCGTTGTCGAAACGATTCACCACCGTGTACGCCGCGGTGTCCATGCGCCGCGCCTGCTCGAAGACGCTCGTGTCCTCATACGACTCGAGCGGTTCGTCGGTCAGATGATGCTCCCGATTGCACGCCCACTCGCACTTCCGGCAGCCGACGCATTCGGTGGTGTCCACCAGCACGCCCCGCGCATTGTCGGAAGCCGCCCCCGATGCCTCACTCGCCGCCGCCCGACCGCCCGCCAGCGGAGCCGCCGCCCCGAGGCAGCCCCATCCGAGAAACTGTCGCCTATTCATTGCATAGGTACTCCCACGGTTCCGGCGCATCTCATGGAACCGCCGCCAGGCACGGTAATCCACTTGCGCCGCCCCATACATCCGTGAAAGCAAGAAAACCTCTTGGTCTTATCCGGGAAAACTACGGAAACGCAACGCATTTCCCCCTTGGACGCTCGCATATGAAATCTGAAATCTGAAATCTCAAATTCAGCCTCAAAGCCGCAGCCCGTGAATCGCAGCCCTTCGGCGTGTCTTAAGAACCAGCCTGAAGACCGCACTACAGGCCCGCGCCGGTAGATTGGTGGGAGCGGATGAATTGGGGTAGTATGCGCGGCGCAAGGGTATGTCCTTGGGATGATGGGTGGTTCAATGCGCCTGGCAGTAGTGGATTTGCTGTTTTGCTGGCCGCCGCACGGCGGGGCGGACGTGCACTTGTATCACGTGATGCGCGGGCTGCAGGCGATGGGCCAGGATGTGCGTCTTTTTGTCACGGCGGATGCAAGCTCCTGGGAGCGCGGCGCTTTTAACCCGGATGCGCTGCCCTTTCCGGCCACGCGGCTGGATTTTTCGGCGCGGACCTTTACCAGGCGGCGCGTTTGCAAGCGCGTTCGCGAAGCGGTGGACGCCTGGGCGGCGGACGCGGTCATCGTGGCGGATGGTTTCTTTCTGAAGCCTTGGGTGTGCGATGCGCTTTCGGATTACCCGCTCGTCGCGCAATACTACGCCTATGAGGCGGTGTGCCACCGCGACATTCTCCGCTTCAAGGACGGGGCCCCCTGCCCGAATCACTTCTTGTACACCCCCGACGCGTGTCGCGCTTGCGCCCTTGCCCGTCTCGCGCCGGACATTCGTTCCGGTCTGAAAGGCGCGTGGCTGCAGGAGTATCTCGCCGCGCGGGCCTATGCGCCCGAGTATCACGCCATGGCCGCGCAGTCCTTGGCGCGTCTCGATGCGGCTATCGTGTTCAACCGCAACATGCGCGACGCCTTGAGCGGATTCTGCCCGACGGTGTTTCTCGCGCCCGGCGGCGTGGCGCTCGAAGCGTTTCCGTATTCTCCGCCGGCCCCGGAGTCCGCGGTGAAGCCCAAGACGGTCCTCATGCCGGGGCGCGCGGAAGACGCGGCCAAAGGTCTCGCCGTCTTCCAGGCCGCCGGCGAAGTCCTTTGGCGCGAGCGGCGCGATTTTGTCCTGCACGCCACCGTGCCCGAGGACACGCCGGCCACGGAATGGTTTCGCCCGTTGCCCTGGCGCGAGCATCGGGACGTCGCGCGCCTCTATGCCGAGGCCGATATTGTCGTTGTCCCATCGCTGTGGGACGAGCCCTTCGGTCTCGTTGCGGTCGAAGCGATGGCCGTGGGGAGGCCGGTCTGCGCGAGTCGCGTCGGCGGCTTGCAGGACATCGTGGCCCATCTCGATACGGGCTTTCTCTTCGACCGCGGCGACGCCCGCGAACTGGCCAAGCAACTTGCCGTGTTGCTCGACAATCCGGACCTGCGCCGGCGTATGGGCGAGGCGGGTAGACGCCGTGTCGAGACCGAATATGCGTGGGACCGCGTTCTGGCGCGGCACTTCACGCCCATCCTGGCGTTTCTCGCCGCGTGTGAGAAGGGCTAGCCCATGCGCGTGGCGTTCGTGGACCTCATCTTCTCGTGGCCGCCCAACGGCGGGGCCGACGTGGACCTCTACCACGTTGCGCAAGGCTTGCAGGCCGTCGGTCATGACGTGCGCGTGTTCGTCGTCCACGAGGCGGATTCCTACGAGCGGGGCCGTGTGACGCCGGATGCGTTGCCCTTTCCCACGACGCGCCTCGATTGCTCGCGTCGCGATCTGCGCCCCGATCGGCTGTGCCGGCGACTGGCCGCGGCCGTGGATGCCTGGCGGCCCGATGTGGTCTTCATACAGCATGGTTTCGCGCTGAAGCCCTATGTGTGCGAGGCGTTGGCGCACCACCGCACCGTGGCGCGGTACTACGCGCACGAACTGACCTGCGCGCGCGACGCTCGCCGTTTTCGCGAGGGAAAACCCTGCCCGAAGGACTACCTGCGCACCCCGGACTTCTGCCGCGCCTGCGCGCTCGAGGGGCAGCGCCGCGCGATGTGTTCGTGGCGGCTCAATACGTGGAACGCGGATTACCTTGCCGCGCGCGCCTACCGGCCCAAGTACCACGCGCGCCTGCTCGCGTCGTTGCGCACGGTCGACGCGGTGGTCGTGTATAACAGCATGCTCAAGGATGATCTCACGGGATTTCATTACCGCGTGAAGGTCATTCCCAGCGGCGTGCGTGTAGCGGACTACGAGGACCTTCCACCGCCGCGTGGTCTCGCCTCCGATCGCGCCGTGATTCTCATGAGCGGGCGCGCGGAGGACCCGCTGAAGGGACTTGACGTGCTGCTCGAAGCGGGAAGACGGCTGCGCGAGCACCGCCGCGACTTCGAGGTCCGCGCCACGCATTGCGACCCCGCGGTAAGCGCCGACTGGTTTACGGCCCTCGGCTGGAGCGATCACGCCGAAGCGTTGCGCCTGTACGCCGCGGCGGACATGGTCGTCGTGCCGTCCCTCTGGGCCGAACCCTTCGGTATCGTCGCCGTCGAGGCGATGGCGGCGGGCAAACCCGTCTGTGCCGGCCGCATCGGCGGTCTGCGCGATATTGTTCGCGACGGCGAAACCGGGTTCCTCTTCGAGCCCGGCGACGCGACGGCGCTGGCCCGGTGCATCGAGCGTCTGCTCGACGACGCGCCCTTGCGCGAACGCTTGGGGGCGGAAGCTCGGCGTGTTGCGCGCGACTATGACTGGGATCGTATCATCGAGCGGCACTATCTGCCGCTGCTGGAGGAACTTGTCCGTGCCTGATCCCAAGCGTATCTGCGCGTTCTATAGCCGGGGGCCGCATTTCATGCGCCTCCTGGCGTTCCTGCGCGAGCGCGAGCCGCAAGCGCACATCACCGCGGTCGTGCCGCCGGGATACCCCAAGGCCCTGTTGGGCAATCGCGCCGACGCCGTCATCGAAACCGCCAAAGCACAGTACGCGGCGCGTGATCTTGCCGGGATTCGAGACCTGCTGCGGACGATTCGCGCGGGGCGTTTCGACGAGTTCGTCGTCATGTTCGACAGCCCCCGCCTGCGCCTCTTGGCGGCGTTCACCGGCGCGGCTCGGCGTTCCGTCTTCACCGTGGATGGCCGCTGCCTGCCCCTGACCGTTTCGCCGGTAGCCGTGCTGGTGTCCTGGCTATACCGCAGCCTGCGCGGCCGGCTGACCTTCGCCTACATCTACTGCGTGGTCCACGGCCGACCCGTCGAGCGCCGCAAGTAGTCCCGTCCGCCGCTTCGGAAGGCGCTCAATTCTCAAGCTGATCGAGCGGCGCCGCCTCATCTATCAGCATGATCGGAATGTCGTCGCGGATCAGGTACGCATACGCGCCGTCTTCCCGCACCAGCGCGCCGTCGATCCGCCCCTCGATCACGCCGCCCGCGCGGGTCTTCAACGCCCCCGCGTCGATGGCCGCGTTCAGCCGCGCCACCAGCGCCTCGTCCGCCAGACGCACGGGCGTCTTATTCTCGGGACACACCAGGATTTCCAGCAGTTCCGGGTCCACCATGGGCTGAGCGCCTCCTTCCTTCACCATGCGCGCCATTCTACCCCGCCCGCGCCGGCCTCGCAAGAGCCGATGACCTCAATCGCGGCGTGCTCGGGAAATGCGATGACGAAAACGAACTTCCGCTCACGTGGCCGCTTTCTCGGTCGGCGTCTTGGCAGTCAATGCGGACGGTTACCGATCGCGGGATTCGATCTGGTCTTTTAACTGCTCACGTTTCTGATTCACAATGTCGATGACCAACTCTCGCGCCTGGCCGGGGCTCAACATGAACGGGTCGAACTTGCCGCGCCCGCCGAACTTGCGCAGCAATCCAGTGTCCAGGTCGTCGCCGCGGAGAAAGGCCATGGACCATTGGCCAAAGGCGCGTTCCTCTATCTCCTGATAATCCAATAGCGTCACCTGGGTGTGGCGGATATCTCGGGCGATGTCTCGATATAGATCGTTGACGGCGTTATTCGGTCCTTCCAGACACTGCATGAAGTACTTGGGGTCATAGCAAAGCATGCCGGTGATATCCCGCGCGGGATTATTCCTTCGCGAGACCTTCAAGATGTCCTGAATGGCGGCCGTGTCGCACGCCTCGGTCATTCGGCTCACGTAAATCAATCGCACCAGACTCATGTTCGTTGCCTTTCCGTTCGCTTATCGTCCAGAAAAGTGGAAACACTTGGAGCGAAGGCCTGCCTTCGCTCTCCGGCGTCCTTATAGAGGCAAGTATAGCAAGACGGGGCCGCGACGCAAAGAACGAAGGCAGGGAAAGCGCCTGAGAGTTCGTGATCCGGCCCCGCGCGCACGGCACGGGGGAATGTTCGCGCCAGACGCCTTGTTATCTAGCCCAGAACTCAGCGCATCACCGCGCGGAAAGGTGGGAAAACATGAAACACGCCATGCGGATGGGGGGAGTTGTGGGATTCTGGCTGCTGCTGACGCTTGCTCTCGCGGGGTGTCAGTGCAATGCGCCCGAGACGGTCGCGTTCGTCGATATTCAACGCTACGCGGGAACCTGGTACGAGATTGCGAAGTACCCGGTATTCTTCGAGCGGGGTCTGGTCGGCGTAACCGCCGAATACACGCTGCTTGAAGACGGTTCGGTGCGCGTCGTCAACCGAGGTTTCCGAGGGACATTCGACGGCGACGAGGCGCGGGTAGTGGGGAAGGCCACTGTCGCCGATCCGGTGACCAATGCCAAACTCAAGGTGCAGTTCGGACCGATCCCATTCGCGATCTTCGGCCCGAACTACTGGATCATTGGGCTCGGCGAGGAATATGAGTACGCCTTGGTGTCCGACAGGTGTCGGCGTACCCTGTGGATACTGAGCCGCACCCCCCAGATGGATGCACAACGCTACAATGACATCGTAGCGTGGCTCGCCGAGTCCGGTTTCGACACGGATCGCCTCGAACTGATGCCGCAACCGGAATAACCGGCGCGTGACACGGTTTCTTGCTTCCCGGGCCTGGCCGCGGCAATGACGCTTTGCCCGGGCGCGGCTCTTCCGCGTGAACGGCATTCCCGCGGCCGGTGTCGTATCCGCGATATTCGTGAACGCTTCAGGTCGGGAGATTCGCTTACGTCTCATGACGGCGGGCGTGCGACGGGTTGAACGCGGCGGACGCGGCGGCGCGTGATGCAACGGCGTCGGTTGCTTGACTTTGACTTCGCGCTCTCGTTAGCCTTGTGAAGACGTGCAGTTGAGTTGTTCCGCGGGAGCGTGTCAGGCGTTCGTGCGCCGACGCTTCTTGTGGGTTGCGGGAAGGACACGGGGCGGCACGGGATGGGTTGTGCGCGCACGGACGCCTCCGCGGGCCCGCTCAGTGGAACGCGGGGCTGCACAGGGAACAGGTACTGTGCGCAGGAGACCTCGCCGGCATGATTGACCGCATCACGATTTTGGGCGGGAGCAGCGTATACATCCCGGAATTCGTCATGGCGGCCGTTTCCCACAACTTGCTCGTGCGGGAGATCGTGCTTCAGGGGGCGTCGGGGCGCAAACTCGAAATAGTGGCCGCCTTCTGTCAGCGTCTGGTGGACAAGAGCGGCTATCCGATTCGCGTGATACCCATGGACGACGTGTGCAAGGCTGTGGCGGGCGCGAAGTACGTCTTGAATCACGTCCGGGTCGGCGGCATGCAGGCGCGCACCCGTGACGAGCGCCTGCCTCCGAAGTTCGGGATGATCGGTCATGAAACCCTGGGCGCGGGCGGCTTCGCCAACGCGATGCGCACGATCCCCGTCGTACTCGAACTCGCGGAGCAAATCGAGGAGGTCAATCCCCGCTGCCTCTTCATCAACTTGACGAACCCTATGGGTATCGTGGTCGAGGCCCTGATCAAGTACTCGCGCCTGCACGTGATCGGGGTGACAGACCTGCCCAATCAATACATCCACAAGGTCGCCCTACTGCTTCATGAGGAACCGGACAAGGTCCAGGTCGAGTACCTTGGGTTGAACCACCTCGGTTGGATACAGGATGTCAAGATCGGCGGACGGAGCCGGATGAGCTACCTCCTCGAAGCCCTGGAACAGCACGAAGAGGACGGATTCGACTATGAATTGATTGATCTGTTCCGGATGATCCCGACGCGCCACACGGCGACGTACTTTCGGCAGGGCGAAATCCTGAAGCAGCAGCGGGCCGCGTCCCGGTTTCGCGCAGAGGTCCTGCACGAGGCGGAGCGCCAGATTCTGAAGCTTTACGAGGACGAGAGCCTCCTCGACATCCCGGAACTGACGCGCGAGCGCAACGCCGTCTGGTACGAACAGTCCATTGTCCCGCTGCTCCAGGCTCTCGAGGACGTCAACGAGCACAACATCATCCTTTGTATGAAAAACGGCCAAAGCATTCGCGACCTTCCTGAGGACAGCAGCGTCGAGATTCCCGCGGTCATCTGCGACGGTAACATCGTGGCGCGGAAAGTGGGGAGCAGCCCGCGCTTCCTCAAGGGGTTGTACCTGGCGGCCAAGGAAAGCGACCGGCTTACGGTCGAGGCGGCGCGCCACAAGTCATATGAGTATGCGTTACAGGCGCTGACGATCAACCCCTTCGTGCCGTCTTTCGAAGTGGCCAAGGCGTTCCTTGATCGCATTATTAAGGACGAGAAACTGTCATTGCATTAGCGGCGCGAGGCGGGATGCCGCGCGGTATCCTTCCGGCGCCCAGGGAAAATGTTCACGGGGACAGCAGCTTGAAAGGGCGTTTAGTATGCGGACCATGACAATCGTCGGAATTCTGGTGCTGGCGGCGGCCGCCGCACTTGGACAACAGGTCAGAATAACCCCCGCCGGCGCTACCCTCGAGACCCTCGCCGGCTCCGGCACTTTGGTGACGGTCGTAATCGAGGGACTCGGCGCCGAGGACCCCAACCTCCGCATCGTTGAACTGTTCCCGGATTTCCTTGTGGCGCTCGACGAGAACAATGAACGGACGCCGTATCTCTACTCGTCGATCCAGGAGATTCGTGTTCAGGGCGGCCAAGTCGAGAAGAAGACGTTTGAACTCGCCCATACCCGCATGCTGCGCGGACCGGAACTCGAAATTGTACAACGAGCGGGCGCCCGCGCGCGCGCAATCTTCCACGAGTCCGCCGCCGACCAGACTCTGCGCATCAACGCCGCCGCGCTCCTGCTCCTTGCCGGCGACGCCGAAGCGCGGGAATACCTCCTCCGTCTCGCGCGCAGCGGCGACTCGGCGACGGAGATCGAGGCGGCCATCGCGTTGTATCTCGCCGGCGACCCGGCGGTCCGGCCAGGAACCCCCTATCCGCTGGCGGCGTCCGGCGCGGGCGGCAAAGCCGGAGACCCCCTCATACCCGATATCACCCGGCGCGGGCTGGAACACAGCCGCCGCGACGTGCGCGGGCGCGCCGCCGCGTTGGCGGGTCTGGTGAATGATGAAGCGTCCCTCCTTACGCTGCGGCGCATGGCGAGCGACCGTCTGGCGGAACTGTGCGCGCCCGCCGCGCGCGCCCTGGTTCACATGGAGCAGCGCGACGTGATTCCTCGGTTGCTCGAATTGATTATGGAACGGGATAAGGCGAAGGGAGAAGCGGCAATCTACGGCCTCACGAAGTTCGGCGACGCCGACATTGTCTCGCGCGTCAAGGCGCAGTTGCCGCTTGGGACCGGCGAAGTTCAATTCCGGCTGGTGCGCGTCTTGTTTGCCTTGGGCGACCCCGAAGGGCGAACGCTGATGGTGCAGACCCTGCAGGATATCCCCACCCTGGCCCATCTTGCGGCGTTGTACCTCGCCGAACAGGGGGACATGGACGCGAAGGTCTATTTGCAGCGACGCCTCGACAAGCGCGAGGACCTTACGGAGGAAAACATGGAATACCGGGCAAACGCGGCCAGCGCCCTTATCCTCGGCGGCGACCATACCGGCGCCACCGTGCTCGCGGAACTCCTGCGGCAAGACAACGAAACCATTACCTCCAAGGTATGCGCCGCTATCGTGGACTTGGGCCGTGTCAGTCTCCTGACCTTGACCCAGCCGCCGCTCGAAAGCGGGAAGCAGAAAGTCGCCATCGAGGCCGCCGCCGCGGCGATTTCCCTCGCCGACCAGGACTTCCGAGAGCGGCTGCTGCGTTATCGCGCCGCCCTATGACCCACCGCCTGCACGTCCGCATCGAAGGCCGCGTGCAGGGCGTCGGATTTCGATACGCCGCCTGCGCGAAGGCCGAGGCTCTGGGACTCGCCGGATGGGTGCGTAATCTATATGACGGCGGGGTCGAGGCGGAGTTTGAAGGGCCGAAAGCGGACCTCGATGCCATGCTGGCGTGGTGCCGGCACGGTCCCGCGTTTGCGGCGGTTACCCATCTCGAAGCCGC
>JAKQEQ010000009.1 GCA_029556545.1 Candidatus Hydrogenedentota bacterium
ATGGCGAAGGCGAAATTTGAGCGTAACAAGCCGCACTGCAATGTTGGGACGATTGGTCACGTTGACCACGGGAAGACGTCGCTGACGGCGGCGATCACGAAGGTTCTGGCGGAGACGGGCGGCGCGACGTTCACGGCCTACGACCAGATCGACAAGGCGCCGGAGGAGAAGGCGCGCGGGATCACGATCTCGACGTCGCACGTGGAGTACGAGACGACGAAGCGGCACTACGCGCACGTGGACTGCCCCGGTCACGCGGACTACGTGAAGAACATGATCACGGGCGCGGCGCAGATGGACGGAGCGATCCTGGTGGTTTCGGCGGCGGACGGCCCGATGCCGCAGACGCGCGAGCACATCCTGCTGGCGCGCCAGGTTGGCGTGCCGGCGATCGTGGTGTTCCTGAACAAGTGCGACATGGTGGACGACCCGGAGCTGCTGGACCTGGTGGAGATGGAGGTCCGCGAGCTGCTGACGTCCTACAAGTTCCCCGGGGACGATATCCCGATCGTGCGCGGCTCGGCGCTGATGGCGCTGGAGGACAAGAGCCCGGAGCTTGGCAAGCAGGCGGTGCTGAAGCTGATGGAGGCGGTCGACGCCTATATCCCGCAGCCTGAGCGCCCGAAGGACAAGCCGTTCCTGATGCCGATCGAGGACGTGTTCTCGATCTCGGGCCGCGGGACGGTGGTGACGGGCCGGATCGAGCGCGGGATCGTCAAGGTCGGCGACGAGGTGGAGATCGTCGGCCTGAAGGACACGACGAAGACGGTGGTTACGGGCGTCGAGATGTTCCGCAAGCTCTTGGATTCGGGCGAGGCGGGCGACAACATCGGCGCGCTGCTGCGCGGGACGAAGCGCGAGGAGGTCGAGCGCGGCCAGGTTCTGGCGGCGCCGGGATCGATCACGCCGCACACGAAGTTCAAGTGCGAGGCGTACATCCTGACGAAGGAGGAGGGCGGCCGGCACACGCCGTTCTTCGCGAACTACCGCCCGCAGTTTTACTTCCGCACGACGGACGTGACGGGCGAGGTGATGCTGCCGGCTGGCACGGAGATGGTGATGCCGGGGGACAACGTTGCGCTGGAAGTGAAGCTGATCGCGCCGATCGCGATGGACGAGGGGCTGCGCTTCGCCATCCGCGAGGGCGGCAAGACCGTCGGCGCCGGCGTCGTCTCCAAAATCATCGAGTAG
>JAKQEQ010000012.1 GCA_029556545.1 Candidatus Hydrogenedentota bacterium
ACGGCTTCAGCCAACAGCGGAAATCGTACATCACGCGCCGGGCGTTCCGCACGTGGTAGAGCGGGCCGGGATCGAGGCGGTCGGAGGTGCTCAGGCGCCCCCTGCGCCTGCCGATCCAGTTGACGCGACCGGGCCAGTCCATCCGCGCCGGAAGCGAGGCGTAGTCGTTGAACGCACACGGGTCGGCAGTTTCCGAAATCATGTGGGAAAGCACGTTGCGCAGGCGCTCTCCATGACCCGCCACGCCTGCTCGGGCCGTGCCCGAGCGGTCAACCGCGACTACGAGGACGGCCCGGCGGCATTCGGGAAAGAGACGGCGGTAGGCGGTGGGGTTGCGTCGCACTATGGGTTCCATTTCGCTCATGTCCGCCTCCACGGGCGGTCGTGAGCCCTTGAAGGAACGGATCAGGGGCCATTGCGCGACTTCGACGATGCCTTCGCACACGGCCTGCGAATCGGCGGAGGCTAGGGCGGCAATGACGCGGTGACGCCAGGCAAAGGCGGTGTTCTTGCATATTCCAACGCTCCTTGCGGTTTCGCGTACCGAGAGGCCTTCCACCATGCACAGGCAGAAGTCGAGCCAGCGGTCGCGGCGGCGTATGCGGTGCAGCACGCTGCCTGTGAGGTCGGTGAAGTAGCAGGGGCAGGCCTTGCACTTGTAGCGCTGAACTGCGCCGCGCCTGCCGTAGCGTACCACGTTAGAACCCCGGCAGCGGGGGCATGCGGGGCCGTGGGGCATGAGCGCATCGCGGATTTCGCCCACGTACAGCTCCTGTCGGGGGCCTCTCGGATGAGGCCCGCCGCGCTCTGCGCTAATTGAGAGCGCGAGCGCGGCGAGCTTCTCTTCACTTGGCCTACGACAGGCGAGGGGCGCCTCGGAACCGGCGTGAAGCAGGGATGCCGGCAGCACTGGCATCAACACCTTAAGATTGTAATTAAAGGTATAGGCTACCATATGGCCTGGAGCTCGTCAACCAGGAAGTGGGACAGTTCATAACGGAGCGAATACATGGTATGGCGAAAATGATAATGTCGGTGCGACGTTGGGCCGTTCTGCGCGCGGCGACGCTGTTCTAGGAGCCCTTTCCGCGGCAGGCGAAGAACAATGCGAACTCCGCGTGTGGCCTGCGGATCTGTCCGCAGGGAGGGGCAGCGCATTTCGTGCCCGCCCGCAGGCAGGCCGGGGCGTCGGTACGACTTCGGGGGATCCCGTCCAGATTGCATCGGGGCGTGGTGCATCATTCGCGCGATGTGATACCATGTTGCGTGGACGCGGCGACC
>JAKQEQ010000014.1 GCA_029556545.1 Candidatus Hydrogenedentota bacterium
GGTGAAGGCGAAGGCGAAGGCGAGGGTGAAGGCGAAGGCGAGGGCGAGGGTGAAGGCGAAGGCGAAGGCGAGGGTGAAGGCGAAGGCGAGGGCGAGGGTGAAGGCGAAGGCGAGGGCGAGGGTGAAGGCGAAGGCGAGGGCGAGTCCGCCGAAGGCGGAGAAGCGGAACGCGAAGGTGAGTACTTGACCGGCGTACACACTGCCGATCAGAATGGCGATTCACAGATCAGTCTCACGGAGTTACTACGGGTCATCCAGTTCTTCAATTCGGACGGATTTCATTGCGCGATTCCGCCCGAGACCACGGAAGACGGTTACGTGCCGGACCTCAACCCCGCCCAAGAGAATTGTGCCCGTCACGCCGCGGACTACGATCCGCACGATTGGCGGATCGGCCTGTCCGAATTGCTGCGGGTGATCCAATTCTTCAACGTCGGCGGCTATTACTCATGTCCCGAGCAAGGGACAGAAGACGGCTATTGTCCCGGCCCTGAGCGATGACTTCGCGGGAACAGGTTTGTAGTTCAGGCTTCAGCCTGTCTTCAGGTTATTCGATAGGGGCGGCAAGCTCGAGCGTGTACTACGAACAAACGGAACCAAGATACTCCCGCCGCCAGTGCTCGAAAAGGAGCAGCGCCCAGAGCCGCCAGGTGTGATCGCGGCGGCCCGCGCGGTGTTCGCGGAGCATCTCGGCGACGAACCCCGGCTCGATGAACCCGCCCGCGCGCAGCGCGGATTCCGAAAGGTATTCCTCGATCATCGGGCGCAGCGCCGTGTTGAGCCACACGCCCAACGGCGGGTTGAAGCCGCGCTTGCCGCGGCGCACCGTATCCGCGGGAAGACGCCCCCGCATGCAGCGACGCAGCAGGTACTTGGTCGTGAGGCCGCGCGTCTTAAGCGTGCTCGGCACGCGGCCCAGCAGCGCGATGAGTTCCTGGTCCGCGAGGGGAACGCGCGATTCGAGGCCGTGGGCCATGCTCATGCGGTCCGTGCATTGCAGCAGGTTATGCGGCAGGAACGACAGCAGGTCCACATACAACACCCGCGACACGAAATCGAGCCCCTCGCACTCGCGGAAAAGGCCGCGCAGGTAGTCGAAAGCGTCGCGCCCGGCGAGCGGCGCGGCGATGTCTTGCGTGAACAGGCGCGCGCGCTCGTCCGCGCTGTAATAGCCGATCCACGACGCATACATATCGACCGGGTCGAGCAGGCTCCCCGCGGAGAACTCGCGGATTCGCCGCGGCGCGTGGAAACCGCGCGTGTTCTCGGGGAGTATACGCGCAACCGGGTCTATCACGCCACGGCGCAGCCACGCGGGCAACCGCCGATAGTGCAGGGCCAGCCGCGCCCCGATATGCCGCGGATACCCGCCGAAGCACTCGTCGCCGCCGTCGCCCGAAAGCACGACGGTGACATGCTCGCGAATCAGCTTGCACAGGACGTAGAAAAGGATGGCCGACGGGTTGCCGAAGGGCTCGTCGAAACAGCGCACCATGCGCGGCAGCAGGTCGACGATGTCCGCCTCGGCGGTCAGTTCGCGGTGGCGCGTCCCGAACTCATGGGAAATCGCGCGCGCGTGGGCGGTTTCATCGTAGCGCACGCCCTCGCTCCCGAAGCCGATGGTGAACGTGTTCACGGGCGCATCGACAACGCGGCTCATGTAGTGCACGATGGTCGCCGAGTCCAGTCCGCCGCTAAGGAACGCGCCGAGGGACACGTCCGCGATCAAGTGCTTCTCGATGGTTTCGCGCAGTCGCGCGTCGAGCGCCTCGACCCACTCCCCTTCGGGGCGCGTCTCCGGCGCGAACTCGGGCCGCCAGTATCGCCGCGTGGTCCAGCGCCCATCGCGCCAGACGCCGACGTGCGCGGGCGGCAATTGCCGGACCGCCGCGAACAGGGTGCGCGGCGGCACGGTATACAGGTAGGCGAAGAAATCGTCCACGCTTTCGAGGTCCAGGTCGCGCGGGATTTCCGGCTGCGTCAGCAACCCCTTGATCTCGGAGGCGAAATACAGCGCGTCGCCGACCTGCGCGTAATAGAACGGCTTGACGCCGACGGGGTCGCGCGCGGCAAAGAGCGTCCGCGCGCGCGCGTCCCACAGCGCGAACGCGAACATGCCGCGCAGCCGTTCGACGCACGTCTCGCCGTACTCGGCATACGCGGCGAGGATCACCTCCGTATCGCAGTGCGTGCGGAATTCGTGCCCTCTTGCTTCGAGTTCGGCGCGCAGTTCGAGGAAGTTATAGACCTCGCCGTTGTAGACGATTTGGAGCGCGCCGTCCGCGTAGGCCATGGGCTGGTGTCCGCCCGCGAGGTCGATGATGCTCAGCCGCCGGTGGCCCAGCGTGACGGACTCGTCCGCGTAGAGACCCGCGTCGTCCGGCCCGCGATGGGCCAGCGCTTCGGTCATCCGGCGCACCGCGTCTTCATCGCGACGGCCCGCTATGCCTGCTATCCCGCACATGGTATTGCCCGCGTCCGCTGGGTATCAGATTGCGGGCAGCATAGCACGTGGCATGGGCATCCTGCCCATGATCGAAACCCTCACCCCGCCCTCTCCCTCGGGGAGAGGGAACACTGACGCGGAATCAGCAACCACCCGTAGAACGGGTGGTATAAGGCTGGCCCCATAAAGGGGCCAAAGAACCGATTTCGTGCTCATGCTCGTGATCGTAATCGTAATCGTAATCGTAATCGAGTCTTCCGCTCGTGCAAGTGAACGAGCAAGGGCACGACAACGAGTCGAACTCCCGATTACGAGCACGAAATATCACGTGGGAACGGCAGAGCCGGTGGACTAACTTTGATTCAGACCGTAGCGACGAACTCCGCGATGGCGTCGCCGATCTTCGCGGTCGAACTGCCCTTTTCCTTAATTTCCTTCGCGGACATGCCGGGGTACTGATCCGATTGAAGGAATGCGATAACGGCTTTTTCGATGGCCGCGCCCGCTTCGGCTTCACCCAGGTGTTCGAGGAGCATTTGCCCGGCACAGATACACGCCATCGGGTTGATGACGCCCTGGCCGGTGTATTTTGGCGCGCTGCCGCCGATGGGCTCGAACATCGAGACCCCCTCGGGGTTGATGTTGCCGCCCGCAGCCACGCCCATGCCGCCCTGGACCATCGCGCCGAGGTCCGTGATGATGTCGCCGAACATGTTGCCGGTGACGATCACGTCGAACCACTCTGGGTTCTTCACCATCCACATGGTCGTGGCGTCCACGTGATAGTATTCCCGCTTGATGTCCGGGTAGTCCCTCGCCCCCATTTCGTGAAAGGCGCGCTCCCACAGATCGTAAACGTACGTAAGCACATTGGTCTTGCCGGACAGCGCCAGCGTGTTTCGCTTGTTCCGTTTGCGCGTGTATTCGAAGGCGTACTTGAGACAGCGGTCCACCTCATTGCGCGTGTATACGCTGCACTGCATCGCCACCTCGAACGGCGTGCCCTTGCGCTGTACGCCGCCGATGCCCGTGTACATGTCCGCCGAATTCTCGCGCACCACCACGAAGTCGATATCTTCCGGTCCCTTGTCCTTCAGCGGGGTCTCGACATTCGGATACAGTTTGACGGGACGAAGGTTGATGTACTGGTCCAGTTCAAAGCGCACCCGAAGCAGAATGCCCTTTTCGAGAATGCCCGGCTTGACGTCGGGGTGCCCGATGGCGCCCAGAAAGATGGCGTCATATTGGCGCAGTTCGTCGATGGCCGAGTCCGGAAGCACTTCGCCCGTGGCAAGATAGCGATCGCCGCCGAAATCGTACTGCGTCGTCTCGATGGAGAATCCGAAGCGCCGCGCCGCGGCCTCCGCCACCTTGACGCCTTCTCGAAGCACCTCCGGGCCGGTGCCGTCGCCGGGCAGCAGGGCAATCTTGTATTTCGCCATTTCGTAACTCCTTCCTGCGTGCGGGATGATGCCTATCGAGGCCAAAGTGAAAGGCGCGCGATCCTACCACGCCCCCGGCGGACGTGTCCAAGCCCGAATTGACGGTATGAGCCGCGCCCGCCAAGCCTGCACAGGCACGCGTCCAACCGCTGAAGCCTGCCCTCTTGCCGAGGCGGCGGGCTCGCCACGGCGTAACGTAGCAAAGCCGGGTCTACGCGCCGGCGCCGTGCGCGAGCGTGCCCAGGGACGCGCGGCCCCGCGCCCGGAAGCACTCCCGTAAACGCGAAAGAAGATTGAACTTGATGGTGTCGACCGGCTGACTCGGCCCGTTCGCGCGCAGGAAATCGCGGTACGCCTCCTGCACAAGCGACTCCGCCTGGGCCTTGTTCCCGGTCATGCGCAGCGCTACCGCGCGCAGCGTGTCCGCGTACTGCATGCACACGCACATCTGATGCGCGGCCGCGTGTTCACCCGCCGTCAACGTGCACTGCGCTAACTGCCGTTCTTCTGGCGTTCTCATCGCTCGTTCCCCCGTGCTTTTGTTTACCTATTGTTCCAACCCAAATTCGATTCCGACCAACGTCCGTCTCATATCGACAACGGGCTGAAGCCCGCACTCTGAACGCTTACCGCTTCGCGGCCGCGCCGCGTTTGCGCGTCCCGCCGTGCGTCGGCGATTCCTCGCAATCGCCGCCGAGGTCCGCCAAGTCCTGCAAGGTCTGTCCCGCCAATCGGCCCAAGAGCCTTTTCTTGGTCTCGCTCCACAACGGATGGAGCGGACACGGATGCTCGCTGCCGCATTCCGGCAATCCCATCACGCAATGGTCGAACGTCTCCTCGCCATCGACCGCGCGGATAACCTCGAGCAGCGTGATCGCCCGCGGGTCCCGCGTCAGTTCGTACCCGCCGCCCGGGCCGCGCACCGCACTCAGAAACCCGCCGTGCACCAGCGCCTGAAACACCTTGCGGGTGTACGGCTCGGGTATTCCGACCCGCCGGCAAATTTCCGCCGCCTGGAAACGCCGCGCTTCTCCCCTGGGCACGACACAGACCAGGGCGCGTATTGCATATTCGCAACCCTTCGAATACAACCGGAACATGGCCACCTCGGGTGCATAAGACGTCCCGCCGCCTTATTCTGGAGCCTATTATCCATAATGCGCCTCCGGCTTGTCAACCGTATTTTTCCCGGATTCCGCATATTCGCGTCAGTTCCAGTCCAGCAGGCGCCGCTCGCCCTCGAGCGCGCGGATGGCCGTGACATCCTGGGTGACCTCGAGGCAACCCCGGTATTGTCCTTCGACGTTGCGCACCGCGAAGTAGCGAATTTGCACGAACCGGCCCTTGAACGGAATCCAGAACTCGGCTACGTCGCGGGTCCCGGCACGGAATTCGTCGAGGATGCGGTTGACGATATGCACGCTCTTCTGCGGGTGGCAATCCTGCACTTTGCGCCCGATAGCGCCGGGACTGCGCGGAAACAACCGCTCTTTCCCGTCCGAATAGTAACGAACCTCGTCATTATCATCAACGAACGATATTTCGACCGGCAGATGGGTCAGGAGCAGATTGACCTGTTCCAGGTTCAGCAGCCCCGTATCCAACGGTATGACGTCCAGGCCGGTCCGCACACTTGCCTGGCCTTCGCCCGTATCGTCAGCGAGCGCGGGACGCCACTCGGCGGCGGGCGTCGCCAAGGCGTAACCGATCTCCTCCTCGCCTTCGCGCACCGCGACCCAATCGCGCTCGGAGAGGACCTGCAAGGACATGGGGAAAAGGATGTTCTCCTCCTTGTAGACCATCTCGTCAACGGCGGTGAGCAGTTCCGGGCCGGCGGTCGCGAGGGCGGCGTAATCCTTCCCTTCGATGGCCGCGCGCACCTGCTTGAACACCGCGCGGATGTCGTCGTGCACCGCCCACATGACCTTCGGCGGCGCGGTGATCCCGTGCTTCTCCAACTGGGGAAACAACTGGTGCTCCTTGCGCAGATAGTGCTTGTCCACCTCGCCCAGCCGCTCGAAGCCCGCAGCGAGTCCGCGGTGCGCGTCGGCCAGCCGCCCCGGGTCCGGCGGCGCGCCCGCCGCGTCAAAGAAGGCGCGTAACGCGCGGATGACCCGGCCCAACGCCTCGTTCTCCCGCTTGAAGGTGTCCACGGGATGCCCCGGCGGAACCGCTGTCTGTTGCTCGCCGGCGAGGGCGTCCTTGAACACGGCGACGTGTACGTCGCATAGCCGCTTGATCTCTTCCGGCGCGATGCCGTCCTGGACCAGCCGCTGTTCCATCGCGGCGATCTCGGCGGGAGAGACCTCCTCGGCAAGGGCCGCGAATTGCGCCTTCACTTCATCGAGGCTCTTGCCTTCGTGCAGCCCCGTGACGATTTGCTTGAGGGTCTCGACCCGTTCCGCATCTACGGCGTCCTCGATCGCGGCGGCATCCACCTCGACCGTCTCGCCCGTTTCGCGCGCAATCGCGCCGGCCACGTCGCGCAACAGCTGGTCGCGGTCGATCCGGGCCATGCCGGCGGCCTTGTCGAGCGTGGCAAATCGGGCCACGGTCTTGCGCATAACCGCGTTGCGCAACATCTGGAACTCCTGGGCGTAATCGCCCAGAAACTCGATGAGGAACGGATACCGCTCGATCAGCTTTCCGATTCGCGTATTGCCCGTCAGCTTCATGCGTGTACTCCTCTTCACGGCGTTGGCGGACGTCAGGCCCCCGCGCCGCCGAGAATGATCAGAAATGCGGTGTCTTCGATCGCCTCGACCGTGTGGGGCAGCCCGCGCGCGCAGACCGCGCCCATGCCTTGCCTCAGCGTTGTCCGTCGCGCCCCGGAGGCGAACGAGATACTGCCTTCCAGCACGACCACCGTAATCGGGCCGGGCGCGCGGTGTTCCGCGAGCGTTGCGCCCGCGCGCATTACCGTGAGCACGACTGTCATCGCGGGGTCGCGCACCAGCGTGAGACCGCTCCGGCCCGCATCCGCGAACGCGGGCTCCTTGCGCACCTGTTCGATGAGCGCCGGGAACGGCAGCGCCTCGAAGGCGCCATCGTCGAGTTTCACGGGCTTATGCGGTCGGGTGACGGGCGCGTCCATGGCTTATGCGCCTCCCGCGACTTGCTGTTCCATCGCCACCGCGCGCGGAAACAGAATGTTGTTTTCCTTGTGGATGTGCTGGTGCAGGTCCCGTTCGAGCGACTGAAGACCGTCCAGCACCGCGCGATATGAGTTGCAGGCCCAATCCGGCGGCGTGTACCCGTCCGTCAGCGTCCGCAGCCGCTCGAGCGCCTCACCGGCGTTGTCGTGCTCCATCTCCATCACGACAATGGGAGCAGTGATAGAGCCGCAGCCGAACGACGGCGGCGCATTTGTCGCATCCATCTCGCGAATGGCGGGAAAGAGCACCTGCTCCTCCTTTATCATGTGCATTTCCAACTCCGCCTTCAGGCCATGAAACACCTCCTCGGCCTCGGCCAGGCGCGGCTCCTTGCCGCCGTGTCGCCCGGCGACCTTGGCCAGCAATTCCACCAGCCGCGGCAGTTCGTTCCGCAGATACGCGTGATGCGTATTGACAATGTGATCAATGAGCGCCGTCAGGCCCATGCCCAGGCAATCGACGTTTTCGTCCGGCTCAGACGCCGCCTCCGCGGCCAGTAGCCGTTCGACCACCGCCGCCGGGCTGAGCCCCTTCTCGCGGCAGGCGTCCTCGAGCGGCTTCTTGCCGCCGCAGCAGTAGTCGATCCCGAACTCTTCGAAGGCCCGCGACCGGGCGGGCCGCTCCGCCACCAACTCCCCGACCGTGCGTTCCAGGTTGATCGTGCTCATATCACGTCTCCTTATCTTGCGTTTCGTACTCGTTCTCGCTCTTGCCCTTGAACGGACAGACAAGGGCGCGGCGCGCCAATGGGCGCGCTATCACTTCGCCGCTGTTGCAACACCCAATTCGGCGCTGGGAATTTCAATGGCGGTTTCTTCCTCGATGCCCACGGGCTTCAGGTTGCGCATCGCCTGAACCACAAACGCGAACAGGCAAAGCGCGCCCGCGATGATGATGAGGTCCGGCACGATACGCCACTGCCCGATGAACTGGACCACGGGCTGCTCGTAGAAGGCCGCGCTGCGCGCGTGCCACAGGCCGTACTTGAACGAGTCCCAGGTCTGCATCAGGCCGACGGGGAACAGGGTGAAGATGGCCATGAGGAACAGGCCGCCGTTCGTGCCCACGAACCCGATCTTGAGGAGCGTGTTATTCCAGCGCTTCGGGTCCACAATGCCGCGCAGCGCGAAGAGCATCAGCCCGATGGCCAGCATGCCGTACGTGCCGAACAGCGCCGTGTGGCCGTGGTTCATAGTCAGGTACGTCGAGTGCTCGTAGTAATTGACCATGGGCGTCGTGATGATGAACCCGAACACACCCGCGCCCAGGAAGGCCCAGCCCGCCGACGCGCCCATGAACATCATGGGCCACTTGTACGCGAACGATTCCTTGATCGCCGGCGAGTTCCGCGAATCCAGGACCACCTTCAGCAGCAGCAGCAGTATGGGCACCGGCTCCATCGTCGAGATCACGCCGCCCAGCGCCAGCCAGATGTCCGGGTCGCCGAACCAGTAGTAATGGTGGCCGACGCCGATGATGCCGCTGAACAGGGCCAGACTCGCGGTCAGGTAGGCCGCGCGCATCGCCTTCTTCTTCGGGGCGAGACCGAGCGTTATCACCACGTAGGCGATGGCGGCCGCGGCGAAGAACTCGAAGATGCCCTCGACCCAGGTGTGCACCACCCACCAGCGCCAGAAGTCGGCGACGGTAAGGTGGGTGTTCGGCGTATAGAACAGGCCGAAGGCAAAGAACGAGACAATGGCAATCGCCGAGTAGGTGTAGAACGGCACTGTGCCCCAGCGGTCCTGGCCGCGGCCAAAATTCGGTTTGACGGCCCGCGCCACGATCATGATCCAGATGATCAACCCGACAAACAACAGAATCTGCCAGAGCCGGCCGAGTTCAAGAAACTCCCAACCCTGATGCGCAAGCCAGAACCACGCCGTGCCGCCCAGCCCCTTCACGCCCAGCGCGGTGCCCACGAGCGATCCGCCCACGACCACCGCCACCGCGCCGAACAGTATGTCGACAAGCAGACCCTGCTTGCGCGGCTCCTTCCGACCCGCAATGGGCGCAAGATACAGCGCCGCCGCGATCCAGGCCGTCGCAATCCAGAAGATGGCGAGTTGGAGGTGCCACGATTTCGGCAGGTTATAGGGAACATTGTCCGAGACCGTCTTGATGCCGTAGAACTCACCCGGATGCACCGTGTAGTGCGCCATGAGGCCGCCCATCGTGAGTTGCAGGAGAAACAGCGTCATCACGATCAGGAAGTACTTCGCCGTCTTGCGTTGGCTTGACGAGATGGGCAGATGAATCAGCTTGTCGCCCACACGCTCGTCGAGCGCGAGCCCCGACGAGTCCTTGTCGAAGTTGCCCTTGAAGAACAGGGCGAGCGCGCCGCCGATGGCCGCCATAAGGGCCAGCAGCGAGACGATGGACCACAGCACCGCCTCGGGCGCGATGTCGTTGCCCACGCTGCGGTCCGGCGGCCAGTTGTTGGTGTAGGTCAGTTCTTTCCCAGGGCGCAACGTGCCCGCCGCCCACGCGGTCCACAGGAAGAAGTCCGCCAGTGCCCGGCGCTCGTCGGCGGTCTTCACGGCCTCGGCGGCCACGACGGTCGCCTTGTCGCCTTCGCCGAAGACTTTCTCCCAGTGTTCGCGCACACGATCGAAGGCGTAGGTCTGCGCCTCCGTCAGATGCAGCGTAAGCGTCGCCTCGTCGATCCGGTTTTCCTTCAGTTCGCGAATGACACGGTCGCTGATCGCGCTCTGTTGTTCGAGCGTAAGGGCGTCAAATTCGACGCCCTGGTCGCGCCGTGCGTGGAACGCGCGCATGTGCTGGCCGAGAAGATGCAACGACGTGGCCGTGTAGTCGTTGCCGCGATACGTGCCGTGGCCCCACACCGAGCCGTTGTCCATGAGTCCATATTTCTGCCAGACGTGCTGGCCCGCCATGATGCCGGCGTGGTCCGTGTAAAGATTGCCCTCGTGGTTCAGCACCGTAGTCGGATACGGCGGCGCCGCCTCGAAGGTGTACCAGCCGCCCACGAGCGTGATACCCACCGCTCCGAACAGCGAGAACAGGAACATCACTTTCAGCCAATTTGGGATCATTGTCGGGTTCCTCCTTACACCGCGCGGTTTCCTACCGCGTGCAAACAACCTGTGACTTCACGGAAAACGCCTCGCCCCGAACACAAGAAAGCGAGACGCCTGAAACACCACTATCTACGGGCGCGCGCATCGCGCGCCAGAGATACGCGCCCCACAGCGCCAGGGCCGTCACCTCGAACAGGCCGCTGACCCCGGCCAACGGAAACGCGGCGCCGCTGAAATCGGTCAGGGTCTGAAAGCCGACCCGTAGCGCGCAGCCCGCGTTCAGCAACAGGAACGGCGCCCAGAGCGCGGGCTGGGGCCGTGTATCGTGTCCTCGCCACACCGGGACCACGCGCGCGGCAACGCCCACAATCATCATGCTGATGAAGCCCACGGTGACCGCGTGCCGGATCGCGCCGTAGTAGGCGTGCGAGAACCCCAGCCGCGCCGCCTCGCTCTCCGGCGCGAAGACACGCAGCAGGCCGAACTGGTACACGGGCAGCAGCACGAGCATCGCCAGCGACAGGAGCAGCCAGGCATAGGCCGTGCGCACAAATTTCAGGATCCGATCCGGGGCGGACACGGCCGAGAAGACGCCCAGTTCGCGGACCAGCAGCACGACGGACCCCGCGAGCGCGAAGACCGCGCCGTACCACAGCGCCGTCCAGGCGTGACCCGACGCGCGCATGAGCAGAAAGCCCAGCGCCTCGCAGAGCACGGCCGCGTTCAACACCCACAA
This sequence comes from Candidatus Hydrogenedentota bacterium, assembly GCA_029556545.1. Lineage (GTDB taxonomy): Bacteria > Hydrogenedentota > Hydrogenedentia > Hydrogenedentales > JAGMZX01 > JAGMZX01. The sequence continues at coordinate 10,821 of JAKQEQ010000014.1, forward strand.
GAGCCGGAGACAGCGCTTCTCGCGAACGAAACGCAAGCCGTAGAATCGCGACAGGATGCGTTGGCTCACGCCCAGGATCATGATCAGCGCAAAGCCGTGAATCTGCACGTCGCGTAGCGGCGCCTGCCACGTCGCCACGAGCGCCAGCAGCGCGTCGCGGTCCGGCGCCGTCGCCGTCGCGTGGAAATAGACCGCGCTGTACACCGTCTGCACGAAGAACCACGCCAACGCGCTCACAATGAACCAGTCCGACGCCGTCCAACCGCCCGCGGCGCGGCGAAAGACATCGAGGATCAGCGCAACGAAGACCGCCGCCGCCGTCACTTCGAGCACCGACCCCAAGGTCCCCAGCAGCAGCAATCCCGGCCACCGCGCAAGCGCCGCCTGCGCGCCCGCGCGACAGAGAATGCCCGCCAGCATCAGCCACAGCGTGGCCAAGGCTATTCGCGGCAACCGCAGCGGCGTTTGCTTGAACCGGGGAAGCGCGTGATACGCGAATCCCATGACGAAAAGACCGACCCAGCCGAAAATCTGCGCATGGCCGTGGGCGTTCACCTCGTGGAGACCGATGGCCGTGAACGAGTGCGACCCGGCGATGCGCAGCAGCAGCCACGCGCCCCACGCCGCACCCAGACTCAACGTCATAACGATGGCGGCGCGGAAGAACGGGACGTGCAGGGCATCGTCTTCGATGTCCGCGCACGTGTTCCTGGCGATTGGCTGCTGACTCATCCTTGGTTATCTCCTCGTGTCAAGGTGTAATCACATGCGAATATATGATTATCGCGCAAAAAATACCTAATCAGCGCGCGAACGCGCTTCCCGGCGCGACGCTATCGTGGCAATCGTCGACCCATGCAGCATCTTGAAGTACTTCTCCCGCACAACCGCCCACTCGCGATGCATTGGGCAAGGGTCGCCCTCGCTGCACGTGCCCTGGCTCATCAGACATCCCGACCACCGGCTTACATGGTCGATCGGCTCCACCACGTCGTACAACGTGATCTCCTCCGGCCTGCGCGCAAGACGAAACCCGCCGCCCAAACCCTTCTGGCCATGCACCAGCCCCGCCTGCGCCAGCGTCTGGAGCAATTTGCCCAGATAGTTCTGCGGCGCGTGTATCTTCTCCGCGAGTTTCGCGGCCCCGGCGTATTCCTGTTCGTCGAGTCTCGCGAGTTCGACGAGGGCATTAACCGCGTGTATGGCCGTCTTTGAGAGCATGTCTAACCTCTATTCGCATGTCATTATACTATTTTCACCCCCCCATGTCAAGTGCGTCCCGGTCAGGCCTTCCGGCAGCCGCTCCGGGCGAGGGAAAGCAACGCCGGAGGCGCAAGAAACTCAAGCGATGAAAGGCGCCCGGGAGCGGCGTCTTTGGGGGGCGCGAATTCGCCGTCTGGACGAAGCGACGCACCTTCAGATAGAATTTGCGCCTGCAAGGCGTGCGTGAGGGACCCGGGGCGATCCGCGCGCCCGCGGCCGTTCGCCCAGACAGACAGAGGGATGACAAGGTGGGCACGTTTCATTATCTGACCCCGACGACCTACTGGGCGTTGGTGGTGATTTGGTGCGCCATCCTCTTCTTCTGTGTGAGACGGCTGTGGCGGCGCGACATCGCCAGTTCCCTCTTGAGCGTACTCCTGATCGTCCTGACTATCGACGCCCTCCGCACGTTGTTCGAGAGTGTGTATTTCGGCGCGCGGTATTCCGCGTTCGTGGGCTGGCTGCCGCAGGAAGTGTACGACTTCCTGAACCGTCCGGAGATTGTCTTCCTCCCCAAGGCCGTGCACCTGCTCGCGGCCATCGCGATATTCGCCATCATCTTGCGCCGGTGGCTCCCGAGAGAGGAACAGGAACTCCTCCGAATGCGCGACTATGCCTCGCAGTTGAAGGCGCTTGTCGACGCGCGCACCCAGGAACTTCGGGAGACCAATGAAGCCCTTCATCGCGACATCGAAAGGCGTATCGAGGTCGAAACGGCGTTGAAAGAGAACCAGCGCGCCATGGCCACGCTGCTGAGCAATCTCCCGGGGCTCGCCTACCGCTGCCTCAACACTCCCGACTATCCAATGACTTTCACCAGCGAAGGCTGTCTCGCGTTGACCGGCTACACGGTCGAGCAGATCGGGCCAGGAGGAACGATCAATTACGGCGACTTGGTCATCCCGGAAGACCGCCAAGCCGTCTGGGACGGCGTACAGGAGGGCGTGAACAACCGGCGGACGTTCACCCTGACCTACCGCATCCGCACCGCGGACGCCGTCGAGAAGTGGGTGTGGGAGCAGGGGTGCGGCATCTTCAACGCCGAAGGTGAACTCGAAGCCCTCGAAGGCTTCATCACCGACGTCACGGCGCGCAAGCGCGCCGAGGAAGAGCGCAGCCGACTCGAGGCCCAGGTGCAGCAGGCGCAAAAACTCGAGAGCCTCGGCGTGCTCGCCGGCGGCATCGCCCACGACTTCAATAACCTCCTGGTCGGCATCCTGGGCAACGCAGACCTCGCACTGGATGAATTGGGCCCTTCGTCCCCGGCGCGAGCGACGGTTCAGGAAATCGTCACGGCCGCGAAGCGCGCCGCCGAACTGACCCGGCAACTGCTGGCCTACTCCGGCAAGGGCCGCTTTATCATCGGGCCGGTCGACATAAACGACCTCGTGCGCGAGATGGCGCACCTGCTCGACGTATCCATTTCGAAGAAAGCGCTGTTGCGCTACAACTTCGCGAGTGGCCTCCCGGCGGTGATGGCGGACGCCTCGCAAATTCGGCAAATCGTGATGAACCTGATTGTGAACGCCTCGGAGGCGCTCGAAGAGAAAAGCGGCGCGATCGTGATTACGACCGGCGTCATGCAGTGTGACCGCGACTACCTGAAGTCTATGCATCTGGATGAGGACCTGCCCGACGGACTGTACGTCTACTTCGAGGTCTCCGATACCGGCTGCGGCATGGATGCCGAAACGCGCGACCGCATCTTCGACCCGTTCTTCACGACAAAGTTCACGGGGCGCGGCCTCGGCCTCGCCGCGGTCCTCGGCATCGTCCGCGGCCACAACGGCGCGATCAAGGTCTACAGCGAGCCGGGCCGAGGAACGACTTTCAAGGTGCTCCTGCCCGCCGTCGAGACGCCCGCCGCATGCGGCCACGAGCCGCACGCGGTTACGGGCGGCGCGTGGCGCGGTTCCGGCACGATCCTCCTGGTCGACGACGAGCCGACCGTCCGTGCCCTTGGCACGCGCATCCTGCAGCGGGCCGGCTTCGAGGTCATCACGGCGCGGGATGGCCGGGAGGCGGTCGACCTCTTTCGCGCCCAGCCGGACACCATCGTCTGTGTGCTGCTCGATCTCACGATGCCGCGCCTTGGCGGCGAGGACGCCTACCGCGAACTGCGGCGCATCCGCCCCGACGTCTGCGTGGTCCTTTCGAGCGGGTATAACGAGCAGGAAGTCTCCCAGCGGTTTGCCGGCAAGAAGTTGGCTGGCTTCATTCAAAAGCCGTACCGTGCCGCGGTATTACTCGAAACAATTCGCCGCGCGCTCGAATCCCCCGGCGACACCGCCATCGAGCGCGGCGACAGCCTCTGAATCATCGGGAAGGTTGAACCATGTACATTGTGCTGGTCGAATGTGTAGTGAAACCGGAGCACGTCGAGGCCTTCAGGGCCGCCTCCATCGAGAACGCCCGGAACAGCGTGCGGGAACCGGGTATCGCGCGGTTCGATGTCCTCCAGCAACATGACGACCCGGCCCGTTTCCTGCTCGTCGAAGTCTATCGCACGCCGGAGGACCCTGCCCGACACAAAGAGACGGCGCACTACGCGATGTGGCGCGACACGGTGGCTGATATGATGGCGGAACCGCGCGCGAGTGTGAAGTACGCCAACTGCTTTCCGGACGATGAGGGCTGGAGCTAGAGGCTGGGGGGAAGGGCAGGACGGGGAGAAATCAGCAACCACCCGTAGAACGGGTGGTATGAGGAGGGCCCCATAAAGGAGCCAAAGAACCGATTTCGTGCTCGTGCTCGTGCTCGTAATCGAGTCTTCCGCTCGTGCAAGTGAACGAGCAAGAGCACGACAACGAGTCGGACTCCCGATTACGAGCACGAAATATTACGCGGGAACGGCAGAGCCGGTGGATTAGCTTTAATTCAGGGAGGTAGTATGACGAACGAGCAGTGGGAAGTCGTGAAACAAGTCGTGGCGGGGGAAGCTTGCGACCCCCTGCCGGTCGGATTCATTATCGACAGTCCCTGGCTGCCGAATTGGGCTGGCATGTCCATCCTCGATTATTACGCCGGCGAGTCGAAATGGCTCGACGCAAATCTGAAAGCCGTCCGCCGCTTTCCGCGGGCGCTGTTCCTGCCTGGATTCTGGTCGGAATACGGCATGTGTACCGAGCCCTCCGCGTTCGGCGCAAAGTGCCTGTTTCCGGAAGACGAATTCCCCTTCGCGGAACATCTCATAAACGCCCTCGACGCCCTCAAGAAGCCTAATCCGCGCACGGACGGCCTCGCCCCGTTCATGCTCAAGCGACTGCAACTTGCGCAAGCGCGAATTGAAGAGGCCGGGCACGCCATACGCTTTGCCGTAGCACGGGGCCCGCTCAATGTGGCCGGGTTCCTCCTCGGTAACACGGAATTCCTCGTTACCATGAAAGTCGTGCCGGACGCGGCGCACAGACTCTTGACGACCATCACGGACTATCTCGTCGAGTGGCTGCAACTCCAGGCCGCGACCTTTCCCACCATCGACGGCGTCCTCATCCTCGACGACATCGTGGGCTTCTGCGGCGAAGACGACTTCCTCGAATTCGCGAAACCGTACCTGAAACGGCTGTTCACATCGGTGGACGCCGCCGTGCGCTTCTTCCACAACGATGCCAACGGGACCGTCTGCGCGCCTCATCTGGCGGACGCCGGCGTCAATCTCTTCAATTTCAGCCACGAACACCCCCTGCCCGAGATGAAGCGGCGCGTCGGCGACGGCGTCGCGTTGTTCGGCAATATCCCTCCGCGCGACGTGCTCGCCATAGGTACGCCCGACGAAGTCGGCCAAGCCGTTCGCGACCTCATCGCCTCGCTCGAAGACCGCCGCGGCATCATCCTCTCCTGCGGCGGCGGCATGCCGCCCGGCGTATCCACGGACAATATTCTCGCGTTTCTCGACGCCGCCGGCCAGGCCGCCTAAAACGCGCACAAACCAACTGACACCGACGGCGGCGGACCGCGGTCCAATGTCACGGCTTAATTGATTCTCAGCCGGAAAGCGCGGATACTGTACCTGTGGTTCATGCTATGCGCCAGGACGATACGCGAAAGCACGGGGGACAACAGATGTCGGCCCGACGGGCGGATAAAGGATCGGCGACATGACGTACAAGAGCCTGCTTTTTCGTTGCTTGGTGGTATTGGCCGTAAGCGGGGGAATGCTCACGGGCGCGGCGGGCGCCCTCGAGGTCAAGGTTTTGCCCGACCCCATCCCGCGAATCGCCATAGTGGGCGACAGTTGGGGCATGTTCATGTGGTGGTTTCGGTCGTTCAAGCGCGCCCTGAACGACCTGGGATACACGCGATACACCGAGGTCGCGAACGAGTCCGTGGTGGGGGGCGGCAAGACCTTCCAGTTCGTGAATGAAGAGCAATTCCCCGCCGCCGCCACCATCCGCGCGGCCATCGCCCAGATGCTGCGGGATTACCCGACCATCGATGTGGTGGTGATCTCCCTTGGCGGCAACGACGGATTATACGGCACCGAGTACGTGCTGCCGGACGACCCGCTCCGCGAAATCAGGTTGCAGTGCCCCGGCCATCCCGAGGACTACAACCAGATTCTGCTCGACAAGATCATGAATCAGGACTTGGCGAATGTCGTTGACTACATTCTCGATATTCGCCCCGATATCCGCGTCGTGCTGAGTTCCTATGACTACGGCGGCAGCGCGAAGCGGCGAGAGTGCAGTCTCGAGATCCAGCAGGCCGGCCTCCTCGTAATGGACATCTATAAACAGCGCATCGCCGAACAGAAAGGGGATCGCGTCTTCTTTTTCAACAGTACGGGCCTCATGCAATACACCTACGGCGTCTACGAATACGAGCATGACGAGGACAATAAACCCATCCCCGAGACCGGCGTCCTCGTGTATCCCCCGGGTTACGTGAAGCCCGGCTTTGACCCGGACGACTACCCGCCGATTGCCTTGCTCGAGCCCGACGATATCTGGGCCGTACCGTGGACATACAACGGCGAACCCATGGTGCTGCCGGGGTTTCCCGAGCATTACTCGCCGCTCTTTTCCATGATCGACCAGGATATGCATTTGAGCGAAGAGGGCTACTACGTGATGGCGCGGCGCATGGTCGAGCGCATGATCGGCGAATGGCTCGATTACCCGAAAGCGTTCGAGATTCTGCCCATCGAGACCGCCAAGGGCGCGCAATACCAATTTCAGGTCACGTTCAGCGAGCCGGTCACCGGCGTGGACGCCTCGGATTTCGAGGTGGCCACCGCCATCCTGAGCAAGAACGGGATCGACATCAGTAACGCGGCAGTCGTCGATGTGCAGCCGAGCGAAGGACTTCATGAAGTTTACGTGGTCACCGTCGATCTCAACCCCGGTGTCAAGGCCCAAGGTGTCGTGGAAGAGGTCGTACACATCCACGTCCTTGACGACGACACCATTGTGGATGAGCAAGGCACGCCCCTCGGCGGCCCCAACACGCTCGAGTGGACCGAGAACGGCAAGTTCACCTATTACGGCCCCTTCGCGTTCGCCGATCTCGAAAAGCCGGAGCCGGGCGACTTCGAAGCGGTCATGCATTACTTCAATATCCTGACCAAGCCGTATCTCGCCTTTATCAACTACGCGGTCTCGTTCGCGGCGGACCAACTCGATATCAACGGCGACATCGGCAAGCTGGTGCAGGCCCTGCTGAACGACGACGATATCGATGTGGAAAAGCTCTACATCAAGGGCAACGGGATGCTCGAGAGCTACGAGTTCGGCCTCGTCGAGCGGTGTTTCCGCGACCCGAGCATCGACCTGAGCGAATACGGCGGCGTCACCCACCAGATCGCCGCGGAAGCGTGGGCCCACAACATCGCGCAGATGCAGTACGACCTCGGCGGCGCCCCCACTCCGGAACATCCAAACATGTTGCTCGACGTCTTTTCCGGAGTCGATACCATCTTCGCCGGCTACATGACCATGGGCGAGTGGCAATCCGTCCTGACCATCGCGTTCGCATCGGTCGCTCTGCAACTCGAAGAAGTGGGGCAGTTCCTGCCCGGCATTGAATTCCAGCTGGTGCATCCGGACAACTACATACTCCTGACGCCTTACTTCGGCGCCTTCGACGCGAACGAAGACGAAATCCTCACCATTGATGAATATGGCGACGCGGACGGCGACGGCTTCACCAACGCGGAGGAATACCTCTATTTTGAGTGTGACGGCAAGGAGGCGTTCATCAACGCCGCGCTCGATTACCACGTGCGGCCCCAGCCCATCCGGCCGCTCCACGAGGTCGGCGAGGCGGTCCGAATCTATGTGCCGGAGTTGCTTCACGTCACAAAGACCACATACCAGTGGTACAAGGACGGCGTACCGATCGAAGACGACCTGCGCATTTCCGGCGCCAACAACCGCACGCTCAATATCTCTCCGCTCGAACTGGCGGACACCGGCGACTACACCTGCGTTTACAATGAGAACGAGCCGGATCCCGCCAAGGGACAGGATGTGACATACGGGCCGGTTACTATTACCGTTGTTGAAGAAATCCCGGGCGAAGGCGAAGGTGAAGGTGAAGGTGAAGGCGAAGGCGAGGGTGAAGGTGAAGGCGAAGGCGACGGCGAAGGTGAAGGCGAAGGCGAGGGCGAAGGCGAGGGCGAGGGCGAGGGCGAGCCCAGTGTACATAGCGCGGACCAGAACGCGGACGGCAAGATCGCCCTGGCGGAGCTGCTGCGCGTCATTCAGTTCTACAACTCGGGCGGCTTCCACTGCGCGGCTCACCCCGAAGACACCGAGGATGGTTATGTCCCCGGCGTCGGCGCAAACCACGCCTGCACCCCCCACGCGTCGGACTACAACGGCGGTCCCGACTGGCGCATCGGCCTGACCGAATTGCTCCGGATCATCCAGTTTTACAACATCGGCGGCTACGGGTGGTGTCCCGAAGAGGGCACGGAAGACGGCTTCTGTCCCATGTACCGCGCAAAGGTCCTGTGCTGACGCGCGCGGTCTCTATCGCATAGGTCTGATGACGCAGGCGCGCCGACGGGCCATTCTCTCGCCGGTTGTCGCGCCTTGTTCGTGCCTGTCCTCGTACTCGTACTCGTGTTCGTAATCGTAATCGTAATCGAGCCCGTCGGGCACGTCTCCCCCGCGAGGCGCGGGACGCAGCGCGGACTCGCTTGTGCCAGTCCCCGGTTCGCTTGAGAACTCGGAAGGAATTGTTGACAATTTTACGGGGGTGGAGTAGGCTGATTCTCGTGCAGGCCGGGGATAAGAGTAAAACGTCTTGCTTGGGTGTCACAGTGGGCGCACAAGCGGGGCGAAACGGTAGTTTCTGACCGGACGGAGCGTCGCGTTAAGAGCGCACCCGCCGCCCTTGAAATCGGGGGACACTTCGATGTCCATGGTACGATCGACCCACCGCGAATGGATCCTTGTTGTTGTCTTTATCGCCGCGTCTTGGGCTGTTGGAGCGTCGGAATGGCGCGCGACGGCCGCGCCGCCGGGCGGTGACGCCATCGAACACGTGACCGCCGTGTTCGAAGACGGCCTGACGGTCGCGTTCTCTCTGAACGCCGTCAGGATAACCGACGAATCGAAGGACGGACAACCCTTCACCCGCCTTGATCTCCCGGGAGCGGGTGTTTCGGGGGAACTGGGCCGGCCCGAGTTACCCGCGTGGCGTCGCCTCGTCGAAGTCCCGAAGAACGCCGTGGACGTGCGCCTGGACGTCATCGAGGAGCGCGTCGAGGCGCTCGTAACACCGAAGGCCGCGGCCGCACCGCCGGTCTACCCGGTACAACCGCCGCGCGTGAAACTGCCGCACGCGAAACCCGCGCCGCTCGCGTGGGATCGCGCTGTGTACGCGGAGCCCAAGGGCATGCGGCCGGCGCCAGTCGAACTCTCCTATTTCGGCGTGCAACGCGGGAGAACCCTGTACGAAGTCACCGTCCATCCCGTTGAATACGTCCCCGCCGCGAATGCCTTGACGGCGCGCACCCGAGTGGTCTTCGATGTCCGCTGGGACTGTGCGGGCGCCGCGCCGCAATGGCGCGAGGATCGCTATCGCGCGCCCATTCTGGACACGGAAATTGACTCCATTCTGCTGAACCCCGCCGTATCGGACACGAAGGCGTTCATCGCCTTCCCCGCCGGGTACCTGATCATCGCGAACCCGACGCTGGCCGCCAACGCGCTGCTCCAGGATTTCGCGAACACCAAGAGGAATCGCGGCTTTGATGTCACGCTCGTCAGCACCAGCGTGACGGGCACGACCACCGCCGCCATCAAGAACTATATCCAGACCGCCTACGACACCTGGCCCGTGCCGCCCCGGTTCCTGCTGCTCGTGGGCGATACGGACACCGTGCCGAGCTGGTTCGGATCGACCGCGGACAATCCCGCCACGGACCTGTATTACGTCACCGTGGATGGGACCGAGTACAACACGCCGGACCTCTGGTACGGGCGCATGTCGGTGCGCACCGCGGCGCAATTGACGAACGCCCTCAACAAGACGCTCGCGTATGAATGGGTGTTCCCAGAAAAGGAGGAAAGCACGGCGGCTGAAGGCAAGCCCGTGTCTTGGGAGCAGCATGCCGCGTTTTTGGCGGGCGAGGACAACTACTCCATCACCGAAGGCACGCACAATTACGTCATTTCAAACTACTTCACGCCCGCCGGCTTCACCTCGGACAAGATCTACATGGTCACCTACGGCGGCACAACACAGCAGGCCCGAAATGCACTCAATGACGGCCGGTCCATCATGTGTTTCTCCGGACACGGCTCGGAAACCAGTTGGGCCGACGGGCCGTACTTCGGCGTGTCCGATGTCACGGCGTCGACCAACCTCGCCTACCCGTTTGTGCAGGCGTTCTCGTGCCTGACCGGCGCTTACGACGTGTCCGAGTGCTTCGGCGAGACGTGGCTCCGCGACAGCAACGGGGGGCTGGCCTACATGGGGTCGTCCGTCACGTCCTATTGGAACGAGGACGACGTTCTCGAAAAGCAGCTTTTCAAGGGGTTCTTTCAAGAAGGCATGACGTGGACGGGCGGCGCCATGAACCGCGCAAAGGCGGGGCTCTATGCGCATTACGGCAACACGTCCACGGTCCGCCGCTATTTCGAGATGTACAACATCATGGGCGACCCCGCGGTAGACGTCCGCACCGCGGCCATTCAGGACCTCGTCGTGACGCACCTGCCCGCCATCCCTTCCGGCGCGCCCACGTTCGCCGTTACGGCGGATAAGGCCGGCGCGGTCATCGCCATCACGCAGGACGGCGTCCTGCACGGCGTCGGAGTCACGGCCAAGGGCACGGTCCACGTCGCCATCGACCCGCCCCTTACGGCCGGGCAGGCCCTCCTCTCCGCGACCGCGCCCAATTGCTTCGCGTACCAGGCCGTGCTGCCGGTAACGGCGGGCTCCGACGGGATCATCTCATTGGACCGCGACTTGTACTCCTGCCCCGCCACCGTCTCGGTGTTGTTGAGCGACGCGGACCTCGACGGCGCGCCCAACCACGACGTGGTGCTGACCGCGTCAAGCGGCGACGTCGAAACCCTGACGTTGACGGCGCAGCCCGCGCCGGGGCTCTTCACCGGCGCGATTGCCACCGCTTGCGATAAGGCCGCGGAGGACGGCGCGCTTCAGGTCGCTAACGGCGACCTCATCACGGTCACGTATGAGGACGCCGACACGGGCGGCGGTTCTCCGGCAACCAAGACGGACACCGCCGTGGTGGACGCGCACGCGCCCATCTTCAGCGACGTCCAGGTCTCCAACATCACGCCGACCTCCGCGACCGTATCGTTCTCGACGGACGAACCGGCCACCTCGCGTGTCTCGTGCGGGACCGTCTGCGGCGGCCCGTACACGATTACCGCGCAGATCGGGTCGCCGACCACGACGCATTCCTTGGTGCTGCCCGGCCTCGATGCCGGAACGCATTACTATTTCGAAGTCGATGCATGGGACACCGCCGGAAACCAGGATAACGACACCGCGTGTTACGAATTCGACACGGTCGCGACGCCGGACGAGTGCGCGTCCGCGCTTATCCTGACGCCGGGCGTCAGCGATGCCGGCTCGACAGTCGGCATGACCGGCACGGACATCACGTCATGCACGTACAACGACTATAGAGATCTCTGGTACTCATACACCGCCACGGTCAACGGCAGCGCGGTCATCAGTCTGTGCGGGAGCAGCTATGATACGGCCCTGGCCGTTTTCGACGGATGCGGCGGGACGGAACTCGCCTGCAATGATGACGCCTGCGGGCTCCAGTCCCTCGTCACCATTCCCGTATCGCACGGCGTCGAATACATGGTCCGCATCTCCGGCTACAACGGCGCAGCTGGCGATTACGTCATCCTCGCCACCGAATCCGGCAGCGAGGGCGAGGGCGAAGGAGAGGGAGAAGGAGAGGGCGAGGGCGAAGGCGAAGGTGAAGGCGAAGGTGAAGGCGAAGGTGAAGGCGAGACACCGTTGAATGACGCTTGCGTAAACGCGGAGGACATCTTCTCGGGCGTTCCTGTGCCAGGAAGCACTGTCGGCGCGACGGGCACGGACATCACGTCCTGTACGAACAATGATTACAAGGATGTCTGGTACCGCTGGACGCCCGAAATGACCGGTACGGCGACCGTCAGCCTGTGCAGCTTTTTTGACTACGATACCGCCTTGGCGGTCTTCGACGCTTGCGGCGGCAATGAACTGGCGTGCAACGACGACGCTTGCGGCTACGGCTCTGAGGTAAGTCTACCGGTGACGGGCGGCTTCGCGTATCTGATCCGCGTGTCAGGGTGGAACGGCAACTCCGGCAATTTTACGGTGCTGGCAACCCTTGCCGGCGGCGAAGGCGAAGGCGAAGGTGAGGGCGAAGGCGAAGGTGAGGGCGAAGGCGAAGGCGAAGGTGAAGGCGAGGGCGAGGGCGAGGGCGAAGGCGAAGGCGAGGGTGAAGGCGAGGGCGAGGGCGAGGGTGAAGGCGAAGGTGAAGGTGAGGGCGAGGGAGAAGGGGAAGGCGAAGGTGAAGGCGAGGGCGAGGGTGAAGGAGAAGGCGAAGGTGAAGGCGAGGGCGAGGGTGAAGGCGAAGGCGAAGGCGAAGGTGAAGGTGAGGGTGAGGGCGAGGGAGAAGGGGAAGGGGAAGGCGAAGGCGAAGGCGAAGGCGAGGGCGAAGGTGAAGGTGAAGGCGAGGGCGAAGGTGAGGGCGAGGGTGAAGGAGAAGGCGAAGGTGAAGGCGAGGGCGAAGGCGAAGGCGAGGGCGAGGGCGAGGGCGAGGGCGAGGGTGAAGGCGAAGGTGAAGGCGACCCATGCTTCAGCGAGTACCACACCGCGGACCAGTCGCGGAACAATCTGATTGAATTGGGCGAATTACTGCGGGCGATCCAGTTCTTCAATTCCGGCGGCTTCCACTGCGCGGACGACCCGTCGAGCACCGAAGACGGGTACTTGCCCGGCCCCGGTACGAATCAGTTGTGTTGTCCCCACAGCAGCGACTACGCGCCCGCAGGTCCAGATTGGCAGATTGCTTTGACCGAACTGTTGCGCGTGATCCAGTTCTACAACTTCCCCGGCTACCACTACTGCCCGGGTGAAGGCACGGAGGACGGGTTCTGCCCGGGACCGGCGTAACGGCCTCCCCGCGCGACACGACCAGTCTTAGTGTGGAGACAGAATGAGCCCAAATAGCTCGTGAAACGCCAGCGGAGTTCAACGTATTCTCCGCAAGAAACCTCTCCGCAAAAGCCACTTGACAGATTTTCTCATGGCGAGTTATAATGCCTCCATTCCAGGTCGCCTTTATAGGTGATCAGGGCACGGCCATGAAGGTAGCGTTCGATAGCGCGGATCAACGCCGTGGCGAGTTGTCAATTCCGCGGCTGGTCCAGTGTCTCACCGGCGCCAATCGCGAGGGGTACTACAATCGGGGGGAAGCCCCTCGCGTCGGAGAGCGCCCTCATGCCCCAGGCCACATGAGTTACCCGACGATGGCGCTGCCGTTCCCCGTGGCAGTCGAGGCGGACCGGGTTCCACACAAGATGCGCGGCGGGACATTGGCCGCCGACTCAGCACCGGCGTCTCTAACGAGGAACGCGGCACTCACAGTTCCTGGCGGTTCTTTCTTGCGGCAATCGTTCCCGGTAAAGGAAGTCCTACCATGAGGTCGGCATCAATCATCATTCTGACGGCAGTGTCGGCGGCGTTCGCCATCAATTTGGCCGATGCGGCGCCCAATCCAGCGGATCTCCTCGCCTACTACAAGTTTGACGAGACATCCGGCACGACGGTCTCTGACGAGACCGGTGATTATGACGGGACAATTAACATCAGCAACGCCTGGCATACGGGCGGCAAGTATGGCGGCTGCATCCAGTGCGGCCCCAATCACGCCGAGGTGGTCGTGCCCGCAAGCCTGTTCAGTCAGTTGTCCAACGAAGTCACGGTATCCGTCTGGATACGCGGCGATGTCGAAGTTCCGAACACCTTTGAGAAGGTTTTCGGCGGGAAAACCCCCTCGTACCCGTGGTGGCTCTACGCCCATGTCCCCTTTGGAGAGGGACACCGCTTGGGCTGGGTCGAGTTCGGCGCCGGCGGCGACTGGGACAGCACCCCCAACCAGGCGGTACGCTGGGAGCCCTCCGGAACTTCACATTATTACAATAACTGGAACCACTATATCTTCACCAAGAGCACCAGTTCCGGCGGCGGGGTGAAAATCTATCACAACGGCGTGCAGAAGGCCCACAATTCAGGCGCCTTGAACACGGTCGCGGGCATCACGAAGTTTGTCATCGGCAAACAGCCCGATGCCAACGAGGAGTATTACTCCGGACGCATAGACGACTTTGCCATCTTCAAGAAATGCCTGACCGGCGAGGACATCACCACCCTCTACACCCAAGGTCCGGGGGCGTGGCTGCCGGGCCCGCCCATTATCAACGAGGTGTCCCCCGACCCGGATTCGGTAATCGCCAATAGGCAATACACCAAGCAATTGACCCTGAGCCAGGGCACCGCCCCGGTGAGTTGGTCGGTCGTGCAGGGACCTGCCGGTCTCAGTGTCAACTCGAGTGGCTACGTCAGCGGCTGGACGCCTGCCGAACCTGATATTGGAAGTATCTTCACGATCGAGATCGAGGCCGGTAACGCCTACGGTTCAGACACCGAAAGCTGGCAGGTCCAGGTCATTTCCGGTCGTGACCCCGCGGACCTTCTTGTCTACTATAAATTCAATGAGACTTCCGGCACGACCGCCTATGACGCCACCGGAAACTACCATGGCACAATCAACATCAGCAACGCGTGGCATCCCGACGGAAAATATGACGGCTGCATCCAATGTGGCGCCAATCACGCCGAGGTGGTGGTTCCCGCAAGCCTGTTCAGTCACTTATCCAACGAAGTCACGGTATCCGTCTGGATACGCGGCGATGTCGAAGTCCCGAACACCTTTGAAAAGGTCTTCGGCGGCAAGACCCCCTCGTACCCGTGGTGGCTCTACGCCCATGTTCCCTTTGGAGAGGGACACCGCTTGGGCTGGGTCGAGTTCGGCGCCGGCGGCGACTGGGACAGCACCCCCAACCAGGCGGTACGCTGGGAACCCACGGGCTCCGCGCACTATTACAATAATTGGAACCACTATATCTTCACCAAGAGCACCAGTTCCGGCGGCGGAGTGAAAATCTATCACAACGGGGTGCAGAGGGCCCATAATTCGGGCGCCTTGAACACGGTCGCGGGCATCACGAAGTTCGTGATCGGCAAACAGCCCGACGCCAACGAGGAGTATTACTCCGGACGCATAGACGACTTTGCCATCTTCAAGAAGTGTCTGACCGGCGACGATATCACCACCTTGTACACTCAGGGCCCGGACGCCTGGCTTCCTGGACCGCCAATCATTCATGAAGTCTCCCCGGACCCGGACTCGGCAATCGCCAATACCGAGTACACCCGGCAACTGACCCTGAGTCAAGGTACACATCCAATCACCTGGTCGGTGGTGCAGGGCCCTTCCGGTCTCGATGTAAATTCGAATGGTTACGTAAGCGGCTGGACGCCTACCGACCTCGACATTGGAAGCAGCATCACCATCGAGATCGAGGCCGCCAACGCCCATGGCTCGGACACGGAGAGCTGGCAGGTCCTGGTCCTCATGCCTCCGCCACCGATTATCAATGAAGTCACCCCCGATCCTTATCCCGCCTTGGCTGACGCCGAGTTCACACTCCAACTTACCCTAAGCCAGGGAGCGCCGCCAATCACTTGGTCGGTGGTACAGGGACCGGTGGGATTGGTCGTTAGCCAGTCCGGCTACCTCAGCGGCTGGACGCCGGTTATTGCGGAAATCGGCGACTTCTTCCCCATCGAAATCGAGGCCAGCAACGCCTACGGATCGGACACGGAGAGCTGGCAGGTCCTGGTGATATCTCCCCCGCCGCCGATAATCAACGAAGTTACTCCTGATCCCTCCCCGATCATGGCCAACATCGAATACACCAAACAACTTACCCTAAGCCAGGGGGCCCCGCCTATTACCTGGTCCGTGGTCCAGGGACCGGACGGACTCGTGGTGAATCAATCGGGATACGTCAGCGGTTGGACGCCGACTACCGGGGACATCGGCAGTCTATTCACCATCGAGATCGCGGCAAGCAACGCCTATGGCGCCGACACGGAAAGTTGGCAGGTCGAGGTCGTCGCGGGCGAAATTGTGAGCCTCTACGACCTATTCGAAATCACCATTACCAATAATACGTCCTATGCAAATAAGTTCAGGGGCGTCGATCTCAATGGAACCTTTGTGTCTCCGTCCTCGCGCAATGTCGCCTTCCCGGGGTTTTTCGATGGCGACGGCAGCGGCGGCGGAGCCCATCTCGACGTAACCAGTTTTCCGCAGGACAACGCCGGCGAACTGACAGGAAACGTCTGGAAACTTCGCTTCATGCCGGACGAGGTTGGTGCGTGGAGCTATAGCTGGTCGTTTTCCGACGGATCGAAGTCGGGCGCCGGAAATTTTCATTGCGTGGCCGAGGGCGCGAGACCGGGCGTATTGAAGAACCAGAGCGGCAGCCCATTCTGGCATCGAGACGGCCTCGATCAGCCCTTCTTCCCAAAACCCGTGTACATTCTGCCCGGCGAACAGCTTTGCTATCCCACCAGCGTGTACGGCCCCAACGTATACGATAAGTTGATTCAACGTGGTTTTAATCTGATCGTGACGAATCTTATGCCCATCTGGAACTGGACAACCAATCAGGTACATCCCAGTAACGGGCAAGCCGATATCGATATCATGCTCTACTACCAGCACAAAAACTATAGTGGAGATGAATCGTGCTACGATACGGACCGCATGAATCTCTTTACCTGGAAGCGAATCGACGATCACTTGCGCTACCTCGCCGACCGTGACATCGTCACTTGGGGCTTTCAGGGGTTTGCCATCAAGCGCACGTTGACTATTCAGCCGAACCAGTGGCCCGCGGACAAGGGCCGATGGTACATCCGCTATTGCATGGCCCGGATGGCGCCCTACTGGAACGTAGTATGGCATCACACCTGGGAATCGGACTCGGGCGCGGACAATTTCATCGCCTGGGTCAATGACTATGACCCCTGGAACCGCTATTACTTCCAGGTCGACTCTGCTCACTCGCGATACGGCATCTCCGCCAAGTCCTACCTGACGCCGGACAATATCCCGAGCTACTACGGGACGGGCAGACCGATCTGGATGTGCGAGGACCACGGTCCCCTCTGGGGATATAACCGCACCACCACTGGAAGCGACAATATCGACGCAATGGACATTGCCTGGAAGATGGTATGTCAGGGAGCTACCACGTACTGGTCCGAGTGGGACTACGATACGTCCGGCGGGCGTACTTTTAGTCAGGTGAACACGGCGAACGTGGTCACGTACATGGCGGTCCTGTACAACTTCATCGGTAATCAGACGAGTTTCGCCCGATTGCAGCCCCGTCGGGACTTGGTGGACAGCAGCGCTTACTGCCTGGCCGACCCTGGGAAAGAGTACGTGGTCTACTCGTCAAGCGGGTCGTCCTTCAACGTAAACCTGAGCGCCGCCGCCGGCGAGACGCTCGACTGCCGATTCCTGAATCCTTTGAACGGGTCATTCCAGCCGTCCTTCCAACGCTCGGGCGGCGGGACCCAAGCGTTCACCAAGCCAAACTCCGGAAAATGGACGCTCCACGTGGTAAAGCTTGATCCGCCAATCATCAATGAGGTCACGCCTGACCCGGACACGGCCTTCGTCGGGATCGAGTACACAAGACAGTTGACCCTGTCACAGGGCGCGCCGCCGATTGCCTGGTCCGTCGTGCAGGGACCCGCGGGGCTGACGGTGGATCAGACCGGCCATGTCAGCGGCTGGACACCGACCTTGGCCGATGTCAACAACACCTTTATTATTGAGATTCGGGCCGCCAACGCGTATGGCGATGACCAGAAATCATGGGGCGTGACGGTGCCGGACCAAGGCGGCGAAGGTGAGGGCGAAGGTGAAGGCGAGGGTGAGGGCGAAGGTGAAGGCGAGGGTGAGGGCGAGGGCGAAGGCGAGGGCGAGGGTGAGGGCGAGGGCGAAGGCGAGGGCGAAGGAGAAGGCGAAGGCGAGGGTGAAGGCGAAGGGGAGGGCGAGGGCGAGCCTCCATTCACCGAGGTGTGCGCCGCGGATACGCCCGTCACGATTGCGGGTGAACCGGAAGGCGGTCTCGACTCCATCATCGAAATAGCGGATAACCTCGTGATCCTCGACCTCGATGTTCTCCTCAATGTAGCCCATCCCTGCATCCCGGACCTGCGATTTGAATTAGTCGCACCCGACGCGACGTCCGTCACCCTCATCGAGCACATCGGTGGAGGCGGCATCCTCTCAGGGCTGGGTTGTCCCGACCAGTTCATCAACACGATCCTGGATGATGAATCGCCCACGTCCCTGGCTGATGGCGTTGCTCCATACACGGGTTCCTTCAATATCGCGCACCCGACCGCCGGGCAACTGGCGGAGTTCGATGGATTGAATACTCAGGGCACGTGGACCCTTCGCGTGACTAACGGTTTCGACCTGTCGGGCGTATTGGAAGGTTGGTGCCTCCGCATCACCGGTGAACCGGGCGGCGAGGGCGAAGGAGAGGGTGAAGGAGAGGGCGAAGGAGAGGGTGAAGGAGAGGGCGAAGGCGAAGGCGAAGGCGAGGGCGAAGGAGAGGGTGAAGGAGAGGGTGAAGGAGAGGGCGACCCGTGCTTCAGCGAGTACCACACCGCGGACCAGTCGCGGAACAACTTGATCGAATTGACCGAGTTGCTCCGGGTGATTCAGTTCTATAATTCGGAGGGCTTCCACTGTGCCGCGAATCCTGACGACACGGAAGACGGGTACGTGCCGGGGCCAGGCGCAAATCACGACTGCTGCCCGCACGCGAGCGACTACGCGCCCGCAGGTCCAGATTGGCAGATTGCCCTGACCGAACTGTTGCGCGCGATCCAGTTCTACAACTTCCCCGGTTACCACTACTGCCCGGGCGAAGGCACGGAGGACGGATTCTGCGCGGGACAGGGGTAACGCCGGCCCGCGTTGACATGACCGAATTGGGTATGGCTGCGGCATGACGCACGTTCGCGGCGAAAAAGCCCTGCCGATCGGCAGGGCTGTATCCGGAAGCACTTGACAAATCGCCTCCGACCGGCTATAGTGCCTTTATTTGAGGCGTATTTTATAGGCGCTTTGGGCCGGGGCATGAATACCACGTTGGATAGCGGAGACCGACGCCGCAAGGAGTCTTGGTGTCGGCAACCGGCAGACTCCAGGAAGAAGGGAGACCGAAGGATGGCAACGAGACAAGTCGCTTTGCTGATCGTTGGGTTAGTCGCGGGAGTGCTGCCCTGTCTGGCTTATGGGGCGCAAGTGACGCTTTTCGAAGAGACTTTCAGTTCAGACCCGTTTGCGGGGGGCCGGTGGCGAGTTGAAAAGGACGGTGAAGCCAGACCCGGAACCGTCGCCTATCAAAGTAGCGGAGGACAATGCGGATCGCCGGCCGGCTACATCGAGCGCGTACCAAGCGGCCACCGTGATGTCATATACAATTCTTCCTTTGGCACTACCGGGTACGTGAACCTCAAGCTCACATTCTGGTATAGGAACGAGTCCGGCGCCAGCGTCATCGCCTACGTGCTCCGGGACGGCGTTTGGACCGCCGCGGCCAATGCGGGAGCCGCCGCCGCCTGGACCAAGAGCGAAACCAGCCTGACGGGCACGATCACCGGGATATTCTTTCGACTGGACAGCGGTGACAACAAATACAGACGTCTTGACTGCATCTCGATCGTGGGGGAACCGGACTGCACACCGCCCGTCGTTATCACACAACATCCCACGAACCTATCGGTGTGCCCCGGCAGCCCGGTAGCGTTCAGCGTCTCGGCGACAGGGAGCAACTTGACCTACCAGTGGCGGAAGAACGGTGTCGACCTTGCTGACGGCGGAAACGTCTCGGGCGCGACCACGGACACGCTGCTTATAGCCGATGCGCAGCTTGCCGACAACGGAAGGTACCGGTGCGTGGTCACAGGCGATTGCGGCACCGTGCTTTCAAACCTCGCCGACCTGACGGTCAGTGAACAGCCGACCGTCACGCAGCAGCCACAGTCCCGAAACGTGCTGGCGGGAAGCGCGGCGACGTTCACGGTAGCCGCCTCCGGCGCGGGCACGCTTTCCTACCAATGGCAGAAAGACGGCGCCGATCTGAACGACGGCGGCAACGTATCGGGCGCGCACGCCGCACAACTCCAAATATCGAACGTAGGCGAGGACGATCAGGCAAACTACCGATGCGCGGTTACTGACGACTGCGGCACGGTCATATCCAAACCGGCCCTGCTGACCATGCGCTACGAGGTTGTGCTGTTCGAGGAAACCTTCAGCACGGACCCATTTTCGGGCGGGCGCTGGCGGATCGAAAAAGACGGCGTGGCCAGGCCGGGCACCGTCAATTATTACACCAGCGGAGGACAGTGCGGCTCGCCTGCCGGCTATATCGAGCGTCACTATGACGGACACCGAGACGTCATATACAACGGCTCATTTACCACCGCCGGCCACGGAAATCTGAAGCTGATATTTTGGTACCACAACGACTCCAGCGCCGCCATCACTGCCTACGTGCTCCAAAACGGCTCCTGGGTCTCCGTGGCCAATGTGGGGGCCGCCGGCGCCTGGACCAGGAGCGAGTCCAATCTGACGGGTACGATCACTGGAATATTCTTCAAGTTGGACGGAGGCAATGACAAGTACAGGCGCCTGGACTGCATCTCGATCGTTAGTGAACCCGTATGCGAACCGCCGGTGGTGATCACACAGCACCCACGACACACGGCCGTGTGCCCGGGCGGCACGGCGCTGCTCGATGTGGCAGCTTCCGGCAGCAGCCTGACCTACCAGTGGCAGAAGGATGGGGCCGACCTCTCCGATGGCGGTGACATATCCGGCGCCGCCACGCCAATCCTCCAGATTGCCAATGCCGACCCGGATGACAATGGGGACTACATGTGCGTGGTGAGAGGCGATTGCGGCACGAAATTCTCGAACCCCGCGATGTTGGTGGTGAGTTCGAATCCCATAATCCTCAAGCACCCGCAGTCGCAGGAAGCGCCGTTGGGAGGTGCTGCCACGTTCTCGGTTACTGTCTTGGGCGCCGGCACGGTCACGTACCAGTGGCAGCGGGACGGCAACGACCTGGGCGACGGCGGGGGCGTCTCGGGGACCGCGACCGACACCCTCGAGATCGCCACTGTCGCTCCTATCCACGAAGGGATCTATCGCTGCGTGGTAAGCGACGATTGCGGCACGACCACTTCGAATACGGCCTCATTGACCGTGGAGTACCAGGAGGGCTATACGACCTACGGCCTCGTCGCCCACCTGCCCTTCACCGAGGGCGCCGGACCAACTTCGAAAGACATTACCGACAACGGCCACGACGCCAACCTCGTAAGCACATCATGGGGCGAGGGGTTTATCACGGTGCCGCACAACGATCAGTCGGCGATGATCAGCGTCCAAACAAGCCCTCAAATGCGGAGCCAGTCCTTTGCGTGGGCATTTTGGTTCGAGGCTACCGCCCCCAGCGGCTTCGGGCGCATCTGCTCTCAGACCAGCAGCATCGGCGGCACCGGGCCTGAGCTGTTTATGACCTCGGGGGACAAACCCACGGTCCGCATCAACAACGCGGGCGCCACATTCAACGTGCCGACGATCGGAACGCGATCAAACGAGGGTCCGCCGGATCACATGGGTTTTGCGATGGAGTCCTTCCATCGCAACGCCGGCCCGGAACATCTCGTGCTGGCGCATGATGCGGACAGCAAGACCGTCCGCATATTTGTTGGTCTTCTCGGCGAGCCGCTCAAACTCTCCTTCGAGGCTACCTACAACGGCAGCTACGCCGTCAGCGACGTGCCGTTGATTCTCGGAAACGCTATGGGCGGCAACCGCGTATTTGGCGCGAAGTTCTTCCAGTTCTCCCAATATGACCGGGCCCTCACCTTCCAAGTGGACGGCAATCGTAATGTGACCGGCGGCGAGATTCTCGAAAACCATGAGGCCGGACACGAAGTAACTTCCCTGGTGGCGGGGATTTCCACAAGCCCCAGCGGGCATTACGTCAACTACAAAGGCCGGACGATTATGATGGTCGGCGATAGCGGCACCCAGTGCGTGCTGCAGAACGCCAATGTCAATTACCGGCAATGGATCGACGACTGTGCCGTGCGCGGAATTAGGCTGGTGCATGTATGGGGCTTTGTGCCGCCGCGCCAGAAGCAGGACGGCAGCGTGATCGAAAACCGTTGGGGATATGTCTATCCGGGGCTCTCGCCGTGGGCGCGCCACACTTCCGGGTCTCTTGCCAACGACCAACTGTATCGCTGGAACCTTCAGCAATTCGACGACGGCCCGGATGGCGACTTCACAAAATACTGGCCGCGCATTCGCGATCTGGTCCAATACGCCAAGGAACGGGACATGCTGGTCGGCATCGTTATGTATACCGGCTGGTCCAAGCATGCGGAACCATGGAGTTACCATCAGTTGAACGTCATAAACGGCGGGCACCTGACCGACAGAGCCGACGCGGTCATCATCGCGTCGCCGGGCGTCGAGGTCTGGCACGAGCCGTGGTCGGACGGGTGGTCTAACGCCAAGAAGACCCAGTGGGTCTGGGAACGCTTGGGCAAGGAATTCTTCGACCAGCTCCATCCTTACGGCAATGTCTTTTTTCAATTCTTCGACGAACACAGCTACAGCGAAGGGAACATGGGCCAACACTTCGCGGAATTCTTCAAGAGCCGCGGGGCCGTGTGGGTTGACGGTGACGGCTACGGTGTCGTGAATTGGGCCCTGCGCCGGCCGTTGGTGGACTTCGTATGCGGCCAGTCAAGCAGTACCGACAAGAACTCGCACGTTGTCCAGCGTTTCATCCAAGAACCGCCCAAGCCCTACTGCACCTTCGAATCGGGACCCTACATGGGCAATGACCTGCGAACGTCCATATGGACGTTCTCGGTCGGCGGCGGCCATTACACCTTCCACGCCGACCAAGGCCAGGAGCACGACCGCATGGGAATCATGGGGTATGACCCATACGTCCCCGGCGGCGACAAGGGTATGGACAAACGCGACTTGCTCGGGCATCTCAGCCGCCTCTTCAACGAGCATGTCGAGGACCTCGACCCCATGACGCCGCGAAATGATCTGAGCGCCGCCGGTACATATTGCCTGGCTGACCCCGGACGCGAGTATGTCGTGTACTCGTTGAGAAACTCCCCGACCACATTCAACGTAAACTTGGGTGCGGGGGGAGACAAGACGTTTGTATGTCGGTTCTACGATACGCGCACCGGAAACTTTCAGCCGGCCTTCCAGCGCACGGGCGGCACCATCCAATCCTTTACCAAGCCGAATTCTGACGATTGGGCCCTGCACATTGTGGCGCAACAGGCCGCTGAAGGCGAAGGCGAAGGCGAGGGCGAAGGTGAAGGTGAAGGTGAAGGTGAAGGTGAAGGTGAAGGTGAAGGCGAAGGCGAAGGTGAAGGTGAAGGTGAAGGCGAAGGTGAAGGTGAAGGTGAAGGCGAAGGCGAACTCGTTGTCGTCGAAGTATGCAGCACTGGCGAACATCTTGTGATACCGGGAGAAGTGAACGCGTCTATTTCTTGTCCCCTGTTCTTTCCCGATGATCTCATTGTGATGGACCTTGACATCGTACTCAACGTATCCCACCCGTGTATTCAGGAACTGCGTTTTGAACTGATTGCCCCGGACGGCACGGCCGTCACGTTGATTGAACATATCGGCGAGGACGGTATTCTCTCCTATATATGGTGTCCAGAACAGTTTGTCAACACGGTGCTGGACGACGAGGCCCCCCTTTCGTTGGCGGACGGAATCGAACCCTTCACAGGCTCCTTCAATATTGCGCATCCAACCGCCGGATTGCTGTCCGATTTCGACGGGCAGCCGTCAGAAGGTTCCTGGGCTTTGCGGATCACGAATGGGTTCGAGTTGTCGGGGACACTCTACAACTGGTGCGTGCGCATGGCGGGTCAGCCTGGCGCCGAAGGCGAAGGCGAAGGTGAAGGCGAAGGCGAGGGCGAAGGTGAAGGTGAAGGTGAAGGTGAAGGTGAAGGTGAGGGCGAGGGTGAGGGTGAAGGTGAAGGTGAGGGCGAGGGCGAGGGCGAAGGTGAAGGTGAAGGTGAGGGTGAAGGTGAAGGTGAGGGCGAGGGCGAGGGCGAAGGTGAAGGTGAAGGTGAAGGTGAAGGTGAGGGCGAGGGCGAAGGCGAAGGTGAAGGCGAAGGTGAGGGCGAGGGCGAAGGCGAGGGCGAAGGCGAAGGCGAGGGCGAAGGAGAGGGTGAAGGCGAAGGAGAGGGTGAAGGCGAAGGCGAAGGCGAAGGTGAGGGCGAAGGCGAAATGCCGCTTTCTATTCATTCAGCGGACCAGAACGGAGACGGGTTAATCGAGTTGACGGAACTCTTGCGCGTGATCCAGTTCTACAACTCAGACGGTTACCATTGTGCGGATAACCCGGGGGACACGGAAGACGGCTATGTCCCCGGCCCCGGCGCGAATCAGTCGTGCAGACCCCATGGGAGCGACTACGCGCCCGACGGTCCGGATTGGAAGATCACTCTGACGGAGCTGCTTCGCCTTATTCAGTTCTACAACTCCGGCGGCTACCATTGGTGCCCCGGCGAAGGCACGGAGGACGGATTCTGCCCGGGACCAGTGTAACGGCCTCCCCGCGCGACATGACCGACGCGGGTATGCGAACGACGGGCGCGAAGCACCCGGCGAAAGCTCGGTCGTGCCCCGAGGCCCCTTGTTCAGAGACGCTTTACAAACAGCCTGTAACATGCTATGGTACCTTCATTCGAGGCGCGCTTTATAGGCAATCAGGGAACGGTACATGAAAGTCGCGTTGGATAGTGTGGACCGACGTCGCAAGGAACCCTTGTATCAGCAACTGGCCGAAGCTATTGCCGGCGCCATCCGAGAGGGCCACTACAGCCCGGGGGAACGCATTCCATCCGAGCGCGAGTTCATGCGTCTGGGGGGGCTGAGCTACCCCACGGTGGCGCAGGCGTTCCGCGAGGTGGTCGAGGCGGGCTGGGTTCGACGGAAGGTGGGCAGCGGCACGTTCGTCGTGGACCCCCTGCCAGCGCCGCAAACAACGGAACGGACCATCGGCGTCGTTTACTGCAAGGAAAACGATTTCTTCCGCCCGATATTCGCGGGGGTCGATGAGGAGCTCCAAGAAGCGCGTTACCGCGCGACGCCCTTCTTCGAAGGCCGTCAGGAAGGGGGCGAGGACCGCGTATTGCGTCGCTTCGGCGAGAACAAGGTATGCGGGCTTGTCGCCGTCCCGAGCCGGGTGGACGCCGAGCACCGGGAACTGATCCGTCTGGTAACGCAGCGTTTTCCGGTCGTGCTCATGGACAGCTACCTGCCTGACATCCAATGCGATGCCGTCACCACCGACAATGAGGCGGCCATGGAGGCCATGACCGATTACCTGCTCGGGCTGGGGCATCGCCGCATGGGGTTCATTACCGAGGCGGTCCAGTACCCGTACAGCACGAGCGTGCGCGAACGGAACGCCGGCGTGAAACGCGCTTTGCGCAGGGCGGGCATCGCCGACGCCGATCGATGGATCGTCGCATACGGGCCGCCCGACCTTTCCGTCCCGGAACTGCGCGAGCACGTTGAGCAGGCGGTGGATACCCTGTTCGCGCGGGCGGGAGACCGGAAGGTGACGGCCATCATGTGTGTTACCGACGACATCGCCCGCGGCGTTGTGCAGTGCCTGCGGCGGCGCGGCCTGCACGTGCCGGAGCACGTCTCGGTAACGGGTTTTGACAACCTGGCCTGGTCGTCGCGCTTCCGTCCGTCGTTGACGACGGTGTCGCAACCGCTCGAGCGGATCGGGCGACGGGCGGTGCGCCTGCTGCTCGACAGGTTGATTAACCCGAATCAGCCGCCGGTCCGGGTGGTGCTCGACTATCGTCTGGTGATTCGCGGATCGACGGCGCCGCCGCCACCGACGAAGTGAACTGTCGGCGCGACTCGAACATTCAGGCGCGCCGTGATCGATGTGACAAACAAACAGAGGAGCATACGAGAACGTCCTGAGCAGATACACAGGGGGATCGGGTTGCGTTGTTCAGGCGTTCGGAGGTAGGTGGTATGAGAAGTAATTGCATTTCCCTATCGGCAATGGTCTTATTGGCTCTGTGCAATGTTGCCGGTGCGGAGGTGTTGTTCGAGGACACCTTCGACACGCAAATCTGCGGACGCTGGGATGTCTTTTACGACGATTGGACCCCTGCGCCTTGCACAACCGTGTATCATGAGTCGAACTACCAGGACGCCTGCGGCCCTGTGTGGGGTTATGCATACCGAAGTTATGACGGCAATCGCTGGATGCAGCGCGAGGGCTTTACGACCGCGGGATTCACGAGTCTGGTCCTCACCTTCTGGTACCGAATTGATAGCGGCACGACCCCGCAAATCACGGCGCAAGCTAAGCAGAACGGCGTATGGACCTCCGTGGCAACCGTAGGCCCAGCCGCCAGTTGGACTCGATGCCAGGTGAACCTGAGCGGAACGGTGACCGGCTTGCGCTTTCATTTAGTAGGCCGAAATAGCCAATATCGTCGTCTGGACTGCGTGTCGATCACTGGGGTGCCGGTGTGCAATCCGCCTCAGATCACCGGCCATCCGGCGCCGGTAACCCTCTGCCCGGGCGCCACGGCGCTCTTCACCATCTCCGCCACGGGCACGGCGCCCACGTATCGCTGGCAAAAGAACGGCTCGAATCTGAACAACGGCGGCAATATCTCTGGCGCGGACACGCCGACGCTGACCATTGCCAACGTGAACAGCGGCGACCAAGGCGACTACCGCTGCGTGGTCACCAACGCTTGCGGCACGGCCACGTCGAACCCCGCCTCGCTCACTGTCAAGATCGCCACGGCCATCACGGCGCACCCGGCCCCGCTAACGCTGTGCCCCGGCGTCCTGGCGGAGTTTACCGTCATTGCCGCCGGAACGAACCTCTCGTATCGCTGGCAGAAGAACGGCGAGAACATGAGCGACGGCGGCGATGTCTCCGGCGCAGCCACGGCCACGCTGCAAATTGCGAACGTGGACAGCGCCGACGCGGCGCTGTACCGCTGCGTGGTCACGGGCGATTGCGGGACGGCCACGTCGAACGGCGCGCAACTCTCGGTAAGAACCGCGACCGCCGTTACGGCGCACCCGTCTCCTCTGAGCTTATGCCACAGCGCGACAGCCGTCTTCACCATCATCGCCGCAGGCGAATCCCTCGAATACCGGTGGCAAAGAAACGGCATCAACCTCGACAACGGCGGCAATATAGCCGGCGCCGACAGCGATACCCTTCAGATCACGGCTATCGCGGAAGGCAATGGGGGCATGTACCGGTGTGTCGTTACGGGGGTGTGCGGGTCAGTCACGTCGAACGGCGCCCAACTCACAGTCATTCCGCCGGCCACGGTAATAGGCGATCCGGCGAACGTGGTGGCCTGTCCCGGCGGTATTGCGCAGTTTACCGTCGCGGCCGTTGGCTCGAACCTCATGTACTATTGGCAAAAGAATGCCCACAATTTAACCAATGGCGGCGACATTTCGGGCGTCCACACGGACACGCTAACCATCAGCAACGTGGACGAAGACGATGAAGCTCTATATCGCTGTATCGTTATCGGCGACTGCGATGACTTTGACTATGACGTGTCCAATCCCGCGAGTCTGACGCTGGACAACATTCCCCCCGTCGTCCATACCCGGAACATCAGCGTGCAGTTGGACGCGGGAGGCGCGGCAAGTATCACGGCCGACCAAGTCGATAACGGGAGCACGGACAACTGCGGCATTGCCGACCGTTGGGTCGTCCCCGATACATTCACGTGCGGCGAACGCGGCCAAAACACAGTGACGCTCACCGTCCTGGACACCAACGGCAACCAAAACAGCGCGCCCGCTACAGTGACGGTCCAGGATCCTCTGGGTGTTTGCGGTGCGGAGGGCGAGGGCGAGGGCGAGGGCGAGGGCGAGGGCGAGGGCGAGGGCGAAGGCGAGGGCGGGGGCGGGGGCGAGGGCGAGGGCGAGGGCGAAGGCGAGGGCGAGGGCGAAGGCGAGGGCGAAGGCGAAGGCGAAGGCGAAGGCGAGGGCGAGGGCGAAGGCGAA
>JAKQEQ010000035.1 GCA_029556545.1 Candidatus Hydrogenedentota bacterium
TGAAGGCGAAGGCGAGGGCGAGGGTGAGGGTGAGGGCGAGGGGGAGGGCGAGGGGGAGGGCGAGGGGGAGATCATCGAGTACGCGATCGGAGTAACTACGCTCAATTTTGTAGATGCTTCACGTGGAAACCGGTCTGTGGACGCGCGCACCTACTATCCGGCGGATTACGCGGGGCAGAATGTGCCGCTTGCAGCGGGCACGGCAAGGTTTCCCGTCGTGGTCTTTGGCCACGGGTACCAGATTACGGTGGAATATTACAATTACCTGTGGCAGGCGCTTGTACCGAGAGGTTATTTTGTCGTTCTTGCAGACACAGAGACCGTGCTGTTTCCAAGCCACGGAGAATTCGGCCGGGACTTGGCGTTTCTTGTTGATCAGTTCCAGGCGGAGGGTGTGAACCCGGCGTCGCCGCTCTACAGCCGGGTGGCCTCGCGTTCCGCCGTGATGGGCCACAGCATGGGCGGTGGCGCGAGCTTCCTCGCGGTGCAGCACAGTGCGAACATTACCACGATGGTGACGCTGGCCGCCGCCAACACGAACCCCTCGGCGATCGACGCGGCCGCGGGCATTGTCATTCCGGCGCTGGTGTTTGCGGGGTCGTCGGACTGCGTCGCGCCGCCCAATTCGCATCAGGTTCCCATGTTCAACGGGTTGTCCTCTACGTGCAAGTACTACATCTCGATCACCCAGGGCAGCCACTGCCAATTCGCGCAAGGTTCGGGACTTTGCGAACTGGGCGAAACGTTTGCATGCCCGTTCCGACAGTATGTGGCTGATGCCACCCAGAAGGCGCTTGCCGTTAGTTTTGCCGCAGCTTGGCTGGACTTTCATCTGAAGAATCAGGCCTCCGCGTGGTCCACCTTTACGGACGGCCTAGATATCGAGCAGGCTGCCGGACGGATTGCCTACACGGGCGCTTGCGTGCTCCCGACGCGATGACGTCACGCACGCGTTGGCTCGGGACCTCCGGGCGCTTGACTGAACTGGCGCCAAAGGCGTCGGGGTATGTTCACAGCATCGGTGAATCCTGAGCGGCCTTGGGTCAGTCAAACGGTGAAAAGTGGCATAGGGCTCCAGGATGCGAATATTATGAATATTGTCGCGGGGGTTGGAGAATGGACCTTGAAGGTATTGTCTGGCGCCGGGAGACGCTATGCATTGGAACGGACGCCCATCGACGGTAGCGCCTTAAAGGGGAGGAGCGCGTAGGCCATGACGCAATACGACAGAGCGGTTTCATCGACGGACAGCGCGGACTCGTTGGCGGAATGGTCTGATGTGCCCCTCCTGGTGAATACGGCGGGCGAAGAGGAGCGGGAAGCCTTTTCGCGCAGGGCGAACGCGATCGAAGGTCTGGCGGTTATGACCTTCGTTCTCGTGGTGCTCTGGCCGGTAGCCTTTCACTTCGGCGTGCTCCGGGGATATGACATTGTCAACACGGTGACCAACGTCCTCCTCGTTTTCGGCGGCGCCTATCTCCTGCTTGTGGCGCCCGTCCTGCACAAAGACACGCGCGAGTCGTGGGGACTCGGCAACCCGAGGACGTTGTGGCGCATGCTGCGGGCCGGGCCGCTGCCTCAGCGTATCGCGCTGGCGGCCATCCTGTTCGCGGTCTTCGCGGTGCTCAATTACGCCAATTACGTGAACTGGGAGCGCGTGCTCCACTTTCTCGGATTTCGGGGAAGCGTGCTGGTGGGTTTCACCAGCCAGTATCCGGGACGTCTGCTCACGCTTCTTTTCGGCGCGGTTGCCTCGGGGGGGATATTGCTCTTCGCGGTACGCTACGACAATTTTCTCACGGCGTTTCGCACCGCGCTCGTGATTGCGTGCCCGCTCCTCGCGTTGATCTTCCTCGCGGCGTGGCTCCAGCGCGGTCCGGAGGCGTTCGCGCGTCTGCATCTTGTCCCGTGGGTGCTTGGCGTCTTCGGGTACGTCTTCTGGGGTTTCATCCAGCAATTGCTGTTCAGCGCGTATTTCGGCACGCGTTTCCGCAAGGGCTTTGCGCCCGCGCCGCCCGCGCCCCTGCCGCCATTGAAGAGGCGGATTATGAAGTCTCTGCTCATCGGCGCCAACATTGCCTTCGCGGCCTACCTCCTGTCGCTGGTCGGTCTGGGCATCGCTTACGGCACCCGCAGCATCGAGATAGCGATTCCCATCGCGGTCGGGATCGCCGCCTTTCCCTTCGGCGTGCTCTACGGCTACTATCTCTGCCGCGACGCAAAACGGCTGCTGGTCGCCACGCTCACCGGCGCCTGCTTCGGCCTGATCCACATTGACTCGTATTTCCTGGTGGCCGTGACCTTCGGCCTCGGCATCCCGCTGAGCTACGTGTTTATGGAGGACCGTAAGCGCAATTTGGTCGCGCTCGGTTTCGTGCACGGCTTGCTCGGCAGCACCTTTGGCGCGCTCTTCAGCAAGGGCCAGTCCGGGCTTCTCGAAGTGGATTACGGCGTCGGCCCGTGGAACATCGAGCACCCGACCAACGGAGCCATGGTCATTCCCCTGCTGTGCATCGCGGCGTTCCTTGTCCTGATCGTCTGGTGCAACCGCAACATTCGCGAGGACGAGTAAGAAACGCACTATGCGAGCGGGGCGGCCCTATCCGCGGTCCCTTCCGCGGTCGGTTGTTCCTGGAGGCAGCCAAAGGCCATGCAGCGCATACCGGGAAAGACCACCGACGAGTCCGCATGGCCGAGGAGGATGCCGTCGCCAGGCGCGGCCAGGGTTTCCTGCAGCTTGCCGAAGGCGTTGTAGGTGCGCGCAACGGCCTGCGCGTGCTTCACACGGCGGCCCGGTTCCACAAGAAACCGGATGACGCCGCTGGTCGACGCGATGGGCGTGTCGACGTAACGCAGGAATTCGTCGCGGAGGTCGGCGGGCACGGTGTGGTCGAGCGGCTCCTCGATGGGCGGCGTCATGCCGAGATGGGTCAGGATGCGCCAGATGACGCCGCGCCCGATGCGGGTCAGGCGCTCATCGACCACATAAGAGCCGCCGAGTTCGAGGGTGAGCGCCGGCACGTCATGGCGCAGGAGGCTGTACGAGAGGGTGCGGTGGGCCTCGTCGGTGTCGCGCACCACGAGCAGGCCGGCGGCTTGGCTCACGTCGCTCGCGACGTCATAGGCGGCGGCGTGATTCGCGCCGGGGAAGGGGTCGAGCAGCGTATACGGGACGGATTTCATCCAATCGTTGTGCAAGTCGAGCACGAGCGCCGGGCGCGTCTCCATGATCGTCGTGAAAATGCGATGGGCGATGCGCTCGCCCAGCGAACCCGCGCGGCTGCCGGGAAAGGAGCGGTTCAGGTCTTCCTCCGTGGGCGTGATGTGGCGCGACGCCGTCTCGAAGCCGAGGGGGTTCATGAGCGGAAACGCATGCACCGCCCCCTGAAGCAGCGGCGTCTTCCGCAACCGCTTGAACACGTCCTGAATGGCGACCATGCCCCCGACTTCGTCGCCGTGGCCGCACGCCGTCAACCAGACGACGGGCCCTGGATTCGTGCTCGCCGCGCTCATCATCGGCAGCCGTCGGCGCGACAGATCGGACCCCGTCAGGATGCTCAGGAACGAATACTTGAGCCGCGCGCCCGAAGGCCGCTGGTCTTTCCTCGCGTCGGTCATGGAATCCTCAAAGCCCGCGCGTGCTGCGGCGCGGGAATAGCGTATGCTCAAGCTCGCTGTTCGCGGGTACACGGGGCGAGGCAAGTGCTCGATTGTAGTGCTTTGCGCCCAGTGTACCTTACACGCCATCGACGCGAAGCAGTTCCTCTATTTTGTGCAGGGCATCAGGAACCCGCCTTACCGCGGTTTCCCAGACGACTCGCAGGTCGATGGCGTCATACTTGTGAATGAGCACGTCGCGAAATGCGGCGAATTGTCTCCAGGGAACATCTGGCTCTATCTGCCGCGTTGCTGCCGAAATCCGCTTTGCGGCTTCGCCGAGAACTTCAAAGTTCCTTATCACGGCCTCCTGTTTCGTGCGATCGTTCAGGAACAGATCATGGTCTGGCCCGACAAGCTCAAGGATACGCCGTAGGGCGTCGCGCATGTGCTCAAGATAGAGCAAATCCCGACTCATAGCGGAACTGCCTCGGAAAGTACAAGATCACGAAACCGGCCGCGCAGCCCGCCCTCGGTGATTACGTCCACTTTGCGTCCCAATAATTCCTCGAGATCCTGGATCAGCGCCACATGGTCGATAAGCGTTCTCCCTTCCTCGAGGCGAACCAGAATGTCGATATCACTGTCCGGACCGGCCTGTCCACGCACTACCGATCCGAAAACCCGCACGTTCTCACCGCCATGCAGAGCGGCGATACGGAGTATCTCAGACCGCTTCTCGCGCAAGAGTTCGTCGACGCCCATGAGTTTGGCCTCCTGCCCCTGATTCTAGCATGTCTTGTTCGTGAACAGTACCAACGCAAGCAAGGGGCAGTGGCCCCTTTTTCCAGGATTCGATGACGCTATTGGGCGGTCTTGCTGATCAGGAAGTGCACGAAAGCCGAACACGCGACAAGCATGAACTTTGCTTCATCAAACCCGACTGCTCCGCTGTCCTCAAGCATTGCGTGCCGGATACCCCCCTCATTGCTCGTATATCCATAGAGTTTTTCGAAGGCTGCTCTCATAGCAGAGTGTAACCTACCCCGGCCTTCGAGAATCTTCAACGCTGGACCAAGTTGCGCCTTCTCGTTTCCCGTGACTTGACACGCGACAGATTCTACAGCGCTGATTGATTCTTTCACGGTGTTGTAGTAATCAGGAACAGGTTTCTTGGAAAAGCACAGAAGCGCACGTTCAATGTGATGATAAGCCCCAGAACAGCCGCTCTGCAGCGAGGACGCGGAAGCATCTTGTATGCACCGCATTTCGATTGCGCTTCCTATGGGAACAACATGACCTTGAATGATCCGATATGCTGACATCTCCTCCTCGAGAACGGCGTTGAACTGCCCATCAATTCCCTTTGGTAAGTAGCGCACCTTGAGCTTCACTGCCAACCAATTAATGAACTCGATCCAATCGTAAACTTCATTCCACGAGAAGGCGTAAAGAAGATCCCGAACCCATCCTCTGCACTGGCCACGATGCGGCACATCGTCGAGGGGCCTCTTAAGAAAATGCTGGGTCATATCCTCTGCAAGACGCTCCCAGCCATATTCAATAGTGTCATAGCCATTGTGCCTGTCAGGTCTGAGTATCTCCTTAACGGATGAGGCAACAACATTCCAGATGCTATTGCGTAAAGAGTCCCCCATATGGTCGGTTTGAAGAACAGTCGTTGCAGGCTTATGCCCCATGCGCTCAGAGAAGGTTGGTTTCATATCAATGGTCTCTCTGCCAGAAGGCTTCCAGTATCCCCAAGTCCGCGCACGCGCACATACCGCGCCGCGAGTTCGAGAATTTGCTCTCGATATTGCCTGATGAGTTCGTCCGTGTTCATAGGCCGAATCTCCCGCGAGTATTCTAGCACTTCCCGCCGTGCGTTCGCGGTCACGGGGCGGGACTGACCCCGCCCCTACGGCTCAGGCTTCGTCTCAGAACGCCTCGCCGCGGAGGTGGGCCTCGGCGAGTTCCGCGATGCGGTCCCGGTCGAGTTTGGGGAAGAGGACCTCCGGCGTACCGAGCGGGCTGCCGGCGGGCAGGGGCGCTTTCGCGGCGTTCCATCCGTCGGGACCGCCGTCGGGACCTCCTTGGGGCAGGTCCACGCCGAGGATACGGCTGAGCGTGCTTGCGCCGTCGGGCAAAAAGGGGATCATGGCGTGGCACAGCGCCTTCACGACCTGGCAACAGACGTGGAGCGTCGTGCCGGTGCGTTCGAGGTCGGTCTTGCGCGTGACCCACGGCTGTTTCGCGTCGAAATAGACGTTCGCCTTGCGCCCGAGGTCGATGAACCGTTCGAGCGCCTGGCGGAACCGGAACCCTTCGAGCGCCTCGGCGACGGCGTCCACCTGCGCCGGGATGGCGTCGAGCATGGCCTGGTCCTCCGCGTCGAAAACGGGCGCTTCGGGGACCCTGCCGTCGAAGTTTTTCATGGTCATCGTGAGCGATCGGTGCACGAAATTGCCGACCACGTCGCACAGTTCGCCGTTGTACCGGTGCATGAAATCGTCCCAATCGAAGGCGGAATCCTTCGACTCGGGCGCGATGGCGCACAGGTAATAGCGGATCACGTCGGCTGGGAACTGTTCGAGCGCCCAGCGCACGGAGATCATGTTCCCGCGCGATTTCGAGCCTTTTTCCGCCTGGCCCGTGGCGCGGTTGAAGACGTTCAGGTACTCGTTCGCGGGCACCTGGTCCGCGAGGATGTAGTCTTCCTGGCCCATGAGCATGGCGGGGAAAATGACGGCGTGGAACGGCACGTTGTCCTTGCCGATAAAGTGGACCATGCGCGTCGTGGGGTCTTTCCACCACAATTCCCAGGCGCTCGCGTCGCCGCAAACGTCGATGCCCCACTGCCGCGTGTTCGTCACGTAGCCGATGGGCGCGTCGAACCAGACGTAGATGCGTTTCGCCGCGGCCTCGGGGTCGTCGAGCGGGATGGGCACACCCCAGTCCGTGTCGCGCGTGATGCAGCGCGCCCGCAGGTCGTTCACCCAACTGTACGCGATGCCCCGCGCGTTGTCGCGCCACTCAGGGTGTCCATCGAGATACGCGCGGAGCCGGTCCGCGAATCGCGGCAGATCGAGAAACCAGTGGCGCGACTTGCGCAGTATGGGCCGCGAATCGTCGCCGGGGATATTGGCCCGCGGCTCGACAAGCGCCTGCGGCGCATACTGCGCGCCGCACGACTCGCATTCGTCGCCGTTCGCGTCCGTATAGCCGCATTTCGGGCACGTTCCCTTCACGTAGCGGTCCGGCAGATAGCGGTCGGATTGCTCCGAGTACCACAGCTCCATCTCTTCCGCGTGGACGTACCCGCCGTCGTGCAACTTACGGAAAAAGGCCTGGGTCGTGTCGACGTGGAGATCCCACGAGGTGCGGCCATAGATGTCATACGAGATGCCGAGGCGGCGGAAGGCGTCCGCGTTGGCCGCGTGGTAGCGATCGATTACCTCGCGCGGGGACACGCCCTCCTTCAGGGCGGTCAACGTAATCGGCACACCGTACTCGTCCGACCCGCCGACGTAAAGGACCTTCTCGCCCTTGAGGCGCTTGTAACGCACGTAGATGTCCGCCGGGAGATACGCCCCCGCGATATGGCCCAGATGTATGTGGCCGTTCGCGTAGGGCAGCGCGCTCGTCACGAGCGTGCGCTCGAATGGGGCCGAGTCCGTCATGATATGTTTCGCCCTCTGTTGTGTCGCAGTGCAATGAGAGCCCGAATTCTACCGAATTCGCGCGCGGCGTGTCATCGTAAGCGTCAACCATGGTCAAAGGACATCGGCAAGATGCCCCTGGCACGGGGCGCGCGGCGGCCGCAACCCGCACTTTATGTCCGCGCTATGCATACGGTACGGCGTGCGCGTCGTCATTGAACCCGCCCGGGACCAATCCTATAATGCGGCGGGAGCACAGGCATTCCCTCTCCCCGAGGGAGAGGGTAAGGGTGAGGGTTCGCTCGCCCAAAGGGTCTGCCTGTGGGCGCCCGCCCCTCAACGCTGTTCCTCGGGGAGGGGAGTGGAAAAGGACGGGAACCACACGACATCGCGGACGCGAGGCGCCTACATATGTTGCAACAACGCCCCGAGCTGCTCAGCCGCCTCCGCACGACCATCGGCGGATGGAAAGCCGAAGTAACCGCCGCACATCAGAGTCTGGTCGAGCGCATCGCGGATGCGCAGGACCAACTCGACGGGGTCTTGGCGGTGTTGGAGCAGCGGACCAGCGACGCTGAGGCGCTTGCCCGCGCGCAGGCGGAAGCAGGGGCGCCGCAGGCCGTCGCCGCGTTTCGCGCGCAACTCGTAGCCGCCATCGACCGCGTCGCGTCCGCCATCACCGTCTGGAACGCCGAGGTGGCCGGCGCGCAAAAGGGGCTCACCCGTCAGATTGCGCAAACCGCTGCCCAATTCGACAAGCTGCTTTACCTGCTCCACGCGCAGTCGGGGGACGCCGAAGCCCCGCCGGACGAACTCCTGGCGCGGTTTGACGCGCAGGACGCCGCTATCGCGGAGCTACAGTCGGAATTGGACGCGCGGGACCGGGCGTTGACGACGTTGCGCGCGGAAATGGACGCCTTGCGCCAAGCAGGGGCGGAACGGGACGCGCGTCTGGCAGAGGCGGTCCAGGAGCGAGCCTTCTTCGAGTCGCGGGTGGCGCAACTGGATGAGGAACTTGCCCAAGCCCGCGAGGCGGAACGTATCCGAGAAGCCGAGGCCTTGCGCTCGGCCCGGGACGAAATCGCGAGTCTGCGCGCCGCGCTCGAGGAGCGGGAGAGCCGCGTCGCTTCGCTGTCGCAACGGGTTGCGGCGGCGGACGAGCAGGCCGCCCTTGCCCAGAAAACGATTGAGCGGCTGGACGGCGAAGCGGGGCGCCTGCAGGAGCGTGCCTCGGAGCGTGAGGCGGAAGCGGAGCGACTCAATGCCGCCGCCGAGCAGGCCGCAGAGGCCATCAACGCGCTCCACGCGGACCTCGAAGCCGCACAGCAGCGGGAACAGGCGGCGCTCGCGGACAGCGCCGCCCGCTCCGAAGGCGACTCCGAAATCCTCGAGGAGTTGGCATCCTATCGCGCGGCCATCGCGGAACGGGACAAGACGCTCCTCGCGTTCCAGGAACAGACCGCCGATCTCGCGCGCCAACTCGATACGCTGCGCGAGAATGAGGAGCACGCCATGGTGCGCGCCGGCGATCTCGCCGCCGCGCTCGATGCCGCGCGCGAGGCCGCCGCCGCGCGTGAGGCGCAATTCACGCGGGAGACCGCCGAGCGCGATGCGCTGATAACCTCGCTGCGAGAGCGGGAAGCCCTGGATGCGGTCCAACTGCGGGAACTCGACGCGCGCCTGGCGGCGGTCGTCGCGGAGCGGGACGCGGCTCAGGCCCGGCTGCACGAGATTGCGCAGGCCCTCGAGCAGGCGCACGGCGCCGCCGGCGACCGGGACGCCGCCATTGTTGCGCTGCAGGCGGAACGGGACCAGCGCGCGCAGGAGTGCGACGCCCTGCGGGAGGCCGCCACGCACCAGGAAGCGGTCCACCAAGGTGAATTGGCGGCGCGGCACGCCGAAATCGAGGCGCTGTGCGAACGGATCGAGGCCCTTGAGACCGAAGTGCGGGCCGCGCAGGCGCGCGAGCAAACCGCGGAGGATCGCGTCAAGGAAACGCGCGAGGAACTCCGGCGGGTTTGGGAGGAACAAACCCGGCGCGCCAAGGAAACGCAGGAAATTCTCGATTCGCGGCAGGAAGCGCTGCACGAGCACGAGCAGACTATCGCGGCATTACGCGAACGTCTCCGCGAGAGCGAAGAGCAGCTTGCCGCGCTGTCCGCCGCCAATACCGCGCTGAGCGAATCCATACACGCCTCCGAACAGGCGGCCGCTGAGGCGCGCGAGGCGTGGCGGGCCGAGCAAACCGCGCTGACCGAGCGAATCGAGGAGGCGCGTCGGGAATGCGACGGCATGCAGACCGCGCTCCGGGAACGCGAGGAGGCGCTGGCGGCGACGCGGGAGCGGGCGACGGGCCTCGAGGCGCGCGCGACCGACGCGGAGGCGCAATGTCACGCCCTGCGGGAACAGTTGGCGGCGTCGGAGGCGCAACGCGCGTCGCTTGAAGGCGCGTGCGCCGAGCAAGACGCCTCGAATGCGCGGTTGCGGGAAACGCACGAGGCGGCATTGCGCGATCGAGACGCCGCGGTCGCCGCGCTGCGCGAGAATCTTGAGGGACTCCAGCGAGAAGTCGTTGTCTTACAGCAGCGAGAGGACGCGGCTGCCGCGCAGGCCGCTGAACTCGGGGCCGCGTTCGAGGGGCTTGTCGCGGAGAAGGCCGGGGTCGAGGCGCGGCTCGACGAGGCGCTGCGCACTATCGAGGAACAGCGGAGCGAAATCGCGGCGCGCGATGCGCGGCTTCGCGAACTCGAGGCGCAGTCGGCCCAGGGCGCGGACAACGAGCGGCGTTTGTCGCAGGCGCTGGCCGAAGCGGAAACCACGGTGCGGGTGCTCAAGGAGGAAGAGGCGCGGCGTCTGGCTATTACGCAGCAGACGCTCGATGCGCAACAGGCCGCGCTGGACGAGCGGGAGGCGAACATCGCCGCGCTGCGCGAGACGCTCGCCGAGTTCCAGCGGCAGATCGGGTCCTTGCGCGAGCGCGAGCGCGCCGTGACGCTGACGGTCGAGGACCTCAGCGCGGAACTCGAGCGGATGCGCGCGGCCGCGCCGACCCAAGCGGAGGAAATGACGCGGGAACTATCGAGCAACCTCGCCGAGCAAGTGGCGTCGATGGCCGCACTCCGAACGCTGAACCTCGAGTTGCAGGAAGAACTCGAGCAGGCGCGCGCCCGCGAAGCGGAGCACACGACGGCTTTGCGCGACTTGCGAGTCGCACTCGAAAAGACCGCCGAGCGGGAACGTGCAGCCGGCGCAGCCCTTGGCGAGGCTCGCCGCGCGCTTGCGGGCACGCAAAGCGCGCTCGACGCGCGGGAGCGGAAGATTCAGGAGCAGGAAACCCGGATCGGACAAGCGGGCCGAGAGGCCGCCGCGTTGCACGAACAACTGGCGGCGCGCGACGCCGCCTTGTCGAAGGCGCGCGAAGCCCTCGCAGCGCGGCAGGATGCGGAGTCGCGGCTTAGCGGCGCGCAGGAAGAGTGGCGCGCCGCCGTGGGTGACCGCGAGCGCGCTTTGGCGGAGCGGGACGCGATTATTGACCGGCTGCGCGAACAGATTACCGCGCTCGAGGCCGACCTGGCGGCGGCGCACGCGCAAGCCGAGCAGAAGTCGCGCGCGTTCGTTGGCCGGATATCCGATTTCCCGGAGGAATCCGAGGCGGAGGCGCGCCGCAGGCAGCGACGCATTCTGCTGTCGGAAACCGCCGCCGGAAAGGGGCATCGCGCGCTGGGGCAGATCTTAATCGATGCCGATGTCATCACGCCGAAGCAATTGTCGGCTGCCCTGAAAGAGCAGAAGCGCAATCCGCGCCGCCTTCTCGGAACCATCCTCATCGAGCAGGAATTCACCACCGAGGACGCGATCGCGCAGGCCGTCGCGTCGCAGTTGGGCCTTCCGCTCGTCGAGGTGTCGGCGGAAGACGTAGACCGCCGCGCGGCGGTCCTGCTGACCAGGGACCTGTGCGCGTGGCACGTGTGCGTGCCTTTGCGCATCCGCGACGATCGGCTTGTGTTGGCCATGGCCAACCCGCTCGACGATTCAGCCCTGAAGAAGGTCGCGGACGTGGCGCGCCTCGAGCCCGTGCCCGTGGTCGCGACGCCCTCGCACATCATCACCGCCATCGAGGACGTGTACGGGGTATAGTTCAGGAGTCCGTAGTTCAGGCTTTAGCCTGTCTTGCACGTTCGTAGTTCAGGCTTCAGCCTGTCTTGCATGTTTGTAGTTCAGGCTTCAGCCTGTCTTGAAGACAGCCTGAAGGCTGCACTACAAACAGATGCACTACAAACACAGCACTACAAACAAGACAAGAGAGCCCATTACAGCATGACGGACATCCTCCAGCGTTTGAAACGGGAACGGCGCGCGGCGCTTGTCTTCTCTATCGTCTTCTTCGCCTTGGCCGCGCTTGTGCGCCTGGTCGCGCGGGCGCTCTTCGGAGGTCTTGGTGGATAGCGCCGCTGTGCAAGCCGACCCACGGAGCGGCGGACCTTGGCCGCGTCATCTCGCCGCGTATGCGCTGGCCTTCGCGTGGCCCTGGGCCGTCTACGAGACCCTGCCGACGGTCTTCTTCCCGTTGTCGGCGCTACTTGCGGCGGCGCTCGTTGTCGCCGCGGCGCGCGACCTCCTACGCGGGGAACGGCTGGCGCTGCCCTTCGAACTGGCTTGGCCGCTGCTGCTGCTGGTCGCGGTCTCCGTTGCGCATGGCCTGCTGCGCCAAGAGTGGTCCCGGGCGATGTCCGCCGTAGGCGGAGCCTTATGTTTCGCGAGCGTCGTGCAGACCGTTCGCGCGCGCGACGCCGTCCGGCATTGTCTCTGGCTTTCCGCGATAGCCGGCGGCGCGGCGGCGCTCGTCAGCCTCTTTGTTCACTATCGCCCCTTCCACGGCCTCGTCTTGTACTCGGTGTTTCCGACCGCCTTCTCGACGCAAACCGGGGCCACGCTCGCGTTCCCCGCGACGCTCGGAGAAGGCGCGCTGATCCTGTGTCTGTGCCTGGTCCTCGCCCTCGGGACGGTCTGCTCGAAGGAATACCGGCGGTGGCAGCGGCTGACGGCGCTGTTCGCCGTTATCCCGCTGGCGGCGGCGCTCGCCGTGATCGCGCGCCTGAATATCGAGTGGCTGCTGGCCCGGTGGAATCGGCCATGGACGGTATGGACGGAGTCGACGGAATTGACGGGATGGGGAGCGGCGCTGGTCATCCTATGGTTGCTCGCTCGGATCGCTGCGAAGCTGCACGTCGTCCGTGAAGCGGACCCCTCGGGCACACGTCGCGCGCTTGTCGTACTGCTCGCGGTGGGCGGGGCGCTGGCCGTCGGTCTTTCCATGCCGCCGAGAACGGGCTACGCGTTTCTCCTGGCGCTCGCCGCCTGCTACGCCTTTCCTCGCCGCGAGCGGGAAGTCGCCGCATCCGCCGCGCCCGCGTGGTGTTGTGTGTTGATACTGCCGTTAATCGCGTGGAACATTCTGCACGTCGACGTACGAAATTCGTCGGACCCGCGCAATTACGAGGCATTCGCGGTCAAGTATCTCGAATCGGACCCTTACCTGCGACTCGCCACCCGGCTCGAATTCATCAACAGACGCTCTCCGGCGGAACGACGCACATACTACTGGGAGGCCCGGGCGCATCTGGCCAAGAACAACTTCGAAGGCGCCACCACGGCGTTTCGCAAGGCCTTGGCGCCGCCCGGGCCGGGTCGTCCGCTGTTGCCGCCGCCCGCCGGACGCCAAGTTGACGAGTTTCTCGGTTTGCTCCGCGACAAGTGCTCCGCGTTGCCGCTCGATGAGCGCGGGTTGGCCTGTGAGCGCGCGCTCGTCGCCGTCGGTCGCCCCGAGGACGCATTAGCACTGCTTCGTTTCCGCGCCGAAGGCCACGAGGCCCTTGTGTGCCCGACCACCGCGCTCGCGCAAGGTTTGGCGGACCTGCTCGGGGACCGTAGCCTCGCGGAAACACTCGCCGCGTGGAACGCCGGGGAACTGGTGCGGCTGTTCGAGCAGGCTGGCGCCCACGTGGGCCCCGCTCCAGCGCGTTTCCCGAGGCGGTTTCTTCCGGCAGTCGGGATTGCGCACTGGAGCGACGAAGAAGCGTCGCTGAGGGTCTACGCCGCCGGGCGACACGCCGGTGCACGTGCCACGATCGAAAGCTGTGGGCAAATTGTCGGGAATACGTGCTACTGGAGAAACCCGAGGCGCGCGCGGGACGGGGTCTGGGATGGCGCTTGGGTGTGGCCGCTTACGCTCGACAGGGGGGAAAGAGCCGGCGCGATTCGCTTCGACGGCGGGATCGAGTGTGTCTTGACCTCGCCTGAGCACCGCTGGGCGCCGGTAAGTTCGTATTCCCCGTCCGTCGGCGTGCTCATGCCTTGACCTCTTCCCGGTCGAAATGCCAGAATACGGTCTCATCAATGGGTGCGTGCTTCGCGCATGAATGAACCATCCCACCGTGAGGTTTCAACGCATGACGTATTTGCAGGAAGAAGAACCCGAGTGCGCCCCGGACGGCGCGAGACAGGACGCGCTGTTGTCGCGGCTACTGAAGTCGCGCACGATTCTCGTCGCCGGCACGGTGGACCAGGAACTGGCCGAAAAAGTGATGGCGCAGCTTATCCTGCTCGACGCCGATTCGCATGATCCCATTAAGGTCATTATTTCGTCGCCGGGCGGTCACGTCGATTCCGGTTACGCCATTTTCGACATGATGCGCTTCGTCGAGTCGCCCGTGATCACGCTTGGTGCGGGCTGGGTAGCGAGCATCGCGGTGCCCATCCTCTTCGGCGCCGACAAGGAGAAGCGGTTCGCACTGCCGAATACGCGTTTCCTGTTGCACCAGCCCAGCGGCGGCGCGGGAGGCCAGGCGTCGGACATCCGCATCGAGGCCCAGGAAATCCTCAAAATTCGCGAGCGGATCAACCGGCTCATCGCGGAGGAGACCGGCCAGCCC
The DNA here is from genome assembly GCA_029556545.1 of Candidatus Hydrogenedentota bacterium. Lineage (GTDB taxonomy): Bacteria > Hydrogenedentota > Hydrogenedentia > Hydrogenedentales > JAGMZX01 > JAGMZX01. The sequence continues at coordinate 14,189 of JAKQEQ010000035.1, forward strand.
TTCGAGAAAGTCGCGCGCGACAGCGACCGCAACTTCTGGATGTCCGCCGAGGAGGCGCTGAACTACGGACTGGTGCGGAAGATCGTGCGCAGCGCGAAGGAGATTGCGTGAAACGGACCCGGGCGGGCAGCCGACGGGAGCGGGAACGATGATCTTCGTGAAGACGTTCAAGGGCTACGAGGACCGGACGGCGGAACTGGACAAGGCCGTTAACGCTTGGGTGCTCCAGCACAATCCGAATGTCGTCAGCATCCGGACGGCCTTGGCCCACGAGCCCGAAGGCCGCGCGCGAACCGGAGACCTCATATACACCATCGTCTACAAGGCCGACCAGCCCTTGCCCGATTGAACCGCCGCCATGCCGTACTTTCGTGATTTGCAGCCGCGCCTGGAACGGGTATCTTATTGGGCGGACCTGCGCCACGAGCAAGGCGCGAACGCGACACGCATCGTGCGGCGGCTCGAGCGGGAACTCGAACGTGCCGAGCGCGAACTCCAAGAGATCGCGCCGCCCGCAAGGACGCGAAGGCGCGAGCCGAACGACCTCGACGCTATGCGCGCGCTTCGCCCGCAAGGGCCGCGCCGCCTCTGGCCACGCTTGCAACGCCGAGGCCTGCGGGACCGCCTTGCGGGGGCGTGGCTCGGCCGCGCAGCGGGTTGCACCCTCGGTGCGCCGGTCGAGAACTGGTCCATCGAGGCAATGGATGGGCTGGCGCGGCGGTCGGGGGCGGCGTTCCCGCCTGAGGATTACTGGCCCGATCACCCGCGGCCCGAAGAGCGCCATTACGAGGTCAGTCTCACGCGCGATTATCTTCGCGGCGCAATCCGCCACGTGCCGGCGGACGACGATCTCGGCTACACGCTGCTTGGACTGCTCATTCTTGAGCGATACGGTCCCGGCTTTACGACCGAGGACGTGGCCACCGCGTGGAAGCGCCTACTGCCCATGGCCTGCACCGCGGAAGACGTGGCGCTCCGCAATCTCAAGGCGGGCGTCCCCGCGCGCGACGCCGGCGCGAAGGACAACCCTTATCAGGAGTGGATCGGCGCGGACATCCGGAGCGACCCCTGGGGCTACGCCGCGCCGGCATGGCCCGAGCGGGCGGCGGCCATGGCCTACCGCGACGCCTACTTGTCCCATCGCGGCAACGGCGTCTACGGCGCCATGTTCTTCGCTGCGGCGATAGCCGCCGCGTTCGCGGTCGATTGTCCCCTCGAAGCGCTGCGCGTCGGGCTGACCGAGATTCCCCGCGACTGCCGGCTCGCCCGCGATATCCAGTGGGCGCTCGATATCGCGCCGCGTCTCAAGGACTGGCGCGACGGCCGGCGGCGGGTCGATCGACGCTTCGCGGGCATGCACCCCGTGCACACAAACAACAACGCCTGCCTCACCGTCTTCGGCCTCGCGCTGGGCCGGCGCGACTTCACCCGGACCATCGGGCTGACCGTTGCGATGGGGCTGGACAACGACTGCACCGCCGCGACCGCGGGCTCGATCCTGGGTGCGATCATCGGCGCGCGGAACATCCCCACACACTGGTGGAAATCCTTCCGCGGCAGGACGCGCACCTACCTGAAACGCCGCGAGTGGTTCCGCAACAGCGACATCGTGGCGCGCTTCCTGCGCGCCGCCGCCCGCACCTGGGCGGAACCGCTCGCATAGCCATTTACGGTCGGCGCTCCCGCGGAGCGCTTCGTAGGCCGTAACGCCTCAGGGCGCGGGCGGCGCCTGGGCCGATACGCAGATATTGTCCACGGAGAAACCGAGGAAGTCATTCACGCTTTCATCGAAACTGTCGAAGGTGAACTGAATAACCACCTCGCTCGAACCCGCCGCAAACGAGATATCGAGCATCGCCGTGTACCACATGGGTCCGCCGTTGAGTGTCTCGGATATCTTCTGACCTTCAAATCCTCCTTCGAACTGGCCTTCGCCTTCGCCGCCCGTGCCGTCGTCGCAGATTTGGGACGGGGCCGTCGGCGACCCGCTGTCGTTGTTGTCGGCGCGCACGGTGAAGTTGCTGCCGCCGTCCGTCGAGATGAACACACTCGCGCGGTCGTAGGGATTGAGATGCTCGGTCTCGCAGAGGTAGTCAAAACGCAACATGACCGTCCCGCCCGCATAGGCGCTCAAGTCGATGACCGGCGAGGTGAGTTCGCCCATGACCGTGGTGAGCATATCGTAATTGCAGGTGCCATCCATGTTGAAGCTCTGGACGAAGGTGGCGCCGGCGGGCTGCAAGAGCGCCGCGCACTGATCGGTGCGGTGCCAGAGACCGCTGGCGGTAAATCCGTCGTCGCCCGCCTCGAAGTCCGCGAAGAAGATGCAGGGGCACAGCAGTTGGCCGTCATCGGGGCAGAGCGCGTTCAGACAAGGGCCAAACACTTCGACGGTGCGGGTCTGCTGCTGCGCGGCGTTGCCCGTGCTGTCCGAGACGTCATAGGTGATGACATAGGCGCCCGGCGTGAAGGGATCGACCGTATCTCCACCGATCACGATCTCGGCGGTGAGATCGCCGTCGCACATATCCGACGCGAACGCGCCGGGTTCGGTGTAATCCTGGCCACAGCACAGGACCATATCCCCATCGATAAGCAGAAGCAGAGGCGCCAGCGTGTCCTCGACGGTAACGGTGCGCGTCACCTGATCGGCCGCGTTGCCGTGGGAATCCATCGAATCGTAGGTGACGACGTAGACGCCCGGCGTATAGAGATCGACGGTGTCGCCGCCGACCTCGACCGGGGCCTCGAACTCGCAGTCGTCCAGCGCGTACGCGCCGGGGACATAGTCGGGCGAACCGCATTCCATCGTGATGTCGGGGTCGCCAAACAGGTAGATTTGCGGTGGGGTCGTATCGACAACGGTGACCGTGCGGGTGACCTGTGTCGCCGGGTTGCCCGCGCTGTCGATCGCGTCGTAGGTGATGATGTACACGCCCACCGAGAGCAAATCGACCATGTCGCCGCCGATCGAGGGCTGCACAGGGCCTTCGCAGGCGTCCATCGCCAAAGCGCCGGGGTCGAGGAAGTAGTCTTCGGTGCACTCGATTGTCATCTCGGCGTCGCCAATGAGCGTGATGACCGGCCCTTCCGTGTCCACAATATCGACCGTCCGCGTGATCTGCGCGGCGACATTGCCAGAACTATCGGCCGCGTCGTAGGTGATCATGTAGGCGCCCAGGGTTTGCACGTCCACGGTGTCGCCGCCAGTCTGGAACCCAAGGCCCGGTTCGCAGGCATCGAAGACGGTGACACCCGGATCGACGAAGGGCACGCCGCATTGCCACGTCAACGGGTCATCGCCGATCAAAGTCAGGACGGGTGCGACGGTGTCCACCACAGTAACCGTGCGCATCTGGGGCGTCGCGGCATTGCCGGCATCGTCGATGGCGTCGTAAGTGACGGTGTAGTCCCCGGGCGTCGATGTGTCGACCGTATCGCCGCCGGTCTGTACGGGGACGTCGCCTTGGCAGATATCGAGCGCGGCCGCCCCAGGGTCGACGAACGGGTCGCCGCACTCGACGGTGATTTGTGCGTCGCCGTTGAGCGTAATCACGGGCGGCGTGGTATCCACGACAGTGACGACGCGCGTGACTTGCGTGGCTTGGTTCCCGGCGTTGTCTGCCGCGTCATAGGTGATTAGATAGTCGCCGGGAGTCGAGGTGTCGACGGCATCGCCGCCGGTCTGCACGGGGACGTCGCCTTCGCAGACATCCACCGCCGTGGCGCCGGGGTCGCTGAACGGGTCGCCGCACTCGACGGTCACTTGCACGTCGCCGTTGAGCGTAATCACGGGCGGCGTGGTATCCACGACGGTGACCGTGCGCGTGACTTGTGTGGCCTGGTTTCCGGCGCTGTCCACGGCGTCATAGGTGATGATGTAGTCGCCGGGAGTCGCCGTGTCGACGGCATCGCCGCCGGTCTGGACAGGCGTGTCGCCTTCGCATGCATCTACCGCCGTTGCGCCGGGGTCGGTGAACGGTTCGCCGCACTCGACGGTCATCTGCGTGTCGCCGTTGAGCGTGATCACGGGCGGCGTGGTGTCCACGACGGTGACCGTGCGCGTGACTTGTGCGGCCTGATTTCCGGCGCTGTCTTCCGCGTCATAGGTGACGACGTAATTGCCCGGCGTCGCGGTATCGACAGTTCCGCCGGTTTGCACGGGTAAGTCGCCTTCGCAGACATCCAGCGCCGTTGCTCCGGGGTCGATGAAAAGCGCACCGCACTCGACGGTCATTTCGACTGCGCTGTTGAGCGTAATCACGGGCGGCGTGGTATCCACGACGGTGACCGTGCGCGTGACTTGCGCGGCCTGATTCCCGGCGCTGTCTTCCGCGTCGTAGGTGACGACATAATTGCCGGGCGTCGCGGTATCGACAGTTCCGCCGGTTTGTACTGAGACATCGCCTTCGCAGGCGTCCAGCGCCGTCGCGCCGGGATCGTTGAACGGGTCGCCGCACTCGACGGTCATTTGCGCCGCGCCGTTGCGCGTAATCACCGGCGGCGTGGTATCCACGACGGTGACCGTGCGCGTGACTTGTGTGGCCTGGTTCCCGGCGCTGTCCGCGGCGTCATAGGTGATGGTGTAATCGCCGGGCGTCGCGGTGTCGACTGAGTCGCCGCCGGATTGCACCGAGACATCGCCTTCGCAAATGTCGAGCGCTGTGGCGCCGGGGTCGACGAAGGGGTCGCCACACTCGACGGTGAGTTGAGCGTCGCCGTTAAGCGTAATCACCGGCGGCGTGGTGTCCACGACGGTAACCGTGCGGGTGACCTGCGCAGCTTGGTTCCCGGCGCTGTCCGCAGCATCGTAGAAAATGACGTAGTTGCCAGGTATAGCCGTATTCACCTTTTCTTCGCCGCCGCCTTCGCTGGCCTGCACGGGCACGTCGCCTTCACAGAGATCGAGCGCCGTCGCTCCAGGATCAATAAACGGTTCTCCGCATTCGGCGGTCATTTGCGCCGCGCCGTTAAGCGTGATGACGGGCGGCGTCGTATCCACGACGGTAACCGTGCGCGTAACCTGCACGGCCTGGTTTCCGGCGTTGTCGGTGGCGTTGTAAGTAATGACGTAGTTTCCGGGCGTCCCGGTATCGACCGTGCCTGCCGTTTGGACAGGGACGTTGCCTTGGCAGGCGTCGAGCGCGGTAGCGCCCGGATCAACGAAGGGGGTTCCGCATTCGACAGTCATTTGCGCCGCGCCGTTGAGCGTAATCACGGGCGGCGTCGTATCCACGACGGTAACCGTGCGCGCGACTTGCACTGCTTGGTTTCCGGCGTTGTCGGTGGCGTTGTAAGTAATGACGTAGTTTCCGGGCGTCGCGGTATCGACCGTGCCTGCTGCTTGCACGGGGACGTTTCCTTGGCAAGCGTCGCGCGCGGTAGCGCCTGGATCAATGAAAAGGGAGCCGCATTCGACGGTTATTTGCGCCGCGCCGTTGAGCGTAATCACGGGCGGCGTCGTATCCACGACGGTGACGGTGCGTGTGACTTGCGCGGCTTGGTTGCCGGCGCTGTCCGCCGCGTCATAGGTGATGGTGTAATTGCCAGTTGTCGAGGTATCGACGGTGCCGCCGATTTGCACGGGGACATCGCCTTCGCAAATGTCCAGCGCTGTCGCGCCTGGGTCGGTGAACGGCTCGCCGCATTCGACGACAAATTGCGCGGTGCCGTTGAGCGTGATCACGGGCGGCGTCGTATCCACGACGGTGACCGTTCGCGCGACTTGGGTTGCCTGGTTTCCGGCGCTGTCCGCCGCGTCATAGAAAATAACGTAGTTGCCGGGCGTTCCCGTGTTCACCTTCTCTTCGTTGCCCCCTTCGCTCACTCGGACCGGCACATCGCCTTCGCAGGCGTCGAGCGCCGTCGCGCCCGGATCAACGAAGGGCGTTCCGCACTCGACGGTCATTTGGGCCGCCCCGTCAAGCGTAATCACGGGCGGCGTGGTATCCACGACGGTAACGACGCGCGTGACTTGTGCGGCCTGGTTCCCGGAGTTGTCCGTCGCGTCGTAGGTGACGATGTAATTGCCGGGCGTCGCGGTATCGACTGTGCCCGCGGCTTGCACGGGCACATCGCCTTCGCAGGTATCGAGCGCCGTAGCGCCCGGATCGACGAAAGGCGTTCCGCACTCGATGGTCATTTGCGCCGCGCCGTTGAGCGTAATGACGGGCGGGGTGGCATCCACCACGTTGACCGTACGTATGACCTGAGCGGCCTGATTTCCAGCGCTGTCCGCTGCGTCGTACGTGATCGTGTACACGCCCGGCGTCGCGGTATTGACCAGACCGCTCGCCTGAACCGGGACTTCGCCTTCGCACGCATCGAGCGCGGTGGCGCCGGGGTCCGTGAACGGCGCGGGACACTCGACAGACATCTGCGCATTGCCCAATAGCGTGATGACCGGCGGCAGCGTATCCTCGACAATAACGGTGAGGGTAAAAGGTTCCGCCGCATTGCCGGAAGAATCCGATACCGTATAAACGAGCACGTACGTGCCCGGCGTGCTCAAATCAACCGTACCCTGCACGACAAGGTTCGCCGTCAGGTCTCCTTCCTGTTCATCCGTGGCCGTGGGCGTTTCGAAACTCTCGCTACCGCATTCGACGTGTATTGTCTCCGCGTTCGTGCCGCCAGCGCCATAATTGATGGTAGGCGGCTCTTGGTCGGTCCGCACGAGGGCCGTATCGGGCGCGCTGTCCAGTTCGCCGTCATTCACAATGAGGGTCAGGACGTATACGCCGTGGGTTGACGTGGTGAACGACGGCGTGGCCGAATCCGCGCCCTCCAGCGTGAACGGCGCTTCGTCGCCCCCGCCGCCTTCTTGCACCGCGGCGGTCCAGGCGTAGGTCAACGGCTCGCCTTCCGGGTCGTAACTCTCGGTTCCATCGAGCATTACGGCCTGCCCGAGCGTGGCGACCCGGTTGGGGCCTGCATTCGCGACAGGTGGCAGATTGGGCGACAAGACCGTGATGTACTTGGGCTTGTAGACATTGACGACCGACGTTTGGCTCGCTTTGTTGCCGTTCCCGTCGACGGAATCCTCACGGATGAAGACAGTCAGGCCCACGTCATACTTGCCCGGCGCACGATAAATATGGATCGTCGTCTTTCCCTTGCCCACCGCGCCGTCGCCGAAGGTCCAGAAGTAATCAAGGACGGTTATGGTCGGGCGGCTCCCGTCTCGGAACTTGTTCCCGAGCACATACGGAGCGATAGCCTGCACATCGGCCTGGAACGTGACCGTCAAGGCCGCGTAACCGATGCGTGGCGCGCCCACGAAATCCGCTCGTACCTTGTCGAACCCGAGCGGACAGCCGCTAAGCATGATAACAGCCGCCAACAGCAGGACAACATCAAACAGCCGACGATTTGCGTTCCCCACGGGTTGCCCCTCCTCTCTGAATGGAAGACCACACGATCCCAACTCACAATTCGGCGCGGATACGCCTCATTCCCGAATGAACCGCTCAACGCTAGTATTTTCCAGAAATCGCCAATTGTCAAGTCCGTATTGAGCGGCTCCCTGCACCAGATATCAGGGGAAACACCAAGACGAGCCGGGACATTTCAAGAATACGTGGTATATTGGGCCAAGATTTGGGTCGGAATTTGCAGTGGCGGACAAGACGCCTTTATCGTATACTGGACTGGAGGCCGGGGACGCGGTGCGTCAACGGCGCGGGAGGTTTGAACCGGCCAATTGATGGTCCGGATTCGAGAGCGTTCAGGGCATTTATGGCCCTGGCGCGGTGTTGAATGCGTCATGAGGCGGCAATGAAGCTCGGGAGGGCTAATGCGATGAATCCGCGGAATTCTACTCGCTATATGACCATCTGTTTTCGGGGCAACCGATCCGGTCGATCTGGCGGTGTTCGGGGGAGCTCCGTCACGCTAGTGCTGGTGGTATGTCTCTGGCTCGCCACGGCGCTGCCCGCGGCCGCCGATCTCCAAACGGTCCAGGTTGGCGGCGAATTGCGCATTCGAGGCCAGTACTGGCGGCATTCCTTTGACGATCCCACCGCCACCACCTACACGGGCAACATGATCCGCTGGCCGGCGAGCGCGCTCGGCGGCCGCCCCATCGGCGACCCCTATGGACGGCAGACCATCGTCAGCTTCTTCGACTGGGACAACCGGGGCGACGACTACCGGTTGGTCGAGCAGCGCACGCGTCTGAACGTGCGGGCGGATTTCACCGAGGAAGTGACCGGGTACATTGAACTCGAATCCTATGAGGCCTGGGGCGAGGATTTCCGGTCCAATTACATTACCGGCGTCGACCGCCGCGGCTCGGGCGACGTCGAGGTGTATCAGGCGTATATCGAATTGCGCGACCTCTTCGGTGTTCCGCTCCAACTGCGCCTGGGCCGCCAGGAGGTCGTGCTCGGGTCCGGCTGGCTTATAGGCGCCAACGACCGTCTCCCCGAGTTCGGCGGGCTCTCCTTCGACGCGGTCCGCCTTACCTACGCGACGGACCAGTTCAGCGTGGACGCACTGTGGGCGAAGCTGGCCGAGCGGTTTTCGGACTGGAATGACTGCGACCGCGACCTGTATGCGCTGTACGGCAGCTATACGGGTATCGAGGCCGTGGCCTTCGACGCATATTGGCTGCTTCTCCGCGACGCGGCCCCGCTCCGCGACACCGCCGCCACCTGGCTCGGCGAGAAGATCGAGGACTGGCTTGGTCTGGACGATTACGAAACCACGTACCTGCACACGGTGGGCCTCCGGATGCATGGCGAGCGCGGGGGCTTTGACTACAGCGTCGACGGGGCGTACCAGTTTGGGAACGCCTCGCACGTCGGCGTGCTGTTTAAGCCGTTTGTGTACGGGGACGCGGACGCGGAGTTCGACGCATGGGCGGGCGACCTCGAAATCGGCTACACCTTCGATCATCGGATGCGGCCGCGGCTGTGGATCGGCGCGGCGTACTTCGAGGGCGAGGACAACCGCGACATCTCGTTCTGGGAGTGGTGGAATCCGTTTGCGGCGTTGGTGGCGCCGAGGTCGAGCGTGAGCTTCAATCGGCTTTTCTCGGATAAGACGTACAGCCCAGTCCTGGACGACCAGGGCGCGCTGACGAACTTCTGGACACTGCGGGGCGGAGTCAGTTTCGCTCCGACGGAATCGGTGCGATTGGGCTTGGATGCGGCATGGTTGGAGGCGCTTGAGACATTTGACCGCCCAATCCATGTCCGGTGGGGTCGTACACGAATTCCCATACTGCCGGCGTTCAGCTTTCTGACCACGCCCACAGACGATTCGCTTGGTTGGGAACTGGGACTTTGGGGAGAGTACGCGTACTCGAAGGACCTGGTGTTCCGGGCGGGGTGGCATCACTTTTTCACGGGCAAAGGTTCGGCGGAAGGCAATTTCGTCGATCTGAACGGGTTGCTGTATCACGGCGGGACGGACGACCAAGACGCGGATTACCTGTACCTTGAGGCGCGGGTGCTGTTCTAGAGCGTGACGTTTGAGGGACCGGCGCGCGGTTGCGGGCTACGTGGGGCGTGGCGTCAGTAGAGGGCGAGGAGGAAGTAGCGCAGGTAGAGGTACGCGCTGCTGAGAAGGAGGGCGAGGAGTGTCAGGGGGATGCCGTAAACCATGAAGTGGGTGAAGGACACGTGGTAGCGGTTCTTTCTCGCAATCTGTACGACTACGATGTTTGCGGCGGTCCCGAGGACCGTGCCGTTGCCCCCGAGACACGCGCCTAACCCGAGCGCCCACCACAAGACGTCCGCCTGAGCCGCCTGTTCGGCGGGGAGACCCGCTTGGGCGATGAAAGCGGAGACAAGGGGGATCAACGCGATTGTAACGGGGATCGCGCCCAGCGCCGCGGAAAGCACGCCGCTCACCCAGAGCATGGCGAGCGCGCCGACGAGCAGGCTGCCGCTGGTCATGCGGGCGAGTCCTCCGCCGAGAAGGTCAAAAAGCCCGTTGTATTCGAGGGCGGCGACAAGCATGAAGAGGCCGATGAGGAAGAAGATGGTCTCCCACTCGACTTTCTCCACCGCGGCGCGCAAGGGGGTGCGCGTTATGATGACCATGAGCATGCCGCCCGCCAAAGCGACGAGGCCCGGCTGAATCTCGAAGACGTGGCTGACAGCGAATCCGATCAGGATGAGAAAGAAGAGGGGCAGGCCGCGCTTCAGTTTGACGGCGTCGGTGATGGCGCGGCGCGGGTGGGCCTTTAAGATGCGCAGGCGCGCTTCAGGCTTCACGCGCATGGCGCGGCGGAAGACAAGAAACACGGCGATCAGGGATCCGGTCATGATGAGGATGACCGCGGGGGTCATGTGGAACAGGAAATCATTGAAGTTCAGGTGGCTTTTCCCGCCGATCAAGATGTTCGGGGGGTCGCCGATCAGGGTGGCGGTACCGCCGATATTCGAAAAGATGGCCGTGAGGATGAGGAAGGGGATTGCGGGTATCTCAAGAATCTGGGTGATCAGAATCGTAATCGGGACGATCAGCACGACGGTCGTCACGTTGTCGAGCAACGCGGAGAGCACGGCGGTCGCGCAAACAAGACCGATGAGGAGCGGCATGCCGCGTCCGCGCGCCAGGCGCGCGATCATGACGGCCACCCACTCGAAGAGACCCGTCTCGGAAAGGATGCCGACGACCGTCATCATGCCGATGAGCAGGAACAGCACGTCGAGGTCGACGTGTTCCAGGGCCTTTTCATGCGGGATGAGTTGAAAAAAGACCACCGCCGCGCCGCCCAGGACCGCCGCGGTGCTCGGCGGGATCTTCTCGGTGACGATAAACGCGTACGTCACGGCGAAAACCGCAAGGGATATCCAAATGGCAAGACTCATATGTTGATTACCCGGTCCAGCACGAGGATGCGATCGATGGCGCCGATGCGCTTGCCGTCTTGCACGACGTGCACTTTCGAGTGGCGGCGTACCGCCAGTTCAAACACGATTTCGAGCAGGGTGGCGTTTTCCGGTACGGCGGCGTAGTCGGTTTCCATGACGTCGCGGGCGGTCGTCTGTCGTTCCTCGGCGAAGTACTTTTCGAAGGGGTCGAACTCGCTGATGAACGAGACGCTCTTGAGCTGGCTGAAGAAGTCGGGCATGCCCAGCGTAAACAACCGCTCACAGGTGATCTCCCCCACGAGCGTCCCGTCATTCTCCACCACGGCGATTGCGTCCAGGCCGAACCGCCGCATGTACCGGGTCACGTCCTTCAACGGCGTGTCCGGATGAATGCTCACATAGGGCTCGCGCATGATGTCGCGGGCCGTTACCAGCGTCTCCGGGCTCAGCACGCGGCGCGCGAGGAACTCGTGCACGGATTCCGCATCCGCGAGGCTTAGGAGATACGCGCGCTCCTGCGCGTCGCCAAACAGTCGCGCGAACTGGGACATGACGCGCAGCGCGATGTTGGGTTGGTCCTCCGGTACGACAAGCAGAACCACGAAATCGACGGGTAGTCCGTCCATGGCGCCGAAATCAATAGGCGCGCGAAGCCGCGCGACGCAGAGACACGGCTTCGGCAGTCCGGGAATACGCGCGTGCGGGAAGGCGAGGCCGTTCGCGAGGCCCGTTGCCTTCTCGCGTTCGCGGGTCAGGACCGCTTCATAGAGGCGGTTCCGCGTTACGCCTCCCCGTTCGCCCGGCGCCACCGCGTGCGCCAAGGCGTCGGTCATGTGTTCTATGAGGTCCCACTTGTCAGGTATGTCCAGACCCAGCAGGACCAGATCCTTCGAGAATTCCAGGTCTTCCTTCATGAGGCCGGACCTCCCCCGGCTGCAATACGGCCCGTTCGGGTCGGTTGGATGGTAGGAGCGGAAAGCCACTCGATCAGGGTGTTCGGATAGAGGATAGCACGTTTGTGTGGCACGATTCGAGCGCGCTAAGGCCGTGGCCGCCGGGCAGTTACTCCTCCGGCGGAACCGGTATTGCGCGTAAGGGCGTATCCAGCGTCCCTGCGCCCGCCGCGGTGTCCGGAGACGGAGCGGAGCTTTCCGGCAATTCGACCAATTGCTTGAGGGCCTTGCCGGGTTTGAAGATGGGCACCCGCTTCGCGTCGATGGGCACCGCCTGGCCCGTGCGCGGGTTGCGGCCGATGCGCGCGTCCCGGGTCTTGATCTCGAAGACGCCAAAATTCCGTATTTCGAGGCGATTGCCCTCAGCCAGGGTTTCCGCGATGGTATCCAGGGTGGCCTGAATGACATCCGCCACCTCGTTCTGCGTGTAGCCCAACCGTTCCGCCACGTCGATCACAAGTTCTCGCTTGGTCACGCCTTCCACTCCTTGTCCCCGGTTCCGCCCGCCGCCGCCGCCGTGCCGCCTAGCGGTGCGGGAAGACGGTGTTCAACCACCAGTCCACCATGCCCGTGGCGTACGCCGCGCCGAGAGCCACGGCGATGACGACAATCGCGCCCACCACCCACACCACGGTTTCCATGGAACCGCTGGCTTGCATGGCGCCTTCCGCGGTTATCGTGGACGCGATGTAAATCTTCTCGCCCGCCTCCGCGCGCTGTTTCTTGTCGATGAGCGCACCCAGCGTCTCGTTAATCGCGATGAAGCAGCGGTGCCATTCGGTCTGGAGCTTCTTGATCGCCACGTCCGACTGGGCGTAAATCGATTCGAGACTCGTGGACTGCGAAACAATATTCATGGTATTGCTGTCGAGCGTGTAATCGGCGGCGAGTGTATCCTTGAGCACCCGGTGCTCCCGGGCCAGTTTGCTCTTGATTTTGAGGAACTGGTTCTCGAGTTGCGCCTTATTGACGCCCGGACTCGGGTAGGCGTTCATGATCTGGTTGAAGAGCAACCAGTCGTTCATGAACTCCTGGCACATGGCCACGCGGCGCTCGAGCGTCGCGATAATCTGCATCTGCTTCTTGCTAAGTCGTGCCATTGAAACGGCGACCTCCCTCGCGAAAAACCCCACAGAGAAAAGACGAACTCTTAATCTAGCACACGCCGGGGGCAATGTCAAACCCGCCGCCCTTAAGTCAAACGGACATGCCGTGTTACAAAACTCCGCCGCCCGACCAGGCGACCGCTTGCGATTACCCCCTCGCGAACGCCACACTGTGTCGCCAGTCACGCGCGAGACGCCCGCGCCATGGAAAAGAAGGGCCGCAATTGGAGGAAACGCAAGTGCTTGTACTCTTTGCCGCCGATTTGCATGGCCGGCATGAAACGTACCGCTGGTTGGGCGACCAGGTGAAGTCCCGCCGGCCGGACCTCGTCGTGCTGGCAGGCGACTTGCTCTGCAGCCGCGCAGGATACCCCACGCGGGAGGCCGCGCAACGGGCCGACGGGGATGCCGTTCTCCTGCACATTATCGGATGGAAAACGTCGACGCTGTACCTGATGGGCAACTGGGACCGGATCGCGCTTCCCGAGCGGCCACCGGGCGTGCGGTCGCTGCATGGGCGGCGCATCGAGTGGCAAGGCTTCAACCTCGTCGGATATCAAGTAACCCCGCCGTTTACCGGCGGCCCCTTCGAGAAGCCCGAGGAGACCATCGCGGAAGAACTCGACGCTCTCGCGCCGCTGCTCGACGAGAACACGCTCCTTGTCACGCACGGGCCCGCGCGCGGCATTCTCGACGTCACCCACACCGGCGCGCACGTGGGCAGCGTGGCGTTACGCGGCCTCGTGGACCGGCGCCCGTTCCGCGTCCACGTGCACGGCCATATCCACGAATGCTTCGGCCGCGACGGGAGGCATTTCAACGTGGCCGCGGGCCGTGTTATGCGGGCGCTGCTGCTCAATGCGGCAACGCTTGAAGGTGAAGTCCTTTCGGCGTGAATATGTGTCCGGTTAATGCGCCGTGCTCGTCGGTCAAGCCGGGGCGGACGGGGTCGCGGGAGGAGACTTGGGGTGAGGGAAATGACGGAAACGACGAAAGGGACGAAAAGGATACGAGGGACGCAACAGACGCGAGAAAGGCGGTGCTGCAATCAATTCCACCAACTGTGCCAGACGAGGCCCGCGTAGTCCCAGAAAACGTTCCAGGCGTTTCGGAAGTCCGCCGTCACGCTGACAGGGGCGAAGACGCCGATGGGGAGGGCCGCCGGGATGTTGCCCCGGGTGTATTCGAGCATCCACGTTCCAGGGGTCATGTTATACCCCTTGCCCTGTTTCGGTTCGAGAACGGCGCAGTCTCCCGGCAGGTAGAGGGTCGGCGCCAACTGGCCCTCTGTATACGTGCGCATTTCCCCGGCGAACATGCAATCCCAGACCGTCATGTCGGCGTACCGCCCCGAGAAGCCCTCGCTGCCGATAGGCGTGCCGAAGATGAGGATGTATTCCTTCGTGGAAGCGTAGAGAATGGCCATCTGGCCAAGCGTGCCGCCGGTTCGGTTGAAGTGCCAATGGAGGTCTTCGCGGATTTGTTTCGGGTAACGGGTTTTCAGTTCCGCGACAATATCCGCAACGGCCTGTTCGATAGGCTTGTCGATTCCCAACAGGGATGTCTCGTGAATTTCCTCCGGCGTGAATTTCAGGTTGCCGCACCCGGCAATCAGTAGTATGGCGGATAGTCCCAACGGCCAGATTCTCATGATGCACCCCACTTCCGCGGCGTCGATGCCGGTTTCGTATGTTCGGGTCTTTCCGGACGGCGCACGTGTCCGTCCGTGGGCAATTCGCGACCGACAGTGTAGCGACAATACGCCGTTCTCGACGTGAGTTCAACCGCGCGAAATCACCCTTCGACTCGCTGTAACGCGGTGGCGAACGCGCGCATACGCAGGACGGCACGCCTCGGGTTCCCAAGCGCTTGCCGCGGCGTGGCGCGAAGGTTGGCGGAAGCTCCGCGACGGCGGATACAATGGGGAATATCGGAAGACACGGGGCGGTGATCACGCGATGAACGGCCTGTTCGAAGCGGCGGGCGAGGTCGGCGCGTTTCTCACGGAACGCGCATGGGAGTACTGCATTATCGGCGGTTTGGCGGTGGCCCGTTGGGGAGAGCCGCGCGCGACCTTGGGCGCGGATATGACGCTGCTTACGGCATGGGGCAGTGAGGAGGAGTACGTCGATGTGCTGCTCGAACGTTTCGAGTCGCGCATCCCGGAGGCGCGGGCGTTTGCCCTGAGCCGGCGCGTGCTGCTGCTGCGCGCCGGGAACGGGAGCGACGTGGACATCGCGTTGGGGGCATTGCCGTTCGAGGCCGAGATGGTGCGCCGGGCGACACCCGTCGCGTTTGCGCCGGGCTTGACGCTCCCCTGTTGCACGGCGGAAGACCTGTTCATCATGAAGACCTTCGCGGGACGCCCGCGCGACTGGCTGGACGCGGAGGGCGTGGCCGCGCGGCAGCCGCGACTCGACAGGGAGTACATTCTCAAGCATTTGGGCGCGTTATGCGCGTTGAAGGAGGCGCCCGACCTGCTCGAACGGGCCCGGCGACTGCTGGAGGAGCGACAATGAAGCATCCGACGCTGGAAGAGCAGCGTCGCCTGGTGCGCCAGTGGGATGAGACGGGGCGCGAGTTGGAGCGCATGCGCAGGCAGGCCCTGCGCGACATGCCCTACAACTGGGCCGATGTGGATGCCTTGCTTGCCGTGGGCTTGGCGTTTCCGCGCGAGCCGCGCACGACCAGCGGCCTCGTCGAGATGCAGCGCTGCTTCATGCGCGCGCGAGGCGCCCAGTGACAGCCGCTTCTGGTACGGGCGGTCTGTTGCGTCCTGCCCGTTTCCAGCGCTGGCGCAAGCGGCGCGCTACGGGCTGCAATCACGGTAAGGACAGGCTGCGGCCTGGGTGTACATCCCTGTTCTTGGAAAGGCCTTGTGCTTGAACAAGAAGAAAACGCTAAAGAAACTACTCGGACGATCGCGAAATATCCGATTTGCCGAGTTGATCGCGGTGGCCAACGCATTCGGGTTTCACGAGACACGCAGCCGGGTCAGTCATCACATTCTTGAGCATCCCGCCATACCGGAGTTACTCAATCTCCAAGACTGTGGGGGGCAGGCGAAACCGTATCAAGTGAGACAATTCCTGTCGCTCGTGGAACAGTATAATCTTGACATGGAGGAGACCGACGAATGAGCGATTATCATATCAACGTCTTTTACAGCGAAAAGGACGGCGGGTATATAGCGGACATCCCGGACCTGCGCTTCTGTTCCGCTTTCGGCGCGACGCCGGAAGAGGCCCTTCATGAAGTGCTCATCGCGAAGGAGGTCTGGATCGAGTCGGCGCGCGCCTCCGGAAAACCTGTCCCCCGGCCTCGCTACCAGCCCGCGATCTACCGCGTGGCGTCGTAAGCGCGCCCCTGTTTGTAGTTCAGCCTTCAGGCTGTCTTGAACGCCGGGCTAGAGCTTGCACTCCGAACAGGTTTGTAGTCCAGCCTTCAGGTTGCCCTAGACACAGGCTGAAGCCTGCACTACAAACCCACGTTCATCGCCTCCGCTGTCGCAGGCACTCGGCGAGGGCGATGCCGGCGCTGACGGAGGCGTTCAGGCTCGTGATTAGGCCGCTGATCGGGATGCGCACGACATGGTCGCAGCGTTCGCGGACCAGTCGCCGCACGCCCTTGCCTTCGCCGCCGATAATCAGCAGAGTCTTACCCGTCAGGTCCACATCCCAGAGCAGTTTGTCCCCCGCCGCATCGAGCGCCGCAGCCCAGAATCCCGCCTGCTGCATCTGCTCGATGGCGCGGGCGAGGTTGGTGACGCGGACAAGTGGGACATGTTCGACGGCGCCCGCCGCAGCCTTGACCATAGCAGGCGAAATGGGCGCGGCGCGGTCTTTCGTGAACAGGACGGCCCCCGCCCCGCACGCCGACGCCGACCGGACAATCGCGCCGAAGTTTTGCGGGTCTTCGATGCCGTCGAGCGCAACAAATAGAGATTCCGCCGTCGCCGCCGCGAGCGCTGCCTTGAGTTCGATCACGGGCAGCGGCTCCGCCTCAAGAATGGCCCCCTGATGCGCGCCGCCGCGCGCGATCCGGTCCAGTTCCTGCCGCGTGCAATACACCGTCTGAAGACCGCGCGCCGCCGCTGCCAGCGCTTCGAGTCCCTTCGCGTCGCGCAGGAGATACAGCCGGCGCCCTGGCCGTTTCCCGGCGCGCAGGCACTCGAGGGTGGGGGTGCGCCCGTACACGATTTCCGGGTTCGCGGCCACTACGGAAGCTCGTGCAGTTCCTTGAGCTTCGTGGCGCGCAGGCTCAGGTTGTCCATTTCCGGCACGCGGCTGTCGTAGGTCCATGCCTGCCCGGCCAGGAGTTCCTGGAGGATGTTAAACGCCTGCTGGTAGTTGCCGAGCTTTTCCTGGCATTTGACCATCCTGTATTTGTTGTGCCAGTAGTTCGCGCCGGACGCGCCGTAGCGGGCAAAACAGGTGTTGAGCACCTCCGCGGCGCGTTCGTAACGCCACAACGTCATCAGGTAGCCGCCGATCGTCGAGAGCCGCGCTTCGTCTTTCACGTCCTGGGCGGCGTCCTGGCCCGGCGCGTTCTTCGTCGCCTGCCCCACCATCCAGTTCACGCCGCCGCTCGACGCGAGCCAGCCGATAGCCACGACAATGACGATGATAAGCGGCCACTTCAGTCCACTGAGGTCCATTGGGTGTCTCCTATCCTTTGCCTATCAAGACAAGCGCTTTCTGCGCAATGTCCTTCAATACGGGCACCTCGAACATGTAGCCGACCACCAGGACCGCCCCGGCCACGGCGGCCACGACGATCAGCGCGCCCACCACGTTACGAAGGCGCATGAACACGTTCGAGCGGCCCTTGCCCTCGAACTGCTGTGCCCGCTGCGTGAACGCCACATGCCGCTGCTGGCATGCCGCCGAGCAGAACCGGCCCGTCGGCCCGATCACAACGCACGTGTTACATACGGGCGTACCGCATTGTTTGCACCGCACCGTCGCCTCGACACCGGGATGATTGATACAGCCGGACCTTGTTGCGTCAACCATAACGATCTGCCTCCTCTTGCCTCGTCCCGCATCGTATGTACACCCGCCCCCTCCCCTATTATTAGCACATTTTGCCGAAAACTTCACCTGTTTTTCGCCGCAACCGATTCGCAATCGGCGAAACCGCTTCTGGTAAGATAGCGTCTCATGAGCGTGGTGGATGACGAAATCCTGATCCAGGTCGAGGATCTGCGGAAGATCTACGAGATGGGCGACACGGAGGTGCGCGCCCTGGATGGGGTGTCGTTCGACATTCCCCGGGGCGCCTTTATTGCCGTGATGGGCCCCTCGGGCTCGGGCAAGACGACGTTGCTGGACATACTGGGCTGCCTGTCTCATCCGACCTCGGGCGAGTACTGGCTTGCGGGGCGGCGCGTGGGCGGGCTGCGCGACGGGCAATTGGCGGAACTGCGCAACCACGAGATCGGGTTCGTATTCCAGAACTTCAACCTTCTACCGCGCGACACGGCCCTCGGCAACGTGGAACTGCCGCTCCTGTACGATGCCGTGCCGCGCCGGGAGCGCGTAGCGCGGGCGAAGGCCGCGCTCGAGGCCGTCGGGCTCGGCGATCGGGCGCACCACCGGCCGAATGAACTCTCGGGCGGACAACGCCAGCGCGTGGCCATCGCACGCGCGCTGGTGAATGATCCTTCGATTCTCTTCGCGGACGAGCCGACGGGCAACCTCGATACGGCCAGCGGCGAAAGCATTCTGCGCCTGATTACTGAGTTGCACGCCCGCGGCAATACGATTGTGTTGGTGACCCATGAGCGGGAAGTGGCGGAACATGCCGAGCGGATCATGAGCTTTCGCGACGGCAAACTGGTGAACGACGAATGGCGGAAAAAAGACGGAAAAGTCTGGCGGTCACAGTAATCTTTTGGCTGGTAGTCGCGGGCGCGCTGGCGGGCGGCCTGATCTACTACTTCACCCGCGAGCCCGTGGTCGAGGTGACCGCCGTGCGCGTCACGCGCGGCGCCATCGAGCAGACCATCTCGGCCATCTCGTCCGGCGTCGTGACGCCGGGTATGCAATCGCGCGTGTCCGCCGCCGCCTTGGGCGTGGTGGCGGCGGTGCACGTCGAGGAAGGCGATCGAGTCGAGGCGGGTGCCCTGCTGGTGGAACTCGAACACGCCGAACTGGACGCGCAGGTGGCGCTGGCAGAGGCCAACCTCGAAGTGGGCCGATCGCGCCTCGAACAGGTCCGTATCGCGGCGAGGATAAACGATGAAATTTCCTCGGCGCAGTTGGCCCAGGCGCGCGCGCAGCTCGAGGCCGCCAAGGCCGACTTCGATCGGATCAAGTCGCTGGCGGACCGCAAGGCCGTGTCGCAAAGCGACTTCGACAAGATCGCGCTCGCGTACCGCGTGTCGCAAGAGACCGTGGCCGCGGCGGAGGCGGGCCGGAAGGAGGTGTTGGTGCGCCAGGAGGAAATCCGAGCGGCGGAGACGGGCATCCGCCAGCTAGAGGCCGCGGTACGGGCTGCACAGGTCATGCGCGAAAAGGCGTTCGTGCGCGCGCCGTTCGCCGGGGTTGTGGCGAAGAAGCTGCTGCACGTGGGCGAGGCCGTCGCGATGGGCCTGCCGGTCGTGATGCTGGTGCAGGAACAGGACCGCTACATCACCGCGCCCTTCGATGAGGCGAACTACGGCGCGATGTTCGTCGGGCAGAAAGCGCGCATCACGCTGGACGCCTACCCGGACCGGGAATTCGAGGGCGAATTGAGCTATATCGCGCCGGTGGTGACCATGGTGCAAGACCTCACCCGGACCCTCGACGTAAAGGTGCGCATCCTTACGGAGCCCGAGAAGTTCGTTCCCGGCATGTCCGCGGACGTCACGCTGATTGCCGACGAAAAGGACGATGCCGTGTTTGCGCCGAGCGAGTCGCTCATTCGCGACGAGTTCGCTTACGTCATCGAGAACGGACGGGCGGTACGGCGCGACGTGACGGTGGGCATCGGCAACTGGGAACGGCGCGAGATTCTCGAGGGGCTGCGGGAGGGCGAGCATCTGATTACTTCGGTGAACTTGAAGGCGCTGCGGGACGGCGCGCCGGTAAACATTGTAGACGAGCTCGATTTCTGATGGGCGCGTTGGATTCCATCTTTACCGCCTTGCGCGCCATTGCCCAGAACAAGGTGCGTGCTATGCTGACCACGCTGGGCGTGATCATCGGCGTCCTGTCCGTGATCATGCTGATCGCGCTGGGCGAATCGGCGCAGGCTTACGTCGAGGGCGAATTCGCGGTCATGGGCAGCAACGTGCTCATCGTTACGCCGGGCCGCCAGGAAACCGCCGGCATGTTCCCGATCACCGCGGGCAGCCATCGCAAGCTCACCTACGATATCGCCAAGGCGATCAAGCGCAAGGGCGAGAGTATCAACGGCGTGGCGGCGAACATGCTGGGTCTCGCAAACGTGCGCTACCGCAACCGCCAGCGCAACGTGATGTGCATCGGGACCACGCCCGACTTCGAGCAGGTTCGCCAGCTCTACACGCAGATCGGGCGCTTTGTCAGCGAGCAGGACATCGAGCGGAACAACAAGGTCTGCGTCATCGGCACGACCGTGCAGCGAGAACTCTTCGGCAGCCACCGGGCGCTCCACGAACTCGTGTCCATCAACGGCACGAAGCACATGATCGTCGGCATCCTTGAGGAGCGCGGGATGGCCCTCGGTATCGACCTGGGCGACATCGTGATCATTCCGCTGCCGAGTTCGCTGCAAATGTTCCGGGGCGGTGAAGACGAGCTGTGGGAGATTATCGTGGGCGTGCGCAGCAAAGACGACATCGACCGGGCTATCGAGTCGGTGCGGAAGATCGTCACGGCGGCCCACGACAACAACGAAGACTTCACCGTCACGGACCAGGACGGCATGCTGGCCACCTTCTCGCGGATATTCGACATGCTCCGGCTGATGCTGGTCGGGATTGCCTCGATTTCCCTGCTGGTCGGCGGGATTGGCATCATGAACATTATGCTCGTGTCCGTGCGCGAGCGCACGCGCGAGGTGGGCATCCGAAAGGCCGTCGGCGCGCGCCGCATCGACGTGGCGGCGCAGTTTCTCATCGAAGCCGTGACGTTGAGCGTGCTCGGCGGCCTCGTCGGAATCGGACTGGGCTGGCTCGGCGCGTTCACCCTCGGCCAACTCTACCCGAGCCTGCCCATCAGCGTGTCTCCGTGGTCGGCAACACTGGCGTTCTCGTTCAGCGTGGCGGTGGGCGTGTTTTTCGGCGTCTACCCCGCCATCAAGGCGTCCGCCGTCGACCCCGTGGTTGCGCTCCGTTACGAGTAAGCAGTACACTCGGGCCGCGCTGGACAAATGCGGGCGAGCGCGAGGACGATCGGAGGAAAGGAAACGCCATGAGGCACATGCGCAAGATCACCGTGCGTGAAGCGCAGATCATCGACATCACTTTCCAGAACCTGCCGGGATTGCTGTTGCTGATCGGCTCGATGTGGGGCGTCCTGAAGCACTACGGATGATGCCGCGTCCCATGCAACATCTGCGTCATATCACGCTGAGGCGGGCACAGACCGACGATGCCGAGGAGCGTTTTCGGGAGCTCTTCTTGTTCCGGCTTGTCGTCGCCCTTGTCGCCTTCCTCAAGAGCGACTTCCCCATCTGACGACCGCGCGCCGCCGCATCGCGCCGCACCGAGACAACGGCGCGGGCCGAGTCGCCTGTGGTGCGCGGCGGGATGTCGGGATTTCGTGAGCCCCCGATTGAGAAGGCCGGGCATTGCCGAAAGACCTTGCGTTATGCCGCCTTCCTGGCGGAAGAGGAAACCATGGAGCTTTCCCGGTGAGGTTCGCTACATATATTGCCCTGCTGGCGGTTGCTCAGGGTGCCTGTTCGTCCGGGGCTGCAACGGGGACTGCGAATAGGCCGTACCCCGAGGGAGAACTGTGGATGAAGGCGGAGAAACGATACCTGAACCTGCCGGTGAAGGATGGCGCGGCGATGCGGCGGGTGCGCGTGCTTGTCGGGGACGCCGTGGTTCGCGAATTCGATATCGAATTGGCCGAGGCCGCGCCGGATTTCTGGGTGTTCCTCGATCTTGCGCCGTTTCAGGGGCGGGAAATCACGGTGCGCCTGGACGGCGCGGAGGGGGAGGCCAAGGCGCTCGACGCCATTACGCAGGGCGACGTGATTCGAGGAGCGGAGGACCTCTACCGCGAGGCGCTGCGACCCCAGTTTCATTTTACGTCGCGGCGGGGCTGGAACAATGACCCCAACGGACTCGTCTTCCACAAGGGCGAATACCACCTCTATTACCAGCACAATCCTTACGGGCGGAAATGGGGCAACATGCATTGGGGCCACGCCGTCAGTCCCGATTTGGTGCATTGGACCGAATTGCCGATTGCGTTGTATCCGGCGCGGCACGGCGATTGGGTGTTTTCCGGCAGCGCGGTGGTGGACGAAGCGGACACCGCCGGGTTCAAGAGTGGCGACGAAGACGTCATCGTCGCCGCGTACACGAGCACAGGCCGGGGTGAGTGCATCGCTTACAGCCGCGACCGGGGCCGCAGCTTCACGGACTACGAGGGCAACCCGGTCGTCACGCACACGGGCCGGGACCCGAAGGTCATTTGGCACGCGCCCTCGCGGCAGTGGGTCATGGCGGTGTACGACGAGCAGGAAGGCAGGAAGAACGGCATTTCCTTCTATACCTCGAAGGACCTGAAGACGTGGGCGTACCAGAGCCGCATCGAGGAGTACTTCGAGTGCCCCGAGTTGTTCGAGTTGGCCGTGGACGGCGACTCGGCGAATACCCGTTGGGTCGTGTACGCCGCAAACGGCGCGTATGCCGTCGGCATGTTCGACGGCCGCGAATTCAAGACCGAGGCCGGTCCCCATCCGTTCAATCACGGCAACTGTTTCTATGCCTCGCAGACTTTCAACGGGATTCCGGCGGAAGACGGGCGGCGGATCCAGATTGCGTGGGGCACCGTTGAGATTCCGGGGATGCCGTTCAATCAGATGATGACGTTCCCGTGCGAATTGACACTGCGCGCCACAGACGACGGCGTTCGCATGTTCGCGCGGCCCGTACGCGAGATTGAAGCATTGCACGGTGCGCTCCATGCGTGGAGCGACGCACCGGTCGCGCCGGATCATAACCTGCTCGAGTCCCTCTCAGGCGACCTGTTCCACATTCAGGCGGAATTCGAACCGGGGGAATCATCGGAGATCGCGTTTGTCGTCCGCGGCGTGCCCGTCCGCTATGACTGCAAGCAGGCCCAACTCGTGTGCGGCGACAAGGCCGCGCCGCTCGCCCCCGAGAACGGGCGCATTCGTCTGGAACTGCTCGTTGACCGGGTCTCGATCGAGATATTCGGGAACGACGGGCGCGTCTACATGCCGATGGGGTGTATCTTCAATTCCGACGAGCGCGGTCTCGCCCTACACGCCGTCGGCGGGAAAGCGACGGTCACGCACCTGCGGGTGTACGAACTGCGTTCGGCCTGGACCCGCGGTCAATAGTTACACCGTTTCCCATGCGTCAGGGGGTATCCCCTTCGAGTATCCAGGCTTCATTGAAACGTACGTGCTTGATCGTCGATCCCGGGACGCCGCCCTCCTTGTACGAGTACGTGCAATGGACCGTACCGTCGGCGGCCTGGATCATCGAGGGGTAAGACGCGGAACCGCCGCTGCTCGGCGGGAAGTCCTCGAGTGCGCGCGAATGGGGCCACGTCTTTCCTTCGTCCTCGGAGAGAAAGACCGAGAGCCGGTAGCGGCCCTCGACGGTGTCGTTGCACACCAGCAGCCAGCGTCCGCTTCGAAGGGCGATGCACTCGACGCTGGAGCCCGGATTGCGGATGTCGGTCCAGCCGTATTCGCCCCAGGTGAGGCCACCGTCCGTCGAGACCGCGGTGCGCACATATTTCGGAATGCCGTTGTCGCGCATGTACGCGACGATGGCGCCGTCGCTCCGACGCACGAAACTAGGCTGGATATTCGCAAGGTGCTTCACGAGCGGATCGAGAATCGGCTCGCTGAAAGTCCACGTCTTGCCCCAGTCCTCCGTGAACGCGGCCATCGAACAATTGAACACGTCGGAATACAGGCCGAGCATCATGCGGGTGTCGGACAACATGATGGGATGTACGCGGGTCATCCAGCCCAGACGCCGGGTGAGCTTGTCATGCGGGGCCTTCCGCATTGCGTCGAGTTCCGATCGCATCCAATCCACGGCGTCAAGGAACGGCCCCAGTTGCTCCTCGGCCTTCTCGATGAGGGCGGAGAACTGTTCCTCGATCTTCACGGGCCGGCAATGGATGACGTCCTGCCAGTCCCAACGCGGCGGGCCGTCGCCCTCGTAGTCCGTGGCGACGCGATACTTGAGCAGGGCGCTGCCCCATTCATTGTTCAGGATGGTGACCCAGAGGAGCCAGAGCGTGCCGCGCGGGTCGACGAAAAGCACGGGATTGCAGTCGGGCAGGTCCGGGGTGTCGGCCATGAGGAACGACGCGCTCCAGGCGGTCGCTCCCGGTTTTCGCCGCGCGCCTTGAAGAACTACGTCATCGCTCGAGCGTTCACCTGAACCATGAAACCAGACGACGAGCAGGCCGCCTTCCGGCGTCTCGACGATGCACGACGAGTGATTATGCAAGGGGTCAAACGGGAAAATGAGTTCCGTTTCGTGTAACGATTGTGCAATCGCGGCCGCAACGGTCAGCACACACGTCATGGCGGTCATGGTGATTTCTCCGCGGCGGGTTTCTCGCAATAACCTTGGTGAAAAAAAAAGAGCCGCGCCGTTTTCGGCGCGGCCCAAGGTTACGTTGCGGGATTACAGCGAGTCAAACGCGCGTTGCAGCGGCGTGCCGTCCTCCATCGCGACCTGCTTCTCCGCGAGGACTTGAATCTTCTCCTCGAACCCCGGCACGCGGGCGGCGAATATCTGTTCCTCGATTTGCTGTTGCGCGGCGGCGGGAAGGTCTTCTCGGCAACCCCAGTGCGGGGCTTCCGGCGTTCCGATATTCTCGAAACTGCCGATGTTCTTCCCGTCCAACGTCCGATAGTGGACGGCCCAATTGCCCTTGCTCAGGCACTCCGCCCACTTGGCGTACTTGGCGCCGAAGCGGTCCGTGACGATGATCCGCGCGAAGAAATACTCTTGCGTGGCGGCGATCTGCAGTTCTTGCAGATACAGGTCGGTATAAGTGTTCTGCATTTCCGGTGTCACGAACTTCGCCCGCTGCACCTCCTCGCGGAGACGCTCGACCTTGGCGAGGCGGTCATCACGCGAGTATTTCTGAGGCGTGAGCGGGATGCCTTCCTTGACTTGTATCAGCAAGCGGTCCACCGCGAAGGCGAGCGCCTCCTTCGTGGCGTCACTGCGGGCCTGGGCCTCCTCGAGCCCGCCCACGAGGTTTGTGAGCCGGTCGACTTCCGCGATCAAGCCCTTCTGCCGAGCCTGAATAATCGAAGTCTCGCTTCGCAGGTCGTCGTACCGTTCCTGCGTCTCGATAAACTGCGTGTTCAGTCGTGCGATATCATCCTCGACCGCGCGCAGGTCGGCCGCCTTTTGATTGTACGCGGCGGTCACCTGATCGAGTTGTGCTTTGACGCCGTTCAACTCTTCGCTCCTGCGCGCAATTTCCTGCCGCAGATTGTCCAGTTCCTGGGGCGTCAGCGTACGAATCTCTTCCGGGGGCGGCTGGCGACGATAGACCTCCAGTTCTTGATTGAGACCCGAGATATCTCGCTGCAGCTTGGCAATCTGCTGGTCCTTCGCCGTTTCCGGCAACATGTCCGGCAGCACGGGAACACTGGGCAAGACATATGGGCCCGCGATGATGCCGACGATAAGCGCGAGCACCGCCCCGATCAGGAAACCCGTCAGAATCCCGCCCCTGCCACGCGGCTCGGGCGGCGGAACGGTCGATGCCGCCGCGCCGGCCATGGCCGCCCCCCCGAGCATGCCGGTGTCCGGAGAGAAATCGGGCATGGGGGTGCCGCCAGCCGCGCCGAACGGACCGCCGCCGAAAGCGTCCTGGTCGAAAGTTGGCCCGGCGCCGGGCGCACCCGCCAGCGCGCCGCCGAAGAGCGGCGTTTCCATGGCTTGCGTGGGTGCGGGCGTCTGGACTGCCGCATCGAAGCCGCCGCCGCCGAAAGCGCTGTCGAACATGGGCGTATCGACATCGGCTTCGGGTCCGGGGCCGATCTCAGGCGTTTCCGGCGAGAAATCGCTGTCCGCGGCCAGGTCCTGGAAACCGGTGCCGCTGGAACTGAACGCGCCGCCAGCGGAGAACGCTTCCGTATCCGTATCGAAATCGGGCGGAGCCGGGCGGATATTGCCGCCTGTGGGTCTGGGCGTCTCGATGCCCAGATCGCTGATCGGCGGGAGCCCCCCTTCCGAGGGCGTGCCCACGTCCCGGCTGCTCAGCGGGGGCAACCCGCTATCGGAGGCCGCGCCGCTCGAGGACTCGAAATCGCTCAGCGGGGGCAGATTGCCCAATCCCGAGTCGCTGCCAAAGAGGTCGTCGCGCGGCTTTTCCTCTTCCGGGCTGCCTTCACCGTTCTTTTTTTGTTCGTCGGCCATGGAACCCACCTCCGTGATGGCGTGCTCTAGGTTGTTTCAAATCGCTTGCCGTATACACACACTACTCCACCCTCGCCTCGGTCATCATAGCACGGGTCGGGTATGGTGTCAACAGAACTCCACAGCATACTCGGGCGTTCCCGCTTCCCGGCTAACGGCTCGAACCTCAATCGCGACAAGCACCTAACCGCGGGGAGCGGCACTATGCCGCGCGGCACGATCCCGCCGTCGTGTAGTTCTAAAACTGTGATTAGCGAGAAGGGCGTCAAGCGTTCACAACACCTAGCGTCAACAGGAGATTGGCGTAAAGCCTGCGTTCGCCGGTTACGATCTGGAGGCAGGTTTCCGGGCCGCTTGCCTCCTCGTAGAATTCGAAGCGGTCATATTCGACGAGGTCCAGGCCGGGGAGTAGTCTGCGGAACTCGTCGAAGATCGGGGGCTCCGGGCCGTCGCCGGGCGTCATGACGGCCGCCTCCTCGATTTCAACGGCGCTGAGCAGGGTCTCGAGCACTTCCGTGACCGTGAGCTTTCCGGGCGCGAGGTTGAGGTAAACGAGCGCGGCGTTCTCGCCGAGGCACGTGCTGGCGGGGTAGTTGCCGTCAGCAATCAGGATGCGCGATCCGTGGCCCGCCGAGGCGATGGCTTCGAGAATGTCAGGGTGAAGCAAACGATGTTTGAGCAACGTATAATCCTCCATCTGTGGCGGCGCGGGAATGCATTCCCGCGCCGGCCTGCTATCGACTCCGTGGGTCGCCGCGCGTCGGAGCGTTGAGCCCGAGCGATCGCCATACGTTCTCGGGCCTGTTCGGCCAGAACAGGGGGTCGGCCGCAAAGACTTCCGCCAATCGGGCGAAAGGCGGATCATAGCTTGCGGCCGCGAGAAAACGGCCGCGGGCCTCTTCGTAGCTGCCCGTTTCCAGCAATGTTGTGAGCCGCGCAACGCGCGCCTGTTCCTCCGCGGCCCCGCCTCGCCGCGCCTTCTCGTAAGCCGCCTGCGCGCCTTCGAGGTCGCCTGTGGCCAGAAACGCCTCGCGGGCAAATAAGGCGGCGCGCTCGAAGTCGCCCAGCGCGAGCGACGCCAACGCCTGGCCGTCCATGGCAACGATGCGGGCCGTGCGCGAATCCTCATCCCGCGGGTCCGCCGCCACGCGAATGCCCGCGCAGTGTTCGAGGGCGTCCAGGTATCGAACGTTTCGCTCGATCCCCTCGGCGAAGCGGGCTTCGCCCAGCCGCAGCAGTGCCGATGCCCATTGGAAGTAGGTCTCGTGCTGCAACAGCGTGCCCTGGTTTCCTCGCCGCGTGCGGAACCGGTCGTAGAGGCGGAGCGTTTCGCGGTAATGGCGTTGCGCCCCGGCCAGGTTGGCTTCCATCTTGTAGGTTTCCGCGAGGTTGGCATGAATGCGATACGTCTCAGGGTTCGACGCGAGGGTGTTCTCGTAGATGGCGGTATTCGACCGCCACGCCTCGTTGCGCGCCACGGTCAATCCCAGAAACAGCAGCGTGAGCCCCGCCGTCACAGGGACGCCCCAGCGCTGCAACGGCGCGGTCCGCGCCGCGCCGGCGGCCTGTCCCGTGATCATGGCCGCGAGTTCCGCAAGCCCCCACCAAAAACCGGCCATGGGCACATACAGCCAATGCTCCGCGAGCGGCGCGTTCAGCGGAAAAATGCCTGAAATGGGCGCCCACGTGAGCAGAAACCAGGCGAATCCCGCCGCGACGCGCCCGTTCCGGCAGTAGAAGCCGTACACTGCGACCGCCGCAACGGCCATGAGCAACAAGTAGCCGACCAAGGCGACCCAAAGTGGCGTGCCGGCCAGGGTCTGTTCCATGTGCAGTCCGGTGGGCAGGAACAGCAACCGCAGGTAGAGCGCGAACGACTGGCCCACCTCGATAAACCGCTGCGACAACGGGGCCGCGACGGCATCTCCCGGCTCCGCGAACCGCAGCACCGTCATGCGAAGGCCGCCATAGAGGGCGAGAACGGCGAGCGCTACGACCAAGGGCGCGAAGCGCCGCGCGTGAGAGGTTCGGATATTCGCGGAATGCTGACTGCGCAGGAAAGGCGTGGCCAGCAGGATCCCAAGCAGGACCGGGAAGACTGTGGCGGATTCCTTGCAGAGCAGGGCCGCCGCGAAACACAGCGCCGAAGCGACAACGCCGCGCATCCAGCGGGCGGCGTCCGCTTGAAAGACGCAGGCGAGCCCCGCGAACATGAAGGCGGCGGCCATCATGTCGGCGCGCCCGCTGATGTAGCCGACCGCTTCCGTGTGCAGCGGATGCACGACAAAGATCAGGGAAGTCGCGGTGCGCACGCCCGGCGACGCGCCGAGGCGGCCCAGCAGCACGAACAGGAGCAAGGCCGCGGCCAGGTGCCATGCCAAGTTGGTGAGGTGAAAGACCAGCGGGCTGACCGCGGGGTAGGGGCGATCCGTGGTCGGGGCGTCCGTGGCGGCGTCATACGAGATCAAGAAGTCGATCATGAACGAGACGGATACGAAGGGCCGATAGAAATTGCCCTGACCCGTGCCGAAGGCGTGTTGGTCTTCGCGAAACAGTTGGAGCAGTTTGGCTGGGTCTTGGACGTGCTTATGCAGCAACACCGACGAGGCGTCGTCCCAGACGAACTCGCCGTCGAACGTGTTGACGTAGCCCAGGACGCCAAGCAGCAGAATCAACGCCATGGAAACGCCCGGACTGAACAGCGACGGGCGGCGATGAGTCGGGGGCGTTACGTTCACGATGGTCACGCTGCTATCCCGATAGTCGGGGACTGGCACAAGCGAGTCCGCCGCAGGCGAACGAGACGTGCCTGTCCCCGATCCTCCGCGGCGGCGCAGTCTATTGGAACTGCTGCCGTTTCGCCGGTTCCTTGAGCATCTCGGACGGCCCCGGCGTGATCCAGCTACTGTCGTTGACGGGCAGGTAGTTGAGGCGCACGGCCTGGTTACCGCCCAGAATTTCCTCGACGCGCACGCCCTCGACCAGTTCCTCGCCGACGCGCGCGGTGCGATTGGAGATTTCCTGCGTGATGGCGTCCGTCACCTGAAACATTATATAAGTTTGATCGTCGACCGTGGAGAAGCCCAACACCTTGACGAACGGGCGCGCCATCATGATGTCCGCGCGCTCGATCATGCGCTTGTAGCGCGTGCTGCCGGGTTCGAGCGCCTCGAAAGCGAGGCAGGCGGCTTTCAAGACGCGCCAGCGTTGGTTCTTGTCCGAGTCGCGAATGAGGTCTTCGAGGTCACGGCGCATCCGACTATTCGCCTCGGGCAGGTGTTGATATGACATGTTCTTGGCTTTTGCCGCGCGCAGGGCGTTTGCCGGGGGCTCGATTTCGGCCACCTGGAGCGCGCCGCCGCCGGTCATGGGCCGCCACAACACCTGCACGCTGGTTTTCATCTCATTGTAGATGTCGTCCGCCGTGGGCTCGGGCGGCGGTTCCTCCACAGGCTCGGGCGGCGGCGGCTCTTCCTGGCAGCCCAAGAACAGCACCACGGCCAACACCAACGCGATAGACACTTGACGCATGACTATTCCCCTCGATGGCTTAACCTACCGTTTCACGCCGGGAAACCGACGCATCGTAACACACGACACCGGCATCGTCAAAACGCGCGGCCGAGGATGCGCGTGGCTGGCGGGGCACGGGTTTAGTTTTGTTGCGCGCGGTCTCGGACGGCGTGGCGTGCGCGAATCAGTCCAATTCCACGCCGATCGCGATCTTCAGGACCTCGCTCATCTGCCGGACGAAGTGGAAGGTCATCTTCTTGCGGATGTCCTCGGGCACGTCTTCGAGGTCGTTGCGGTTGCGGTCGGGCAGGATGACGGTCTTCACCTTCGCCCGGGCCGCCGCGAGCACCTTTTCCTTGACGCCGCCGACGGGGAGGACCAGTCCGCGCAGGGTGATTTCGCCGGTCATGGCCAGCGCGTTCTTGACGCGCTTGCCGGTGAAGAGCGACGCCATGGCGGTGAGGAGGGCGACGCCGGCGCTCGGGCCGTCCTTCGGCACGGCGCCCGCGGGCACGTGCAGGTGAACATCGAGTTCCGTGAAGTCGGTCTTCTCCAATCCGAGCGCCTTGCTGTGCGCGCGCAGATAACTGAGCGCGGCGCGCGCGGATTCCTTCATGACGTCGCCCAGTTGGCCCGTGAGCAGGAGTTGGCCCTTCCCGGGCATGTGGGTCGCCTCGATGAAGAGGATGTCTCCGCCGGTGGGGGTCCAGGCAAGGCCGATGGCGACGCCGGGGATGCGGGTGTGCTCGGCGGTGTTGTAGAAGACGCGCTCGGGTCCCAGGAATTCGCACGCTTCGGCGGGGCCGATACGGATGGGCTTGCGGCGCCGTCCCGCGAAACGCCGGGCGCAGCCGCGGCAGACGTGGGCGATTTCCCGTTCGAGGTTGCGCACGCCCGCCTCGCGGGTGTACCCGCCGATGATGCGGCGCAGCGCGCTCTTCTGGAACGTAAGCTGCTTGGCCGAGAGTCCGTGCGCCTCGCGCTGGCGCGGCACGAGGTAGCGTTCCGCAATGGCGATCTTCTCGTCGAGGGTGTAGCCGGGGATTTCGATGACCTCCATGCGGTCGCGCAGGGCCCACGGTATCGTGTCCGTGACGTTCGCCGTGGCGATGAACATAACCCGCGACAAGTCGAACGGCACGTTCAAGTAATGATCGACGAACGTGTCGTTCTGCGCGGGATCGAGCACTTCGAGCAAGGCGGACGACGGGTCGCCCCGGAAGTCCGCGCCCAGTTTGTCGATTTCATCCAGCATGAAGACCGGGTTGGCCGATCCCGCCTTGCGGATGTTCTGGATGATCCGGCCCGGGAGCGCGCCCACGTACGTCTTGCGATGCCCGCGAATCTCCGCCTCGTCGCGCACGCCGCCCAGCGACATCCGCGTGAATGCCCGGTTCAGCGCGCGGGCGATGGACTTGCCCAGCGAGGTCTTGCCCACGCCGGGCGGGCCGACAAAGCAGAGGATCGGCCCCGCCGCGTCCGGCTTGAGTTTGCGCACCGCCAGGTATTCGAGGATGCGTTCCTTGACCTTGTTCAAACCGTAGTGGTCCTGATTCAGGATGCGATCCGCGCGGTCGATATCGACCTTGCCCTCGGTGAAGCGGTTCCACGGCAACTCGATAATCGTGTCGAGATACGTCGTGACAACGTGGTACTCGGCGCTCGATTCGTGCATGCGGGTGAGCCGGTCCAGTTCGCGCAGGGCTTCCTTGCGCACGTCGTCCGGCGCGCCCAGGGCCTCGACCTTCTCCCGATACGCCTGGATTTCCGGGCGCTGGTCCTCGCCCTCGCCCAACTCCTCCTGAATCGCCTTCATCTGCTGCCGCAGATAAAACTCGCGCTGGCCCTTGTCGATGGCGCCCTTGACCTGCGCATGGATCTTGTTCGAGGCTTCCAGCAGTTCCGTCTCCCGCGCCAGCAGGTAGGTGAGCCGCTGGAGACGTTCCTTCGGGTCGGCGCTCGCCAGGAGTTTCTGCTTCTCCTCGACGGCGATGCCCAGGTTGCCCGCCGCGAGGTCCGCCAGGAACCCGGGATCGTCGATGTTCTCGATGACGTGCCGCGCACCGTCCGGGATGTTCGGCGACAACGTGATAAGCCGTCCCATCTGCATCTTGACCGTCGTCGCCAGCGGCGCGATCGCTTCCGCCGGATGCCCCACATCCTCCAGCACTTCCGCTCGCACAACGCAATAGGGTTTGCGTTGCACGATCCCCACGATGCGGAAACGCTTCAGCGCCTGAATCACCACGTTGATGCCGTCCCCGTCCCGCTGCATCTGGAAGAGACGGCCAAGACACCCCACCTCGTGCATGTTCTCCGGGCCGGGTTCCGACGCATCCGGGTCCCGCAGCAACACAAGGCCCACGAAGCGGTTGCCCCGGGCCACGTCTTCGATCAGCAGCTTCTCCTCGTGTTCCGTCACCTGCAACGGCGCCAGCGACATCGGGAAAACGACCTGCTGCGGCAGGCCCATTACCGGAAACACGTCCGGAAACTCCTGCGGACCGCGCGCGGGGAGATGGCTCTCTTGTTCGTGTGTCTCGCTCATGGCGTCACAGCCGGAAAGATGGAACCCGTTCTCTGGAAGTTACCTGGAACCACGGGCATGTCCCCTGGATTCAGAATACATATCATAATGCGCGGTCCCGGGTGACGCAACCGCCCCGCGCGCAAGATGGCTGCGCCACGTTCACCCGGATTTCCGCCCACAGCGGCCTGTAACGCCCGATATCCCCTCTCCGCCCGTTCCTACCCTGCTGGCCCCCCCCTCCCGCTTTAGTCCCACGTTACCGGGCCTCCAAGGTCCAGGCGCCGGTTGTGCCAGGGCAATCGCATCAAAATCCGCACATTATGTCCACTGCGGAAACCGCGCCGTTTGCGCGATTTGGCCAAGGGCACGGCCCTGAAAGGGCCGGAGAAGACAGCCCAGGGCAACGCCCTGGGAAGAGGGATGGCTGCTATAAAGAGAAGCCCTGAAAGGGCGAAACACGACGGGAAGGGAATAAGGGCGCCCCGCATACAGGGTCCTTTGGCTGTTACGCCCTTGCAGGGCTTCACATTGAGGCGCGCACATTTTCCCAGGGCGTTGCCCTGGGCTACTATGTCATGGGCCTTCGGCCCTAAATGCGGGAACTCCAGCGCGCGACGCGGACCTAGGGCAAGACACCCACACGTCGAGTT